>NZ_JBFUPO010000010.1:0-286309 GCF_041355295.1 Mesorhizobium sp. RCC_202
CGAAACTTCAGCGCAATGATCTACGCTTGCGCATCCGTCATCAACTCACGCTGATTCTCAACAGGCCCTAGAGCAATCTCAGGAAAAGTGTGAGCGGTTTTCCGTCTGGAAATTGCGACAAAACAAAGAGATAGAGCGGTTCGCCGTTTCCGTGAAACGGTGAAACGCTCTAGTTGCGCAATTGCGGGAACTTCACCTGGCCGAGGATGTGTGTCGCGCCCTCGTCGATGTCGCGCACGATGGCCGAACGGGCGCGATCGCCGTCGCCCGCCTCGATCGCCGCGACCACCTCCTCGTGATAGTCGATGCCGAGAATGCCGGCGAGATCGTCCTCGAATCCGACGCGCAGGTTTCTGAGGAATGGACCGACCTGCATCCACACCGTCTCGATCAGGAAAATCATCTGCTCGTTGCCGCAATGGCGGTAGATCGAGAATTTGAAGTCGTGGTTCCTGCGCAGATAGTCGTCGATATCGCCGCTGCGGGCGGCCTGGGTCAGCTCGGCGCAGTGACGGCGGATGGCGCGCAAATTGTTGCCGTTGATGCGCTTGGTGGCGAGTTCGGTCGCCGTGCCTTCCAGGATCGTACGCACTGCGGTCAGTTGCTGAAAGCGCTCGGCGGAGATCAGCGGCACCTCGACGCTGCCGTTCGGCATCGGGCTCAGCGCCCGCAGCGCCTGCAGCCGCGTAAAGGCGCTGCGTACCGGCATATCGCTGGTGCCGAGCTCCTTGGCGAGCTTGCGCGACGTCAGTTTCTGACCGGGCTGCAACTGACCCGACATCAGCGCCCGCACGAGCTCCAGATAGACTTTCTCATGCAGTGGAGCGCTATCGACAGCGGTCAGTCCGAATTGCGATTTGTCGATCATTGGCTAAGCGTTACTTCATTCGTCCTGAAAACTGTCGCGCCGTTCAATCCGCCGCCGCGATACTTGGGCAGCAGTTCTTGGAGCCGCACGATAGACGGTTAACGCGCGCCGCTGCAAGGGAGGGCAGGGCAGGTGTCCCCAGGCGGTCCGCGATCTTGCCGCGCCCAGTCGATTTGACGGCCATTGCCGTCCGACAATATGGTCGCTGGCAATCACGGAAGGGACAATCATGGAACAATGCTGGCGCTGGTACGGCCCAAACGATCCGGTCACGCTCGACCATGTCAGGCAGGCCGGCGCGACAGGGATCGTGTCGGCGCTGCACAACATCTATGACGGCAGCGCCTGGCCGCTGGAGGCCATCCTCGAGCGCAAGCGCATCATCGAGGCGGCGGGGCTGACCTGGTCGGTGGTGGAGAGCATTCCGGTCCATAATTCGATCAAGACCGGCACACCGGAGCGTGAGTGTTACGCCGCTTGGTACAGGGATACGATCCGGTCGCTGGCCAAGGCCGGCATCTCCACCATCTGCTACAATTTCATGCCGGTAGTCGACTGGACCCGCACCGATCTGATGTACCGGCTGCCGACCACCGGCTACGCCTTGCGCTTCGATGCGCTCGACTTCGCCGCTTACGATGTTTTCGTGCTGAAGCGGCCGAATGCCGAGGCGAGCTACAGCCCGGCGCGCCTCAGGGAAGCGGAGACGCGGCTGCACGAGCTCAGCGCCGAGGACATCGATAAGATCGAGCGCAATCTGATCGCCGGCCTGCCGGCCACGGAACGCACCTATAACCGCGACACGATGCGCGACGCGCTCGCCGATTACGCGGCGATCGGCCCGGCGGAGCTGCGCGCCAACCTTGCCTGGTTCCTGAAGGAGATCATCCCGGCCGCCGAGGAAGTCGGGGCGCGCATGTGCATCCATCCCGACGATCCGCCCTTCTCGCTCTACGGCCTGCCGCGCGTCGTCTCTACCGCCGACGATGCACGCTTCATCCTGGAGACGGTCGACAGCCCATCGAACGGCCTGACCTTCTGCACCGGCTCCTACGGCGTGCGCGCCGACAATGACCTGGTCGCGATGATCGGGGAATTCGGCCCAAGAATCCATTTCGCGCATCTGCGCAACGTGACGCGCGAGGCGGACGGCTCCTTCTACGAGGCCGAGCATCTGGAAGGCTCAACCGACATGGCCGAAGTGATCCTGGCGCTGATGAAGGAAGAGGCGCGCCGGCGCAAGGAAGGCCGCTCCGACTGGCGCATCCCGATGCGACCCGACCACGGCCACCTGCTTGCCGACGACATTGGCAAGACGAAGATCAACCCCGGCTACTCGCTGATCGGCCGCCTCAAAGGCCTCGCCGAACTGCGCGGCATCATGCGGGCCGTGGAACGATTCGAACTGGCTTGAGGCGGGTTATCCGAGGCGCGCGTCGATGATTTCGACGAAGCGCGCGAACAGGCCGGCCTGCGACTTGATCTTGAGCTTGCGGTAGATGTTGCGGCGGTGAACCTTGACGGTTCCCGGCACGATCCTCAGTGCCCTGGCGATCGATTCCGTGGAGTGGCCCTGGAGCACGAGGTCGACGACCTGCTTCTCGCGTGACGTCAGCGACAGGCTCTTCCAGATATGCGTGCGATCCATCTCGTTGGCCATCGCGATGGGCTCACCGGAGGGTGGGGCGACAATCTCGTCGGCCGGCAGGGCCGGCCAGCGCAGCTTGCAAAAACCGATCACGGCCGGCGCCATGTCGCGCAGCAGCCTGGCGTCGGCGGTCCCGAACGGCCCCGAAGTGCGCAGCCGCATCAGCGACAGCACCAGCGCATCCTTGCCGGCCAGCGGCACGAAGAAGCCGACCTCCTCGGCCAGCCGCGTCTGGCTGTAATAGGAGCGGTAATATTCGCTGGCATAGAAGCGGTCCGGCGCGAGCTCGCGCATACGCCAGAACCCCTCCTTGCGCTCGACCGCGGCGTGGTGAAACGGGTCGAGAAGATAGGGCCCTTCCTGATACAGCGCGACGAAGATGTGGCTTTCGGTCGGCGAGAAGGTCTCGAACAGAAGCGGCGGGCGTGTTGCGCCGCGATAGCCGAAGATCACGCAGTGATCGAAACCGACATGTCCGCGCAGCCAACCGACGATCGCCCTGCCGAAATGGTCACCGGCGGCCTCGCGCGTCGCGGCGATGGCGCTTGCCAGAGCGTTGTAGTCGTCGCTGCGGGACGTCGCCAAACTATACCCCTCTAAACGATAAAATCGGCTGAATATACCACCTGCGAGGTATATACTAGCCGCTATTGGCTCTGATAGCGTCGAGGAAATTGCCTCACCCTGTCGCTGGAGCCCGTGGTTTGACTGCAGTGCCCGATATCGAGTTTCGCGCGGTCACCAAGCGCTACGGCGCCGTCACCGCCGTCAGCGGCATCGACCTTGCCATCCCGCCATCCGCCTTCGTGGCGCTGCTTGGACCGTCCGGCTGCGGCAAGACGACGTGCCTGCGCATGATCGGCGGCTTCGAGCAGCCGAGCGAAGGCCAGGTGCTGATCCGCGGCCGCGACATGGTCGGAACGCCGCCCTACCGGCGTCCGGTCAACATGGTGTTCCAGCAATATGCGCTGTTCCCGCATCTGGATGTCGAGGAAAACATCTCCTACGGGCTGCGCCAGGCGAGACCCAGGCTGTCGTCGCGCGAGATCTCCTCAAGGGCCGGCGAGGCGCTCGCCATGGTGCAGCTCGCCGGCTATGGCCGCCGCAAGATCCATGAATTGTCGGGCGGCCAGCAGCAGCGCGTCGCACTGGCCCGCGCCCTGGTCAACAAGCCCGCCGTGCTGTTGCTCGACGAGCCGCTGGCGGCGCTCGACAAGAAGCTGCGCACCGACATGCAGATCGAACTGCAGAACCTGCAGCGCGAAATCGGCATCACCTTCGTCCTGGTCACCCACGACCAGGAAGAGGCGTTGTCGATGAGCGACTTCGTCTGCGTCATGAATGGCGGCCGCGTCGTCCAGCTCGGGCAGCCGAGCGAGATCTATGACGAGCCGGCCGATCTGTTCGTCGCCGATTTCGTCGGCAAGACCAATCTGTTGAGCGGCAAGGTGGTCGGCATTTCGGGCGATCTCGTCGATGTATCGCTTGCCGACGGCACGGTGATTGCGGCGCGCAAGCGGGCACCGCTCGCCCGGGGCGAGGCCGTGTCGGTCAGCCTGCGTCCGGAATCGCTGAGCCTCTCCGCACCCGGCGGCGGCGCGTTCACAGGCATCGTCCGCAACCGGATTTTCCTCGGCTCGACCGCGGAATACGCGATCGAGGTTGAAGGTATCGGATCACTGCTTGCCAAGGCCGACCACATCATCGGCCAGGGCAACCTGTTCAAGCCGGGCGAATCCGTCGCCATCGGCTTTGCCGCCGGAGCGCCGCTGGCGTTTCCGGAAGCCAAGAATAACGGGACCAACCAGAGGGAAGACCAACATGCCGAAATCCTATCGTGACGGACTGCCGATAAGCCCCGAGAAATTCGTCGATCAACTGATGCGCCTGAAGCGCGGCTCGATCAGCCGCCGCGACTTCCTTGGCCTCACCGGCCTTGGTGTCGCCACCGCGGTCATGGCGCGCGAGCTCGGCATCATGCCGACGCCGGCCTTTGCCGCCGAGAACCTTGGCGACCGCATGTCGATCGCCACCTGGCCGAACTATCACGACCCGCAGACATTCGAGAACTTCAAGGCTGACACGGGTGTCGCCGTCGAGGTCAATGTCTTTGGCTCGAACGAGGAGATGCTGGCCAAGCTGCAGGCCGGCGGCTCGGGCTGGAGCCTGTTCGTGCCAACCAACTACACGATCTCGACCTACAAGAAGCTCGGCATCATCGAGCCGCTCGACATGGCCAAGCTCGGCAATTTTGATGGCAGCAAGGAAGATGCCCGCTTCACCGCCGAAGGCACCATCGACGGCAGAATCTACGCCGTGCCGAAGAACTGGGGGACGACCGGCTTTGCCGTCAACACCAAGAAGCTCACCAAGCCGATGACGAGCTGGAAGGAGTTCTGGGACACGGCCATGACTGAGGCCGACGGCCGCACCATGGTGCATGATTATCAGCTGACCACGATCGGCAATGCGCTGAAATATTATGGCTATTCGTTCAACTCGCTGAAGCAGGACGAACTGGCCAAGGCGGAAGAATTGTTGATCAAGGTCAAGCCGCATCTGTTCGCGGTGTCGAGCGACTATCAGCCGGGCATGCGCGCCGGCGATGCCTGGATGACGATGTGCTGGACCAATGACGGCGCGCAGCTGCATCGCGACATTCCCGAGATCGCCTATGTGCTCGGCAAGGAAGGCGGCGAGATCTGGACCGACTTCTATGCCATCCCGAAAGATGCGCCGAACAAGCCGGCGGGCTATGCGCTGCTCAACTATCTGATGAATCCCAAGGTCGCGGTGAAGGAGCATCTCGCCAATGGCGCGCCCTCGACCGACGCCCGCGTCAACGCGCTGCTGCCGAAGGAGGTGCTGGACAATCCGATCCTCTATCCGGCCGCGGACCTGTTGAAACCCCTCGAGTTCGGCGCCGCCGCGACGCTCACCGATCCGGGCCGCGCCGAATTGATGGCGCGCTTCAAGTCGGCTTGAGCGGCACCGGCCACAAACCCGAACCAGACAATGCGACCGGAGGACAAATGCCCGCCGGTCCCGGAGTGGCTTTCCCGATGCGCGGCAGTCTCTTTCGCAAGAATCTCGTGACGGCGCTGCTGCTCGCTCCGGCGACGCTGTGGCTGGTCGTCTTCCTGGTCCTGCCCTTCGTCGCCATCGCCATCTTCAGTGTCGGCGAGCGGGCGCCCGAAGGCGGCTACCAGGCGGCCTTCACGCTGGCGCAATACGCCAATTTGCCGGCGCGGGCGACCGCCTTCTGGAACACTATGGTGCTGGCGCCGGTCGGAGCGTTGGCCTGCCTGTTCGTCGCCTATCCCGTCGCCTATTATCTGGCGCTGCGCGCGCCGGAGCGTTGGCGGCTGATCCTGCTCGCGTTGATCGTCATTCCGTTCTGGACCAGCCTTCTGATGCGCACCTATGCCTGGATGTACATCCTTGGCGGGCGCGGTATCCCGGCGCTGCTCGCCTATGTCGGCATCGAAGACCTCAGGCTGATCAACACGCCGGGCGCCGTACTGCTCGGCATCGTCTATGGCTATCTGCCGCTGATGATCCTGCCGATCTATGTCAGCCTCGAGCGGCTCGACCGACGGCTCCTGGAAGCCTCGGCCGATCTCGGCGCCACGCCCTTGTCGACCTTCCTTGGCGTGACGCTCAGATTGTCGCTGCCAGGTGTGATGACCGGCTTCTCGTTGGTGATGATCCTTTTGCTCGGCGAATATCTGATCCCGACGCTGCTCGGCGGCGGCAAGGTGTTCTTCATAGGCAACGCACTGGTCGACCTCTTCCTGCAGTCGCGCAACTGGCCGTTCGGATCGGCCATCGCCATCACGCTGGTGGCGGTCTCGGTGGTGGTGCTGGTCATTGCCAACCGCATCTCGACCCGGCTGTCGGGCGCTCGCCGTGTGGACCTGATTTGATGCGCGCCTTCGTCGTTGCCGTCTTTGCCTTCCTTTACCTGCCGATCGCGCTGGTGGTGCTGTTTTCTTTCAACGCCGGCCAGCACGCCAGCGAGTTCACCGGCTTTTCCGTGCAATGGTATGGCAAGGCACTGTCGAACCCGTTCCTGGTCGAGGCGCTGAAGAACAGCCTGTTCATCGCCACCACCAGCGCGTTGCTTGCCGCCTTCTGCGGTACGGCCGCGGCGCTTGGGCTGCAGCGGGTCGGCGCGCGGACGCGGGCGGTCTTCGATAGCCTGCTCGGCGCGGCGATCGTCGTTCCGGGCGTCGTCATCGGCATTTCGACGCTGGTGGCGCTGGTGCAACTGTTCGGCGTGGTCAATCCGTTCATCGCGTCGCTCTGGCCGGGCGACCAGCCGCCACGGCTGTCGCTCGGTTATGGGTCGATCATCGCCGCGCACGGCCTGTTCTCGATGGCGCTGGTGACGATGATCGTCGGCACGCGGCACGCGAGCCTCGATCGCAACCTGGTCGAAGCGTCCAGCGACCTCTATGCCACGCCGCTGACGACGTTCCGCTCGATCGTGCTGCCGCAGATCATGCCGGCGGTGATCGCCGGCTTCCTGCTCGCCTTCACCTTCTCCTTCGACGATTTCATCATCGCCTTCTTCGTCGCCGGCGCGCAGACGACGCTGCCGATCTATGTCTTTGCCTCGATCCGACGCGGCGTGACGCCGGAAATCAACACCATTGCGACGATCGTGCTCGCCGCATCGGTCCTGCTCGTGCTGCTCGCACAATGGCAGCTCGGTCGCCGAAAGCCATCGCCTTGAAAGACAAATCCATGATTTTGAAAGATCGCATCGCCGTGGTGACGGGCGCTGGTTCCGGCATCGGCCGTGCCGGCGCCATGATCATGGCGAGCGAAGGGGCCGCCGTGATCATCGCCGACCGGGATCCGATGGCTGGCGAGGCGGCTGCGTTAGACATCCGCGAAGCCGGCGGTCGGGCCGAGGCGATGGCTACCGATGTGAATGACGACAAGGCGATCGAGGCGCTCATTGCCGGGACGCTCAGCAAATACGGCCGGATCGATATCCTGCATAACCATGCCGGCATCCAGGTCGGCGGCACGCTGACCGAAGTCGGCACCGACGGCATGGATGCCTCCTGGCGGATCAATGTGCGGGCGCAGTTCCTCGCGGCCAAGGCGGCCATGCCGGCGATGATTGCCCAGGGCGGCGGCGTCATCCTCAACACCGCGTCCAATTCCGGCGTCTTCTATGATCGCGAGATGATCGCCTATGCCACGTCCAAGCATGCGGTGGTGGCGATGACCAGACAGATGTCGCTCGACTACGCCAGGCACAATGTACGCGTCAATGCGCTCTGCCCGGGCTGGGTCGACACGCCCTTCAACGAGCCTTTTATCGCCCAGATGGGCGGGCGCGGTGCGATCGAGACCTATGTGCGCACCAAAATCCCGATGGGTCGCTGGGCGAGCGCTGAAGAGATCGCCGAGGCGATCCTTTTTCTCGTCTCCGATCGCTCGTCCTTCATGACGGGACAGGCGCTGGTGATCGATGGTGGCGAGAGCATCGGCTGAGCCGAGGCCATCGGTCCACGATAGCAGCTCGCAACATGCGCACTTGCTTCTGGCTGGATGATCGGTCAAACCATATCCATCAACGAGACGTGACATGGATTTCATCGCCGGTATTTCTGTTTTGATTGGCCGACCGTTCTCAAACACGGCCATGAAGACCTGCGTTTTGACGGGTCATCGCTGATCATGCGCTGCTGCCGGCACGAGAATCTGCAACGCGCCGAGGAGACGAAAGTCGGTTCGCACGTCGTTCGCGACGGTTGGACCGAAGGGGTCTCCCGCCGCTCGATCCGGCCGCTTGGCCGGTCATCAGGCGGGCGTCCGTTCCTCGGATAAAGCAGCCTCGACAACGCCCCACCGGAACGGACATGCCCGCCGAAGCGATTCCTCTTCGTACGGACATGATCAATGCCTGACAAACAAGACACTTCCCTTTCCAGCGGCGCCGACGCGCGAGACTGGCTGAAGACGCATGCGGTAAGCGAGGTCGAATGCCTCGTGCCCGATGTGAACGGCGTGCTGCGCGGCAAGGCGCTGCCGACGGCCAAGTTCCTGCAGTCACTCGAGGACCGGGCGCTCTATCTGCCGAGCAGCGCCTTTCTCGTCGCCATCGACGGCCGCTATTCCGGTTCCATCGACGAGGGCTTTGCCTATTCGGACCCGGACATGCGCATGGTGCCGGACATTTCCACGCTGTGCCCAGCGCCTGGCAACCCCGGCAAGGCCTATGTGTTTGCCGACGCCTTCCACCTGGACGGCCGCGCCTGGATGGCCTCGCCGCGCCACGTGCTGAGGACGGTGCTCGACCTTTACCGCCAGCGCGGCTGGCGCGCGGTGATGGCGCCGGAAGTCGAATTCTACCTGACCGCGCCCAACCCCGATCCGGACCGGCCGCTGACCGCACCGGTCGGGCGCAACGGCCGGCCGGAAAGCGTGCAGCATCCTTACGACATGCAGGCGCTGGAGGAATTCGAAGCGGTGACGCGGCGCCTCTACGAGCATGCCGCGACCGCCGGTCTGCCGCTCGACACGCTGATCCACGAATCCGGCACGGCACAGCTCGAGATCAACCTGCTGCACGGCGATCCTCTGGCGCTTGCCGACAAGGTGCTCTTGTTCAAGCGGCTGGCGCGCCAGATCGCGCAGGCGAATGGCATGCACGCCACCTTCATGGCCAAGCCGATCGCGGCGCAGGCCGGCAGCTCGATGCATCTGCACATGTCGATCGTCGACGAGAAGGGCGAGCCTTTGTTTGCCGGCAAGGATGGCGACGACACCGAGATGTTTTCGCAGTTCATCGGCGGCCTGCAGAAATACATCCCCGAAATCATGCCGCTGTTTGCGCCGCATGTGAATTCGTATCGCCGCATCCGGCCGAACCACAGCGCGCCGGCCAACATCGAGTGGTCGCACGACAACCGCTCCTGCGGCCTGCGCGTGCCGATGGGCGGACGCGCCGCGCGGCGGATCGAGAACCGGCTGCCTGGCGCCGACGCCAACCCGTATCTGGCGATGGCCGGCTCGCTGATCGCCGGTTATCTCGGCATCGAGGAGAAGCTTGCCCGCTCGCCCGAGGCCTTCGGCAATGCCTATCGCAGCCGCAGCAACCTGCCCAAGACAATGGAGGAAGCGCTCGACCGTTTGGCCGCCTGCGAGCCGGTGCGGGCGCTACTCGGCGAGGATTTCTTCCAGACCTACCTGCGCGTCAAGAGCGTCGAGCTCGACCTGTTCCAGAGCGTGGTGACGTCCTGGGAACGCGACCATCTGTTGCTCAAGGTGTGACCATGGCAACCCGTTCAACAGGTTTCAATGCCGGTCTCGATATCGGCAAATCCTATTATGTCGCCACCGCCAGTCCGGCGCCGGACCATCCGGCGCTTGCGGGTGACGTCGAAGCCGATCTGGTGGTGGTCGGCGGCGGCTGCACCGGCCTGTCGGCAGCGCTTCATGCCGCCGAGCGGGGCTTGAAGGTCGTGCTGCTCGAAGGCGGCAAGATCGGCTGGGGCGCCTCGGGCCGCAATGGCGGCCAGATGATTCCCGGCCTGCGCAAGGGCGCCAGGGGGCTGGTCAAGACGTTCGGGCCGGAGCGGGCGAAGGCGCTGTTCGACCTCGCCTTCGAAGCGCGCGGGCTGGTGCTCGACATCATCGAGCGCCACGCCATCGATTGCGACCTGCGCCTGACCGGCCATCTGGTCGGCGCCGTCAACAACTCGGATCTCAGCGATTTCGAGGCGGAGGCCGAGTGCCTCGCCAAGGTGATGAAGTTCACCGATGTCGAGATCCTTTCGGCGGCGCAGGCGCGGCAAAAGGTGAACACACCCTACCAAGGCGCGGTTTTCGAGCCGCTCGGTGGCCACATGCATCCGCTGAACTACACGCTGGGGCTTGCCCGCGCGGCTGCCGCTGCAGGTGTCGTCATCCACGAGAACTCGGTCGCGGTGCGGCTGGAACGCGAACCATCGATCCGCGTCCATACCGACAAGGGTTCTGTCCGCGCCCGGCATGTGGTGCTGGCCGGCGATGCGCTGCTGCAAGGGCTGGAGCCGCGCGTCAACAGCCGCATCATGCCGGTCGGCAACTATATCGTCGCCACCGAGCCGCTGGATGGCAAGGCCGATATCATCCCGGCCGATGTCGCGGTGTCCGACACGCTGTTCGTGGTCAACTACTATCGCAAGTCGGCCGACGGCCGGCTGCTGTTCGGCGGCGGCGAGCGCTATACGCCGTCGCCGCCAGCCGACATTGCCGGCTTCGTGCGGCCGCATATGGAAAAGACCTTTCCGCAATTGCGCGGCTGCCGGATCGACCATGCGTGGGGCGGACTGGTGTCGGTGACGACGTCGCGGCTGCCGCATGTCGGGCACTATGGCGAGGTCTATTTCGCGCATGGCTATTCCGGCAAAGGCGTCATCTTGTCGACGCTTTCGGGCAAGCTGTTGGCGGAAGCGATCACCGGCGATGCCTCACGGCTCGACCTGTTCTCGACGCTGACGCCGCTGCCCTTCCCGGGCGGCACGGCGTTGCGTGGGCCGCTCTATGTGCTCGGCATGCTGTGGTACGCCATGCGCGACCGGCTCAGGCATTAGAGCAATTCCAGGAAAAGTGTGAAACGGTTTTCCGTCCGGAATTGCGTCGAACAAAGGGATAGAGCGGTTCATCGTTTCCGTGAAACAATGAATCGCTCTGGCTGGCTTCCTGTCCCTGGCATGGCTAATGTCCCCACGCCGGGAACGAAATCCCGCGAAGGGCGACCATGGATATCGAGCCGAGCCGGCTGACCAAGAAAGAACGCCATGAGCTGATCCTGTCGGAGGTGCGGCGCTCGGCCTCGATCCGTATCTCCAAGCTGGCGCGGCGTATCGGTGTGGCAGGCGAGACCATCCGTCGCGACCTGATCGAGCTCGGCGATGCCGGGCTGATCAACCGCACCTATGGCGGGGCGACCATCTCGCTGATGACGTCGGAGCCGGTGATTTCCGAGCGCGGGCTCACGCTGGTCGAGGAGCGCGCCCGCGTCGGACGTGGCGCTGCCGGCCTGGTCGAGAACGGCCGCATCGTGATGATCGATGGCGGCTCGACGACTTACGAGGTGGCGCGCAGTCTCTCGCAGTTGCGGCGGGATCTGACCGTCATCACCAATTCGGTCGGCATCGCCTCCGTCACCGGCGCGAATCCGAGTTTTCGCGTTATCCTTTGCCCCGGCACCTATGACAGCCGCGAAGCCAGCGTGCTCGGCGAGGATACCGTCGAATTCGTTCGCCGCTACAATGCCGATATCGCCATCATCGGTGCGTCGGCCGTCAACGGCGACGGGCCGAGCGACACGATTTCCGGCGCGGCGGCGGTGAAGCGGGCGATGATGGCACGGTCGCTGTCGGCGATGCTGGTCGTCACCAATGACAAGTTCGGCCGCAGCAGCCTGGAGCGCGTGTGCGCGCTGAGCGAGCTTTCCGACGTTGTCACCGACAGGGAGCCGGAGGCGGAGCTGCGCGCCGCCATTGACGAAGCCGGCGGCGAGCTGCACGTCTTTGCTTAAGCGGGCTCGTAGCCGGCTAAGCGTCCCGATTGGTCAGCGCGATGTGGCAGCAGCCACTGCCATGCCCTGGCGTCCAGGTGACATTGGCGAAACGCACGCCGGTCGCTTCGAACAGGCCGCGATCAAAGGCGCCGGCGATGCGGCAGAGCGTGGCGAGCTTGTCCTCGCCGACGCCGGCCTCGACCCAGGCGTCTTTCAGCGGACAGCGCTTCACCTTGAAGGCGATGTGGTCGGGGCCGCGATCGACATCGGTCGGATACATGCGGCCGCCGTCCGGGCTGACAGCGAGAAAGGCTTCGCCAATCGCCGGCGCGTCATTGGGTCCGAAGCCGGCGAAGGCCGCGGCCGCGACTTCCCGGCCGCGCTTCTCGATGCTGCGGATCATCACCGCTTCCGCTTGCGCGGCGCCGAGCTCAGCGGTCAGCTCGTCGAGGAAGAGGCGATAGAGATCGGCGCGGTTGCGGAAGGCGGAGTCCAGCTCGCGCGACAGTTTCTCGGCTCTGGCTGCGTCGGCTTCGGTGGTCATAATGTTGTTTCCCTGTTCAGTTTCGGCATCGCTGCCACCAGCGCCTTGCCGATCGCCGATTGCGGGTCGGCGATGACGGCGCGGGCATCGCCGCTTTCGACGATGCGGCCGGCGTCGAGGATCGCGACGCGATGGGCAATGGCACGGATGACGCCGAGGTCATGTGAAATGAAAAGATAGGAGATCCGTTCCTGTCGCTGCAGGTCGAGCAGCAGGTCCAGGATCTGTCCGCGCACCGAAACGTCGAGCGCCGATACCGCCTCGTCGAGCACGATCAGCGACGGCCGGGTGGCGATGGCGCGCGCGATCGCCACACGCTGGCGCTGACCACCGGAAATCTCGTGGATGGCGCGCATGGCAAGAGCGGCGTGGAGGCCGACGCGCTCCAGCAGGCTCGCGATGCGGCTCGGGCGTTCTGCGCGCGAGGCAATATCGTGGATGCGCAACGGATCATCCAGCACACGCGCCACGGTGGCGCGCGGATTGAAGGCTGCCAGCGGATCCTGGAACACCATCTGCAGCTTTGCCCGCCTGGCGCGCAGCGTGGCGCCCGACAGGGCGAGGAAATCCTCGCCTTCAAATTCGATGCGACCGGTATCGGGCTCGATCAGCCTCAGCACCAGCCTTGCGATCGTCGATTTGCCGCTGCCGGACGGGCCGGCGAGCGCCAGCGTCTCCGCCGGCGCGATCTCGAACGAGACATCATCGACGGCGGCAAAGCGCTCGCCGCCGCGGCGATAGTGCTTGGTTAGATTGGAGACGGTGAGCACGCTCATACCCGGGTGCCTTGCCGATCAAGCAGCGGCTGGGCGTCGAGGCCGAGATAAGCGTCGAGCAAGGCGCGCGTATAGGCGTGGCGCGGGGCCTCGATGACCTGGCGGGTTTCGCCGAATTCGACCAGTTCGCCATGCCGCAGCACCGCGATGCGGTCGGCAAGCGTGGCTGCCAGCGCGATGTCGTGGCTGATGAAGAGCAGCGTCATGCCGTCCTCGGCGACCAGTTGCCGAATAAGCGTGACGATCTCGGCCTGGACGATGGTGTCGAGCGCGCTGGTCGCCTCGTCGGCGATGAGTAGTCTCGGGCCAGCGACGATGGCGGCGGCAATCGCCACACGCTGTTTTTGGCCGCCAGAGAGCTGGTGCGGATAGGCGTGCAGGATGGCGTCGGGGTTGGGCAGATGCACACGTTTGAGCAGGGTTTTCGCCCGGGCGTAGGCGTCGCGCCAGCCGAGGCCGAGATGCGTGCGGACGACTTCGGCGATCTGTTTGCCGACCGGCATGATCGGGTCCAGGCTGGAGGAGGGGTCCTGGAAGACGAAGCCGATGTCGCGGCCGAGGTGGGGGGCCTTTGCGCCAGCGTCCGCCGGCAAAAACCACTCAATGCGTCCGTCAATCCCGGCACTTCCCGGCAACAACCCCGCAACCGCCAGCGCCAGTGTGCTCTTGCCCGAACCGCTTTCACCGATGATCGCCAGGCGCTCGCTGCCCTCGACGTCCAGGCTCACACCTTTCAGCGCCGTCACCTCGACACCATCGCGCCGATACCGCACCGCAAGATCGCGAATGGACAGCAGCGCGGTCACGACAGGCTCCTGCGCATGGCAGTGCTTTCGACCACGCCTTCGCCGGCGAGATAGACGCCGAGCACGGTCAGCACCAGCGCCACGCCCGGAACGATCGACAGAAACGGCGCGGTGCGCAAAACCGTGCGGCCCTCGGCGATCATGCCGCCCCAGGTGACGCGGTTGGGATCGCCGAGGCCAAGGAAGGACAGCGCCGCCTCGGTCAGGATCGCCGCCGCCACGATCACCGAAGACAGCGCCAGCACCGGCGGCAAGGCATTGGGCAGAACCTCGCGAAAGGCGATTTCGAGCGGATGCATGCCGATGACGCGCGCACCGGCGACATAGTCGCGCTCGCGGATCGACAGCACTTCCGCGCGCGCCACCCGCGCCGGCCCGGTCCAGGCGCCGAGCGCGATCGCCGCGACGACGACCCCGAGCGATGGCCCGACGATGCTGACGAAGGCCAGCGCAAGCAGAAAACTCGGCACGGTCTGGAAGGCGTCGGTGATGCGCATCAGCACTTCGTCTATCGGGCCGCCGGCGAAGCCGGCCAGCGTGCCGACCACGGCGCCGATCAGAAGGGCGGCGGTCGCCGCCGCCAGCCCCACCGCCAGCGAGGTGCGGGCGCCGTGGAACAATTCGGCGAGCACATCGCGGCCGAGACGGTCGGTGCCGAGCGGCAGCGCCCAGTTCTGGAACGGCGGCAGCAACGCCGGACCGGCGATCGCTTGCGGGTCGCCCGGGAACAGCAGCGGCGCGGCGAGGGCCATGGCGACCAGCAAAGCGAGGATGAGCGAACCGGCGATTGCCTCCGGTGTGCGAAAGAAGCGACGCAGCCGGCTCATGCGCCGGCCTCGCCGGCGCCGACGCGCGGGTCGAGGAAGGCGTAGGCGAGGTCGACGAGGAGGTTGATGACGATGACCAGAACGGCGCTGGTGAGGATGATGCCAAGCAGCAGTGGCGTGTCACGTCCGGCGACGGCCTCCTGCGCCAGCCGTCCAAGTCCGGGCACGGCAAAGACGCTTTCGATGACGACGCTGCCACCCAGCATCTGCGCCGATTGCAGGCCGAGCATGGTGATCAGTGGCAACAGCGCGTTGCGGGCGACGTGGGCAAGCACGATGCGGCGGCGCGACAGGCCGCGCGCGCGGGCGGCAAGGACAAAGTCCTGGCGCCAGGCTTCGGCCATGCCGGCGCGCATCATGCGCAGATAGAGTGCCAGATAGATGAAGCCGAGCGCCGAGACCGGTAGCACGAGGTGGACGACGATGTCGGCGGTCCTTGCCAGACCGGTCTTGCCGGAGGCGATGCTCTCGATGCCGCCGATCGGCAGCCAGCGCAGGTCGACGGCAAAGACGACGATCAACACCAGGCCGAGCCAGAAGCCGGGCACGGCGTAAAGCGCCAGCGAACCGATCGACAGGAAGCGGTCGCGGAAGCTGCCGGGTCTGGCGCCGGCATAGATGCCGAGCGCCGAGCCGAGACCAAAGGACAGCGCGGTGGCGCTGCCCATCAGGATCAGCGTGGTCGGCAGGCGTTCGAGGATGATTTCGCGGATCGGCCTGGAGAAAGTAACCGACTGGCCGAGGTCGAGATGCAGCAGCGCCCAGAGATAGTTGGCGAGGCGGGTAAATTCCGATTGGTCGAGGCCCCAGCGGTGGCGCAGCAATTCGATCATGCCGGCATCGCCGCCGGTCGAGACGATGTAGGCGTCGACAGCATCGCCGGGGGCTGCTTCGAGGAGGAGGAAGCTGCCGATGACGACGATCAGCAGCACGAAGACGCTGCCGACGAGGCGGCGGCGGATAAGGGTGAGGGCGCGGGTCATGGGGAAGCCTGGTTGAGGCTAAGCCATGGGCGTCGAGCTCTACGGCGCCCCCCTCTGTCCTGCCGGACATCTCCCCCCCTTGGGCGGAGATCAGCCGTCGGCGCGGCTTTCGCCACCCTCCAACGTTCCAAGAATGGGCGGGGCGCGGAAGCTGCCAATCTCCCCCCTCGTGGGGGAGATGTCCGGCAGGACAGAGGGGGGCGCGAGGGAACTCTCATTCTCGAAACTGAGCACCCCGACAGGCAATCCGCAAGGAGATCAGCCGGCCAAATAGGTGTCCGCCCAGTTTGAAACCGCCCAGCGCGGATTGTTGGCGATGTTGCCGACCGTATCGCGCGCCACGCTGATGAAACTCCACTCCGCGACATTGATCAGCGGCAGATCGGCCGCGACCTTCTTCTGGAACTCCTTGTAGAGTTCGGTGCGCGCCGAGGTGTCGAGCGTTTCCGATGCCTTGGCGATCAGCGCGTCCAGATCGGCGTTCTTGTAGCCGCCCTGGTTGGAGAAGGGCACCCCGTCGGGAATGCCGCTCTGCACCAGGATGGTGGTCGAGATCGCCGGGTCGCCGCGAAACACCGGCGGGCCGACGGCGAGGTCGAAGGCGTGGTCGGTGTAGACGGCCTTGATGTGGGCTGCCGAGTCGTTGTTGACGATCTCGGCGTCGATGCCGATGGCGGCCAGTGCCTGGCGCAGATAATCGCCGAACTGTTTTGTTTCGTTGAAATAGGGCGCCGGCAGGAGTTTCAGCGCAAAGCGCTTGCCGTCGTCGGTACGCTTGTAGCCGGCTTCGTCGAGCAGCGCGTTGGCCTTGGCGACGTCGAAGGGATAGGTCGGCACATCGGCGGTGTAGAATTGCGGATCGTTCTTCGGCACCGGGCCGGTCGCGGTCGCGGCATAGCCGAGGAAGACCGTCTTGACGACGAAGTCCTTGTCGATGGCATACGCAATCGCCTGGCGCACTTTCAGGTCGGCCAGTTCCTTGCGGCGATGGTTGATCTCGACGACGAGCTGGTAGGTCAGCCCCTCATAGCCCTTGGGGATGACCTTGAGGCCGGGCACCTTGGAGATGCGGTCGAGGTCGGCGAGCGGCACGGCGGAGAAGGCGGCGAGCTGAATCTCCTCGGCCTCGAGCGCCGCAGCGGCGGATGTGCGGTCGGGCAGCACCTGGTAGACGATCTCGTCGAGATAGGGCTCGTCCTTGCCCCAATAGGCATCGTTCCGGGTCAGCCGGTAATACTGGCCGGCCTTGTATTCGGCGAATTTGAACGGGCCGGTGCCGATCGGCGCGTTGTTGGCCGGATTGTCCTCGATCTTGCCAACCTCATAAACGTGCTTAGGCACGACGCTCGACAGCGCCGGCAGCGCATTGCGGATGAGCTGAAACGGCGTCGGCTTGGCGAATTTGAAGATTGCGGTCAGATCGTCGGGCGTGTCGACGGCCTCGAGGTCCTTGAACACGGTGCGGCCGAGATTCTGCAGCGGCTTCCAGATCCGCAGCGCCGAGAAGGCGACGTCGGCGGACGTGAAGGGCTTGCCGTCATGCCATTTCACGCCGTCGCGCAATTTGAAGGTCGCCGACAGGCCGTCGGCCGCCCCTTCCCAGGAAAGCGCCAGCCGCGGCTGCAGCCCATCCTTGCCGTCGAAGGAGGCTTCGGCCAACGTCTCGACGATCTTGCTGGAGATGAAGAAGACGCCGTTCGAGGCGACGATCGCCGGGTTGAGATTGCGCGGTTCGGAATCGGCGGCAAGCACGAGGCGCCCGCCTTTCTTCGGCGTCTGCGCCAGGCCGATGGTCGGCAGTGCGGTCGAGGTCAAAAGCAACGCGGAGCCGGCCAGCAGGCGGCGGCGTGAAATGGTGAATTCGGACATATTTCAACTCCCCTCTTCGCGCCTGAGCAGGCGCGGCAATCTCGAACAGTTGAGGATTATGGCCCTTGGCCAAGGTTTCGCCAGAGACGGATTTGGCGCATGCTGGCTTGGCTTTGAAATTTTCGTCCGCTGGACCAGTTATAACCGCAAGATAGAAGCGCAACAATCTGGTCGGACCAGATTGCGCGGGATGATGCACGGAGAATGGTTCTGATGTCGGAATTGACGACCATATGTCAATTCTGGCTGGACCAGGACGACCAAAATAATGCAGATTTAGCCGGTATCGGGATTCAAAGACGGATTGGCCGCCTGCAGGCCGATAAATTTCCAAGGAGAGGCAGATGAACATCGCTCCGGGCAAGACCGAAGTCAGCAGCATCCCGTTCGACCAGGCGCGGGTGGACCGGTTGATGGACGAGGCCGGCATCGACGTGCTGTTCGCCACCTCCAAGCACAACACGCAATATCTGCTCGGCGGCTACAAATTCATCTTTTTTGCCGCGATGGATGCGATCGGGCACAGCCGCTATTTGCCGATCGTCCTTTACGAGAAAGGCGGGCCGGAGCATGCGGCCTATATCGGCAACAAGATGGAGGGCGGCGAGCACCAGAACCATCCGTTCTGGACGCCGACACTGCACGCCGCCTGCTGGGGCACGCTCGACGCCGCCAATCTGGCGGTCGAGCATCTCAAGCAGATCGGCAAGGGCGCGGCGCGCATCGGCATCGAGCCGGGCTTCCTGCCGTCCGACGCCTACGCGCTGATCCGCAAGGCGCTGCCCGATGCCAAGCTGATCGACGCCACCGACATGCTGGAGAACATGCGCGCCATCAAGACGAAGGCCGAGCTCGAACAGCTGCGCACCGCCTCCGAGCTTATCACCGATTCCATGCTGGCGACGATCGCCTGGGCGCGCGAAGGCACGACCAAGGCCGACATCATCGAGCAGTTGCGGCGCGAGGAGACCAATCGCGGCGCGCATTTCGAATATTGCCTGCTGACGCTCGGCTCCAGCCACAACCGCGCTTCCTCAAATCAAGCTTGGAAGAAGGGCGAGGTGCTGTCGATCGATTCCGGCGGCAACTATCATGGCTATATCGGCGATCTCTGCCGCATGGGTGTGCTCGGCGAGCCGGACGCGGAACTCGAGGACCTGTTGGCTGAAATCGAGACGGTGCAGCAGGCAGCCTTCTCCAAGGTCAAGGCGGGCACGCTGGGCGGCGATATGATTTCGCATGCCGAGGGCGTGCTGAAAGCCTCGAAGGTCGCTCCCTATACGGACTTTTTCGCCCACGGCATGGGGCTGATCACGCATGAGGCGCCGTTCCTGATGACCAACCATCCGGTCGCCTATGAAGGCACCTATGCGGCAAAGCCGCTGGAGACCAACATGGTGCTCTCGGTGGAGACGACCATGCTCCACCCGACGCGCGGCTTCATCAAGCTGGAGGATACGGTCGCCGTGACCGACGCCGGCTATGTGATGTTCGGCGATCGCGGGCGCGGGTGGAACAGGGGTGGGATTTCGTAGATCGAAGGTCGGCGCTGCCCCTCATCCGCCCTTCGGGCACCTTCTCCCCGTAGAACGGGGAGAAGGAAAGTTTCATCACTGCCCCGCCGGTAGCAGCTTGAAATCCGGCAGTTCCCGCAACATCAGCTCCGGCCCGGCGGGCGAATAGACGACGAAGAGCTGCATCGGCCCATCACCGGTATTCAGCGTCGAATGGAAGCGGCTTTCCGGCACGTAGATGGTGCAGCCGGGTCCGACCTTGGCGACCACCGGATTGCCCTGCTCATCCTCGACCATCTGCTCGCCATTGCCGGAGATGACGAAAATGATTTCCTCGGCGCCGGGATGGTTGTGGCGTGTGTGGCCCTTGCCCGAGGGCAGGTCAACGACACCGCCGGAAAAGCGCTCAGCGCCGTTCACTTCCGGCGCGACGGTCAGCGACAGCTTGCCCCAGTCGAAGCCGAAGGCGCTGACATCTTTCGGGTAGACGAAAACCTTGCTCCTGTCGGCCATTGCTCATCCCTTCTTTTTCGTGGGTGGTGTCTTGTGCTCGCGAAGCGTGACGGCCTTGAAATCCGCCGTCTGCCTGGCGATCGCCGCTTCCGCCGGCAGCCGCTCCATCGAGCTCGCACCGTAGAAGCCATGCAGGCCCTTGCAGCGGTCGAGGATGTAACGGGCATCGTCGGGCATCGAGATCGGGCCGCCATGGCAAAGCAGTATGACATCCTTGCGCACCGAGCGCGCGGCATCGGCGATGGCGTCGATCTCGGTCACGCAGTCGTCGAGCGAGTTGGCCGAGGTGGCGCCGATCGAGCCGCCGGTCGTCACCCCCATATGGGCAACGACGATGTCGGCGCCGGCCTTGGTCATGGCGCGCGCCTCGTCAGGATTGAAAACGTAAGGCGTGGTCAGAAGGTCGAGCTTGTGCGCCTCGGCGATCATGTCGACCTCGAGGCCGAAGCCCATGCCGGTCTCCTCGAAACTCTGCCGCATTTTACCGTCGAACAGGCCGATGGTCGGGAAATTCTGCACGCCGGAAAAGCCCATCGTCTTCAGCTCGGCCAGAAGCAGCGGCATGATGACGAAGGGATCGGTGCCGTTGACGCCGGCCAGCACCGGCGTCCTCTTCACCACCGGAAGCACCTCATAAGCCATTTCCTTGACGATCTCATTGGCGTTGCCGTAGGCGAGCAGGCCGGCGGCCGAGCCGCGCCCGGCCATGCGGTAGCGGCCGGAATTGTAGATGATGATCAGGTCGATGCCGCCGGCTTCCTCGGCCTTGGCCGACAGGCCGGTGCCGGCGCCGCCGCCGACGATCGGCACGCCGTCGGCAATCATCTTGCGGAATTTTTCCAGAATCTTCTTGCGCGGGATGGCGGCCATCGGGTCTCAATTCTTGGCAATATCGAGGAAGGCTTCGGCCGCGGCCGTGGCAAAGGCGGGATCGTTGATGTGCAATGGCAGGCGCGTCGCGGTGCGATTCTTCGTCGGCCTGATCGTGCCTTCGATCGCGTCGAACAGCACAGCGTCGGCTTCCGGGTCGAAGAAGGCGCCGCCCTCGATATCGAGGGCGGATACGCCCTTTTCAGGGATCAGGAAGCGGACCGGACCGTCGCATTGGGCAAGCCTGCCGCCGATCCATTCGCCGATTCGGCGGCATTCCTCGATGGTGGTGCGCATCAGCGTGACGTTGGGATTGTGCTCGTAAAACAGGCGTCCGCGATAGCGCTCGGGAATGGTTGGCGGCGCCCAGAAATTGACCATGTCGAGCGCGCCGACCGAGCCGACATAGGGCAGGCCGGTGCGGGCAATCGCGCCGAAGCGATCTTCCGTCGCCGGCAGCACGCCGCCGAACAGCAAGTCGCAGACCTCTGTCGTTGTGATGTCGAGGACACCGGCAAGCAGGCCGGAATCGGCAAGCTTCTCCATCGAGCGGCCGCCGGCGCCGGTGGCATGGAAGACCATGCAGTCATAGTCGGCGCGCAGATGTTCGACGATCGCCGTCACGCAAGGCGTGGTGACGCCGAACATAGTGAGGCCCAGCGCCGGCTTGCCGGTGGCCGAGGGCGCCGGCTTCGCGGCCATGCCGGCGATCGCCTTGGCGGCGTTGTGCAACACGACGCGCGACAGCCGGTTGAGGCCTGCCATGTCCGTCACCGACGGCATCATGATGATGTCGGAAACGTCGACATAGGGTGCTGTGTCGCCGGAGGCGAGCGTCGAGATCATGATCTTCGGTAGCCCAAGCGGCAGCGCGCGCATGCCGGCGGTGACGATCGATGTGCCGCCGCCGCCGCCGATACCGATGACGCCGGCAACATCGTTGCGGGACTGGATGAAGCTGGTGAAAGCCGCGCCCATGCCGGCCACCGCCGTGCCGCGGTCATCGTTGCCAAGCACCGCGCTTGCGCCGTCAGGATGATGTGCCGCGACTTCGCTGGCCGCGACGTCGACCGGAACGGTGGCGCCGCGCGTGCCGATATCGACACGGGCGACCAGGCCGCCGGCAGCGGCGACGGCATCGGCGAGGAAGGCCAGTTCCTCGCCCTTGGTGTCGGCAGTGCCCACGACGTAGATGCGCTTCATCGCATTCCCCATCACCCGGCGCGCCTGGGGAGGCCACCGACCTTTTTTGCATGGCCGTCCTCGATGCGCGGGCCATTGCATTTTTTTGAGACGCGCGTATCGTATTGATATGGATGTCTCACGTCAACAAGCCGCTGTCCGCGACAGCGACGATCAGCCGCCGGCCGCCGAAAAGGGGCCGCGCGCCCGCACCAGGCGCCTGATGCTGGAGACCGCGACGAGGCTGATGCAGTCGGGCCTGACGCCTTCGGTCAGCGAGGTGGCCGAGGCGGCGCAGGTCTCGCGGGCGACGGCCTACCGCTATTTCCCGAGCCAGGCGGCGCTGGTGCAGGCGGTGGTCGACGAGGGGCTCGGACCGATCCTTACCTGGACATCCAATTCCAACGATGCGGAGCGGCGCGTGGCCGATCTTTTTGCCACCGCCATGCCGCGCATCGAGGCTTTCGAGGCGACGTTCAAGGCGGCGCTGAAATTGTCGCTCGATCAATGGGCGCGGCGCCAGGCGGGCACACTCGGGTCCGAGCCGGCTTTCACGCGGGGGCATCGCGTCGATTTGCTCAAGGATGCCATCGCGCCACTCAAGGGGCGTCTCAAGCCGCGCCAGTTCAAGCGCTTGGCGCAGGCGCTGTCGCTGATGTTCGGCGTCGAGGTGGTCACCGTGCTGAAGGATATCTGGGGGCTGGACAGCGCCGAAATGATGTCGGTCGCGCAATGGGCGGCGGGCGCGCTGGTGCGGGCGGCGATGGCGGAATCGGAGGCGAAATCGGCAGGAATGTTGGTCGCGTCTCAGGGAACAACCGCGTGAATCTGGTTCGACCAGATTGCGGAGACAGTTTTGGATGTTAATGGTGGTGACCCGCTCCTGACAAGCGCTCCACGTATCAAATAGTAGGAAAAACGAGGAAAAACAGACGGATATCGTAATGGTTGGCTCATCTGACTGCTATCGTCGCTTCAAGAAAGCGCTTGACGCCAAGCCAGAATTGGTAATACCAGATCAAGACAGATAAAGCGGATCAAAAGTGAAGGCCGCGATCCATTTTCCGGCAGGGGCGAGGAGGCCTGGAACCGGAGAGGCGCCATCACAGGAGGAACTACCAGGGCCGGCTTCGTCGCCGGCACGCATGACACGGTAGAATGCGCACAAGGGAGGAAATCATTATGCGCAAGTTAGTGACCAGCGTGCTTGCTGGTGTCGGCCTGGCGCTTGCCTGCGGGACGTCCGTCCACGCGCAGGAAAAGTCGCTCACCATCTTCTGGGCGGAGTGGGATCCGGCCAACTACCTGCAGGAACTCGGCAACGAGTACGAGAAGGAAACCGGCGTCAAGATCACGGTCGAAACCACGCCGTGGTCCGACTTTCAGACCAAGGCTTTCACCGAGTTCAACGCCCATGGCGACGCCTATGACCTCGTGGTCGGCGACTCGCAGTGGCTCGGCGCCGGCTCGACCGGCGGTCACTATGTCGACCTGACCGACTTCTTCAACAAGCACAATCTCAAAGAGGTGATGGCGCCGGCGACGGTCAAATACTACGCCGAATATCCCGGCAACAGCGGCAAGTATTGGGCGATCCCGCTCGAAGGCGACGCCGTCGGCTGGTCCTATCGCAAGGACTGGTTCGAGGACCCGAAGGAAAAGGAAGCCTTCAAGGCCAAGTATGGCTACGACCTCGACGTGCCGAAGGATTTCAAGGCGCTGCGCGACATCGCCGAATTCTTCTACCGTCCGGACCAAAAGAAATACGGCATCGCCATCTACACCGACAATTCCTATGATGCGATGGCGATGGGCTTCGAGAACGCCCTGTTCTCCTACGGCGGCGAACTCGGCGACTACTCGACATACAAGGTCGACGGTATCGTCAACTCCGACAAGGCCGTCGCGGCGCTCGATGCCTACAAGGAACTCTACAAGTTCACGCCTCCGGGCTGGGCCAAGTCGTTCTTCGTCGAGGACAACCAGGCGATCACCGAGAACCTCGCGGCGATGAGCATGAACTACTTCGCCTTCTTCCCCTCGCTGATCAACGAGTCGTCGAACCCGAACGCCAAGAACACCGGTTTCTTCGCCAATCCTCCGGGCCCGAACGGCGACCAGTTCGCGGCTCTCGGCGGCCAGGGCATCTCCATCGTCTCCTATTCGCAGAAGCAGGACGAGGCGATGAAGTTCCTCGAATGGTTCATCAAGGACGACACCCAGAAGAAATGGGCGGCGCTTGGCGGCTATACCTGCAGCGCGGCGGTGCTGAAATCGCCTGAGTTCCAGAGTGCCACGCCTTACAACAAGGCCTTCTACGAGACCATGTTCAAGGTGAAGGATTTCTGGGCCGTGCCGGAATATGCCGAACTGCTGCAGCAACTCAACCAGCGCATCTATCCCTACATGATCGGCGGCTCCGGCACCGCCAAGGAAACGCTGGACGCACTTGCCGCCGACTGGAACGCGACTTTCAAAAAATACGGCCGCGTGAAGTAATCGACATGCCTCGCGGAGGAGGCCTGAGAGGCCTCCTCCGTTTGTTTTTCAAGCTTCCGGAGCAGGGTTTTGGCGACCACGATGATCACCACGCTCGACAGGTCCTCGCGGGCCGCGGCGCGCGGCCTCAGCGACATTTCGATCCGCAATCTCTTCATCATCCCGACGATCCTGTTCCTGATCGTCTTCAACATCTTCCCGCTGATCTATTCGCTCGGCTATTCCTTCACCGATTTCCGCGCGTCGACCAATGCGCCGGCTAATTTCGTCGGGCTGCAGAACTATCGCGACCTGCTCAACGACCCTTATGTCTGGTCGAACTTCGCCATCACCGCGAAATACGTCATTGTCTCGGTCGTCGGACAGCTCTTCGTCGGCTTTGGCGTGGCGATGCTGCTCAACCGGGATATTCCGTTCAAGGGCCTTATCACTACGCTGCTGTTGCTGCCTATGATGCTGTCGATGGCCGTCGTCGGCCTGTTCTGGAAACTGCTTTACGACCCGTCATGGGGCGTCATCAACTATGCGCTCGGGCTCGGCAATTTCGAGTGGCTGGCAGATCCGAAAATGGCGCTCTATGCAGTCGCCCTGACCGATATCTGGATGTGGTCGCCCTTCGTCATGCTGCTGTCGCTGGCCGGCCTCTCGGCGGTGCCGAAACATCTCTACGAGGCCGCGGCGATCGACCGCGCCGGCCCGTTCTACACGTTCTTTCGCATCACTCTGCCGCTGGTCGCGCCGATCCTGATGATCGCGGTTATTTTCCGCACCATGGAAGCGTTCAAGACCTTCGATCTCGCCTACATTCTGACAAGCCAGCCGACGGCTGAACTTATCTCGATCCGGCTCTACAAGATGGCTTTCCAGGAATGGCAGACCGGGCGGTCCTGCGCCATGGCCTACATCGTGCTGATCATGGTGCTGGCGATCACCAACATCTACGTCAAATACCTGAACAAAGTGAAGGAGCGCTGACAGATGGCCGCCGTCCGCACCTCTTCCGAAATCACCTTCAACCGCATCGCCATCGTCATCGTTCTGCTGGTGACGATCATTTTCCTGGCGCCAATCTACTGGATCGCCTCGACGGCATTCAAGCCGCGCAACCTTGCCACGACGATCCCGCCGACGGTCGTGTTCCAGCCGGAAATCTCGCCCTTCGTGAAGCTGTTCACCAAACGCTCGCAGCTGCGCAATCCGCCGACGCCGGAAGAATACGCGGCAGCCCCGTGGTGGGAGCGCGTCGTCTTCGACGGCGGCGAAAAGATCGTGCGCGACGGCAAGGGTGAGGTGCAGTGGTCGGGCTATCCGAGCCGCTTCCTGAACTCGCTGATCGTGGCGATCACCTCGACCGTGCTCGCCGTCGGCATGGGCACGTTCACCGCCTACGGCTTCTCGCGTTTCAAGGTGAAGGGAGAGGCCGACCTGCTCTTCTTCATCCTGTCGACGCGCATGCTGCCGCCGGTGGTGGTCGCAATCCCGATGTTCCTGATGTACCGGGCCGCGGGGCTGAACGATTCCCATCTCGGCCTGATCATCCTCTACACCGCCTTCAACCTGTCCTTCTCGGTGTGGCTGATGAAGGGCTTCATCGACGAGATCCCGAAGGAATACGAGGAGGCAGCGCTCGTCGACGGCTATACGCGTATGGAAGCCTTCTTCAAGATCGTGCTGCCCGAGGCCGCGACCGGCATCGCCGCAACGGCCGTGTTCTGCTTCATCACGGCGTGGAACGAATACGCCTTCGCGCTGATCATGACCAACCGCCGCGCGCAGACCGCACCGCCCTTCATTCCGAGCCAGGTCGGCTCCGGCCTGCCCGACTGGACAGTAATCGCCGCCGGCACCTTCCTGTTCCTGCTGCCGGTCGCGATCTTCACCTTCCTGCTCCGCAATCATCTGTTGCGCGGCATGTCCTTCGGAGCGATCCGCAAATGAGTTTTCGCGCCATCAACGAGAAGTATCTCGAGCCAGGGTCGCAGATCCTGATGGTGCTGGGCATCGTCGCGCTCTGCCAACCCTGGAACATGCCGCTCCACACTTACGGCGTGACGATCATCCTGATCGGCCTGATCGGCTTCAACATCACCTCCAAGATTCCGCGCGACGAGCAGGCCGGCACCGGACACGGGGCCGAACAGCAGGCGCGCAACGCGGGGGCACAGCATTGACCCAGATCGAGCTTCGCGGCGTCCAGAAATTCTTCGGCGCCGTCCAGGTCATCAAGGACCTGAACCTCAAGATCGACGACAACGAGTTCATCGTGCTGCTCGGACAGTCGGGCTGCGGCAAGACGACGACCCTGCGCGCTATCGCCGGGCTGGAGACGATCGACCAGGGCGACATCCTGATCGATGGCAAGCCGGTGCAGCACCTCAAGGCGGCCGACCGCGACATCGCCATGGTGTTCCAGTCATTCTCGCTCTACCCGCATATGAACGTCTACGAGAACATCGCCTTCCCGCTGCGCGCGACGCGCAAGAGCAGGAGCGAGATCGACGCAGAAGTACGCTCGGTGGCCAAGACGCTGCAGATCGGCGATCTGCTCAACAAGAAGCCCTCGGCGCTGTCGGGCGGCGACATGCAGCGCGTGGCCATCGGGCGGGCGCTGGTGCGGCGCCCCAAGGCGATGCTGATGGACGAGCCGATCGGCGCGCTCGACGCCAAGCTGCGCGAGGAAATGCGCGCCGAGATCAAGCGGCTGCATATCAAGCAGGGCTCGACCAGCATCTACGTGACGCACGACCAGATCGAGGCGATGAGCCTCGCCGACCGCATCGTCATCATGCATGAAGGCGTGCTGCAGCAGGTCGGCACGCCGGACGAGGTCTATTCGCATCCGGCCAACCTGTTCGTCGCGCAATTCGTCGGTAGTCCGGTGATGAACGTCGCCGAGGCCACGGTGGCCGACAATGCGTCGGCAGCTTCTGTTTCCGTCGGCGGCGCGGCCGCCGGCTTCGAGTTTCCGCGCGCGCTGCTTTCCAAGCTCAACGGCCATGCCGGCGGCCAGCTCACCTTGGGCATACGGCCCGAAGGCGTGCTGGTGCGCCGCGAGGCGACGGACGGTTTCCTGCCTGTCGAAACGCAGATCGTCGAGCCGCTCGGCTCCTTCGACATCGTCGACCTCAAGGTCGGCTCCAAGATGCTGCGCGCCCGCACCAAGAGCGGCTTCATCAGCGGTGCGGGCGAAAAGGTCTATGCGCGGATCGATCCTTCGCAGGCGCATTTCTTCGACGCGGCGAGCGGCAGGTCGCTCGGAGTGAGACTGTAATGGCCCACATCCAACTCAAGAACATTTCCAAGACCTTCGGCAACCACACCGCGTTGTCGGGACTCAGTCTCGAGATCGCCGATGGCGAGTTCTTCGTGCTGCTCGGCGAGACCGGGGCCGGCAAGACGACGACGCTGAGAATGGTCGCCGGCCTCGAAAAGCCGACCGAGGGGCAGGTGTTGATCGACGGCGTCGACGTCGCCGACTGGGGCGCCGCCGAGCGCGACGTGGCGCTGGTGCTGCAGCAGTATTCGCTCTATCCGCGCTACACGGTGCGGCAGAATCTGGAATTCCCGCTGAAGCCGAAGATCCGCCGGCTGCCGGACGCCGAGATCCAGGACCGTGTCGCGCGCGTGGCGCGCACGCTCAGGATCGAGCATCTGCTCGACCGCAAGACCGACCGGCTGTCGGGCGGCGAGATGCAGCGCGTCTCGATCGGCCGGGCCATCGTACGCAAGCCGCGCGTGTTCCTGATGGACGAGCCGCTGTCGGCGCTCGACGCCAAGCTGCGCGAGGCGCTGCGCACGGAATTGAAGAACCTGCAGATGCAGCTCGGCGCCACCTTCCTGTTCGTCACCCACGACCAGATCGAGGCGATGTCGATGGGCGACAAGGTCGGCGTGCTGAATCACGGCCGCATCGTGCAGACCGGCACGCCGCACGAGATCTACAACAATCCACGCGACACCTATGTCGCGAGCTTCGTCGGCTCGCCGCCGATGAACCTCATCGACGGCAGGCTGGTCGACAACCGCGCGGTGATGGCGCCGATCAATTTCGAACTGCCGCTTAAAGGGGGAGCCGGGACGAGTGGCGCGACCGAGGGTCGCCCGCTCGTCTTCGGCATCCGTCCGGAGGACGTCTATCTGGAGAGCGGCGCGCCGGTGGAAGCACTCGTCCACGATGTCGAGAACCACGGCGTCGAAAAGATCCTGACGCTGAGGGTCGGCGACACGATGCTCAGGGCCACCGTGCCGGCCAGAACCGATGTCGCGATCGAGCAGTCGGTGCGCTTTGCCTGGAACCCCGACAAGGTGGTGCTGTTCGACAAGGGCAGCGGCGTCAGCCTGCGGCACGCAGGCTAGCAGCCGGCCTTTCTGCCTGCCTGCTGTCGTTGGCTGCATCCTATTTCGGCAAATAGGTCTCGTAGGGCGTGTCGTTGATCAAAAGGATCACGCATTCGGTGTCCGAGAGGCAGGCATCGTCATGCATCTCGTTGGCCTTCTGCGTCCAGTAGGAACCTACAGGCAGCACGACCTTGGTCGCTTCGCCGCCGTCCATCTGCCAGTGCGCCCACAGCCCCTTGATGACAATGGCGCGGTAATCGGCGGTGTGGGCATGGACGGGCGCGCGCCAATTGCCAGGGACCTTCAGCAGCGTGCCGGCCGGTCCCTTCGCCCGCTCGCCCCATAGCGGTCCGAGGCGCTGCGGCTGGTCCGGCGCCTCAACGGCATAGGGGATCTTGTCGGCGGGCAGGTAGCTGTCTTCAAGCGCCAACGCGCGCTGAGGCACGAGACAGAGCGCGGCAAGCCCAAGCATTGCGAAATATCTGGTCATCGGGTTCCTCCACCAGGCCAGATTATGTCGCCGTCATGGGCAGGCAATGGCGTGTCGTCCAAAAAACTTGGCGATTTCTCCAGACAGAGGATTTCAAAGGCTCAGGCGGTCGCGCTGTCCTCGCCGCCGGCCGTGTTGCGGAAACGGCTCGGCGCCTCGCCCATCACCCGTTTGAAGGCGCGGCTGAAGGACGCCTCGGAATCATAGCCCAGCCTTGCCGCCGCCACCGAGACCCGCATGCCGTCGCGGGTCAGCCATTGCCTGGCCTGGTGCATGCGTACGCGCAGCACATACTTAGCCGGCGTTTCGCCGACCACGGTGGCGAAGCGCTGCGCAAAGGCGGAGCGCGAAGCCCCCATCATACGCGCCAGCGTCTCGACCGACCAGTCGCGTTCGGGCTGCAGGTGGATGGCGGCGAGCACCTTGCCGACATCCGGACTTCTGACCGCGGCGATCCATCCGGAAGCGTCGCCGCAGCCATTCTCCACCCAGGAGCGGATGATCGTGGCGGCAAGCACGTCGGCCAGGCGGGCAAGAATGCCGCCGGAGCCGACGCGATCCATCGTCACCTCGCCGGCCATCGCATCGAGCAGATGCTGAATGCCCGGCGCGTTCGCCATCAGCTTATGCGCCTGCATCAGGGCGGGCATCATGTCGAGCAGCGGATGCGAGCCGTCGAGGTTGAAATGCATCGAGCCGCAAAACAACAGCGTCTTGCAGCCGTCGCAGCCATTGGAGACGTCGTAGATGTTTTCGCAGACCGGCTCGATGGTGTAGCGGCCGATCGGAACTGGGGGAACGCCCGGGGCGCTGGCCAGAATGTGCTCATCGCCGCGCGGGATGAGCAGCGCGTCGCCAACCGACAGCTCGATCCACTCCCTCGCCGGCGAGAACAGCCAACAGCCTTGCTGCCCAATGAAATGAAAGCGCGCCGCCTTCTGCTTGGGAAAGGAGACCGCCCAGGGTTCGCCGAGCACGCAGCGGCCGTAATCGACACCGTCGAGGCGCAAGCCGCGCAGCATGTCGGTCAGAGGGTCGCCGGATGCCGGTAGTGCCGATTTGGACGAATTGTAATTCATTTTGGCGTTTATAGCATGGAAACGCCAGGCGGTCACTCCCTATGTTGCACTGCAGCTAAATGTTGCGCCGCAAACAACACGGACTGCTCGCCCCGTCTAATCCTATAACGGGTGGAGCTCGAGCCGGTCATTTCCTAAGTGGCGCTGCAATCAGATCGGAGGTTTTGTCATGACCGAACCCGCCACGGCCGTCCTTGACAATCCTGAAACGGAAGAACGATCCGAACCCGCATGGGGCGCCGTGGTCTCGCTGGCGCTTGGGGTGTTCGGGCTCGTCACCGCCGAATTCCTGCCCGCCAGCCTGCTCACCCGGCTGGCGCAGGACCTTGGCGTCAGCGAAGGCGCCGCCGGCCAGGCGGTGACGGCGACAGCGATCGTCGGCGCGATCGCGGCGCCGACCATGGCCATTGCCACCCGAAGCCTTGATCGCCGGCTGGTGATGTGGATCCTGTCGATCCTGCTGATCGCCTCCAACCTGCTCGCCGCCTTCGCCTCCTCGCTCACCATTCTGCTTCTGGCCCGCGTCGTGCTTGGCGTCGCGCTGGGAGGCTTCTGGGCAATGTCTGCCGCCATGGCGCTGCGGCTGGTGCCGATGCGGCTGATGCCGCGCGCCATGTCGATCATCCTGACGGGCGTGTCGATCGCCACCGTCACCGCGGCGCCGGTCGGCGCTTATGTCGGCGATGTCTGGGGCTGGCGCACTGCCTTCATGATCGCCGCGGTCGTCGGCGCGCTGGCGCTGCTGGTGCAACTCGTCACTTTGCCGCGACTGCCACCTTCTAGCGTTGCAGGCTTCCGCACCTTGTTCGACGTGTTGAAGCGGCGCTCGATTCGTGTTGCCCTTCTTGTCGTGCTGCTTGTCGCCTCCGGCCAGTTTGCCGGCTTCACCTATGTGCGCCCGTTCCTCGAAACGGTGCCCGTCATGCCGATCGAGACCATTTCGCTGGTTCTGCTTGCTTATGGTATTGGCGGCTTCTTCGGCAATTTCGCCGGCGCGTTCCTGGCCGAGCGCAATCTCAAGCTTGCCGTCGGGCTGGCGCCGCTGCTGATCGCGCTGGCGGCCCTTGCCATGCTCACGCTCGGCGCTTCGCCAGTGTTGGCAGCGATAGCCGTCGCGGCCTGGGGCTTTGCCTTCGGCGCGGTGCCGGTCGGCCTGCAGACCTGGCTGGTGCGCGCCGCGCCCGATGAGGCCGAGAGCGCCGGCGGCCTGATGGTCGCGACCTTCCAGGTGGCGATCGCGCTTGGCGCCGTGTTCGGCGGTCTGCTGGTCGACCATGCCGGCGTCGCCAGCGCCTTTGCCTACAGCGCGATAGCCACGCTGCTTGCGGCCATCGTGGCTTTCTCCATCGGACCAAAGCGCGCCGAATAGCCGGTTATCTGTAATCCGCGATTTGATTCGGCCCGGGTCTTCAACGGCTCCGGGCCGGAGCTGTAAGGGCTGACACGAAGCGCTTCAGGCTGTGCTCGACATAGGCGGTGAGGTCCATCTCGTCGGGATCGAAACTCCACCATAATAGCGAACCTTGCCAGTGCGATGCCATCAGCAGGCCGATATCTTCCGGCATGTTCGCCTCTCCGGCGAAGCAGTCGGCAAGTGCCTTGCTCAGTGCTGCCTTCCACGTAGCGCCGCGCGCCCGCAGGACGGGATCGCGCAGATCCTCGCGCAGGATAAGCAGGCCCTCGGCATAAGATTGGATATCGCCATAAGAACCGGAAAGGGTAACCAGCAGTTCGATAGCGCCCGTTGGCGTTTTCGCCGCCCAGCGCGCAGCTTCCTCAGTGTTTCGGTCTAGTCTGTCCCAGGCATGGAGCAGGGTGCGTTGCTTCAGCAGCGCCTTACTCTTGAAGCGCTGCACCAGGGTCGAGCCCGAAAGGCCGCTTGCCCGGGCCAAGCGTTCGAAGGTCAACGCTTCAGGCCCTTCGTTATGCATCAACCGTGAGGCCAACTCCAGAACGTGTTCGTCTGACTGGGTTTTTGGGCGAGTCATCTTGACATCCATTTATAAACGAATGATCATTTATAAATGGAGGGAGACATAAAAGCGAGCTCTCATTTGTGTGCATTTCCAGAGTTTGGAGGTTTTGATGACGCTTGAAGGACAGGTCGCTCTGGTCGCCGGCGCTACGCGGGGCGCGGGCCGTGGCATAGCCGTCGAGCTTGGCGCCGCCGGCGCCACTGTCTATGTCACCGGGCGGACGACGCGGGCGCAGCAGTCGGAATATCATCGACCCGAGACCATCGAGGAAACGGCGGAGCTGGTTACCGCGCAGGGCAGCAAAGGCATTGCCGTGCAGGTCGACCATCAGGTTTCGGACGAGGTGCGGAAGCTTGTCGACCGCATCCGCGCCGAGCAGGGTCGGCTCGACATACTGGTCAACGATGTCTGGGGCGGCGAAAAGCTATTGGAATGGGATAAGCCCGTCTGGGACCACAATCTCGAGAACGGCTTGCGGCTTTTGCGACTCGGGATCGACACACATCTGATTACCGCGCACCACGCCTTGCCGCTGATGATCGAGCGTCCAGGCGGGCTGCTAGTCGAAGTCACCGACGGCACCGCAGACTACAATGCCGACCACTACCGGTTGTCGCCCTTCTACGATCTCGCGAAAGTGGCGGTGAACCGCATGGCATGGGCGCACGCCAAGGACCTCGAAAAGCACGGCGCAACTTCGGTGTCGTTGACACCCGGCTGGCTGCGCTCCGAGATGATGCTGGAAGCCTTCGGCGTGCAGGAGGAGAACTGGCGCGACGCGACCGTCAATGTCCCGCATTTCGTCATTTCAGAAACGCCGCGCTTCATCGGCCGCGCCGTGGTCGCGCTCGCTTCCGACCCGAAGCGGTCGCGCTGGAACGGACAGTCCCTCTCCAGCGGCGGACTGGCGCAGGTCTATGGCTTCACCGATCTCGATGGCTCGCGCCCGGACGCCTGGCGCTATGTGCCCGAGGTCCAGGATGCAGGCAAGCCGGCCGATGCCACCGGCTACCGGTAATTCATGCGGACCGGCCGTCGAACTCGAACACCTCGATGGCCGCAAGGTCGACATCGTCGAGGCAGTTGATGTTGATATAGGCGGAGCGTTCGGCGCCCCGGCTGACATCCTCGGCGAAAGGGTGGATGCCGCAGGTGCGGCAAAACCGATGCGCCATTTGAGCCTTGCCGAAAGTGTATCGGCCCAGATCGTCGCCCCAGGCGACGAGGTTCAAGTGGTCATGCGGCACGGCCCACAGCAGCGCGCCCTTGCGCCTGCAGATCGAGCAATTGCAGCGCACGGCCATGGCGAGTTCGCCTTCGACCTCGAACGCCACCTTGCCGCAGTGGCAGCTGCCTTTGTACAGCATCAGCATCTTCCTGTTCCTGGCAGGGTGCAAAGGCACGCTTGCCGGTTTATCCGTTTCGTCAGCGCAATCGCTGCTGCCTTTGTTCTTCGCAATTCCAGGCGGAAAACCGCTGAACACTTTTCCTGGAATTGTTTTTAAAGACGTCTCATCCTTGCGGAGTCCGACATCGACATGCAATCCGTCCGCGACCGTCTCGAAATCATCCTGTCACGTCTTGCCAATCGCGCAGCCGACGAAAAGGTTTATACGAAACGCTATGCCGGGGCCGCGCGAGCGGCTGCGGACGCGTCCGATGCGCGCCGCAAGGCCGGCGTGAGCCTTGGACCGCTCGACGGCACGATCCTGTCGGTCAAGGATCTGTTTGACGTTGCCGGCGAGCCGACCACCGCTGGCTCGCTGATACTGGCCACCGCACCGGCGGCAACGCGGGACGCAATGATCGTGGCACGGCTCAGGCAGGCGGGCGCCGTGATCATCGGCAAGACCAACATGACCGAATTCGCCTTCACCGCGATTGGCGACAATCCGCATTACAGCACGCCGGGCAATGCCAAAGATGCCAGCCTGATTCCGGGCGGTTCGTCGTCCGGCGCCGGCGTTGCGGTCGGCGAAGGCACGAGCGAGATTTCCATCGGTTCCGACACCGGCGGCTCGGTGCGCATTCCGGCCTCGCTCAACGGCGTCGTCGGCTTCAAGCCGACGGCGCGGCGCGTGCCGCTGGGCGGCGCCTATCCTTTGTCGGCGACACTGGATTCGATCGGCCCGCTTGCCTGTAACGTTACCGATTGCGCGGCCGCCGACGCGGTCATGGCCGGTGAGGATCCCGGGCCGCTGCAGCCGCTCTCGCTTGCCGGCCTGCGCGTCGGCATTGCGCGTGGCATCGTGTTCGGCGAGACGCAAGCGGAAGTGACTGCTGCTTTCGGGGCCTGTATCGGCAGGATCGAGCGGGCTGGCGCCCGCGTCGTCGACCTGCCGATCGACGATCTCATCGCCGAGATGCGTCTGGCGACAAAGCGCGGCACGATCGCCTCGATGGAGGGCGCCGAAGTGCATGCCGACTGGCTGGCTGCCGGCGCGCCCGTGCTGGTCGATCCGCATGTGACCGGGCCGTTGTCGCGCGCGCTGGCGGTGCCTGCTTCAGCCTATATCAGGACTATACGTCGCCGTGGCGAACTCGTGCTCGCGATGGCGCAACGCCTGGAAGCGATCGACGTGGTGGCGCTGCCGACCGTGCCGATGGTCGCGCCGACGATCGCCGCCATGGCTGCCGATGAGGCGCTGCGCGACAAGACGGAAGGGCTGTTGTTGCGCAACACCCAGGTCGCCAACCAGTTCGACCTTTGCGCGATCTCGCTGCCGATGCCGGATATGGCGCTGCCGGCCGGTCTGATGCTGATGGGCAGGCACGGGGAAGACCGATATCTGTTGCGCGTGGCGGCTGAAGTCGAGGCGCTGTTGGCCGGATAACGAACCGCTGTTGCAACCGGCTTATCGCGAGAAGCAGTGCTCGCGCTCGCTGTCCTTGGCGGCGCGGACGACGCGGGTCGCGACCAGCCAGGACAAGGTGTAGTCCTTGCCGGTGATGGTCTGGGTGCGGCGTTCGATCGAGCCTCTGACGACGATCTTGCCGGCGTAGAGCTTGTCCGAGAGGTCGAGCGCCTGGTCTTGTTGCGGCAGGCCGCCGGTGTCGATCGACACGCCCTTGATGATCTTGCCGGTGGCAAGGTCGAGGGCACTGCTCGACGGGCAGGGCTGCTTGAAGCAACGAAGGCCGTTGTCGCAGTAGACATAGCTGCTCTCCGCGGCGAGTGCCGGCATGGCGCAGATCGATGCGGCAATGATGATCGGGAGCGTGAGGTGGCGGCTGAGCATCATCGCAGCGTCACTGAGAATTGGGGCGAAACCGCGGATGCACTATGCGTCGGCGGGAAAGCGCCGCCAGTAATGGTTGACCACTTCCGGGTTGCGCAGATTGACCGGCAGCTTGCCGGCCAGCACCAGCAGCGCCTCGCCTGCGGCGCCGACGCCCATGCGCATCATCGATTCCTCGGTGATGCCAGCCATATGCGGGGTGACGATGACGTTGTCGAAGCTGAAATAGGGGTGGTTCGGCGGCAATGGCTGTGTCGCAAAGACGTCGAGCGCCGCGCCGCCGATGCGCCTCTTCGTCAAGGCTTCGATCAAAGCGTCGTCATCGACCACCTGCCCGCGCGAAACGTTGATCAGCAGCGCGCTGGGCTTCATGCGGGCGATGCGCTCGCGGCTGATCAGGCCGCGCGTCTCCGGCGTCAGCGGGCAGCACAGCACGATGATGTCGCTCTGCTCGACCAGCGCGTCGATCGACAGGAAGCCGACCTTCTCGGGCGCCGGCTGCATGCTGCGCGTGGTGGCCACCACCTTGAGGTCGAAGCCGTGCGCGGCGATATGGCCGACCGCCTGGCCGACTGCGCCAAGGCCGACGATGCCAATGGTCTTGCCGGCAAGCTCGATGTTGGAATTGGCATGCTCGCGCCCGGCGAGCCAGCCTTTGGCGCGCAGGTCATGGTCGACCTTGCGGAATTGCCGCAGCAGCGCAAGTGCTGTGAACATCACATGCTCGGCGACCGAGCGGGCATTGACGGCAGGCACATTGGCCACCAGCACGCCCGCCGCCGTCGCCGCTTCGAGCGGGATCATGTCCAGCCCGGCGCCATGGCGGATCGCGGCGCGCAGGTTGGTCGCGCCGGCAAACAGCTCCGGCGGCAGATGCGCGCGCACGATGACGATGTCGGCATCGCGCGCTTCGGCGGTCAGCGTCCTGGCGTCGAGCGCGGAGGCGACAGCCAGCCGTGCCGCGCCTGCCAGCATGTCGGTGGCGCGCGGGTGCAGCGGATGCGTCGAAAGGATCTTGCGCATCAGGCTCAGGTCTTTTCGAGCGCGGCGGTTTTCTGCTCCATGCCGCGGCCCTCGATGATCCCCTTCCAGTAGCTCTCGGCCCCTTGCAGATGGGCGCTCATCAGCGCCTGGGCGAGGTTGCCGTCGCGGCGCAGCAGCGCCTCGTAGATCTGGATGTGCTCGGCATGCGAGCGCACAGAGCGCTCCGGGTCGTTGAAATAGATCGGCAGGCGCAGTTCGCCCATCAGGTAATAGACGCTGCAGATATTGTGGAAAACGCCATTCTTGGTCGCCCGCACGATCTCGAGGTGGAACTCGCGGTCTTCCTTGGCGAGGCCTTCGCCGGCGGCGATGCGCTGCTCGGAAGCCTTGAGGATTTCACGCAGCCGCTCGAAATTCTCTTCCGTGGCGCGCGAGCAGGCGAGTTCGGCCGCCTTGATCTCATGGATCTTGCGCAACTCGACGGTCTCGTAGATCTGCACCGGATCGAGCGGCAGGCCGGCGCGGGCGAACAGCGCCAACGCCTCGACGCTCGCCTGCCTGGTGTCGACATAGATGCCGGATTTGGCGCGGCGCTCGACGATGCGCATGGCTTCGAGGATAGCGAGCGCTTCGCGGATCTGGCCGCGGCTGACGCCGAAATGCTCCGCCAGTTCGCGTTCCGACGGTGTGCGGCCGGTCTCCTTGTCCGAATGGGAGAACAGATAGGCGGCGAGTTCGGCGAGAAGGTTCTTTTCTTTCATCGTCAAATGCGTTGCGCGTGCGCCTCCAGGAACCGCTCGGATATGGTGAATCCCAGCCCGGGCTTTTCCGGGATCGCTATCATACCGTCCTTTGCTTCGACAGTCTCTTGCACGAGATCATGTATCATCGGATTGGCGCCGAGCGAATATTCGACGATGAAGCTGGCGGGCGAAGCGGCGCAGACATGCAGGCCGGCAAAGAAGCAGGGCGCGCCTGCCCACAGATGCGGTGCCAGGCGTAGATTGAAGGCGCTGGCGATGGTGCCGATCTTGATTGCCTCGCTGATGCCGCCGCAAAAAGCCGGGTCCGGCTGGAAGATGTCGGCCGATTTCAGCATGGCCAGATCGCGGAAGGCATAGCGCGTCGCCTCGCTTTCGCCGGTCGCGATCGGCGTCGAACCCGAGGCGCGCACCTCGGCCATGCCGGATTTGTCATCGGCGATCACCGGCTCCTCGAACCAGGCAAGGTCGCAATCGGCGGTGAGGCCGACGAAGCGCTTTGCCTCGGCGACCGTGTAGGTGCCGTGCGCGTCGACCATGAGATCGACATCGGGGCCGATCGCCTGCCTCGCGGCGCGCACGCGCGCGGCCGAGACATGCGGCGCGCCGTCCATCGAGCCGACGCGCATCTTCAACGCCTTGAAGCCGCCTTTGGCGATGTAGGACTTCAATTGCTCGCCGATAGCGTCAGTGGATGCCCAGCCGCCCGAGGCATAGGCCTGCATGCGCTCCACCTTGCGGCCGCCGATGAGCCGCCAGACAGGCTGTCCCAAAGACTTGCCGAGGATGTCCCATAACGCGATGTCGACGGCGCTGATCGCCGCCACGCTGATGCCGCGCCGCGCCAGTTGCGGCATGGCATGGCCGCTATGAGCCGCCGTCTCGTGCCGCACGCCGTTATAGAGCATCTCCCAGATGACGCCGATATCGGCCGGGTCGCGGCCGATGAGCTGCGGGCCGACCTCGTGGTTGAGCATATGGACAAGCGCGCCGTAGCTGCCGGCGCTGCCGGCGGCGTTCTTGCCTTCGCCCCAGCCGACCAGGCCGTCATCGGTCTCGATGCGCAAAATGGCGGCGTCGAACGTCGTCACCTGCCCGAAATCGGAGCGGTGCTGTTTTGCCGCTTCGATCGGTACGCGCACCCACCAGGCCTGGACGCTTTTGATACGCATCTTTATCCCCGGCCCCGCCGCCCGGTCAGGGCGGAAGGGGTCAGTTTCAAGGAGGTCTACTTGATCAGCGGCAGCAGCGTTTCGGCGGTGATACGCATCTGGTCGGTGTAGAATTTCTCGGTCAGCACGCTGGAGCCATGGTCCTGGATGAATTTGAGCTGCTCGGGCGAGATGTCGACCGGATTGCGCTCGACCATCTCGGGATAGGGAGCGGCCGGGGTGCGGTCGACAGGGGCGACGAACTCGTTGGTCAACGCGCCGTCATAGCCGACCTCCTTCAGCGTGCGCACGATCTTGGGCCAGTCGATCTGGCCAAGGCCGGCGGCGAAGCGGTTGTTGTCGGCGACATGAAAGTCGTAGAGCCGTCTGCCGACCTGGCGGATCGCGTCATAGACGTTAAATTCTTCCATGTGGATGTGGTAGGCGTCGAGGCAGACGCCGCATTCCGGGCTCACCGCGTCGGCAAGCGCCAGCGCCTGGGCGCCGCGGTTGAAGAGGTAGGTCTCGAAGCGGTTGAGCGGCTCGACGGCGATGCGCACACCGACCTTCTTGGCGTGGGCGAAGCATTCGCGCGTGGCGTCGACCACCCAACCCCATTCCTCGGCCTCGGTGCCGTCCGGCACCACCTTGCCGACCGTTGCCGGAACCAGCGTGATGATCTCGCCGTCGAGCTCGCTCACCATGGTGAGCACATCCTTGACATATTTGACCGAGCGCTCGCGCTGGCCCTGGTCCTTGGCGGCGAGGTTGCGCTCGCCCAGCATCAGCGTCACCGAACCCCAGCAGCGGATGCCGTGCTCCTTCAGGAGCGCACGCGTTTCCTTGGTCTTGTACTGCTCGGGCTCGCCGGAAATCTCGATCGACTCGTAGCCGAATTTCTTGATGCGCTTGAGCGTCACCTCCAACGGCTCCGCTCGCATCCAGTTGTGCGTCGAAAGATGCATGGTCTATCCTTCCCAGAATTCGCCTGTCACGTTTACCCGCGCCGCCCACGCGAGGCGGTCGCATGTCTCCTCCCCTCAAGGCGGCTCCAGTATTTTTTGTGAAACTGGTTCGACCAATTGGGTCTATGGTGACCTCTATCGCAAATTCATTCGAACGGCAAGAAGCGCGGGATGAAAGCCTGATTTCGAACCTATATTCATGATTTCAAACGGTAAAGTGGATATGCATTAACCGAATTTTGTGCGTGCCCGGGCTTTTCGCCGGCTTGACCATGTGGCTGGATTTGGTAATACCAGAATGGTGCTGTGCTGGCACAGCTATCAAACAAACCAAACGGACTGGCCGTCATCGCAATCGGCGCTATGCTTGATTGCGAACCAACGAGAGAGGGAGATGCCGATGCCGACGACGATGAAGGGTCCCGGTCTGTTTCTGGCGCAGTTCGCGGGCGATGCCGCCCCGTTCAATTCGCTGGCTTCGATCACCAAATGGGCGGCCGGCCTCGGCTACAAGGGCGTGCAGATTCCGACTTGGGACGCGCGGCTGTTCGATCTCAAAAAGGCTGCATCGTCGAAGGCTTATTGCGACGAGGTGAAAGGCATCTGCGCGGATGCCGGCGTCGAGATCACGGAGTTGTCGACGCATCTGCAGGGGCAACTGGTGGCGGTGCATCCTGCCTATGACGCGCAGATGGATGGCTTCGCGCCGCCTTCGGTGCACAACAATCCCAAGGCGCGGCAGCAATGGGCCGTCGAGCAGATGAAGTTCGGGGCTAAGGCGTCGCGCAATCTCGGGCTCAATGCTTCGGTCTCGTTCACCGGCTCGCTGGCTTTCCCATACCTTTATCCCTTCCCGCAGCGGCCCGCCGGACTGATCGATGAAGCCTTTGGCGAGCTCGGCAAACGCTGGAAGCCGATCCTTGATGTCTACGAGGACAATGGTGTCGATCTCGGCTACGAAATTCACCCCTCGGAGGACGTGTTCGACGGCGCGACCTTCGAGATGTTCCTCGACGCTGTCGGCGGCCACAAGCGCTGCAACATCAACTATGATCCGTCGCACTTCCTGTTGCAGCAGCTCGATTATCTCGACTTCATCGACATCTATCACGAGCGGATCAAGGCGTTCCACGTCAAGGACGCCGAGTTCAATCCGACTGGACGTCAGGGCGTCTATTCCGGCTACCAGGGCTGGGTGAATCGTGCCGGCCGTTTCCGCTCGCTGGGGGACGGCCAGGTCGATTTCGGCGGCATCTTCTCCAAGCTCGCCCAGTACAATTACGATTCCTGGGCAGTGCTCGAATGGGAATGCTGCCTGAAGCATCCCGAGGACGGCGCGGCCGAGGGCGCGCCCTTCATCCAGCACCACATCATCCGGGTGACGGAAAAGGCCTTCGACGATTTTGCCAGCGGCACCAGCGACAAGAAGCTACTGCGCGCGATGATGGGACTCTGACACTTTTACCCTCCCGTCGAGGGGAGGGTGGACTGAAGGGGCCGGGTGGGGTCGGTTCATGCCGAGCTCCACGCCGGGCGACGCCACCCGATCCGCTGCGCGGGTCGACCTCCCCTCAAGGAGGAGGTGAAACAACGAGGAGACAAAGGAATGGTCGGCGCATCGAAGTCGGAAACGGGAGGCGGTCCGATCCGCTATGGCATGGTCGGCGGTGGGCAGGGCGCTTTCATCGGCGCGGTGCACCGGATCGCGGCGCGGATGGACAATGACTTCGTGCTGGTCGCGGGTGCCCTCTCGGCCAATCCGGAGCGCGCCAAGGCGTCGGCCGCCGAGCTCGGCCTCGATCCGGAGCGCAGCTATGCCTCCTATGCCGAGATGGCCAAGGCCGAGGCCAAGCGCCCGGACGGCATCGAGGCGGTGGCGATCGTCACGCCCAACAATGTGCATGTGCCGGCGGCCAAGGCCTTCCTCGAAGCCGGCATCCATGTCATCTGCGACAAGCCGCTGGCGACCTCGCTGGCCGAGGCGAAGAAACTCGCCGCGGTGGTCGAGAAGACCGGCAAGGTATTCGTGCTGACGCACAACTACACCGCATATCCGATGATCCGCCAGGCGCGCGAGATGGTGGCCAAGGGCCAGCTCGGCGACATCCGCATCGTACAGTCGGAATATCCGCAGGACTGGCTGACCGAGGACCTCGCCGCCACCGGCCAGAAGCAGGCGTCGTGGCGCTCCGACCCCAAGCAGGCGGGTGCGGGCGGCGCGCTCGGCGACATCGGCACGCATGCCTATAATCTTGCACGTTTCGTCTCGGGGCTGGAGCTCGATACGCTCTCGGCCGACCTCGACGCCTTCGTGCCGGGCCGCCAGCTCGACGACAACGTCAATGTGATGCTGCGCTTCAAGCCGGTCGGCAAGGCGCACCCGGCCAAGGGCATGATCTGGGCAAGCCAGGTGGCGCCCGGCCATGAGAACGGGCTGAAGCTGCGCGTCTACGGCTCCAAGGGCGGACTGGAATGGGTGCAGGCCGATCCGAATTATCTCTGGTACACGCCGTTCGGGCAGCCCAAGCAGCTGCTGACCCGCAACGGCGCCGGCGCGCTGCCTGTCGCCGGCCGCGTCAGCCGTGTTCCGTCCGGCCATCCGGAAGGCTATCTCGAAGGCTTCGCCAACATTTATCAGGAGGCCGCGCGGGCCATCCGGGCGGCGCGCAGGAAGGGCGGCAAGCCAGGCAAGGACGTGGTGTTCCCGACCATTCAGGATGGCGTTGAAGGTATGGCTTTCATCGAGGCCTGCGTGAAGTCGTCGAAGAAGAATGGGGCGTGGACTAAACTGTAGTCGCGCGCCCCTCACCCGGATTGCCAAGACCGAATTGCAAAGAGCAATTCGGGGCAATCCGACCTCTCCCCCAAGGGGAGAGGAGGCGGTGCGGCGCCAGCGCCAAGTCTCTTCTCCCCCACGGGGAGAAGGTGGCCGCGGAGCGGCCGGATGAGGGGGAGTGTGGCCTGTCGGCATAAGTGGCTGGCAGGCAAGCTGGGGGAGGGGTGTCGATGAAGATCGGCATGTGCATGTTCTTATGGACGACGAGCGTCTCGAAGAAGCATGAGGCGCTGCTCAAGGACATCAAGGCGACCGGCTTCGATGGGGTCGAAATCCCGATCTTCATCGGCTCGCCGGACGATTACAGAAAACTCGGCGAACTGCTTGACCGCATCGGGTTGGAACGCACGGCGGTCACAGCCATGGGCGATCCGGCGATGAACCTGATCGCGCCGGATCCCGCGACGCGCAAGGCCGGCGTCGACTACATGAAATGGGCGATCGACTGCAGCGCAGCACTTGGCGCAACGACGCTGAGCGGTCCGCTGCATTCGACGCTCGGCGCCTTTTCAGGCAGCGGGCCGACGGCTGCCGAGAAGAAGCGCTCGATCGCCTCGCAGCGCGCCATCGGCGACCATGCCGGCAAGAAGGGCGTGACCATCGGGCTCGAGGCGCTCAACCGCTTCGAATGCTATCTTCTCAATACGATGGCTGATCTCTCCGAGCATATCGACGCCATCGACCGGCCGCATATCAAGGCGATGTACGACACGTTCCACGCCAACATTGAGGAGGCCGACCCGATCAGCGCCTATACCAAGCATCGCAGGAACGTCGTCCATGTCCATATTTCCGAGAACGATCGCGGCGTGCCGGGGCGCGGCAACATTCCCTGGAAAGAGACGTTCTCCGCCATTCGCAAGAGCGGCTATGACGACTGGCTGACCATTGAGGCGTTCGGGCGTTCGCTGAAGGATCTGGCGGCGGCGACCAAGGTGTGGCGGGATTTTTCGGAGAGCCCGGAGGCGGTTTATCGGGACGGGTACAAGCATATCAGGGATGGGTGGAAAGGGGCGGCTTAGGCGCCCCGCACCTGGCCCATTTTCTATTTGCGTTCGCGGCGGTAGCCAGGTGGTTCCCCCACTCCGTCTCGGCTTCGCCGAGCCACCTCTCCCCCCTCCGGAGGGAGAGGAAAGGGGGCCTGGTGGTGGCGCCGGGAGAGGAAGAAAGCCTCGGCCTTCGAGGACAGGCGCGGCTCGGGCAGCCTTACGCCTTTCCTCTCCCCCGTCGATCGGGGGAGAGGTGTCGAGCGCAGCTCGACGGAGTGGGGTCGACCCTTGGCGCGGATGCCCAAAAATTTACCCCTGCGCTGCCTGCAGCCGATTGTAGTCATGCAGCGTGCGGCTGAGCCTGCGGCGCAGGAAGTTCGAGATGTTGTCGAAGATGAAGACGACGAGCAGCGTCAACAGCACCATGTAGAAGACGTTGGCCCAGTTGGAATTGGTGCGCATCGCTTCCCACAGTTTCAGGCCGATGCCGCCGGCGCCGACGGCGCCGATGATGGTGGCGCCGCGGGTGTTCGATTCCCACTGGTAGAGGGTCTGGCTGATGAAGACCGGAATTACTTCCGGCATCACGCCATAGCGCTGCACCAGCAGGCCGTTGGCGCCGGTCGAGGCGACGCCTTCGCGCGGCTTGTCGTCGATGTTCTCCAGCGCCTCGGAATAGGTTTTGCCTAATGTGCCGATCTCGGTGAAGAAGATGGCGGCGCTGCCGGCCAGAGGTCCGGGGCCGAAGGCACGGGTGAAGAACAGCGCCCAGATCAGCATGTCGACCGAGCGCATGAAATCGAAGAAGCGTTTCAGCACCTGGCTGAGTAGCCCGCTCGGCGTGATGTTGCGGGCGGCGAAGAAGGCGAGCGGGAAGGCGACGATGCCGCCGAGCAGCGTGCCGAGAAAGGCCATGACGATGGTCTGCAGCAGCTTCGTCCAGACATCGCCATGCTGCCACTGGGCGTTGTTCCAGATGTCGTCGGCGGCCAAGGCCAAGTTCGAGGTTCCGGGCTTGAGCTCAGGACCCGAGACGATCAGCGAGATCACCTCGCTGGCCGGTTTCCCGAAGAAGGGCGAGCGCGTGTCGAAGACGAAATTCGCCCAGCCAAGGAAGCGCTTGCGCACCTTGACGCGGTCGACGGTGACGCGCACCTCGCCGGCAAAGCCCATCTTGGCGACGATCTCGTCGTCATGCACCGTCACCCAATCCGGCACCGGGCCCGTGACGACCGGCTTGTCGCTGGTCAACGCGATCGGCACCGCCTCGCCATTGGCCGTGACCGTGGCCTTGGTCTTGTCGAAGGTGACGGACTTCGCGTCGCCGTCGATCTGCACGGTGTAGGTGCCGTCGGGGTTCTTGATCACCCAATCCGGATTCGGATTGTCGCCAAGCGCGGAGAAGCGCGGATATTTCGGCGTGATCTGAGGTTGATCGAGGCGGAATTCCGGCTGCAAATCGTAGCTGATCCATTGCGACAGGAAGAGCGGCAGGCGCTCCCAATGCGACTCGCGCAGCACCTGCGGCAGGCTGAAGAACCACAGGGCATAGCCGAGATAGAGCACCGTGCCAGCGATCAGCAGCAATGGCCAGAAGCGCTTGTAGACCGGCCGTCGGAATATCTGCGGATGACGATCCTCGATAGCGGACAATTCCTCGGCAGTCATGGCCATGTTACGCGCTCATCAGGAAAGCCTGCTCGCCGACGAGCTTGCGGCGCAGCCAGGCGGAGAACTGGTCGACGATGAAGATGGTGATGAAGAGCAACAGCACCAGCGCCAGCGTCTTGGCGCCGAAGCCGCGCGAGATCGAGAGCTTCAATTCCTCGCCGATGCCGCCGCCGCCGACCGCGCCCATGATGGTCGAGATGCGCACGTTGATCTCGATCCGGAGCAGTGTGTAGGACATGAAGTTGGGCAGCACCTGCGGCAGGTCAGCGAAGCGCACGCGTTCGAACCAGTTGGCGCCGACCGCGCGCAGTCCCTCTTCCGGGCGCATGTCGATGTTCTCGTTGATCTCGTAGAACAACTTGCCGAGCGCGCCGATCGAATGCAGGCCGATGGCGATGATGGCGGCGACCGGGCCGATCGAGACGATGGCCGCGAACAGGCCGGCAATGACGATCTCCGGGAAAGCGCGCAGCAATTCCATGAAGCGCTTGACGATGAGCCGCAGGGTAGGGCTCGGTGTCAGATTGCGCGCGGCGATGAAGGAGAACGGCACGGCGAAAACGAAGCCGATGAAGGTCGAGACAAGTGCCACGTTCACCGTGGTCAGCATCAGCTCGAAATATTCAGGGATGTAGAAGCCGCCCCAGACATAGACGCGGCCGAGCGGGAAGTTGAACTCCTGCGTGCCCTTGTCGTTCGGCGAAGCGATATCGAACAGCGCCCGCCAGACATCGTTCCAGTCCTTCGGAACCAGCCAGCTCAGGAAATCGAGGAGATGCGGCAGGCGGTCGAAGAAATGGCCGGCATTGGCCTCATCGGCGAACCACATGGTGGCGCACATGGCGATCAGCAGCAGGCCGACACCGAGCACGGTGTAGAAGCGTCTGAGCGACGTCTGGCGTCGCCAGGCGTCCGCCTGTTGGCGTGTCGCGTCGGAATGGAGTGTCGCGGAGACTGTCATGATTGGAGCATGCAAAAAGGGCGGCGTTTTGCGACGCCGCCCTTTTCCAGATGCCGTTAGCCGCCGATGGCTGCCTTACGGGCTTCGACGATGACGTTGTAGAAATCCGGCTTGACCGGGACGTAGCCGGTGAAATCGCCGCCTTCGATGCCTTCGAAGCAGGCCTTGTCCTTGCCCGGCAGGGCAGTGAAGAACGCGGTCAGCTTGGCGGTCATGTCGTCGCCGAGCGCGCTGCGCACGACCAGCGGGCCGTTCGGGATCAGGCCCGAGCGCCAGACTTCGACGAAGTCGTTCGGGTCGACGGCGCCCTTGGCGACTTCCTTGTGGAAGGTGCCGGAGGTGTAGCCGTTCTTGAAATCGCCGATGCCGGAGGAATCGTCCACGGCGATGTCGACCTTGCCGTCGCGCACGGCCAGCACGTTGTTTTCATGGCCGCCGTTGAACTGGGTCGAGGCGAAGTAGGTCTCGTTCGAGGCGCCGGTGTCCTTCGGGATCTGGGTCAGCGGGATCAGATAGCCGGAGGTCGAATCCGGATCGGCATAACCGAGCTTCTTGCCTTTGGCCGACTTGATGTCGGTGATGCCGGAAGTCTTCAGCGCCAGGCCGATCGAATAATAGCCGGTCGAGCCGTCGGTCTGCTGGGTGGTGAGGATCGGGGTGACCGCCTTCGGGTCCTTGATATAGACGCTGGCGTAACCCGAAGCGCCGAGTTCGGCGAAGTCGAGCGTGCCGCCGAGCAGGCCCTGGATGACGCCGTCATAGTCGGCGGCCGGGAACAGCGACACCTTCTCGAAGCCGAATTCGGTCTTCAAATGGTCGGCGAGGCACTGGTAGTTGCGCAGACGGTCGGTCTCGTTCTCGCCGCCGAGGATGCCGACGCGGAATTCCTTGATGTCGGCGGCGTGGGCAGCGCTTGCCGCCATGGCGAGCAACGAAACCGCTCCAAAAACCATCTTCCTGAACATTTTGATCTCTCTCCTGTTTTCCGGCCACGCGCCGGTGGCGTCTTGATTTTTAAGTCTTGCCTTTGACGCGGGCGGGCGATCCGGGGTGCTCGTTTTCGATGCCCAATGACGCGCTCGGACCAATCAAAAAGGGTCCGGGCACAGGACGTTAGTAGCCAGGAAAAGCTGGTTCGAGCGGTCCGGCGGATGCGATGATCTTCGGCTTGATGGTGACGCTGGTCGATGTGATTGCCTCGGAGATCTCGGCGCCGCTGGCATCGGCGCCATAGACCGTGCGCACCGCATTGCGGTCGAGGTCCTCCGGGCCACCGTCGAAGACGACCTTGCCGGCGGCCATGCCGATGATGCGCGTGCAATAAGCGCGGGCGGTGTCCAGCGTGTGCAGATTGGTGACGACGGTGATACCTTCGCGCAAATTGATGTCGCGCAGCGAATCCATCACCACCTTGGCGTTTAGAGGGTCGAGCGAAGCAATCGGTTCGTCGGCTAACAGCACCTTCGGCTGCTGCATCATGGCGCGAGCGATCGCCACGCGCTGCTGCTGGCCGCCGGAAAGCGTGCCGGCGGGCTGCAGCGCGGTGCGGGCGATGTCGAGGCGCTCGAGAGCGGCAACCGCCTCGGCGCATTCATGACGCGTAAACATGCCGAGCAGATTGGAGAATGTGGAACGGTGGTTGAGGCGGCCGAGCAGCACGTTGGTCAGCACGTCGAGGCGCGGCACCAGGTTGAACTGCTGGAAGATCATGGCGCAATCGCGTTGCCAGCGACGCAACGGCGAACCCTGCAGACTGGACACCTCGGCGCCGTCAAAGAAAATCGACCCCTGGCTGGGATCGATGAGACGGTTGACCATGCGCAGAAGGGTCGACTTGCCGGCGCCGGAACGGCCGATGATTCCGACCATCTGGCCGCGCGGGATCGAGATGTTGATATCGCTGACGGCCGTGTTCTTGCCAAATCGTCGGGAGACGCCGCGGATTTCGAGCGTGGCCGATGATGCTGACATACCAAAAACTCCAGTCCGTCGCCGTTTGAAGGTCTGTTAACCTTCGCTAGCGCAGGCGCGTGAAGCTAGGGTGTCGGATTGATGTCAGTTTTGTTACGAGTCACAGGTCTCCCGAGTCACCCAAGGACAAGCAATTCTTCGAAATGCTTCATGTCCTTGAAATTGCAGAAGGCGGGCTGCCTGAGTTCGATCACCGGCGCTTCGCGCTCGAGCAGCGCCAGGCTGTCGTCGAACAACTCCTGCCAGGCGCCAGCCCGTTCGTCGGCAAAGCGGCGCAGCTGATAGGCAAACGTGATGTGGAAGCGATAATTGTCGTGGTCGGGATGGCGGTAGCCGAAGGGCACCGACAGCGCATCGCGCCATGCTTTCATGACCAGCCGGTCTTCCTCGGTGGCGCCGTCAACCGTAAGGCCGGTCGGCACGACTTCGACGACCTTGACGTTGAACGCGCCTCGACCTTCGAAGCCGTCGAGGCGCTGAAGGTAAAGGCGGGTCATGTCGTCGATGCTGGTGTCAAGCGGCACGTCGGACGGCCAGTAGGGCAGGCGGCGGCGATATTCGATGATGCCCTGGAAGAGCGTCATATGCAGGCTGGAGACCGGCGTGAAAGCGAGGCGGTCGGCATCGGGCATGGCCAACATGCGCTCGCGGACTTCAAGAACCGCGGCTTCGGAAGGTGAGCCGGATACAAGATGGGAGACGACGGTGTTGCCGGGCTCGAGCAGGAAGTTGCCCGACGCGTCATAGCGGGTGCCGAGATGGGTTGGCGGCGCCGGATTGGTGCTTTCGAAAAAACCGGCGAGCGAGGGTCTGACGGTGTCGGCCATGGCAATCTCCTTGGGAAGATTGGCTCCTGTCCGAGTCCTGTGTCAAAGGTGTGAAAACAGGCGGTTTCAGCCGCCGTGTTTTTCGAGAAACGCCTCGGCCGTCAGTTCCCGGAAATCGTCAAGCGCGGCGCGTAGCCGAGCATGATCCCAGTCCCACCAGGCTAAAGCCTGGTAGCGCTGGGCGGTGCGACGGTCGAAGCGCTCGCGGATCGGCTTTGCCGGCACGCCGCCGACGATGGTGTAGGGCGCGACATCCTTCGACACCACGGCGCCCGCGCCGACCGCGGCGCCGTCGCCGACGGTGACGCCTGGCAGGATGGTCGAGCCGTGGCCGAGCCAGGTGTCGTGGCCGATGGTGACGCGTTTTGCCCGACGCTCAGCGAAGAACTCGCTCTCGTGTTCGGCGTCATCCCAGTAGTCGGAGGCGCGGTAGGTGAAATGGTGCAGCGTCGGCCGCCAGGTCGGGTGGTTGGTGGCGTTGATGCGCACTGCCGCCGCGATGTTGGAGAACTTGCCTATGGTCGTGCACCAGACGGCGCAGTCCTGCATCATGTAGGAATAGTCGCCGAGCTCGCATTCGGCGACGCGGCTGCGCTCGGCGATCTCGGTCCAGCGTCCCAATGTCGAGTTCTCGACCTGCGCCGTCGGGTGGATCAGGGGCGATTCCGAAAGCTTCATCATGCCGCGACCTTGCCTGCGGCGAAGCTGGTGACGTCGATGATACGGTCGGCGACCGCGTCGCGCACGTGGAGATCATGGAAGATGCCGAGCAGGGCGACGCCCGCCGCCTTCTTGGCAGCGATCAATTCGACCACAACATCGCGGTTTTTTGCGTCGAGCGAAGCGGTCGGCTCATCGAGCAGCAGGATCGGATGTTCGGTGATGAAGCCGCGCGCGATGTTGACGCGCTGCTGCTCGCCGCCCGAGAAGGTTGCCGGCGGCAGCGCCCAGAGTTTTTCCGGCAGGTTGAGCTGCGCGAGCAAGCTGCGAGCCTTCTCCCTCGCGATTTCCCTGTCCTCGCCGCGCTCGACCAGCGGCTCGGCGACGACATCGAGCGCGGAGACGCGCGGCACGGTGCGCAGGAACTGGCTGACATAGCCGATGGTGCGGCGGCGCACGGCAAGCACGGTGCGCGGATTGGCGGTGGCGAGGTCGATCAGTCCGCTCTCGTGCTGGACGATGATCTGGCCTTCGTCGACGGCATAATTGCCGTAGAGCATTTTCAGGATCGAGCTTTTGCCGGCGCCCGAAGGACCGCCGAGCACGGCACATTCGCCGGCCTTGATGGAGAAGGAAACGCCGGCGACGACGGGCAGTTTGATGCCATCGCGCAGATGCATGGTGAAGCTTTTGGCGACATCGGAGACAACAAGCGGCGTAGGCATATTAGAGTCCTTTGTTTTTCCGCATGATCTGGCCTGAAAACCGGCCTCCACTTTTCGGGATCATGCGGTCACACCTGCAAAATCGAAGAAACGAGCAATTGCGTATAGGGCGCGCGCGGATCGTCGAGCACGCGGTCGGTGAGGCCGCTTTCGACGACGCGGCCGTCCTTCATCACCATCATGCGCTGCGACAAAAGCCTTGCCACGGCGAGGTCGTGGGTGACGACGATCGCGGCCAGTCCGAGATCGGTGACCAGTCCCCGCAACAGATCGAGCAGGCGGGCCTGCACCGAGACATCAAGGCCGCCGGTCGGCTCATCCATGAACACCAGGCGCGGCCCGGTGACCAGATTCCGGGCGATCTGCAGGCGCTGGCGCATGCCGCCGGAAAAGGCGCGCGGCTCGTCGTCGATGCGGTCCTCATCGATCTCGACGCGCGACAGCCAGTCGACGGCGGTGGCGCGGATCTTGCCGTAGTGGCGGTCGCCCACCGCCATCAGCCGCTCGCCGACATTGGCGCCGGCCGACACCGTCATGCGCAGGCCGTCGGCCGGGTTCTGGTGGACAAAGCCCCAGTCGGTGCGCATCAGGAAGCGGCGCTCGGCCTCGCTCATCCGGTAAAGCTCGCGGAACTGGCCGTCGCGCATGCGGTAGCTGGCGGTGCCGGACGACGGCAGCAGCCGGGTCGACAGGCAGTTGAGCAACGTTGTCTTGCCGGAGCCGGACTCGCCGACCACCGCCAGCACTTCGCCCGGCCACAGGTCGAAAGTGACGTTCTCGCAGCCGACGCGCGAGCCGTAGAATTTGGAGAGTGCGGAAACGCGCAGCAGCGGTTCGTCGGTCATTCGGCCGGCTCCGTTTTTCCCAGGACAAGATGGGTTTCACGCGCGAGGTGACCGTGATGGCCGTCCTCGCGACGCTTCTCGCAATGGTGTGTGTCGGAGCAGACGAACATGTGGCCGCCATGGTCGTCGAGGATGACCTCGTCGAGATAGACGTTTTCGGCGCCGCACAGCGCGCAGGGCTGGTCGAAGGTCTGCACTTCGAAAGGGTGGTCCTCGAAGTCCAGGCTCACCACGTCGGTGAAAGGCGGTACGGCATAGATGCGCTTCTCGCGGCCGGCGCCGAACAATTGCAAAGCCGGCGAACGATGCATTTTCGGATTGTCGAATTTGGGCGTCGGCGAAGGATCCATCACATAGCGGCCCTCGACCTTGACCGGATAGGCGTAGGTGGTGGCGATGCGGCCGTGCCGGGCGATGTCCTCATAGAGCTTGACATGCATCAGGCCATATTCCTCGAGCGCATGCATTTTGCGCGTTTCGGTCTCGCGCGGCTCGAGAAAGCGCAGCGGCTCGGGGATCGGCACCTGGAACACCAGCACCTGGCCGGCGGTCAGCGGCTGTTCCGGAATGCGGTGGCGGGTCTGGATGATCGAGGCCTTGGCCGTCTCGGTGGTGACGGCGACATTGGCGACCTTCTTGAAGAAGGCGCGGATCGAGACGGCGTTGGTGGTGTCGTCGGCGCCCTGGTCGATGACCTTGAGCACATCATCGGGCCCGATGATCGAGGCCGTGACCTGCACGCCGCCGGTGCCCCAGCCGTAAGGCATCGGCATCTCGCGCGAGGCGAACGGCACCTGGTAGCCGGGAATGGCGATGCCTTTGAGGATCGCCCTGCGGATCATCCGCTTGGTCTGCTCATCGAGATAGGCGAAGTTGTAGGTGGCGATGTCGGTCATGGCGATCACGTCCGCTCTGTGCTAAGGTATTGGTGCTCAAGACGCGGGGGCAGGCCCACATGGATTCTACCGGTTGGTTGCATCTTGGCGTGCTGCTGCTGGTGTTTGCCGGCATCGTGGCTTTTGTGCTGTGGAAGATGGTTCTGCCCGCGCCAAAGGCGCCTCCACGCGGCGAGACCGTTGCCGGCGCGCGTGGCTTTATCGGCCTGTGGTTCGGTGGCGGCGGACGTTAGGGTCATTCCGCAGCCTCCCGCTTCTCCTCGGCAGCCTTGTCCTCGTTTTCGCGCGCCTCGTATTCAGCCCGCATGCGGCGAACCAGGCCGAGCTCGGCCTGGAAGTCGACGTAATGCGGCAGCTTCAGGTGCTCGACGAAGCCGGTCGCCTGCACGTTGTCGGAATGCGAGATGACGAATTCCTCGTCCTGCGCGGCGGCGACGACATCCTCGCCGAGCTCGCCGGCGCGCAGCGCCCGGTCGCAGAGCGCCATGGCCATCGCCTTGCGCTCGCTCTGGCCGAAGACCAGGCCGTAGCCGCGGGTGAATTGCGGCGGCGCCTTTGCCGAGCCCTTGAACTGGTTGACCATCTGGCATTCGGTGACGCGGATCGAGCCCAGCGGCACGGCGAAGGGCAGTTCCGGCACGTCGAGCTCGAGCTCGACCTCGCCGATGCGGATCTCGCCGACGAAAGGATGGTTGCGGGCATAGCCACGCTGCGTCGAATAGCCGAGCGCCAGCAGGAAACCTTCATCGCCACGCGACAGCGCCTGCAGGCGGATGTCGCGCGCCATCGGGAATTGCAGCGGCTCGCGTGTGATGTCGCCGGGCAGGTGGTCGCGCGGCATGTCGCCATCGGCCTCGATCAGCCCTTCATGGGCGAGGATCGCGGAGACGCGCGGCATGGCTTCGGCTTCGACCGGGCGCTCAACCGGCGTCTCGACCTCGGCGCCGGCGGCAAGCTCGGGATCGAGGAGACGATGCGTGTAGTCGAAGGTGGGCCCAAGCACCTGGCCGCCGGGCAGGTCCTTGTACGTCGCCGAGACGCGGCGCTCGACCTGCATGGCGCCGGTGTCGACCGGGTTGGTGTAGCCGAAGCGTGGTAGCGTGGTGCGGTAGGCGCGCACCAGGAAGATCGCCTCGATCATATCGCCGCGCGCCTGGACGACCGCCAAGGCGGCAAGCTCACGGTCGTAGAGCGAGCCTTCACTCATCACCCGGTCGACGCCGAGCGCCAGCTGTTCGACGATCTGATCGAGACGCAGCGCCGGCACCGATCGGTCGCCGCGGCGGCGCTCGGCAAGCAGGCGGTGCGCATTGGCGATGGCGGCCTCGCCGCCCTTTACCGCGACATACATGTCAGGCCTCCATCGTCTTGATGCGGGTGGTGCGCGGCAGGCAGGTGAGACTGCCGTCCCGTCCCGTCAGGATGATGTCGACGCCGCGCGGAAAGCGCTGGTTGTTCTGCTTCCACTGCTCGACGAAATGGCGCGGCATGCCGGGTGGCGCGATCATGGAGGTCTTCTCGATGCCAGGGCCTTCGAGCAGGAGCGCCGGGCCCGAAGCGAGATCGTCGACCAGAAGGATCAGCGTCGTCGAGCGGTCAGGATATTCCTGCGTGCCTTGGGCAAAGCCGTCGAGCGCCGCCATCTCGGCCGGGTTGGCAACCAAAGCGAAATGGGCGTCGGCCGGCGTGTTGGCCAAAGGCGCGCCCGAATGAAAGCCGAGCCATGCCTTGACGGAGGCGGCTGCCTGCAGCGGCGGATCGAGCCAGACCGGCGTGTCGTTGTCGCACAGCGCCAGCGCCACCGCGCCGGCGATCGCCGACAGCGGCGCGGGCGGATGCGCAAGCGAGGGCAGGGTCTGGACCGTGCCGGGGCGTGCCATGGCGTCCATGATGGCGCGGAACACGGTCTGGGCGTTGAAGACTGGCTCGGCGAAGCCGCCGTCGATCGATTGCGTGGCGATATCCATCAGTCCTCTCCGCGCACCATGGTGAAGAAATCGACTTTCGTCGCCGCCGTCTCGACGCGGCGTTTTTCACGTGCCGCATCGAGCGCCGCGCGCAACGGCGCAACGAGCTTTGACTCGACCGCCTCGCGCTGCGCCGGGTCCTGCCAGAGCGCATCGGCGATGGCCGCAAGCCGGGCTTTTTTCTTGTCGCGACCGAGCGAATAGCTGTGACCAATCTGGCCCGAAGGCAGGCGCACCGTGGCGCGGGTGACTGTCGCCTCGCCGACATTGAAGGGCGCGCCGCCGCCGCCAATCCGCCCGCGCACCGTCACCAGCCCGGTTTCAGGACCGCGCAGCAATTCGGCGTCCGAGGGCAGGCCGGAGCCGTCCCACAGACGCGCGATCTCATCGGCCGCGGCATGCGCGAGCGTTGCCATCACGGCTTTCCGCTCCGCCTGCTCGCGTGCTTCCTGTCCTCGCATGATGCAGCTCCTTGCATGACTCAAATTTGTCTATTGATATAGACAACTATACAAATTATACTTACCTCGTAGCGGGTGTCCATGACGGGTGGATGACAGGCTCGAAAAATCGCCTGGGGGGCGCTGAATGATCGGACTGGCCAGCAGTATAGAGCGGCGCAATGGCGTATCGCTGTGGCGGCAGATCGCCGACAGGATACTGCAGGGAATAGCGAATGGCGATTTCGCCGAGAATACCGCGCTGCCGCCCGAGGTCGCATTGGCCGAACGCTATGGCGTCAACCGACACACGGTGCGCAGCGCCATTGCGGCGCTGGTGCAGGAGGGTGTGCTCCGGGCCGAGCAAGGGCGCGGCACCTTCGTTTTGTCACGCAAGCGGCTTTCCTATCCGATCGGCGCGCGCACGCGCTTCTCGACGGGCCTGCAAGGGCAGACGACCGAACGGCACATCGCGCTTTTGTCTTCCTCGACCGAGCCGGCCAGCCGGCGCATCGCCGAGGCGCTGGGCATTGCCAGGGGCGCAGCAGTGATCCGGCTGGAGACGCGCGGCGAGGCCGATGGGCATCCGATCTCGCGCGCCACCACGTGGTTCGACGCCAAGCGCTTCGCCGGCATCGAGGTCGCCATGGCGGAAACCGGGTCGATCACCGCCTCGCTCAAGCGCTTCGGCGTCAATGACTATCTGCGGCACTCCACGGTGCTGTCGGCGCGTCATGCCGACGCCGACGATCTCGCCGCGCTCGATCTGCAGCCGGGCGCTATCGTGCTGGTGACCGTCGCCGTCAACGTGACGCTCGACGGCCAGCCGATCCAGTTCGCGGAATCACGCTTTCCGGCCGAGCGGGTGGAGCTCAGGCTGTCAGCCGGCGATTAGCTAGCCGCGAAAGCGGGACAAGAGTATAATACCTGCGCCACTGCCACGTCCGATGAGCAAAACCTCTGGTGGGTGCCGCAGGATGCTGAAGTCCAAGTGTTGGCCCGCTCTGCATCTGCCCACCCTCATGCTTATGGGTGCTCTCGGCGGCTGTACGGGCGGGAGCCCCCCGCCCGTGACCTTCAGCCTAACGGATCTCGGCACGCTCGGCGGAAGCCAAAGTTATGGCTGTGCCATCAACGAGGGCGGACAGGTCGCTGGCTACTCCACCACCGCCAACGACGCGGAGGTCCATACGGCGACGTGGACCGGGAAGGTCGTGGCCGACCTCGGAGCCGAGGGCGGAGCGTCCGGCTGTCCCCAGGGCATCAACGATGCGGGACAGGTGGCCGGCTTTTCCCCTGCCGCCGCTACGTCCGACATCCATGCGACGCTGTGGACGGGGACGACGCCGACCGACCTCGGCACCGTCGCCGGAGACCACAGCATCGCCATCGGGGTCAATGCCAAAGGTCAGGTGGCTGGGAATTCGACGTTTTCTGAAACGTCCCTCGAACATGCCGCGCTGTGGAGTGGCGGCATCGCGAAAGATCTCGGGACGCTGGGCGGGGATAGCAGTTCCGCGATGGGTCTCAACGATAGCGGTTGGGTGGTCGGCTATTCGGAGACATCAGGCAATTCCAAGACCCACGCGGTGCTGTGGAAGGGAACGCAGCCCACCGATCTCGGCGCGCTCAGTGGCAATTACAGCTACGCCATGGCCATCAACAATCTCGGTATGGTCGTCGGCTATTGCGTGCTCGCCTCCCAGGCGGGGACCCACGCCACCGTGTGGGCCGACATGAAAATCTCCGATCTCGGCACGCTCGGTGGCCAATTCAGCATGGCGCTCGGAATCAACGACGCGGGGCTCGTGGTCGGAAACGCCGCGCTCAAGAATACATCCACGCACGCCGCTTTGTGGATCGGGAAGCACATTTACGATCTCAACGAGATGCTGGACGGGAGCGGTCGCGGCTGGACCCTCCAGGAGGCGCGCGACATCAATGGTGCTGGTCAAATCGTCGGGTGGGGCGACAATCCATCGGGGCAGAAGCACGCGTTTCTGCTCACGCCTACCAAGCCCATACCGCTTACCACGGAAGGCGGCCAGTAGAACCCCGGACCATATCACCCGATCTCGATCACCGCTTTGATGAGGCCGGACTTCTCATGTGCCCATCTGGCGAGATCGCGCGGGGTGCCGGCAAGCGTCGTGCGGTGGGTGACGAGTTTGCCGAGCGGCACGCCGCCGTTGCGGATCGAGGCGGCGACGTGGTCGAAATCGGCCTTCAGCGCGTTGCGGCTGCCGACCAGCGTCATCTCGCGCTTGTGGAATTCGGGGTCGGAGAACGCAATGTCGTCCTTGACGACGCTGACCAGCACCAGCGTGCCGCCATGCGCGACATGGGCGAAGGCCGACTGCACCGACGCGGTGTTGCCGGTGGCGTCGAAGACGACATCGAAGCCTTCGCCATCGGTTGCTTGCCGGACCAGGTCCGCCGCCGATGTTTTCGAGCCGTCGAGCGCGGCAAAGCCCAACTCCTTGTCGGCAAAAGCGAGCCGCTCGGTGCTCATGTCGAGCAGGCTGACATCAAGCCCGGCAATGCGCGCGAAGATCGCCGCACCGAGGCCGATCGGTCCGGCGCCGATGACCAGCGTGCGCGCGCCGGGCGCGCCCTGCGATCTGCGCACGGCATGCGCGCCGATCGCCAGGAATTCCACCGCCGCGGCATCGGCCAGCGACAGGCCGTTCGTCGGATAGAGGTTCTGCGCCGGCACCAGGATTTCCTCGCACATGGCGCCGTCGCGATGCACGCCCAGCACTTCGATCTTCATGCAGCAATTCGGCTTGCCGTGCCGGCAGGCGATGCATTTGCCGCAGGCGAGATAGGGATTGATGATCACCGGCTCGCCGATGGCGAGATCGACGCCGTCGCCCCTCTCGGCCACCGCGCCCGAGACCTCGTGGCCCATGATGCGCGGATAGGCCAGAAAGGGGTGCTTGCCTTCGAAGATATGATAGTCGGTGCCGCAGATGCCGACATGGCTGACGGCAACGCGAGCCCAGCCGGGCGGCGGCGTGCCGGGCGCGGCGCGATCTTCGAGGACAAGTTCGCCAGGCGAGCGGCAGATGACGGCTTTCATTTCGCATATCCAAAGCAAAAAGAGCGCCGACCTCGAGCGTGCGAGGCCGGCGCGGGAGTTTTCAGGGAGGATTCATTTGCCGCGGCGGCGCAGGCCGTCGAAGTAGACGATGACGATGATCAACAGGCCGGTGATGACGCGCTGCCAGAAAGCGTTGACGTTGAGCAGGTTGGCGCCGTTGTTGATGGTGGCGAGAATGAAGGCGCCGAGCAGGGGACCGTGCACCGAGCCGACCGCACCGAACAGCGAAGTGCCGCCGATCACCGAGGACGCGATCGCCTGCAATTCCCAGCCCTCGGCCTGGGTCGGGTTGCCGATACCGATGCGCGAGGCCAGGAGCACGCCGACGAAGGCCGCGCACAGACCCGACAGCGTATAGGCCATGTAGATGGTGCGCTGGACATTGACGCCGGACAGGCGCGAGGCTTCGGCGTTGGAGCCGACCGAAAAAAGGTAGCGGCCCCAGCGGCTGTGATGCAGGAAGATGTAGGCCGGAATGCCGACCAGGATCACCATCCAGAACAAATTGGGGATGCCGAGGAAGGAATTGCGCGAGAACTCCTGGAAGGCATCGTTGTTGATGGAGATCGAATTGCCGTTGGTCATCAAAAGGCCGATGCCGCGCAGCGAGGTCAGCGTTGCCAGCGTGATGATGAACGGCGGCAGGCCCATCTTGACGATGCCGAAGCCGTGGAACATGCCGATGGCGACGCCGACCAGCAGCGTGATCAGGATGGCGAGGAAAACCGGTATGCCGGCATTGATCAGCATCGCGGCAATGACGGTGGCAAAACCCACCACGGCACCGACGGACAGATCGATGCCGCCGGTGATGATGACGAAGGTCTGGCCAACCGCGAGGATCGCGATCATCGAACCCTGACGCAGAAGGTTCGAGATGTTGTTGGCCGAGGCGAAGCTCGATGTCGCCAGCGACAGGATGATCCAGAGCAACACCAGCAGCGCCAGCAGCGTCAACCCGAACAGGGCGTTGTAATTGCGCTTGGGTTTTTCGGCCGCTATCGCCTCGGTGCTCATGTCTTTCCTCCCAGCTTTTCTTGTTTCTCGGCAAGCGCCTGTGTGAGAATTTCCTCGTGATCGGCGGTGCGGAAACCGTGTGTCGCCACCAGCTTGCCGCGGCGGAACACATGCAGCGTATCGGCGAGCTCGTAGACCTCGGGCAGATAGGACGAGATCAGGATGATGCCGGCGCCTTTGGACAAAAGCGTCGAAAACAGGCGGTAGATTTCGGCCTTGGTGCCGACATCGACGCCCACCGTCGGCTCGTCGAAGATGAACAGTTTGGCGCCATGCGCCAGCCATTTGCCGATGACGATCTTCTGCTGGTTGCCGCCCGACAGGCTGGAGGCGAGCGCGCTGCGCGTCGGCGTCTTGATCCTGAGATCGGCGATCTGGCGATCGGCCTCGGTCTTCTCCTTGGCGCCCGAGATCAGCATGTTGCTGGAAATGCGCTTGTAGATCGGCAGGTTGAGATTCATGCCGACCGACAGGTTGAGACACAGGCCCTGGTCGCGGCGGCTTTCGGGCGCCAGCGCCATGCCGAGCTTGATCGCGTCATGTTCGGAGTTGACCTGGACCGGCTTGCCTTGCCACAGGATCTGGCCGGCCGATTTCTTGTGGCGGCCATAGAGCGTTGTGACGAACTCGCTGCGGCCGGCGCCGATCAGGCCGTAGAGGCCGACGATCTCGCCGGCGCGGACAGTCAGCGAAACGTTCTCGAAGCCCTTTCCGGAGAGATTCCGCGCCTCGACGATAGTGGCGCCGGGGGTGAAATGCTCCTTGTGGTAGATCTGCTCGATCGAGCGGTTGATCATCATCTTGACCAGCTCGGCATCGTTGGTCTCGCTGATGTTCCTGGTCCCGACAAGCGTGCCGTCGCGCAGCACAGAGACACGGTCGGCGAGCTCGAACACCTCTTCCATGCGGTGGCTGATATAAATGATCGTGACGCCTTCGCCCTTCAGCCTGCGGATCAGCTTGAACAGCTGGTCGGCTTCCTTGCGGGTGAGATAGGCGGTCGGCTCGTCGAAGATCAGGAATTTGGTGCCGCGCACGGTGGCGCGTGCAGCGGCGATCAGTTGCTGCTGGCCGATGGTGAGGTCGCCGAGCACGACATGCGCCGGCAGGTCGAAGCCGAGGCCGTCGATGATTTTCTGCGCGTCCCTGACCATGGCGCGTTGCTGCAGGATGCCGAAACGCGACTCCTCCTCGCCGAGGAACATGTTGGCGGCAACGGTGAGGTGCCGGCAGAGCACCACTTCCTGGTGGACGGCATTGATGCCGAGCGCCATCGCCTCATGCGGCGTGGCCAAGGCCGTCGGCTTGCCTTCCCAGATCACCTCGCCGGAGGTGCGCGGCATGACACCGGTCAACAGCTTGATCAGCGTCGATTTGCCGGCGCCGTTCTCGCCGACGATGGCGTGAATTTCGCCCGCCTTGAAGGCGAGGTGCACCGGCTTCAGCGCGTGCGTGCCGGGATAGCGCTTTTCCAGGCCGTTGAGTTCGAGGATCGTCCTGCCCGGCGCCAGCGTGGGGGCCGGGTGCAGGTCCTGCGCCGTCGTCGTCATGACAACCCTCCCAGATTGGTCTGATAGAGCGTTTCACCGTTTCACGGAAACGGCGATCCGTTCTATCTTTTTTGTTCTCCCGCAATTCCAGACGGAAAACCGCTGACACTTTTCCTGGAATTGCTCGGGCATGCAGCGATGCGTCTTCAAGCGCGCTTCTTCATGGGAAGCTAAGACAGGCCAGCGGAATTCAAAGGCGCCCCGCCCCTGGATGTTTCCGGGGCGGTGAAGCCCCGGAAACCATGGCAACCGACGTTGCTCAGTTGAGCTTCGGGTTGAGCAGAGCGTCGATCTTCGGATCCTTCATATTGTCCTTGGTGACGAGATTGGCGCCGGTGTCGACATTGGCTTCGACCTTCTCGCCCTTGGAGGCGGCGAGCGCGGTCTTGATGCCGTCATAGCCCATCCGGTACGGATCCTGGACGACGAGGCCGGAGATGACGCCGTCATTGAGGAACTTGATCAGCTTCTCGTCGCTGTCGAAGCCAATCAGCGCCACCTTGCCGCCGAGCTTGTTCTCGGCGATCGCCTGGCCGACGCCCTGCGCCATGATCAGGTTCGAGGCGAAGATGCCCTTGAGGTCCGGATTGGCGGTGATCAGGTCGGTCGCGATGTTAAGGCCGGTGGTCGCCTGACCGTCGGCGTACTTGTCGGCAACCAGTTCGAGGCCCGGATACTTGGCCTTGAGCTGTTCCTTGAAGCCTTGCGCGCGCTGCTCGAGCGAGCCGGCGCCGGGAAGGGCTGTGATCAGCGCAACCTTGCCTTCGACCTTGCCGCCATTGGCGGCGCCGATCGCGGCGGCGAGACCGTCAGCGGCAACGCGGCCGCCCTGGACGTTGTCGGTGGTCAGGAAGGAGGTGAAGGCCTTGGAGTCGGCGCCGGAGTCGATGCCGATGACCTTGACCTTGGACGCGGCCTCATCGATCGGCTTGCCGAGCGCCTTGAACTCTGTCGGCGAGATGACGACGGCCGCCGGATTGCCGGCGACGGCGTTTTCAAGGATCGAGATCTGGCCGTTGACATCGGTTTCGGCCTGGGCGCCGAGCTCCGGCACGTTGACGCCGAGATCCTTGCCGGCCTTGCGGGCGCCGGCCAGCACGATCTGCCAGTAGAAGGACGTGGTGTCCTTGACGATGATCGGGATGGTCACGTCGGCGGCCGAGGCGGGTGCGGTGTGCATCACGCCGGCAAGCATAGAAGCGGCGGCCAGAGCCACGAAGGCACGGCGGTTGAGAAGGCTGGTCACGAAGTTCATTAGGTTCCTCCCTAAGGTCGCCTGGTGAAGGTTCGGAAGCTCCGTCTGGATAGGCGCGGCCCAAACAGAACTTTATCAATAAAAAACAGATGCCGCATTTTGATAGTGCATCGTCATGGTCGATGCAAGCGGCGTCTGGTGCCGTTTGTGTGATGCCTGGCCTTGGCTAGGGGTAGCCTTGCCGGTTCCTCCCCTGGCAGCACGCGGCGCTTCCGTTCCTCCTTTCAGATATGGAACATTGGTTCCATTATTCTGTCAAGATGGAATATTCATTCCTTCGCGAAATAGCACGATCGTGAAGGGCGATCGCGTCCCGCGAAGTCTGCCAGATCAGAGCGTCGCGCCGAGATGCCAAGGCACGAACTCATTGTCGCCATAGCCGAACGCCTCGCTCTTGGTCTTGCGGCCGGATGCGGTCTCGATGATCAGTTCGAAGATCTCGCGACCCATGCCGGCGATGGTCTTCCCGCCCGAAGCGATGACGCCGCAATTGACGTCCATGTCCTCTTCCATCTGGTGATACATGGTCGAGTTGGTCGCGACCTTGATCGACGGTGTCGGCCGGCAGCCGAAGCAGGAACCGCGTCCAGTGGTGAAGACGATGACATTGGCGCCGCCCGCCACCTGACCGGTGGCCGAGACCGGGTCGTATCCAGGCGTGTCCATGAACACCAGGCCGCTGCCGGAGACCTTCTCGGCATAGCCGAAGACGCCATTGAGCGGCGTCTGGCCGCCCTTGGCGACGGCGCCCAGCGACTTCTCCAGGATCGTGGTCAGGCCGCCGCGCTTGTTGCCGGGCGAGGGGTTGTTGTCGATCGAGGCGCCGTGCTTGGCGACATGTTCCTCCCACCACTTCACATAGCCATCGAGCTTCTTGGCGATTTCCGGCGAGGCGGCGCGGTAGGCGAGCAGGTGCTCGGCGCCATAGATTTCCGTGGTCTCCGACAAAATGCCGATGCCGCCGCAATCGGCCAGGATGTCGACCGCGGCGCCAAGTGCGGGATTGGCGGTGATACCGGACATGCCGTCCGAGCCGCCGCATTGCAGGCCGACGACGATCTCCGAGACCGGGATCGGTTCGCGCTGCAATCGGCCGACTTCCTCGGCGATCTCGGCCAGCACCCCCATCGCCTTCTCGACCGATTTGCGCGAGCCGCCGGCTTCCTGGATGTTGAAGTGACGCTTGCCGGCGGCGACGCCTTTCTGGCCGTAGAGGGTGAGCTGGTTGACCTCGCAGCCCAGGCCCACCATCAGCACGCCGCCGAAGTTCGGGTGGCGCGCATAGCCGGCCAGCGTGCGGTGCAGCACCATCATGCCGTCGCCGGTGGCGCTCATGCCGCAGCCCTGGCCATGGACGATCGGCACAAAACCGTCGATGCCGGGATATTTCGGCAGCAAGGTCCGGTTGGCGGTGTCGGCGATGGAATGGCAGACGGTGGCCGAGCAGTTGACGCTGGCGACGATGCCGATGAAGTTGCGCGTGCCGGCGCGGCCGTCGGCGCGGCGGTAACCCATGAAGGTGCGCTTGCGGTCGGCCTCGGTGGCGTGCTCGGCCTCGCTCGGTGGCACCACCGGCAGACGGCCGGCCTCGAAAACCAGATTGTGCGAATGGACATGCTCGCCAGGCGCGATGTCCTGGGTGGCGCGGCCGATCGCCTGCGCGTATTTCACCACAGCCTCGCCGGCGGCGATCGGTTTGATCGCCACCTTGTGGCCCGGCTCGATCACCGCGACCGCCGAGGCGCCGCCTGGCAAGGCCGTGCCGATCTCGATGCGGCCGTTGGCGACGGCGACGTTGTCCGATGGTGCGAGAAGGATGATGTTGGCAATGGTCACGGGCGACTGTCCTGGGTGATCCTGGGAGTGCGGGCGGATTGACTTACGCCCATATGGGGATAATGTCTTTTATCGTGAAAAAACATTTTTGCGTCAATTGTTTTTTCATCACGGGGCAGCGTTCGTCCCCTTCGGACGCGTGGGTGCCCATTCGGTAAGCCGGCGAAAACCGTTCCTGTTTTCAGGCGCTTGAGTTAGGAACGCAACATCATCGCGCCTCAAGCCGGCCACCGCAAGCGCCGACGAGGCAACGGGGCAGGTAATGTCGAAGAGCAACAACGTCTACAAGGACGCCTTCAATCGCTGCCTTAGGCTGCTCGATGAATCCAAAGGCCTGCCGTCGGAGCCCGAGCTCGGCGCGCTGCTCGGCGTCAGCCGCACAACGGTGCGCAGCATCCTGGCACGCATGGAAGAGACCGGGCTGATCGACTGGAACAAGCGCAACAAGACAGTGCTGCGGGCGCCGCGCCCAGGGGATTTCTTCCCCGAGGAGGAAACCGATTCGCTGGCCGAGATCATCGAGCGCTCCTTCATGCGCCGCCTTCTGGCCGGAGGCGCGGAGGCCGGCATGCAGATCAACGAGCTGGAGCTGGCACGCGAGATCGGCGTCGGCACCACCAGCGTGCGCGAATTCCTGATCCGCTTCTCGCGCTTCGGGCTGATCGAGAAGCGGCGCAACAGCCATTGGGTGCTGAAAGGGTTCACCCGCGCCTTCGCGCTCGAGCTGACCGAGATCCGCGAGATATTCGAATTGCGCTCGGCGGCGGCGTTTGTCGCGCTGCCGCAGGAGAGCGCGGTCTGGGCCGATCTCGACAGGCTGGAAGAGGAGCACCGCCAGCTCGCCGACGAGATCGCCACGCGTTTCAACGAATTCTCCGAGCTCGACGAGCGCTTCCACAGGCTGATCCACCGCGCCTCGCACAACCGCTTCATCGTCGACTTCTATGATGTGATCGCGATGATCTTCCACTACCACTATCAGTGGAACAAGGCGCAGGAGCGCCAGCGCAACGAAGTCGCGATCCAGGAGCATCTGGCCTATATCGGGGCGCTGAAATCGCGCGATCCGAGCAAGGTCGACGTCGCCTGCCGCAAGCACCTGAAATCGGCGCGGCAGACGCTGTTGAGCTCTATCCCTGAAGGGCGGCAGGCGCAGCCTGCCTAGGGTCTGTTGAGATTCAGGTGATGCCGGCCTGCGAACGGCGGCTTCCTGCGCTTCCGGTGCTCACGTACTTTGAGTACGCTCCGCTCCGGTTCTCGGAAACCACCGTTCTCGGCTCGGCCTGACCTGAATCTCAACAGCCCTAACGCATGTCGCTCAGAAATGTGCATCGCGCCGCGTTGCCGCAGCGCGGTTTTGCCGATTTCCCGGCCGCATCGCCCATGCTAGGGTTGATCGGATTTCGGGAGAGGCTGTCCGTTGAAGACACGGCTGAGACGATGGAGCATGCCGGCCGCGCTTGTCGCGGCGCTGCTTCTGTTGCTCCAGTCGTCGCTCGGCGCCTTCGCCTTTGGCGCGCCGTCGCAACTCGACGCCTTCGGCAATGTCATCTGCACGCATGACGGGGCCGTAAAACTCCCCGGCGGCGATCCGCACCAGCAGCATATGCCGGCCTGCTGCTCGCTTGGCTGCAGCATGGTGTTTTCGGCGCAGCTGCCGCCACCGCAGGCAGCCGCGCTCGCCAGCATCCGGATTGTTGAGACGGTCGCCTTCCCGCTTCCGGCCTTTCGCCATCTGGATTTCGCCCGCGACCGTTCTCCGGCCAACCCGCGCGCGCCGCCGGCGGCGGCCTGACCCGCGGAACCTTTCGCGGTCCTGTCCATCCTATGATCAGACCGTTCGCGGCCGCATTGCGGCGCGATCCCATATTCATGGAGCAACCATGTCCAATCTTCTTCCCAAGGCGCGAGCCTTCGCCGTTCGCCGCGCGCCGACGCTCGAGTTCCAACGTCTCGGGTTTGCCGTCCTCGTCCTCGTTCTTCTGCTTGCTTGCGTTCCCGGCGTTTTCGCGCATGAATTCAAGGTCGGGGACCTCGAGATCGAGCATCCCTGGTCGCGCGCAACGCCTCCCGGAGCCAAGGTCGCCGGCGGCTATTTCACCGTGGTCAACAAGGGCAGCGCGCCCGACCGGCTGCTGTCGATCTCATCCGACATCTCCGACAAGGCCGAACTGCATGAGATGGGCGTCAAGGACGGCGTCATGACGATGCGGCCGGTCTCTGGCGGGCTGGAAATCCCGGCCGGCGGCAAGGTCGCGCTGAAGCCCGGGGCCTATCATCTGATGTTCACCGGCCTGAGGCGGCAGCCCAAGCAAGGCGAGAAATTCCCCGCGACGCTGACCTTCGAGAAGGCCGGCAGCGTCAAGGTCGAGTTCGCCGTCGAAGGCATGGGCGAAACCGGCGACATGGACATGGATCACGCCGAGTAATCGCTGACCGCTTGGAAATCAGAGGGACAATTCATGAAAACATATTTCATTGCCGTGGGCGCGCTGCTGGCGCTCGGAACGAACGCCGCGCTGGCTCACATCACCCTGGAAACGCAGGAAGCGCCGGTAGGCTCGACCTACAAGGCAATCTTTCGCGTGCCGCATGGCTGCGAGGGCAAGGCGACCACCGCGGTCAGGGTGCAGATCCCGGAAGGCGTGATTTCGGTCAAGCCGATGCCCAAACCCGGCTGGACGCTGCAGACCAAGAAGGGCAAATACGAGAAGTCTTACCAGCTCTATGGCGAGACGCTGACCTCCGGCGTCAAGGAAGTGGATTGGAGCGGCGGCAATTTGCCCGACGAATTCTATGACGAGTTCGTGTTCCGCGCCTCGCTGGCAGCCGATCTGCCGGCGGGCCAGATGCTCTATTTCCCGGTGGTGCAGGAATGCGGCGATGCCGCCGCCACGCGTTGGATCGAAATCCCGGCGGCAGGCCAGGATGAGGACGCGCTGGAAAATCCGGCGCCCGGTATGAAATTGCTGCCGAAGAAATGATTTCCTGGTGGTGCGTTTCCGGGCGCACCACCACCCTCTCGTGATGACGGTATGAACGCAACATCCCTGACATCGACCGCTTTCACAGGCGGCTCACGCCGCCTCATCGGTGGCGTGCTGGCTGCTTTGGTGCTGGTCGCCATGCTGGTCCTGCCGGGCCACGCCTTCGCGCATGCGGCGCTCGTCGCCACCGATCCGGCCGACGGCGCGGTGCTGGCGCAAAGCCCGAAACAATTCTCGCTCACCTTCAGTGAGCCGGTCTCGCCGCTGGTGCTGACCCTTGTGCGGCCGGACGGTTCGCAACTGCCGCTGACCTCTTTCCGGCTCAACGACCAGACCGTCAAGATCGACAATCCCGAAACGCTCAAATCCGGCACCCATGTGCTGAGCTGGCGCGTGGTGTCGGTCGACGGCCATCCGGTCGGCGGCTCGGCGCTGTTCTCCATCGGCGCTCCCAGTGCCGCGCCTGTTGTCGGCCAAGCCGTCGACTGGTCGCTGCGGACCGCGATCTGGATCGGCAAGCTGCTGCTCTACGCCGGCCTCTTCCTCGGCGCCGGCGGCGCCTTCGCGCTTGCCTGGCTTGCTGGCGACCGGCGCTGCGGCCTGCGATCCGTCACCGCCGCGACCTTGCTTGGCCTTGTCGCGGCGCCGGTGTCGCTCGGCCTGCAAGGGCTGGATGCTTTGGGCGCGCCGCTCGTCCGGTTCAGCGAACCCGCGGTCTGGAAGACGGCGATCGAAACGAGCTTCGGCGGGACCGTGCTGATCGCTCTTATCGCGCTTGGCCTGGCGCTGCTTTCGCTGCAGCTGCCGCGCGCCTTTGCAAGGCTCTTCGCGCTGGCCGGGCTCGCCGGCGTAGGCGTCGCCCTTGCCGCAAGCGGCCATGCAAGTGCCGCCGAACCGCAATGGCTGACGCGGCCGCTGGTCTTCCTGCACGGCACGACCATCGCCTTCTGGGCCGGCGCGCTGATGCCGCTCGGCCTTGCGCTGCGGCGCGAGCCGGCGGATGCGCAGGCGTTCCTGCGCCGCTTCTCGCGCGCGATCCTGCCGGTCGTGGCTGTCCTTGCCGCAAGCGGCATCGTGCTGGCCATCATCCAGGTGCAGCGGCCGGCGGCGCTGATCGACACCGCCTATGGCCGCCTGCTGCTGGTGAAGCTGGCGTTGCTTCTGTTCCTGTTCACACTCGCCGCCGTCAACCGCTGGACGCTGACCGCGCCCGCCGAAGCGGGTGACACCGAAGTGCAGCGGCGGCTGGCGCGCTCCATCCGCATCGAGGTGGTGATCGTGCTCGCCATCTTCGGCGTCGCCGCCGGCTGGCGTTTCACGCCGCCGCCACGCGCGCTGGCGATCGCCGCCGCGCAGCCGGTGTCGATCCATATCCATACGCTGAAGGCGATGGCTGATCTCAGCATCACGCCCGGACATGCCGGGCAGACGGCTGCCTCGATTATGATCATGACCGGCGATTTCGGGCCGCTCGACGCCAAAGAGGTCACGTTGGTGCTGTCGAAGCCGGATTCCGGCATCGAGCCGATCAAGCGGCCGGCGACCAAGCCAGGTGACGGCACCTGGCGCGTCGACAACCTCGTCATTCCCATTCCGGGCCGCTGGAACGCCCGGCTCGACATCCTCGTTTCCGACTTCGAACTGGTCAAGATCGAAGCGCCTATAGAGATCAGGGCCGAATAGGCAATCAGGCCTGACACAATTCGGCGAGACGGTTGACGCCGCCGCCTCAGCCCGTCATTCATCTGCGAAAGGCATTCTCTAGGATGCCGCCTTCAACAAAAGATCCGAAAGCAGGGAAGAAACGATGGAAAAAGCCGAAATCGGCCTGATCGGGCTTGGCACGATGGGTTCCAATCTGGCGCTCAACATCGCCGAGCATGGCCACCGCATCGCCGTCTTCAACCGCACCAAGGCACGCACGGATGCCTTTCTGGAAAGCGCGGGCTCGCTGAAGGACATGGTCGTGCCCTGCTACAGCCTGGAGGAGCTCGCCGAGGCGATCCGGCCGCCCAGGCCGATCATCATCATGGTGCTGGCGGGTGCGCCGGTGGACGAGCAGATCGCGTCGCTGCGCGGCGTGCTGTCCAACAACGATATCGTCATCGATGCCGGCAACGCCAATTTCCGCGACACGATGCGCCGCTTCTCGGAGCTCTCCGGCTCGGGCCTGACCTTCATCGGCATGGGCGTCTCGGGCGGCGAGGAGGGTGCGCGGCATGGACCGTCGATCATGGTCGGCGGCAGGGAAGATAGCTGGAAGCGCGTCGAAAAAGTGCTGACCGCGATCTCGGCCAAGTTCAAGGACGAGCCATGCGCTGCCTGGCTCGGCACCGACGGCGCCGGCCATTTCGTCAAGACCATCCACAACGGCATCGAATATGCCGACATGCAGATGATTGCCGAGATCTACGGCATCCTGCGCGACGGCCTCGGCTTGGGGCCGAAGGAAATCGGCACCGTTTTTGAAACCTGGAACAAGGGCCGGCTCGATTCGTATCTGATCGAGATCACCGCCAAGGTTCTGGCCGCCGACGATCCGAAGACCGGCAAGCCGGTGGTCGACATCATCCTCGACCGCGCCGGCCAGAAGGGCACCGGCAAATGGTCGGTCATCGAGGCGCAGCAGCTCGGCATTCCGGCCACCGCGATCGAGGCGGCGGTGGCGGCACGTGTGCTGTCATCGATCAAGGACGAGCGCCAGGCGGCGGAAAAAGCCTATGGCAATATCGGCGTGACCAAGATCTCCGGCGACAAGGCGGCACTTCTGAAAGACCTGGAGCTGGCGCTGCTCGCCGGCAAGATCGCGGCTTATGCGCAGGGTTTTGCGGTGATGAGCGGCGCCTCGAAGGAGTTCAACTGGAACCTGCCGATGCCGACCATCGCCAAGATCTGGCGCGCCGGCTGCATCATCCGCTCGCAGATGCTCGACACGATGGCGGAAGCTTTCGGCGCGGGCAGCGCTGCGACCAATCTTTTGATGGCGCCGGCCTTCATCGCGATGATGAAGGAAGCGCATCCGTCGCTCAGGCGCATCGTGGCACGGGCGTCCGAGGCCGGCTCGCCGGTGCCGGCGCTGTCCTCCGCGCTCGCTTATTTCGACAGCTACCGGCAGGGTCGCGGCACCTCGAACCTGATCCAGGCGCAACGCGATTTCTTCGGCGCGCACGGCTTCGAACGGATCGGCGAGCAGGGGGCGTTTCACGGCCCATGGGGCAGCGGCGCGGGTCACTAGAGCGTTTCACCGTTTCACGGACGGCGAAGCGCTCTAACTCTTTGTTTTAGGCAATTCCGGACGGAAAACCGCTCACACTTTTCCTGGAATTGCTTTAGCCCCGATAAGGCAGAACCTCGCCCGGCTTGCTCAGCGACTGCAGCGAGCCGGGCTCCGCGCCGCCGATCCAGCCCAGCACCGCGCGGGCAAGCTCGGAGCCGGCCAGGCGGAAGCTCTCATTGACGACCAGCAGTTCGCGCCGGAACAGATGCAGCAATTCCGACGACTGTTTCGACACCACATCGACATCGCGGCCGAGCTTCAGCCCGGCATCCTCGATGCCGGCCACGATGGCGAGCGTCGAGGCGGCGGCGCTGCTGACAAAGCCGTCCGGCCGGTCGCTGCGCCGCATCAACTGGGCGGTGCGCATCCTGATCTGCTCGATCGAATGGTCGATGGTGACCGTGTTGAACGCCACCTCGCTGGCGCCTACCTCGCTCAGCGCGTCGGTGAATCCATTGACGGTGTGGCCGTGATAGGTCAGCCCGATGGGCGGCGCCAGCAGAGCGAGCCGTCGCCGACCGGTGGCGGCCAGATAGCGCACGGCTTCGTTGGCGAAGGCGTAATTGTCGAAGTCATGATACGGGTGCACCAGCCCCATGTCCGTGCGGCCGTGCGTGGCGAAGGGAACGCCGCGCTCCAAAAGGTAACGGGCGCGGGGATCGTTGGGCTGGGTGCGCGAGATGATGATGCCGTCAGCCGAACCCGTCTCGACGAGGTAGCGTACGGGGTCCATCGGATCCTGCGAACGCGAATAGGGCGTGACGATCAAATGGTAGGGCGTGTCGGCGATCATCGCGGTGACGCCATAGATGATGTCCGACACGAAGCTCATCAGCTCATGCTCGGTGTTCAGCACAAGCGAGATGACGTTGGTCTTGCCGGTCCTCAGACGCACGCCGGCGCGGTTCGGCCGGTAGCCGATCTGCTTGGCGACGAGCTGGACCCGCCGCCTGGTCTCGGCGCCGATCTCCGGCGCGTCCTTGAGCGCGCGCGACACGGTGGTGACGCCAAGCCCAGTCATGAAGGCAAGCGTCTTCAGCGTCGGCCGCTCCTTGGCCGTCGCCTCGTCATTCTCGTTCGTACGCCGTCTATCCATTCGTCCCGCCCGTCAGGCGCATAGCAGTCGCAGGCCGGGTCGGCAATCGTGCCTTGTTGACATTTGTGCGACCGTCAGCTTGCGACGTGGTTCAATATACTGAAACGTTACAGGTTGCCAACGGTAACGCGTTTGGCGGCAGCGTCATGATCCTGTCGAGCCGGGTGACGGTGCGCAAAAGCCACTGGAATCACAAGGAAATCCCGGCTTCCGGCGTATTTTAGTGCCAATTAACCGATCTGGTCGTCGTGAGGCCAGTACAGCAGAACGAATTTATTCACGCCTCGAAAAAATCTCAGCCAGCTTTCAGGCGAGGGGTTGCCTATGCTGGCCATTTGCCGTATCGAAAATCTGTAACGTTTCAGATTCTGGGAGGAGCCGAAATGCGATACAAAATCCTGACCGCTGCTTTTGCGGCCACTGTCGCCCTCAACTTCGCCGGGCCGGCGGCCGCGACCGATCTTGAAGTGACCCATTGGTGGACTTCCGGCGGCGAGGCGGCGGCGGTGGCGGAACTTGCCAAGGCGTTCGACGCGACAGGCAATCACTGGGTTGACGGGGCGATTGCCGGGTCCGGCGGCACGGCGCGGCCGATCATGATCAGCCGCATCACCGGCGGCGATCCGATGGGCGCCACCCAGTTCAACCACGGCCGCCAAGCGGAAGAGCTGGTGCAGGCCGGCCTGATGCGCGACCTCACCGATGTTGCCACCAAGGGCAAATGGACCGAGGTCGTGCGGCCGAAGAGCCTGCTCGATTCTTGCACCATCGACGGCAAGATCTATTGCGTGCCGGTCAACATCCATTCCTGGCAGTGGCTGTGGCTGTCGAACGACGCCTTCAAGAAGGCCGGTCTGCCGGTGCCGAAGGACTGGAATGAATTCGTCGCGGACGCGCCGGCGCTTGAGAAGGCCGGCATCGTCCCGCTCGCCGTGGGCGGGCAAGCCTGGCAGTCCTCCGGCGCCTTCGACGTTCTGCTTGCCGCAGTCGGCGGCACGGATGCCTTTCTCAAGGTCTACAAGGACAAGGACGCCAAGTTCGCCGCCGGACCTGAGATCGCCAAGGTGTTCAAAGCCGCGGATGATGCCCGCAAGATGGCCAAGAACACCAATGTCCAGGACTGGAACCAGGCGACCAATATGGTCATCACGGGCAAGGCCGGCGGCCAGATCATGGGCGACTGGGCGCAAGGCGAATTCCAGGTCGCCGGCAAGACCGCCGGCAAGGACTATACCTGTCTGCCGGGCCTCGGCCTCAACGAAGTGATCGCCACCGGCGGCGACGCCTTCTACTTCCCGCTGCTCAAGGACCCTGAAAAGGAAAAGGCGCAGGAGGTGCTGGCCGAGACCTTGCTTGATCCCAAGACCCAGGTTGCCTTCAACCTCAAGAAAGGTTCGCTGCCGGTGCGCGGCGACGTCGATCTCAATGCGGCCAATGACTGCATGAAGAAGGGTCTGGCGATCCTGGCCAAGGGCGCCGTCATCCCCTGGACGGACCAGTTGCTGTCGCAGGACAGCCAGAAGCAGAAGGAGGACCTGTTCTCCGAATTCTTCGCTAAGCAGGACATGACGCTTGAAGAGGCGCAGAAGCGCTTCGCCGCCATCATCGCTTCTGCCGATTGACCACCGGCGCCCCGCCAGCTCCCGGCCCCGGCCCATCCGGGGTCGGGAGCATGATGCCCTCCTTGTCCAGCCAGGCGATATGAGCAAGAGCGAACGCCCCAACCAGCTGTTTCGCAATCTCAATGCGAAGATCGCATCGATCCCGATGATCCTGACCGCGGTGGTGGTGTTCGTCGGCGGCACGGTCTGGACGGTGCTTTATTCTTTCACCAGCTCAAAGCTATTGCCGCGGCTGAATTTTGTCGGGCTCGACCAGTACTACCGGCTGTGGTCGACATCGCGCTGGCTGGTCTCGATCGAGAACCTTGCAATCTACGGCGTGATCTCGCTGGTGTTCTCACTGGTCATCGGCTTCCTGCTTGCCGCGCTTCTCGACCAGAAGATCCGCTTCGAGGACGTCTTCCGCACCGTCTTCCTCTACCCGTTCGCACTCTCCTTCATCGTCACTGGCCTGGTCTGGCAATGGCTGCTCAATCCGGATTTCGGCATACAGCGCGTGGTGCGCGACCTCGGCTGGACGAGCTTCAGCTTCAACCCGCTCTACGATTCCAGCCTCGTCATCTATGGCATCTCGATCGCCGCGCTCTGGCAGGGCACCGGGCTGGTCATGTGCCTGATGCTGGCCGGCCTGCGCGGCATCGATGAGGATATCTGGAAGGCCGCGCGGGTCGACGGCATCCCAACCTGGAAGACCTATCTGTTTATCGTCATCCCGATGATGCGCCCGGTGTTCATCACCACGCTGGTGATCATCGCCGCCGGTATCGTCAAGGTCTACGATCTTGTCGTGGCGCAGACCAGCGGCGGGCCGGGCATCGCCTCCGAAGTGCCGGCGAAGTATGTCTACGACTACATGTTCTTCGCCCAGAATCTCGGCCAGGGTTTTGCCGCCTCGACCATGATGCTGCTGTCGGTCGTGATCGTCATCGTGCCATGGGCCTATCTCGAATTCGGAGGGCGCAAACGTGGCTGACGTGACCTTCCCAAGCGCGACCTCGCAGACGCCCCGGAACGGCGCCGCCGGCCCGAGCGGGCCGAAGCCGCGGCATGTTTTCTCCCGGCGCAACATCTTCCTCTACGGCACGCTGATCGTTGTCGCGCTCTACTATCTCCTGCCGCTCTACGTGATGATCGTCACGTCGCTGAAAGGCATGCCGGAAATCCGCCTCGGCAATATCTTCTCGCCACCGATGGAGATCACCTTCGAGCCATGGGTGAAGGCCTGGGCGACCGCCTGCACCGGCCTCAACTGCGACGGACTTTCGCGCGGCTTCTGGAATTCGGTGCGCATCACCGTGCCGTCCGTCATCCTGTCAATCGCGATCGCTTCGGTAAACGGCTACGCCCTGGCCAACTGGCGCTTCAAGGGCGCCGACACCTTCTTCATCATCCTGATCGTCGGCGCCTTCATTCCTTATCAGGTAATGATCTATCCGATCGTCATCATCCTGCGCGAGATCGGCATCTATGGCACGCTGACCGGCCTGGTGATCGTGCATTCGATCTTCGGCATGCCGATCCTGACGCTCTTGTTCCGCAATTATTTCACCTCGATGCCGGAAGAGCTGTTCCGGGCGGCGCGTGTCGACGGCGCCGGCTTCTGGGGCATCTACCTGCGCATCATGCTGCCGATGTCGTTGCCGATCTTCGTCGTCGCCATCATCCTGCAGGTGACCGGCATCTGGAACGACTTTCTGTTCGGCGTCGTCTACACGCGACCCGACACATATCCGATGACGGTGCAGCTCAACAACATCGTGAACTCCGTGCAAGGCGTGAAGGAATACAACGTCAACATGGCCGCGACGATCCTGACCGGCCTTGTCCCGCTCATCGTCTATTTCATTTCCGGCAAGCTGTTCGTGCGCGGCATCGCTGCCGGCGCGGTGAAAGGATGATGATGGCAGCAGCAATCGCCAATCCCAGCGTCTCGATCCAGGACCTGTCGCTCAATTTCGGCGCGGTATCGGTGCTCAAGACGCTCAATCTCGACGTCGCCGAAGGCGAGTTCGTCGTGCTTTTGGGACCATCCGGCTGCGGCAAGTCCACTTTGCTCAATTGCATCGCCGGTCTGCTCGACATCTCCGAGGGCCGCATCTTCATCAAGGGCAAGAACGTCACCTGGGAAGAACCCAAGGACCGCGGCATCGGCATGGTGTTCCAGTCCTACGCGCTCTATCCGCAGATGACGGTGGAGAAGAATCTCTCCTTTGGCCTGCGCGTCGCCGGCGTGCCGAAGGACGAGATCGCCAAGCGCATCGCGCGCGCCTCGGAAATCCTGCAGATCGAGCCGCTGTTGCAGCGCAAGCCGATGGCGCTTTCCGGCGGCCAGCGCCAGCGCGTGGCGATCGGGCGCGCGCTGGTGCGCGATGTCGACGTGTTCCTTTTCGACGAGCCGCTCTCCAATCTCGACGCCAAGCTGCGCTCGGAACTCCGGGTCGAGATCAAGCTTTTGCACCGCAGGCTGAAGAACACGATGATCTACGTCACGCACGACCAGATCGAAGCGATGACGCTCGCCGACCGGATCGCCGTCATGAAAGGCGGCGTCATCCAGCAGCTCGATGCGCCGCAGGTCATCTACAACCGGCCGGTCAACCGCTTCGTTGCCGGCTTCCTCGGCTCCCCGGCAATGAATTTCCTCAGAGGCCAGTTGGAGCCGGGCGAGGCGCCGGCGTTCAAGGCGGACGGCATCTCGGTGCCGCTTGACCGTTACCAATTCGAAGGCGATGGCGGCCGCGCGCCCAAGCCTTGCGTCTTCGGCATCCGGCCCGAGCATATCGCCCTTGGCGATGCCGCCAGAACCATGCCTTTCACTGCCGAAACCAGCGTAGAGATCGTCGATCCGATGGGCTCCGACACGCTGGTGTGGACCAAGCTCGGCGGCCAGATCATCTCCTTTCGCGTCGAAGCGGACAAGGTGCTGCGCAACGGCGATGCGATCCGCATCGGCTTCGACCCCGCGCGCGCCTCTGTGTTCGACGCCGAGACCGACGAGCGGCTTTAACCTCCCCGACCACCCAAGCAGAACGGACAACTCAGATGAACTGGTCATTCCAACTTTACAGTGCGCGAAATTTCCTGCCGTGGACGAAGGTGCTGAAAATGCTCGGCGAGCTCGGCTACGCTGAGGTCGAAGGCTTCGGCGGCGTCTATGACGACCCCAAGGCCTTCCGCACCGAGCTCGACAAGAACGGGCTGGCGATGCCGACCGGACATTTCTCGATCGACGCGCTGGAGAAGGATTTCGACGGCGTGCGCAAGATTGCCGATGCGCTCGGCGTCACGCTGTTGATCTGCCCCTACCTCATGCCCGACGCGCGGCCATCGGACGCCGCCGGCTGGCATGGCTTCGGCGAGCGCCTGGCCAAGGTTGGCGAGACCGCGAAGAAGGCCGGCTATGGCTTTGCCTGGCACAACCACGATTTCGAGTTCAAGGCGCTCGCCGACGGTTCGCTGCCGCAGGACCATATCCTGTCGGCCGCGCCCGATGTCGGCTGGGAGATGGACGTCGCCTGGGTGATCCGAGGCGGCGCCGACCCGCTGCCCTGGATCGAGAAGCATGGCAAGCGCATCGCTTCGGTTCACGTCAAGGACATAGCCAAGCCAGGCGAGGGCCTGGACGAGGACGGCTGGTCGGATGTCGGTCACGGCACCGTCGACTGGGCAGGTCTGTTCAAGACATTGCGCGCCAAAAGCGCTGCGCAATATTTCATCATGGAACAGGACAATCCCAACGACATCGAGCGCTATGCGCGACGCTCGATCGCGGCCGCCAAGAGCTGGCAGGAGTAATCGAAATGACAAACAAGCTTGGCGTCGGCGTCATCGGCTGCGGCAACATCTCGAAAGCGTATTTCTCGCTCTCGCCGCTGTTCCGCGGCATCAAGATGCGCGCCTGCGCGGATATCAACATGGAGGCCGCGAAAGCGCGCGCGAAGGAGTTCAAGTTGCGCGCCGAGACGGTCGATGAGCTGCTCAAGGACGATGAGATCGACATCATCGTCAACCTGACCATTCCGGCGGTGCATTACGAGGTGTCGAAAGCCGTGCTTGATGCCGGCAAGCACGTCTATTCGGAGAAGCCCTTCGTTCTCTCCGTCAAGGAAGGGCAAGACCTGAAAAACCGGGCCGAGAAGAAGGGCCTGCGCATTGGCTCGGCGCCCGACACCTTCCTCGGCGGCGCGCATCAGCTCGTGCGCGAGCTGATCGACAGCGGCAAGCTCGGGGCGATCACCAGCGGCACCTGCCATGTCATGGGTCACGGCATGGAGCACTGGCATCCCAACCCGGATTTCTTCTTCCAGCCGGGCGCCGGCCCGGTGCTCGACATCGGGCCGTATTACGTCACCAATCTGATCCAGCTGATCGGACCGGTGAAGCAGGTGACGGCGTTCACCGCGACGCCGGCCAAGGAGCGCACGATCAGCTCCAAGCCGCGCGCGGGCGAAAAGATCCCGGTCAACACGCCGACCACCATCCATGCCCTGCTGGAATTTGCGAATGGCGCGGTGGTGACGCTCAACACCAGTTGGGACGTCTGGGCCCACGGTCACGCGCCGATGGAGCTCTATGGCGAGGCCGGCACCGTCTTCGTGCCGGATCCGAACTTCTTCGGCGGCGACGTGCGCTTCACCGACGGCGCCAAGCCGGTGAAGAAGCTGCCCAAGTGGCCCCATCCATTCGGCGTGCCGAACGAGATGCACGGCCATGGCATGATGGCCAATTACCGCACCGCGGGCCTTGCCGATATGGCGATCGCGATCACCGAAGGGCGGCCGCATCGCTGCTCGATGGAGCTGGCGCTGCATGCCGTCGACGTCATGACCGGCATCCTGCGCGCCGGCGAAAGCGGCAAGGTCGTCGCCATGCAGACCAACTGCGAGCGGCCGGCAGCGCTTGGCATCAAGGAGGCGAAGGCCCTGCTCGCCAAGAAAAAGTAGCGGTTGCTCGGTCCGGCGATTATCGATAATTTTTCAATTCTCCCTCTCCCCGTTTCGCCGGGGAGGGGGTAAGGAAAGGGCGAGCATCGATTCAATCGTTCCTTGCGGCGTTCCCCGCGCCGCCCGATCCCGAGGATTTCCCATGCCCTATATCGCCGCCGAAAACCGCTACGAAAAGATGATCTACAATCGCTGCGGGCGTTCCGGCCTCAAACTGCCGGCGATCTCGCTCGGCCTGTGGCACAATTTCGGCAACGACACGCCGCACAAGACCAAGCAGGCGATCGTGCGCAAGGCGTTCGACCTCGGCATCACGCATTTCGATCTCGCCAACAATTACGGCCCGCCTCCCGGTTCGGCCGAGACGGCTTTCGGCGAAATATTGCGCACCGATTTTGCCGCCTATCGCGACGAGCTGATCATTTCGAGCAAGGCCGGCTACGAGATGTGGGCCGGTCCCTATGGCGAGTGGGGCAGCCGCAAATATGTACTGGCCAGCCTCGACCAGAGCCTGAAGCGCATGGGGCTCGACTATGTCGACATCTTCTATTCGCATCGCTTCGATCCCGAGACGCCGCTGGAGGAAACGATGGGCGCGCTCGACCATGCGGTGCGCTCCGGCAAGGCGCTCTATGCCGGCATCTCGTCCTACAACTCGCAGCGCACGCGCGAAGCGGCCGACATCCTGAAGCGGCTCGGCACGCCTTGCCTCATCCACCAGCCAAGCTATTCGATGCTCAATCGCTGGGTCGAGGACGACGGCTTGCTCGACACGCTGGAAGGGCTTGGCATCGGCTCGATCGTGTTCTCGCCGTTGGCCCAGGGCATGCTGACCGACAAATATCTCGGCGGCATTCCGGATGGCAGCCGGGCCAGCCAGAGCAAGTCGCTGCGGCCGGCCTTCATCAACGATCAGTCGATCGCCAACATCAAGGCGCTCAACGCCATTGCCGGCCGGCGCGGCCAGACGCTGGCGCAGATGGCGCTGGCCTGGGTGCTGCGCAAGGGGCGCGTGACCACGGCGTTGATCGGCGCCAGCCGGCCGGAACAGGTCGAGGATTGCGTCGGCGCGCTCAAGGCGCTCGACTTCAGCGATGCCGAACTCGCCGAGATCGACACCTACGCACGCGAGTCCGACATCAATCTGTGGGCCGCTTCGGCCGAACGCAAGGGGCCGCCCAGGAAGTAGCGGTTAGCCAGCGAACCAATGCTGCTGTGCGACACCCGAAAGCAAGTGCCGCGGAAACAGTGGCAAAAACCTTCGTTCGTCGCTATCTCATGAAAACCGAGACCGTTCGCACACCGCAATCGCGTGCGAACGGCGCCATGAGTGGACCCGCAAGATGACGGCAAGGGATACGCTGACCAAGAACCAGATGTGCGTGCTCGAGAAGCTCGAGGCGTCCAGCGGGCCGCTCAGCGCCTATACGCTGCTCGACCAGCTGCGCGAGCGCGGTTTTCGCGCGCCGCTGCAGGTCTATCGCGCTTTGGACACGCTGGTGAAGTCGGGCTTCGTGCACCGGCTGGAAAGCATCAACTCCTTCGTCGCCTGCGCCGAACCGCACGACCACAGCCATTCGATGACCGCCTTCGCCATCTGCGACAATTGCGGCCAGGTAACGGAGATGTCGGATCATGATGTCGGGCATCAGCTCGACGAGTGGGTGCGCTCGACGGGGTTTGCCGCGAAGAAGGCCGTGATCGAGTTTCGCGGGGTGTGCGCGAAGTGCAGGGCTGAGGCGGCTTAAGGGCCAGCTAGCCTATTGATGCTGGCGCCAAGCCCCCCTCTCTGTCCTGCCGGACATCTCCCCCTCAAGGGGGGAGATTGGCGGTTTCGGCGCCGACGCTCATCTTGCAACGTTAAAGGTTAGCGAAGGCCGTGATTACGGCTGATCTCCCCCCTTGAGGGGGAGATGTCCGGCAGGACAGAGAGGGGGGCGACGGATCGCGGCGCCTCTCGCCTCTCGCGCTCAATGCGCCTCGTCCCAATTGTGCGCGGCGCGTGCGTCGACATGCAGCGGCACCGACATCGACACGGCCGGCATCGGCGCGTTTTCCATCACGCGGCGCACAACGGGGAGCGTCGCCTCGACCTCCTCGTCCACCGTCTCGAAGATCAACTCGTCATGCACTTGCAGCAGCATGCGGGCCGACAGCTTCGCCTTCTCCAGCGCCTCTTCCATATGCACCATGGCGCGGCGGATGATGTCGGCGGCGGTGCCCTGCAGCCTGGCGTTGATCGAGGCGCGCTCGTTGAAGGCGCGGATCGAGGGGTTGGACGACCTTATCTCGGGATAGTGGATGCGGCGGCCGAAGATGGTTTCGACGAAGCCATGCTCGCGCGCATAGGCCTTGGTCTCCTCGATATAGTCGCGGATACCCGGGAAACGTTCGAAATAGCGCTTGATATAGGCGCTGGACTCTTCGCGCGGGATCGACAGCTGGTTGGCAAGGCCAAAGGCCGAGATGCCGTAGATGATGCCGAAATTGATCGCCTTGGCGCGCCGGCGCACCTCCGAAGGCATGCCTTCGACCGGCACGTTGAACATCTCCGAGGCGGTGATGGCATGGATGTCGGCGCCGTCGGCGAAAGCCTGCTTGAGCTGCGGGATCTCGGCGACATGGGCAAGCACGCGCAGCTCGATCTGGCTGTAGTCGGCCGAGACCAGCTTGTGGCCCTTTTCGGCGATAAAGGCGGTCCGGATCTTGCGGCCTTCGGCCGTGCGCACCGGAATGTTCTGCAAATTGGGATCCGACGACGACAGGCGGCCCGTCGTCGTCGCGGCCAGCGCGTAGGAGGTGTGGACGCGATTGGTGTTGGGGTTGATGAAGCCGGGGAGCGCGTCGGTATAGGTCGATTTCAGCTTGGTCAGCTGACGCCAATCGACGATCTTGCGCGGCAATTCATGGCCTTCCGCCGCGAGCTCTTCCAGAAGCTGCGCCGAGGTCGACCATTGGCCGGTCTTGGTCTTCGAGCCGCCGGGCAGGCCCATCTTGCCGAACAATATGTCGCCGAGTTGCTTTGGCGAGCCGATGTTGATGCGCTCGCCGACAATGCCGTAGATATCCTCCTCGGCACGCGCGGCGCCTTGCGCCAGCTCGCCCGACAGCCTGGACAGGATCTGGCGGTCGACCGAGATGCCGCGCTGCTCCATGCGGGCCAGCACCGGCACCAGCGGCCGCTCCAGCCGCTCATAGACCGAAACCAGACCCTTGGCGGCAAGCCTCGGCTTCAGCACCTGCCAAACCCTGAGCGTGATATCAGCCTGCCCGGCGGCATAGAGGGTTGCCCGTTCGATATCGACCTGATCGAAACCGACGGCGCTCCTTCCCGACCCGGCAAGCTCCTTCTTCGCTGCGGGCGTATGGCCGAGCCATTTCTCGGACAGGCCGGCCAGGTCGTGATGGCCGACCGTGCCGGCATCGAGCACATAGGAGATCAGCATGGTGTCGTCGAACGGGCCGACCTCGATGCCGTGCCGGCTCATCACGACGATGTCGTATTTCATGTCCTGGACGATCTTGAGGACTGACTTGTCCTCAAGCAGCGGCTTCAACAGCGCCAACGCCTCGCGGACCGGTATCTGGTCCTGCAGCTGGCCGCCGCCTAGCAGGTCACCATTGCCGCTCTGGTGGGTGAGCGGCACATAGACGGCGCGACCAGGTGCTGTCGCCATCGAAACGCCGATCAGATCGGCCTGCATCGGGTCCCAGGAAGTGGTCTCGGCGTCGAAGGCCAGAATGCCTGCGTCGCGGGCTTCGGCTACCCAGGATTTCAGCGCAGCGGCATCGCGAATGGCGGTATAGGCAGAGGTGTCGATCTTGCCCGCCGATGCCTTTTCCAGCCGCAGCGCCGAGAGGAGCGATGGGGTGTCGCCCTGCGGCGGCGCATCCTCGCCCCTTGTCGACCCGGCGGGTTTCGCCGCGTCGTTGGAGGTGGCCGCTCTTGGTACCGGTGGCGCGCCGGCGCCGACATCCGGGCCATGTGCGTTGTCGGCGCGCTCGATGGTGACGGCGGCAGCCTGGACATCGCCGATCTCGGTCGCGGTCGCTTCGGCAACGCGGCGGGTCAGCGTGGTGAATTCCATCGTCTTCAGGAAGCCGATCAGCTTCGGGCCGTCCGGGTCATGCAGGACCAGCTCGTCCAGCCCTTCCTTCATCGGCACGTCGTTCTTCAGCGTCACCAGCTGGCGCGAGATGCGCGCTTTGTCGGCATTGGCGATGATGGTTTCGCGGCGCTTGTCCTGCTTGATCTCGGAAGCGCGCGCGAGCAGCCCGTCGAGGTCGCCGAACTGCTCCAGGAGCTGTGCGGCGGTCTTCGGGCCGATACCGGGCACGCCCGGCACGTTGTCGACGGAGTCGCCGGTCAGCGCCTGCAGGTCGATCATCTTTTCGGGCGGCACGCCCCATTTCTCGATTACCTCGGGAATGCCGATCTGGCGATCCTTCATCGGGTCGTACATGCCGACCGTCGGACCGACGAGTTGCATCAGATCCTTGTCGGACGAGATGATGGTGGTGTCGGCGCCGACCTCGCAGGCAAGCCGGCAATAGGTCGCGATAATGTCGTCGGCCTCGAAACCCTCCATCTCGATGCAAGGCAGGTTGAAGGCGACCGTCGCCTGGCGGATCAGGCCGAATTGCGGGATCAGGTCTTCCGGCGGCGCGGACCGGTTAGCCTTGTATTCGGGGTAGAGATCGTTGCGGAAGGTCTTCGACGAATAATCGAAAATGACGGCGAAATGCGTCGGCACGAGACCTACATTGGTGTTGCGGGCATCCTGCATCAATTTCCAGACCATATTGCAGAAGCCGAGCACCGCATTGGTCGGCAGGCCGTCGGATTTGCGGTTCAGCGGCGGCAGCGCGTGGTAGGCACGGAAAATGTAGCCGGAGCCGTCGACAAGAAAGAGATGATCGCCTTTTTTCATGCCGGCAGGGATAGCGCGGCCAGGCTTCGCGGTCCATGCCAAAGGCTGAACAAACCGCTGGCTCCGGCAACACCCTGACAGAACCGGTTCGCCGGGTTTCGGCGCTCACGACCATGTTACAAAAGTGTAATTTTAGTGCCCTTGAATCGCCATGTTCGAAGACCCAAATACACGTCATCGGCAGTTTTCGCCGAAGTCCGGAGTAAGGCCCGTCCCCCGCCTATACCGGGCAACTGCGGCAGCCTATCCCCCCTCTCCGGGCTGCCGCAACGTTTCGAGTAGAGACCGCCGTGGTTCCCCCTCCACCACGGCGGTCTTTTTTTTGCCTTGTTTCCGGCTTGGTCCAACGATCGCGGCTTTTCGTTTCCTGCCCGGGCCTTTAGGGTCGGGCGCAAAACGCGAAAGGCCCCTGAATGTCCCGTATTTCCCCCGTTCTCGACCGTCTCGACCAGAATCTCGACCAGAGCCTGGAGCGGCTGTTCGGCCTGCTTAGCATCAAGTCGATCTCGACCGATCCGGCCTTTGCCGCCGAGTGCCGCAAGGGCGCCGAGTGGCTGGTCGCCGAGCTCAAATTGATCGGCTTCGACGCCAGCGTGCGCGACACGCCCGGACATCCGATGGTGGTGGCGCATCATGAAGGGCCGGCAGGCTCGCCGCATGTGCTGTTCTACGGCCACTACGATGTGCAGCCGGTCGATCCGATCGAGCTCTGGGAGACCGATCCGTTCGCGCCGTCGATCAAGGAGATCGAACCTGGCCGCAAGGTGATCACCGGGCGCGGCTCTGCCGACGACAAGGGGCAGTTGATGACCTTTGTCGAGGCGTGTCGCGCCTGGAAGCAGGTGCATGGCAGTTTGCCGTGCCGCATCACCATCCTGTTCGAGGGCGAGGAGGAATCCGGTTCGCCATCGTTGAAACCGTTCCTCGAGGCGAATGCCGCCGAGCTCAAGGCCGATTTCGCGCTGGTCTGCGATACCGGCATGTGGAACCGTGAGACGCCGTCGATCTGCGTCAGCTTGCGCGGCATGGTTGGCGAGGAGATCACGGTGAAGGCGGCAGACCGCGACCTGCATTCGGGCCTCTATGGCGGTGCCGCCGCCAATCCGATCCGCATCCTGGCGAAAATCCTGGCCGACATCCATGACGAGAACGGTCATGTCACCATTCCGGGCTTCTATGACGGCGTCGAAGAGACGCCATCGCAGGTGTTAAAATCCTGGGAGGGGCTTGGCGAAACGGCCGAGACGTTTCTTGAACCTGTTGGTCTCTCGATCCCATCTGGCGAAAAGGGACGCTCGGTGCTGGAATTGACCTGGGCGCGGCCGACAGCCGAATTCAACGGCATCATCGGCGGTTATACCGGCAAGGGCTTCAAGACGGTGATCGCGGCCGAAGCGTCAGCGAAAGTCTCGTTCCGCCTCGTCCACAAGCAGGATCCCAAGAAGATCCGCGCCGCGTTCCAGGCTTTCGTGCGCGCGCGCATTCCCGGCGATTGCTCGGTCGAGTTCCACCCGCATGGCGGCTCGCCGGCAATCCAGCTTTCCTACGACTCGCCATTCCTGGCCAAGGCCAAGAATGCGCTGTCGGATGAATGGCCGAAAACCGCGGTGACGACGGGCAGCGGTGGCTCGATACCGGTGGTCGGCGATTTCCAGACCTATCTCGGCATGGAATCGCTGCTGGTCGGCTTCGGCCTCGACGACGACCGCATCCACTCGCCCAACGAGAAGTATGAGCTGACCTCCTTCCACAAAGGGCAGCGCTCCTGGGCGCGTATTCTCGATGCGCTGACCCGCTGAGGCGACGTCTCACGCAAGGCGTGAGATTCAACTTTCTGTTGATTTTTCTCCGGATCGCGGCGAGGACGGTTAGGCCGCGACCCGGAGAAGAGAATGACCGCCGATATCCGTTTTCATAAAAACGATCTGCCCGATCTGTCCCACTACAATGTCGGTGCGGTGGCCATCGACACGGAAACGCTGGGGCTGAACCCGCATCGCGACCGGCTCTGTGTGGTGCAGATCTCGCCCGGCGACGGCAGCGCCGACGTCATCCAGATCGCGCCCGGCCAGAAGAAGGCGCCGAACCTCGTCAGCCTGCTGAAGAATCGCACTATTACCAAGCTGTTCCACTATGGCCGCTTCGATATCGCCGTGCTCTACAACGCCTTCGGCGTGATGGCGGAGCCGGTGTTCTGCACCAAGATCGCTTCGCGGCTGACGCGCACCTACACCGACCGTCATGGTCTCAAGGATCTTTGCAACGAACTGCTCGGCATCGGCTTGTCGAAGGCGCAGCAATCCTCGGACTGGGCGGCCGACACGCTGTCGCCGGAGCAGCTGGAATATGCCGCCTCCGACGTGCTCTATTTGCACCGGCTGCGCGACGTGCTTGCCGCTCGGCTGGCGCGCGAGAGCCGCACCAAGGAAGCGGACGCCTGCTTCCGTTTCCTGCCGACGCGCGCCAAGCTCGACCTGATGGGCTGGGCGGAGGAAGACATCTTCGCGCATAGCTGACGGAACCCGGGGCCGCGCGGGACGTTTCCGCCGGCCGATGATGGGGGAGGGAATGATATGGCAGAGCGCAAACCGATAGCGAGCGCGCCTAAGGATGGCTCGAAGGTTACGATCCTATGGAAGGACGGCGACGGCGTCGTCAACGAATCGGTCGGCCAATTTCGCGATGGCGGCTGGTGGGTCTACACCGACAGCGACACGCAAAAGAAGGTCGATGCGAGCAGCTGGCGGCCGGCGACCGACGATGGCGATGACGAGTAGCGCGGGTATTGGCTTTCGCATAGCCTGAAGTCGTTGATCGCGAAGGCGATTCGGAGCCGTGCTCCGCTCTCGTCCTTTGCCTGGAGGAACCGCGCATGGGTATCGAAAGTCTTCTCGTCTTCATCATCATCGGCGCCATCGCCGGCTGGCTCGCCGGCCTGATCGTCTCGGGTTTCGGCTTCGGCCTCATCGGCAACATCGTCGTCGGCATCATCGGCGCTTTCATCGCCGGCTGGCTTTTTCCAAAATTCGGCTTCGCCATCGGTGGCGGCATCCTCGCCTCTATCATCAACGCCACGATCGGCGCCGTCATCCTCTTGGTGCTGGTCAAGGTCCTGAAGCGAGCGTGACGCTCGAACTCACCATTTTAAAGCAATTCCATTTCCTGGGATTGGGCCAAAGGAGCGCGCCGTGAAACAGAACATGCTTTATCTGGTCATCGGCGTGCTCGTGGTCGCGGTCATCGCGCTCGGCGTTTACGTCTACCGCGAGCAGAGCAAGCCGAAAGGCGTCGAGCTCAAGATCGACGACAAGGGCATTTCGATCCAGCAGAACTGAGCTAGGTGACCGGCAGCCGGCGCCTTGAAGGGGCTCGACTGGCTTCGCCAGACGATATTGCCGCGCAGGGATTTCGCCCGGAAATCCAAGGCTTGCGTAGCCTTTTCGTGGTCTGCACGCGCAGTATGGCTTCGATACAAAGCGATGCCGACAAGATAGCCGATTCAGAAAATCGTAAGAGTTTTCAAAAGGCTGCACAAACCCTGCCTTAACGCGCCTTTAAACCGCCGCATCTAGTCTGCAACCGAACGCCATCGGCACCGGGGCAGCAGCAAGAGCGCATGGCGAACCGCAGAGACAGTCGCATCGAACCAAGCTTCGAGGGCTCGCCGCGCGCGAAATCCTCCGATGGCTTTTCGGTCAGCGAGGAGGATCGCGTCGTGCCGGCCAGCCGTAAATCCGCTCGGAAAGGCAAATCCGCCAAGGCGAAATCGCGTGGCCGTGGCCGTGGCCGGAGCGAAAGCCGGCGCGGCCTGCTCGGCATCGCCACCCGCCTGGTCTATTGGTGCTTCGTGCTCTGCATCTGGGGCGGCATCGCAGTGGCCGGCATCATCGTTTATTACGGCGCCAAGATGCCGGCGGCGACCACATGGTCGATCCCCGACCGCGCGCCCAACATCAAGATCGTCTCGGTCGATGGCGGGCTGATCGCCAATCGCGGCGCGTCGGGCGGCGAGGCCGTCGGCCTGCACGAAATGTCGCCCTATATCCCCGAAGCCGTCGTCGCCATCGAGGACCGCCGCTTCTATTCGCATTTCGGCATCGACCCGATCGGCCTGTCGCGCGCCATGGTCACCAATCTGCTCGGCCGCCATTTTTCGCAGGGCGGCTCGACGCTGACGCAGCAGCTGGCGAAGAACCTGTTCCTGACGCCGGACCGCACGCTGGAGCGCAAGGTGCAGGAAGTGCTCTTGGCGCTCTGGCTCGAGCACAAGCACACCAAGGACCAGATCCTCGAAATGTACCTCAACCGGGTCTATTTCGGCTCGGGCGCCTATGGCGTGGAAGCGGCTTCGCGGCGCTATTTCGGCAAGAGCGCGCGTGACGTGACGCTGTCCGAGGCGGCACTCCTGGCGGGACTGCTCAAGGCGCCGTCGAAGCTTTCGCCGGCACGCGACCCGAAGGCCGCCGAGCAACGGGCGCAGCTGGTGCTTGCCGCCATGCGCGAGGAAGGCAAGATCGGCGACAAGGAATACAAGGTGGCGCTGAGCGCGCCGGCGACGCGCGCGCCGTCCTACTGGACCGGCTCGGAAAACTACGTCGCCGACACGGTCATGGACGAGCTTCCCGACCTCATCGGCGACGTGCGCGGCGACATCGTCATCAACACCACCGTCGACCTGAACCTGCAGAAGCTTGCCGAGCAGTCGATCCGCCGGCTGATCGACGACAGCGGCAAGAAGCTCAACGTCAGCCAAGGCGCGCTGGTCTCGATCGACGATTCCGGCGCGGTGCGCGCCATGGTCGGCGGCTACGATTATTCGACCAGCCAGTTCGACCGCGCCTCCGAAGCGCGCCGCCAGCCTGGCTCGGCCTTCAAGCCGTTCGTCTATATGGCGGCACTGGAAGCCGGACGCACGCCCGACAGCATTCGCAACGACGCGCCGATCAAGATCGGCAAGTGGACGCCCGACAATTACGGCGGCAAGTATTACGGCAAGGTCACGCTGGCGACAGCGCTCGCCAAGTCGCTGAATTCGGTGGCGGCGCAGCTCACCATGGAAGTTGGGCCTGACGCCGTGGTCGAGGCAGCCCATCGCATGGGCATCCAGTCGGACCTGCAGACCAACACCTCGATCGCGCTCGGCACTTCGGAAGTGACGCCGCTGGAACTCACGTCGGCCTATGTGCCGTTCGCCAATGGCGGCTACAAGCCGGACATCCACTTCATCCAGCGCATCACCACCACCGGCGGCAAGGTGCTTTACGAGAACAATGGCGGCAGCGCGCCGCGTGTCATCAAGGCCGACATCGTCGGCATGATGAACTCGATGATGATGGGCACGGTCGAGTTCGGCTCGGCGAAGAAGGCGGCCTTCAATTGGCCCGCGGCCGGCAAGACCGGCACCAGCCAGAATTCACGCGACGCCTGGTTCGTCGGTTACACCGCCAACCTCACTACGGGCGTCTGGTTCGGCAATGATGACGGCACCGCGATGAAGAAGGTTACCGGCGGCGCATTGCCGGCGCAGGCCTGGCACGAATTCATGGTGGCCGCGCATGAGGGCGTGCCGGTGCGCCCATTGCCCGGCACCTGGAGATCGACGCCGTCCGACACGGTCGTGCCCGACGAGATCCCGTCGGCGGACGCCTCGCAGCCGTCGCCTGTGCCGCAGGCAACAGTCGGCCAATCGCAGCCTGCCGCTCAACCGGCAGCTGCCGCCCAGGCCCAGCCTCGACAGCCGCCGGCACGGCAGGCGCCGGCGCGGCAGGCGCAGCCGGCCGAGACCGTAGATGCCAGCGGCTTCGACATGCCGAGCGACAGCGGAGCGACCGCCTCGATCAGGCATCCGGTGCCGCCCGGCGAAGTCGGTGGCCCGACCAAGAAGCGGAATACCTCGATCCTCGACATCCTTGGCGGCGGCTGAAACCATCATCGCGATGGTGCGGCGGCAACTCGCCCTATCGCCATGAACGCCGCCTTCGGCTACATGTCCGGCCGGAGACCGCGACATGGCCGAGACCGACAGCAGAAAAACCATCGTGCTCACCGGCGCCAGCCGCGGCATCGGCCATGCGACGGTGAAGCGCTTTTCGCGCGAAGGCTGGCGCGTCATTACCTGTTCGCGCCAGGCCTTTGCCGAGGATTGCCCGTGGCCGGCCGGCCCGGAGGACCACATCAAGGTCGATCTTGCCGACCAGGAAGATGTCGGCATCGCCGTCTCGGAGATCCGTCATCGGCTGGAAGCGCATGGCGGCCAGCTCAATGCGCTGGTCAACAATGCCGGCATCTCGCCCAAGCTGAAGACCGGCAGCCGCATGGACTCGATCGAGACGCCGATGCATGTCTGGCGCGACGTCTTCCAGGTCAATTTCTTCGCGCCGATCATGCTGGCGCGGGGCCTGTTCAAAGAGTTAGCCGCGGCCAAAGGCTCGATTGTCAACGTCACTTCGATCGCCGGCACCAGGGTGCATCCTTTCGCCGGCACCGCCTATGCAACCTCGAAGGCCGCACTCGGTTCGCTGACGCGCGAGATGGCGCATGATTTCGGTCCGCACGGCATCCGCGTCAACGCCATCGCGCCGGGCGAGATCGACACGGCGATCCTGTCGCCAGGCACCGACAAGATCGTCGAGACGATCCCGCTGCGGCGGCTCGGCGCCACCGCGGAAGTCGCCGACATCATCTTCTTTTTGTGCTCCGGCCAGGCTTCCTACGTCACCGGCTCGGAAATCCACATCAATGGCGGCCAGCACGTGTGAGCGGCTGATTCATTCGGTCAGGGTGAGAACAGCCTTGCCGCTGAAGTTGCGTTGCCTCAGCGCATCCAGGGCTTGGGCCATGTTTGTCCACGGCACCGTTAAGGCTATGCGGGTTTCCAGCCTGCCAGCTGCGACCAAGCCAAGCAGCCAGGCGATGTCGGCGCCGATGCCGGCGCCGGACGTGTAGTAGGCGAAGGTCTGCAGCCTCGCCCCTTCGTGACCCGGAACGAACTGGCGGAAAGAGACGGGTGTCGGCTCGCCGCTGCTCGAGCCGAACATGACGATGGTGCCGCCCGGCGCGACGCGCTCGATCGCATGCGTGAGGCTTTCACCGCCGACCGATTCCGTTATCAGCGAAAACGGGCCCTCGGCGTGCTCGATCGACTCGACGACCTGCTCGGCGCCAAGGCGGTGAAGATCGTCGGCATGCCGGGCGGCGGCGATCGCGGTCACCGAAGCACCTAGCTCACGCGCGATCTGGATCTGAAAGCGTCCGACCGCGCCGCTGGCGCCGGTGATCAGCACCTGCTGGCCGGCCAGATCGCCGCCATGACGCAAGGTCCTGAGCGCCGTCGTGCCGGCGACCGGCAACGTGGCAGCCGAAGCGAAGCTGACATCGTCCGGCACGATGGCCAACCGGTCCGTTGAAACCGCGACACGTTCGGCCCAGCCGGCCTGATCGACCAATGCCACGACCCGGCTGCCGGCGGGAGGGCCAGAGCCGTCGGCTGCCGCGCGTTCAACGACCCCGACGATATCCTGACCGGGTATCCAGCCATCGGGACGTATGCCGAGCAGTCGCAGCTCGCCACGATTCAACGATGTTGCATGAATTGCGATCAATGCTTCATTCGCATCGAAGTTTGGCTCGTCGACCTCTGAGAACGTCAAACGGTTGGGACTATCGGAAGAGATGGTGAGAGCGAGCATGGGTCACCTAGCGGTTGGATCGCGATCGACTGCGACGATAACGGCCCCAGCCTATCGACTTTGAGGCTCGAAAAATTTAGATATAAAGCCAAATGATCGCTAAAGGCAGTCAAGCATGAGACAGCCGCTCCAGTGGCCTTGGCTGGATTTCGATGTCGACGACGTGCGCGCGCCGGCGATTGCCGTGCGCGTCGACGTTACCGAGACCAGGGCTGAGGTGCGCGAGCATTGGCACCGCAAGGGGCAACTCGTCTTCGCGCTCGGCGGCGGCGTCACCTGCCGCGTTCCAAGCGGCTTGTGGATGGTGCCGCCGCATTGCGGCGTGTGGGTGCCAAGCGCCATGCAGCACAGCAACATTGCGACCGCCAATGCGCGGATCTTCTTTGTCTATATCGAGCCAGGGGCGGCCGAATTGCCGGGGCGATGCTGCACGCTCTCGATCTCGCCGCTGTTGCGCGAGCTGATCATCGAACTGTCCGACTGCGCGCCGGATGACGCAAGATGCGCTTTCCTGGGCAAGATCCTGCTCGCCGAATTGCCGCTGATGCCTGTCCAGCAATTGCATCTGCCGATCTCGGCGGAGCCGCGCCTGCGGCGGATTGCCGAGACGCTGGCCGAGGATCCCGCCGACCGCAGCACGTTGGCGGAATGGGCAAACCGCGTGGCGCTCAGCGAAAGCAGCCTGGCGCGGCTGGTAGTGAAGGAAACGGGACTGAGCTTCGGGCGCTGGCGCCAGCAGCTGCACCTGATCGTCGCTCTACGCGAGCTGGCCTCGGGCGCCAGCGTGCAGCAGGTCTCGGGCGATCTCGGCTACGAATCCGTCACCGCCTTCATCACCATGTTCAAGAAGGCGCTGGGCAAGCCGCCGGCGAAATATCTCAGCGACATGGCGCAAAACGGCGGGTCCGCATTCGCGGGCTGATACGCCTCAAGCGGGCTGCGGCCTGATCTCCATCGCCGGCTCGACTGCGATGGCGGCTTTGCCGGTCACGACCTCGACGATGCCGCGCGCAATTTCGCGTTCGCCCATGATCACGGTGTCGGCGCCGAGGCCTTTCAGATGCTCGACCTCGGCATCGGAATGGGCACGGGCAATGACGCTGATGCCAGGATTGGCGGCGCGGGCTCGAAGCACGACCTGCCCCGCCTCGAAGGCGTTGGGGATGGCGAGGATGAGCCGCCTGGCGCCTTCGGGATTGGCGGCCGCGAAGACATCCGCATTGGCGGCGTTGCCGGCCACGGTTTCGACGCCGTCGGCCTTGAGCTTGGCCAGCGTCTTGTCGGCGTCCTCGATGACCAGGAAGGGTAGGGCGGCGTCTTTCAGCGCGGCGCCGACAAGACTGCCGACTCGGCCGTAGCCGATCAGGATGGAATGGCCGGTCAGCGCGGTTTTCGGCGGCGGGCCGTCGTCTCTCTTTGACGATGCCGCCACCGAGACGACCTGGCCGGGCTCGGTCGCCGGGCCGATCGGTCTTTTCGCTTCGGCCGGCGGCGCCTTGCCGGCTCGCTTCTCCAGCCATGGCTTCATCCAGTCGATCGCCAGGAACATCAGCGGGTTGAGCAGGATCGAGAGGATGGCGCCGGCAAGGATCAGGTCGCGGCCTTGTTCGGGCAGCAGTTTCAGGCCGACGCCGAGCTCGGCCAGGATGAAGGAGAATTCGCCGATCTGGGCAAGGCTGGCCGAGATCATCAGCGCCGTCGCGATCGGGTAGCGGAAGACAATGACGATGATGAAAGCCGCGATCGACTTGCCGATGACGATGATGGCCAAAGTGGCCAGGATCGGCCAGCCATTGCTGACCAGGCTGAACGGATCGAACAGCATGCCGACGGAGACGAAGAACAGCACCGAGAAGGCATCGCGCAGCGGCAGCGATTCTTCGGCCGCGCGGTGACTGAGCTCGGACTCGCTCATGATCATGCCGGCAAAGAAGGCGCCAAGCGCCAGCGAGACGCCGAACAGTTTTGCCGCGCCGAAGGCGACGCCGAGCGCGATGGCGAGGACCGCGAGCCGGAACAGCTCGCGTGATCCGGTATGGGCGACATAATGCAGGATCCACGGGATCACCCTGCGGCCGACCACCAGCATGACGACGACGAAGGCGGCGACCTTGGCCAATGTAAGGCCGACGACGCCCCATATGCCGTAGCTGGCCGGCAGCGACAGCAGGCTGGCATGGTCCTCGACCTGCGGCTGGCCGCCGAGCACGCCGGCAAGCGCCGGCAGCAGCACCAGCGCCAGCACCATGGCCAGATCCTCGACGATCAGCCAGCCGACGGCGATGCGGCCGCGCTCGGTCTCGATCAGCCGCCGCTCCTGCAGCGCGCGCAGCAGCACCACGGTCGAGGCAACCGACAGCGCCAGGCCGAAGACGAGGCCGGCGCCGAGCGACCAGCCGAGCAGCCACGAAAGGCCAACGCCAAGCAGGGTGGCAAAGCCGATCTGCACGATCGCGCCAGGCACCGCGATGGCACGCACCGACAGGAGATCCTTCAGCGAAAAATGCAGGCCGACGCCGAACATCAGCAGGATGACGCCGATTTCAGCCAGCTCGTTGGCGAGGCCGGCATCGGCGACAAAACCCGGCGTGTTGGGACCGACGAGGACGCCGGCGACCAGATAGCCGACCAGCGGCGGAATGCGGAAACGGTTGGCTAAAGCCCCGAAGATGAAAGCCAGCCCCAGACCGGCGACGATGGTGGCGATAAGGGGCGTGTCATGCGGCATTGTCTATGGAGCGCCTTTCAAGAATTCATGATGTCGGACAGGCGGCAACCCGAGGGGGTGCCGCCTGTTTCCAATATGGTGGGGAGAGCGGCGGGGATGCAACCACCACCGCGCAGAAATCGGCGCTGAGGCGCCGCTCGCGCCGGAAAATCCGCGTTGTGCCGCCAAAGGGCCAGCTTCGAGCCGAAATACGGGCCCGAAGCGGCTTTCTTTCCGCCGTTTTATGCGGCCTGCAGCAGGGTCTCGATGTCGGAAATGCTGTGGTTGGTCAGCGTTTTCGGGATCTCCGCCTGCACTTTGTCGCCGACCACCTTGTGCAGCTTCTGGCGCATTTCGCCGAGCACCTGCGGGGGCGCAATCAGCACCACCGCGTCGAACTCACCGCGGTGCGCAAGCTTATAAAGCCGATCGGCAATGTCGACGGCAAAGCGCCCCTTGTTCAGCCGGTGCCAGTCGGTTTCTTCAATGGCGCTGCGCGGCCCTTGATTGTTGTAGCGGCCGGGCTTGTCGGTGCCCTGCTCGCGCGTGGCGGGATTGTCTTGCGCCATCTCCTGCACCACTTCCAGGTTCGGAAATTTGTTGTCGCCCTGGTTGCGGAGGAAGAGTGCCTTTTCGCCGTCGGCCACGATGACCCAAAGACCGTGTTTCAGCTTGATGCTCATGGCGCTTTCTCCTTGCTTGCGTGGTCGCCGATCGGACGCGATCGGCAAGACGGAACGTTAGCCCAACGTGCCGCGGGAGAGGATTGTTCCGGCTCGCCTCTTTAATCTACTAACTTAGTAGAATTTAGAAAAAACTGTTTTGCGGCATTCCCTGCGAAGCGCTAAAAGTTGTGATGGATCAAGGCGCACAAATCCCCTTGCCCGACTCTCATCGCTCGATGTTAGAATATTTTTCTCCGGCCTTTCGCGGTCGCGGAAAAGCGATTGCCTGCCGGCAAGGGATGCGCGAGTGCTTGCCTTCTGGTTTTAGGCCGATCCGCGTAAAACTGCCAAACTGTTCCAGTATTGCTCATCGCCATGTCGCCAGCCAACGCCAAACTCAACGCTTTTCCCGTCTTCATGCGGGTCGACGGCGAAGCTGTGGCCATCATCGGCAACGGCGAGGAGGCGCTGGCCAAGGCGCGGCTGCTCGCGCAGTCGAGCGCCACGCTGCGCATCATCGCCGATGACGCCGAGCCCGAACTTCTGAAATTCATCGCCGTGGCAAGCGCCGAACATGTCGACGCCGCATATGAGGCAGCGCATCTCGAAGGCGCGGTGCTGGCGTTTGCCGCCAGCGGCAATGAAGCGCTCGATCGGCGGGTAGTCGACGATGCGCGCCGGCTGGGCATTCCGGTCAATGCCGTCGACCGGCCCGAGCTTTGCGACTTCTTCACCCCGGCCCTGGTCAACCGGGCTCCGGTAGTGATTGCCATTGGCACCGAAGGCGCCGGACCGGTGCTGGCGCAGATGCTGCGCGTTCGTATCGACCGCATGCTGTCGCCGTCGCTCGGCCGCCTGGCCGCACTGGCCGCTTCGTTCCGCACCACCGCCGAGCGCTTGCCGAAGGGCAATCGGCGTCGTCAGTTCTGGAGTAATTTCTTCGCCGGCGCTCCGGCGAAAGCCATCGAGAACGGCGAGATCGCCAAGGCGCATGATGCGGCGCTCGATCTTCTCGTCTCGAACGCCCCGGCGCAAGGTCACATCGCGCTGGTCGGCGCCGGCCCGGGTGCTGAGGATTTGTTGACGCTGCGCGCGCATCGCCTGCTGATGGAAGCCGACGCGATCGTCTATGACGCGCTGGTGCCGGAGGCGATCGTCGCCATGGGCCGCCGCGATGCCGAGCGCCTGCCGGTCGGCAAACGCAAGGGCTGCCATTCCAAGAGCCAGGAAGAGATCAACGCGCTGCTTGTCGAGCTCGGCCGCGACGGCAAGCGCGTGGTGAGGCTGAAGTCGGGCGACCCGCTGGTGTTCGGCCGTGCCGGTGAGGAAATGGCGGCGCTGCGCGACGCAGGTATCGCCTATGAGGTGGTGCCGGGCGTCACTGCTGCCTTTGCGGCGGCCGCCGATTTCGAACTGCCGCTGACGCTGCGCGGCGTTTCGTCCTCGATGGTGTTCACCACCGGCCACGACCTCAAGGGCAATTCGCTGCCCGACTGGGCGAAGCTCGCCATCTCCGGCGCCACCGTCGCCGTCTATATGGGCCGCTCCGTCGCGGCGGAAGTTGCGGGCCGGCTGATCGAGGCGGGGCTTTCACCGGATACGGCGGTCGCCGTCGTCGAGAATGCCAGCCTCGATTGCCGCCGGCGTTTTCACGGCACGCTCGCTGATTTGCCATCGCTGGAAGCGCGCGCCGATCTCACCGGTCCGGTGATGACCATCATCGGCGATGCGGTCGCCGGCGCCAACTTTGAACGATCCGAGCCGCTCGCGGCACATAAGCATGAGGGCGCGGTTCCAGCCGTCGCCGAAGGAGTCCGTCCATGAAGGTTCTGACCGCAAACAGGCTCTCCGACGGCATTGCCGTCTGGTACGCCGATGGCGGCTGGGCGGAGACCGTCGGCCATGCCGATCTCGCCCATGACAAGGCGGCGGAGGACCGGCTGGAAGCGCTAGGCGCCGCGGCTTTGGCCAACAATGAGGTGGTCGACGTCAATCTGATCGACGCCGATGTGGTCGACGGTTTGGTCGAGCCGGTGCGGTTGCGTGAAAAAATCCGCGCCGCTGGCCCGACCATCCGCACCGATCTCGGCAAGCAGGCGGGCCTGGAAGCGATCCGGGCCGCATAGAATTGAAGACAAAGCGGGCGGACGCGCCCTGAAAGACGAAGCATGTACCGTTACGACGAGTTCGACCACGATTTCGTTCAGGCCCGGGTCGCCGAGTTCACCGACCAGGTGCAGCGCCGGCTGTCCGGCGAGATCACCGAGGACCAGTTCCGGCCGCTCAGGCTGATGAACGGCGTCTATTTGCAGCTGCATGCCTATATGCTGCGCATCGCCGTGCCCTACGGCACGCTGAACGGCAAGCAGTTGCGCATGCTCGGCCACATCGCGCGCAAATACGACAAGGGCTACGGCCACTTCACCACGCGCCAGAACATCCAGTTCAATTGGCCGGCGCTGTCCGACATCCCGGCGATCCTCGCCGACCTTGCCAGCGTCGAGATGCACGCCATCCAGACCAGCGGCAATTGCATCCGCAACGTCACCGCCGATCATTTCGCGGGTGCGGCCGCCGACGAGGTCGCCGATCCGCGCCCCTACGCGGAAATCCTGCGCCAATGGTCGTCGGTGCATCCGGAGTTCTCGTTCCTGCCCAGAAAATTCAAGATCGCGGTGACCGGCGCCGAGCGCGACCGCGCCGCCATCCAGACACACGACATCGGCCTGCATGTGAAGAAGAACGCGGCGGGCGAACTGGGCTTTGCCGTCTATGTCGGCGGCGGCCAGGGCCGCACGCCGATGGTGGCGAAGAAGATACGTGACTTCCTTCCGGAAGCCGATCTTTTGTCCTACTGCACGGCGATCCTGCGCGTTTACAACCTCTATGGCCGCCGCGACAACAAGTACAAGGCGCGCATCAAGATCCTCGTCCATGAGACCGGCGTCGAGGAGATCACGCGCCAGATCGAGGCCGAATGGCAGGAACTGAAGGATGCGGAGCTCAAGCTGCCGGAAGCCGATATCCAGGCCATCAACGCCTATTTCGCGCCGCCGGCGGTGCCGGATCGGCCGGAAGGCGACCAGGCGGTCAAGCTGGCGCGCCTCGATTCCAAGGGCTTCTCCGAATGGCTCGACCAGAACGTGGTGACGCATCGCCATCCCGACTATGCGGCGGTGACGATCTCGCTCAAGGGCATAGGCGAGGTGCCGGGTGATGCTTCCGACAGCCAGATGGAAGCGGTGGCCGACATTGCCGAGAAATACGCCTTCGACGAGTTGCGGGTCAGCCATGAGCAGAACCTGATCCTGCCGCATGTGGCGCGCGCCGACCTCAAGGCGGTCTATGACGCGCTGGTCGACATTGGTCTCGCGACAGCCAATTCCAACTTGATCAGCGACATCATTGCGTGCCCCGGCCTCGACTATTGCGCGCTGGCCACGGCCCGCTCGATCCCGATCGCGCAGGAAATATCGCAACGCTTCGCATCGCTCGAGCGCCAGCGCGAAATCGGTGAACTGAAGCTGAAGATCTCCGGCTGCATCAATGCCTGCGGCCATCACCATGTCGGCCATATCGGCATTCTCGGCGTCGAGAAGAAAGGCTCCGAGCTCTACCAGGTGACGCTTGGCGGCTCGGCCGACGAGAACACCTCGGTCGGCGAGATCATCGGCCGCGGCTTCTCTTCGGAAGAGATCACCGACGCCATCGAGCAGATCGTCGACACCTATCTCGGCCTTCGGCTCAACCCCAATGAACGTTTTATCGACGCCTACCGCCGTGTCGGTCCCGCGCCGTTCAAGGAGGCGCTCTATGCTGGCGAAACCAAGGCCGCTTGACCGTACCGGCGGCGTCGAAGCCGGCGTCGCCGCTGAGGCGGCGGGGCTCGACGCGTTGCACGGCCATCTGAAGCCGATCGAGATCATCGAACGCGCGGCGCGTGACCTGTTCCGTGGCGAGATTGCCGCCGTGTCGTCGTTCGGCGCGGATTCGGCGGTGCTGCTGCACATGATTTCGGAAATCGACCGCTCGCTGCCGGTGATCTTCCTCGATACCGGCAAGCATTTCGACGAGACGCTCGGCTATCGCGACGCGCTGGCCGCCGATTTCGGCCTGACCGACATAAGGGTGATCAAGCCGGACGAAGCGGCGCTCGAACGGATCGATCCGACCGGCAAATTGCACGAGACCAACACGGACGCCTGCTGCGATGTGCGCAAGGTCGAGCCGCTGGCGCGCGGCGTCGAGCCGTTCCGCGCCTGGTTCACCGGCCGCAAGCGCTTTCAGGCCTCGACGCGCGCCGCACTTCCGGTCTTCGAAGCGGTCGGCTCGCGCATCCGCATCAATCCGCTGGCGCACTGGACCACATCGGACCAGGCGGATTACATGCGCGCCCATGCGCTGCGTGAAAACCCATTGGTCGCCTATGGCTATCTCTCGATCGGCTGTTTTCCCTGCACGCAGCCGGTGCAGCCGGGCGAGGATGCACGCAGCGGCCGCTGGGCCGGTCACGCCAAGACCGAGTGCGGCATCCACCTCTCCGGCCTCGAGAAGTCGCTGACCGACGCTTCACTTTAGGCTATGCCGTTAGTCGGGTGAGGCCGGCCTGCGAACGGCAGCTTCCGGCGCTTCCGGTGCTCACGTACTTCAAGTACGCTCCGCTCCGGTTCTCGGAAGCCACCATTCTGGGCTCGGCCTGACCTGACTCTCGACATTACCCTTGGATTTTAGACCTTAGGAATTTTGATGACTGGATCGACGACAGCGGGAACCCGCCTCTGGACCCCGAACGGTTTTCGCGAGGACGAGTGGACCCATGCCGAAGGCGCCGAGGCGCTGGCCGGCAACGGCCGTTTCATCCTGCCGCTGCAGGCTTTTCTCGGGCTCGATGAGGAGGTCCGCAAGTCGGCGCGCGAGCGTCTCGGCGTGCTGCTGCAGCCGGGCGACGAGCTCGACAAGATCGTCGGCCTGCTCGACCAGCTGTCGCTGGTCGCGCTGGCCTTTCCGGCATTCAATGATGGCCGCTCCTTCTCCAAGGGCGAATTGCTGCGCGCCCGCCATCATTTCAAGGGCCCGGTGCGCGCCACCGGCCAGGTGCTGGTCGACCAGCTGCCGCATATGCTGCGGCTCGGCTTCGACGAGTTCGAGGTTTCCCATCCAGTGCTGTTGAAGCGGCTGGAAGAGGGCCACACAGGCGGTCTGCCGGTATACTACCAGCCTGCGGTCGAAGCAGAACCGAAGGGACCGAAATATTCCTGGCGGCGTAAGCGCGCTGGACCAGAATGACGTTCGGTTGAACCGTCATCCTTATCCAGTCCTTTGTCGGAGCATGATCTTCTCCGAAAACCGATCCCCACTTTTCGGCATCATGCTCTGACTGACGCAGCGGCATCTTTACAAGCCTCATCAGCGGGCATTCTCTCGGCGGAACGGACGGAAACATCCGCCGGGAGGAGAGCATGCGCTACGACTACGTGATCGCCGGCGGCGGCTCCGCCGGCTCGACGCTTGCCGCAAGGCTGTCCGAGGACCCATCGAAGACGGTCTGCCTGATCGAAGCCGGCGGCAACGGCCGGGATCTCCTGATCCGCGCGCCGGCGGGCATCATCGCGCTCCTGCCCGGTCGGCCGAAGATCAACAATTGGGCTTTCGAGACCGTGCCGCAAGCAGGGCTTAACGGCCGCAAAGGCTACCAGCCACGCGGCAAGGCTCTCGGCGGCTCGAGCGTCATCAATGCCATGCTCTACACGCGCGGCCACCGCCGCGACTATGACGAATGGGCCGAGCTCGGCTGCGATGGCTGGTCGTGGGACGAGGTGCTGCCCTATTTCCGACGCGCCGAAGGCAACCAGCGCGGCACCGATGCGCTGCATGGCGGCGAGGGACCGCTGAGGGTCGGCGAGCAGCAGGAGCCGCGCGCCATCTCCCGGGCTTTCGTCGAGGCCTGCGGCGAAAATCAGATCAGGCGCAACGACGATTTCAACGGGCCGGAGCAGGAAGGGGCGGGGCTCTATCAGGTGACACAGTTCTGGGGCGAGCGCCGCAATGGCGAACGCTGCTCCGCGGCCGCCGCCTATTTGCATCCGGCGATCGACCGACCGAACCTGACCGTCATCACCGGCGCGCATGCCACCGGGCTGGTGTTCGACGGCAAGCGCGCCACCGGTCTGCGCTACCGCAAGGGCAAGGGCAAAGGCGAAGCCGTGGCGGAGGCCGGGCGCGAGGTGATCTTGTGCGGCGGCGCTTTTGGCTCGCCGCAGCTGCTGCTGCTGTCCGGCATCGGCCCGGCTTCCGAGCTTGCGGCGCATGGCATACCGGTCATCCACGAACTGCCCGGCGTCGGCAAGAACCTGCAGGACCATCTCGATTTCATCCTGGCCTGGAAGTCGAGGGAGACCGACCTGGTTGGCATCGGCCTGCGCGGCCTGCCGGCGCTGATCCGGCATATGCTGCGCTGGCGCAAGGACGGCTCCGGCATGATCGCCACGCCCTATGCCGAAGGCGGCGCCTTCCTCAAATCCGATCCGGCGACCGAGCGGCCCGATTTGCAGCTCCACTTCTGCATCGCCATCGTCGACGATCACGGCCGCAAGCTGCATATGGGCTACGGCTTTTCATGCCATGTCTGCGTGCTGAGGCCGCATTCGCGCGGCGAGGTCGGGCTGTCGAGCGCCGACCCACTGGCGCCGCCGCGCATCGACCCGCGCTTCCTCTCCGACGAGCGCGACGGCGACCTCCTGCTCAAGGGCGTCAGGATGATGCGCGCCATATTGGAGGCGCCGGCGCTGGCAAAATACCGCCAGAAGGAAATCTACACGGCGGGGGCTTCCAGCGATGCCGAATTGATGGCGCATATCAAGGCGCGCGCCGACACGATCTATCACCCCGTTGGCACCTGCAAGATGGGCGTCGACAACATGGCCGTCGTCGATCCACAGCTCAAGGTACGGGGGCTCGAAAGGCTGCGCGTCGTCGATGCCTCGGTCATGCCGAAATTGATCGGCGGCAACACCAACGCACCGACGATCATGATCGCCGAAAAGGCGGCGGACATGATCCGAGCCGCGGGTTGATTTTCGCCCTTGTGGTCGGACCAGAAAATTTCATTCTGGGACTATCTCACCGGCGTGGCGGGTTATCTCGCCAATTAGAATTTTTCTGGTCAGACCACCTTGCCGATTTCCTCTTCCTCTTTCTGCGGCTTGCCCTTAGGATAGGCCTATTATTTCACGTCTCGAAATAAATAACCGGCAAGGGAGGAAGGCATGGCAGGCAAGAAAATATTGATGCTCGTTGGCGAGTTCAGTGAAGAATACGAGATTTTCGTCTTTGAACAGGCCATGCACGCGGTTGGCCACACCGTTCACGTGGTTTGCCCGGACAAGAAAGCCGGCGATGTGCTGAAGACCTCGCTGCACGATTTCGAGGGCCACCAGACCTATACGGAAAAGCTCGGCCACGACTACATCCTCAACAAGACCTTTGCCGAGGTGAACCCGGCCGATTACGACGCGGTCTACGCGGCCGGCGGGCGCGGTCCGGAATACATTCGCATCGACAAGCGCGTGCAGGCGCTGGTCAGGCATTTCCATGAGGCAGGAAAGCCGATCTTCACCATCTGCCATGGCGTGCAGATCCTGATCGCCGTCGACGGCGTGGTGCGCGGCCGCGAGGTCGCGGCGTTGCACTATTGCGAACCGGAAGTGACGCTTGCCGGCGGCATCTATATCGACGTTTCGCCAACCGGCGCGCATGTCGACGGCAATCTGGTTTCAGCCAAGGGTTGGCCCGGCCTTGCCGCTTTCATGCGGGAATGCCTGAAAGTGCTCGGCACGGAAATCCGTCACGGTGAAACGTTGATGCGTGACGAGCGGCAAGCCGCATAATTGGTTCAGCCGGCAGCTTCAGGTCAACCGCCTGACTGCAAGTAAAAAGCGGCCGGACTGCTATTGACGCCGTCCGCCGCCCGCCTGGACCTTGTCGAGGCGGTCGAGCAAATCCTTGAGTTGCCTGGGTGTTTCTTTCTGCAGACGGAATTCGGGTATCGTGCGCAAGAAGCGCTTCGTCGCCTCGGTGCCCATTTGCCGCCTGATATCGGCGGCAAGATCAGCGCGCCTGTTATCGTTGTTGCCGTTCATCGTCCCAAAAATCCTATGTCGACTTCGAAACTCTTGCAGCATGGCAATGGTTCCCGCATCTTGCCTCAAGAGCAAGCAAAGCTGGCCGATACGGTAAAATTTGAATTAATTTGGAACGATCGGCGATATTGGCCAGTCGGCGCTTAGCTCTTGATTTTTGGCCCCCAAACCTCGATATCGGGCGCAAATCCAGACCAATGCGAATGATGGGAAACGGCGATGAGCGACCAGACAAAAGACGAACGCGCGCCCGAGGAAATCGAAGCCACCCAGGCTTCCGGCGAACGTGCGGAAGGCGGCGTCGACGGCGACTATGAAGCGCTTGTGCGGCTGCTGAAGGAAAACGAGGAACTGAAGGACCGCGCGCTGCGCACTGCCGCGGAAATGGAAAATCTGCGCCGTCGCACCGCGCGCGACGTGCATGACGCGCGCAGCTACGCGGTGGCGAATTTCGCCCGCGACATGCTGTCGGTGTCGGACAATCTGCGCCGCGCGCTGGATGCCATACCGGCCGAGGCGAAGGCCGCGGGCGATGCCGGCTTCAAGGCGCTGATCGAGGGCGTCGATCTCACCGAGCGCGCCATGCTTTCGGCACTGGAGCGCCACGGCGTCAAGAAGCTGGCGCCGGAAGGCGAGAAGTTCGATCCGAACTTCCACCAGGCGATGTACGAAGTGCCCAACCCGGACGTTCCGGCCGGCACCGTCGTCCAGGTGGTGCAGCCCGGTTATTCGATCGGCGAGCGGGTGCTGCGTCCGGCCATGGTCGGCGTCGCCAAGGGCGGGCCGAAGGCGGCCGCCGAGGCGCCTGTCGAGCCGGGACCTGTGAACGAGCAGGCCGAGAAGGATGCGTGAGAGTGAGTAGCGAATAGGGAGTAGCGAATAGCGAGTAGGGAATAGGGAACAGCGAATAGCGAATAGCGAATAGCGAATAGGGAGTAGTGACAGATACTTATCCGCGGCTTCGTGCTAGTTCCTACTCCCTACTCCCTACTCCCTACTCCCTACTCCCTACTCCCTACTCCCTACTCCCTACTCTCTATTCGCTACTCACTCACTCACTACTCACTCACTCACTACTCGCTCACTCATGAACCCCATCGACCTCCTCGACTATGCCGGCGTCGCCGTCTTCGCGGCGACGGGCGCGCTTGCCGCTTCGCGCAAAGAGCTCGACATTATCGGCTTCCTGTTCCTGGCCAGCGTCACCGGCATCGGCGGCGGAACGTTGCGCGACGTCATCCTCAACCTGCCGGTATTCTGGGTCGCCAACAGCGGCTATGTGCTGATCTGCGCCGTGGTGGCGGTGCTGGTCTTCTTCAGCGCGCACCGCTTCGAGTCCCGCTACAAGCTGCTGCTGTGGCTCGATGCCGTCGGGCTTGCCGCCTTCTCGGTGATGGGCGCGGCCAAGGGGTTGGCGATCACCGGCTCACCCGTCGTGTCGGTCGTCATGGGCGTGCTGACGGCGACCTTCGGCGGCATCTTGCGCGACCTGCTCGCGGGCGAGCCGTCCGTGCTGCTGCGGCCCGAAATCTACGTCACGGCGGCGCTCGCCGGCGCCACCATCTTTACGCTTGGCGATCTAACCGGCCTGCCGGCGCTGCTTTCGAGCTTGCTAGGCTTCGCGGCCGCCTTCCTGGTGCGCGGCGGCGCGCTCAAATTCGGCTGGTCGTTTCCGGCGTATCGGAGTCGGCCGGGGCGACGGCCGGAGGATATTCCGTGAAGGAGCGAATAGCGAATAGCGAGTAGCGAATAGGATTGCAGGGAACAAATCCCGCCACTTTCTTCTATTCGCTATTCGCTATTCGCTATTCGCTATTCGCTATTCGCTATTCGCTAAGCCGCGAAGCGCTGCCCTTCGCCGCCATAATAGTTGACGTAGCGGGCGCCGATCTCCTTGACCGGCATGACGACAAAGACGTCGACGGTCGAGAATTCATGATCGATGACGCAGCCATCGCCGATGCGGGCGCCGACGCGCAGATAACCCTTGACCAGCGGCGGCATCGCGGCGATCGCCGCCTTGGCGTTCACCGCCTCGATCGGCATCAGGTCCATCGAGCAATAGCGGCTGGCAACGGCCCGGACATCCCAGGCGGAATCGGTGCGGCAGTGATGCGCGAGATAGGTCAAAGCCTCGGCATGGGCGGCCGGCACGATGCCGTGGAAGGACGCGCAGCCGGTCATGACGCCGATGCTGTAATGGTTGATGTAGGCCCAGATGCCTTGCCAGAGCGCCTCGATGGTGCGCTTGGAGCGGTATTCCTTGAGAACGCAGGAGCGGCCGAGCTCAAGGAAACGCTGGCCAGGGTGGCGCGCGATCAGCTTGGTCAGTTCGAACTCGCCCTCGGAATAGAAGCCGCCGGCCGCCGTGGCGATCTCCTGCCGCAGCAGCCGATAAGTGCCGACGATGCGGCGATGCTCGGGGCCGGGCAGGGTGGTATCCAACACCAGAAGATGATCGCAAAGCGGATCGAAACGGTCGGCATCGCGCCGGTCCTGGGCCTGGAACAGGTCTTTCCTCGCGCCGAGCTCGTCATAAAATACCCGGTAGCGCACTTCCTGGGCGGCGGCGATTTCGGCCTCGTTACGGGCAAGCCGCACTTCGAGGTTGCCGATACGCCCCAGCGGTGCACCGCTTGCGACAGCATCGGCGGTACGGGCGGCGAGCAGGGCGCCGCCAGCATTTGGCCGAGTGTCACATTCCGGCATGACTGTATGCACGAGTGATTCTCCTTCGAGCCATCCCTCTTGGCACGGGGATACGGTGTAGGTGCAACAGGATTGTGACAGTACCGTGATACGAGAGGACGGGCAATACTTCGCCGGCTGGCAATTACCCTCAACCGGCTACCTTACGGTTGGAAAACCCAGGCAATCCAAGGCATTCGGCGGTTAAAAATTTCGTTACCGCCGCGTCCGGCTGAAACCCGGACGGCCGCTCCGTTTGGTCGGGCAGGATGTATCCGAAAATCGATTCCAGTTTCGCGACTGTAAACTAGGCCGCGACCTGGCCCTCGACGGCCTGGACGAGCGCATCCGGATCGAGCGGCTTGGTGACGAAGCCGCTGGCGCCGTGGGCGAGCACCGCGTGGCGGGTTTTTTCCTGACTGTCGGCCGAGAGCACCATGATCGGGACCGGCGACACGGCCATCGCTTCCTCGTGGCGACGGATGGCGGCGATCGCGTCGAGCCCATCCATGACCGGCATATGCAGGTCCATCAGCACTACGTCAAAGCGGTGCTTGACCCCTGCTTCGGTAACGGCGTCGACGGCCGCCTTGCCGTTGCCGACGATCCTGACGCGATGGCCCGCCTTGAGAAGGGTGGCGCGCGCGAGCATGGCATTGATGTCATTGTCCTCGGCGATCAGCACCGACAGGCCGTGGTCGCGCCGACGCACGGAGGAACCGCCGCGCGGCTGCGGCTGCGGCTTGGCAAGTGCCGGGGCATGGCTGGTCAACAACACGCGCAGCAGCGTTTCGCCGCGCACCGGCCTGGCCAGGAAGGTGGCGTAGCCATTGGCGCGGAATTCACCGAGCATGCCACGGTCGGTCGGAGCGATCAGCGTGATGGCCTCACAATCGGCAAAGCCGCCCTCGCGCAAACGCCCGAGCATGCGCCCGTCGGCGTTCTCCAGCGTGGCGTCGATCAAGAGCACGTTGCAGCCTGCCGCGAACGGCGCCGCCTGGCTGGGCGTCGCGGCGATCTCGACGCTGCCGCCATGGGCACGGATCGTGCGCGCGATGGCGTCGGCCTCGATCGCGTTTTTCGAGACGATCACGGCGCGCCGGTCGGCAAGGATGTTATGGCGGTGCTGCGGCGGTTCGGTTGCCTGGGTCGCCGGGATCTCGAGGACGAACTCCGAGCCTTGGCCGAGGCGGCTCGAAACCGAGATCGTGCCGCCCATGGCGGTCACCAGACGCTTCGAAATGGCAAGACCCAGACCCGCGCCGCCATGCGCCCTGGTCGAGGTGCCGTCGGACTGCTCGAATTCCTCGAAGATACGCTCCATGTCCGCTTCGCGCAGCCCCGGTCCGCTGTCGGCGACGGTGAAGCAGATGTGGTCGGTGGTCTCGGTGCGGGCGCGCGCCACAGTGAGCAGCACACCGCCGGCGTCGGTGAATTTGACCGCATTGCCGATCAGGTTGAGCAGCACCTGGCGCACGCGGCCGGGGTCGGCGGTGATCATCTGCGGCACGTCGGGTTCGACATGGCAGCCGAGGCCGATGTTCTTGGCGTAGGCCTTTGAAGCCAGGAGCTCGATGATGTTGTCGGCGATCTCGCGCAGCGAAGTCGGCTGCGGCTCGGGTTCGAAGCGGCCGGCCTCGATCTTGGAATAATCGAGCAGATCCTCGATGAGGGCGAGCAATGCGCTGGCCGAGGTGGAGACCGCGCCGACATAGGTGCGCTGCTCCGGCGACAGGTCGGTGTCGGCAAGCAGCTTGGCCATGCCCATGATGCCGTTCATCGGCGTGCGGATCTCGTGGCTGACGGTGGCAAGGAAGCGCGATTTGGCCTGGCTTGCATATTCTGCCCGTTCGCGCGCGGTGATCAGCGAGGATTCGGCGCGCTTGCGCGCGGTGATGTCGCGGGCGATCGCCCGGTGCGAGACGGCGCCCGTGTCCTTGTCGCGCACCGACAATTCGATCCAGGAAAACCAGCGCGGGCCGTTCGGCGTGCGGATGGCGACATCGGTGGAACTGAGGCATTCATGATCGGAAAAGGCGGCGTCGGGAACGATGCCGACATCGATGCCAAGCTCGGAGAGCGTCTTGCCGGCCAGATCGCCTGGGTCGATGTCGACAAGCGAGGCAAAGACCCTGTTGGCGTAGACGATATGGCCGTCCCGGTCGCGATGGACGACGAGGTCGCCGAGCGCGTCGATCAGGCCGCGAAAGCGCTCCTCGCTCTCCTGCATCTCCCACATGCGGTCGGCGAGCGTCTCGATCTCGGCGCGGCTGCGGGCGGCCGTCTGCGCGAGCAACGCCGTGGTGCGGCGCTCGTCGCGGCGGTCGCGCAGATACATGGCAAGACCGGCAAGGCTCGTCGCGGCAAGACCGACGGTGACGATGAGCGGCGCGCCGGTGAGATGAGCCAGCCCCGCCAGCACGGCAATGGCGACAATCGTCAGGAACGGCAGGCCTTCGTGGCTGGCAATCGGCAATTCGGGGGCCAGCGGCGGCGCCACAAGCCGCCGCCGCTTCGGCGCATCGGGGCTCGGCCCGTCAGCGCCTGCGGCCTTGCTGTCCTTTGTGATGCCGGAATCCGCGACCATGCGCGGACCATGTCAGACAGAGATTATGGAAGACTGGGGCGGAACGTTCGAATTTTAGCGATCGGGCGGATTCCGGCTGGAACGCCGCGCTACATATCGACCACGACACGGCCCCTGATCCTGCCTTCGACGATGTCGCGCGCGGCATCGACGATGCCGTCGAAACCGATCGTGCGCGACAGGGTGGACAGCTTCTTGAGGTCGAGATCGGTGCCGATGCGACGCCATGCTTCCAGGCGAACCGGCTTCGGCGCGTTGACGGAATCGATGCCGAGCAGCGAGACACCGCGCAGGATGAAGGGGGCAACGCTCGACGGCAGGTCCATGCCGCCGGCCAGGCCGCAGGCGGCGATCGCGCCGCCATAGGAGGTCATCGACACTATGTTGGCGAGCGTGTGGCTGCCGACGGAATCGACGCCGCCCGCCCAGCGCTCCTTGGCGAGTGGCTTGGCCGGCTGGCTGAGCTCTTCGCGCGAGATCACCTCGGCGGCGCCGAGGTCGATCAGGTAGGGGCTTTCGGCGTTGCGGCCGGTCGAAGCGATGACATGATAGCCAAGGCTGGAGAGGATCGAGACGGCGACCGAACCGACGCCGCCGGCGGCGCCCGTCACCACCACCGGGCCACGTTCAGGCACGATGCCGTGGCGCTCCAGCGCCATGACCGAGAGCATTGCGGTGTAGCCCGCGGTGCCGATTGCCATCGCGTCATGCGCGCTCATGCCGTCTGGCAGCGGCACCAGCCAGTCGCCCCTGACCCGGGCGCGCCCGGCATAGGCGCCGTAATGTGTTTCACCCACGCCCCAGCCATTGAGGATCACCTTGTCACCCTTGCGCCAATCGGCGTGTGAGGAAGAGATCACGGTGCCGGCGAAATCGACCCCGGGCACCAGCGGCCAGCGGCGCACCACCGGCGCCTTGCCGGTGATGGCGAGCCCGTCCTTGTAGTTCACGGTCGTCGCCTCGACGGCGACGGTGACGTCGCCTTCCATCAGATCGGCTTCGGTGAGGTCGACGACATCGACGGATTGCTTCTTGTCGGCGTCGCGCGAAACGAGGATGGCCTTGAACGTATCGGACACTTTCTTCTCCTCGGCTTCCGTGGGTCGTTGGACTGTGCGGCGACAGGCCCGCGCGGTCAATCTTGCGAAGGTTTCGGCTCGCGCCGCCAGCCGATCAGTTCGTCGAAGACAATCAGCGCCGCCCCTACCGAAATGAAGGCGTCGGCGAGGTTGAACACGGCGAAGGACCAGACGGGCGTGTGGAACAGGACGTAATCGATGACGTGGCCGTAGACAGCGCGGTCGATCAGGTTGCCGAGCGCGCCGCCGATGATCAGCGCAAAGCCGGTGCGGGCAACGAAATGGCCGACCGGCGTGCGTGTGGCGAGATAGAGCACGAAGGCGACGACCAGCACGGCGATCACCACCAGCCCGGTGTCGCCGAGAGAGGCGAACATCGAGAAGGCGATGCCGGTGTTGTAGGTGCGAAACAGTGCCAGGAACGGCAGCACGTCGACCTTTTCCTGAAAGGCGAGACCGTTCTCGACCAGCTGCTTGATCCACTGGTCGAGCGCGATGGCGACGACGATCAGCAGGACATAGGGAGACCAGGATTTCACTTAAGCAGTCCTATCGCAAATCGGCGGGGTCGAGCTTCAGGGCGCCGCGCCGGATCTCGAACAGCATCACGCCGGTGGCGACCGCCAGGTTGAGCGAGTCGGCGCGGCCTGCCTGCGGGATCCTCAGCAGCCGGTCGCAGCTTTCGGCGAGGGTTTCCGGCAGGCCTTGCTGCTCGTTGCCCATCAGGAGCAGCACCGGACCACGGGAGAAATCGACCGACCTGTAGTCGACCGCGCCTTTGAGATGGGTTCCGGCGACAAGGCCGGAGAAATCGCGGCGCCAGGCAAGGAAGGCCTGCTCGGTCGCCTTGGCGACCGGCACGGCAAAGATCGAGCCCATGGTTGCGCGTACGGTTTCCAGCGAGAACGGATCGGTGGTGTCGCCGACCAGGATGACGCCCTTGGCGCCGACGGCATCGATGGTGCGGATGACCGTGCCGAGATTGCCGGGGTCGCGCACGCGGTCGAGAGCTACCCAGACATCGCCATCCCTGGCGCGGATATCCTTCATCGCGAGGGTCTGCTGGGCAAAGACGCCAACCACCATTTGCGGGTTCTCGCGGCGCGTGATGGCCGCCAGCACCTTTTCCGAGACTTCCAGAACCATGCCGCCGGCAGCGACAGTTCGCGCGGCGACCTTTTCGACAGCCGCATTGCCGCGCCCGGCCTTGGCGAAGACGAGGGTCCTGATCGCCCAGCCGAGGTCGAGCGCGTCGATGACCAGCTTCAGGCCCTCGGCCATGAAGGCGTTCTGCTGGTCGCGGAATTTCTTCAGCGCCAGCGCCTTGATGTCCTTGACCAGCGGATTGGCAAGGCTGGTGACTTCCTTGACCTGCCCGACCGGGCGGGCGCCGTCATATGCGTTCATTAGAAGCCACCCAGCGCGAGAACAGCGAGGTCGACAGCGCGCGGCCGGCCGACTTCTCGCGAATGATCAGTTCGCCGGATTCAATCGTGCCGCCCATGCCGGCGAAGGTATCGCGCATCAAGGCATGGATGGCGAAGAAGGAAGCGCGGATCGAATAGGCGGTGAGAACGACGGCCAGCGGCTTCGGCGTCAGGATCGAACGGCAGAGATCGGTCAGACCGGGCAGGTCCTCGAACAACTGCCAGACTTCGCCCTTGGGGCCGCGGCCATAGGCGGGCGGGTCGAACAGCACGATGTCGTAGCGGCTGCCGCGGCGCTCCTCGCGCTCGGCGAATTTCACCGCGTCGTCGACGATCCAGCGGATCGGCTTGTCGGCAAGACCGGCCATCTCCTGGTTCTCGCGCGCCCAGCCGATGGCTTTCTTCGAGGCATCGACATGGGTAACCTCCGCGCCCGCGCGCGCTGCCACCAGCGAGGCAACGCCGGTGTAACCGAAGAGGTTGAGCACCTTGATCGGGCGTTTCGCCGCCGCGATCAGGGCCGCCATATGGTCCCAATGCGAAGCCTGCTCGGGAAAGACGCCGACATGGCGAAACGAGGTGAAGCGTCCGAGATAGTCGATGCCGTCATGCTTCATCGGCCAGGTCTCGCCGAGCGGCGTCCTGGGGAAGCGCCAGCGGCCGATGCCTTCCTCGTCGGTATCTCCGGTGAAGATGGCGTCGGCGCGTTCCCACTCCTTGGCGGAAAGCGCCCGCTGCCAGATCGCCTGGCCCTCGGGCCGCACGATGCGATAGGGGCCGTATTGCTCGAGCTTCTCGCCGGCGCCGCTGTCGAGCAGCGCATAGTCGGCGTTGGGCGCCACTTCGAGGATCACCGGCAGCCGCTCCGCCGGCAGCAGGCCCTCGCGGCGCGCAAGCACGCGCGCGGTGGGCTTTGCCTCGTGCCGGTCGGCAGATTTCGGTTCATGCCGTTCGGCAGGCTTTGCCTGCGGCCGAGCCGTCGCCAACGCCTCGTGCGGGCGTGACTGCTCCGTCCTGGCGGGACGATTGTCGCGGCGTTTGTCGCGAAATGATTTCAAGAAGGATCATCTCCGGCGGTTCGGCCCGCTTCTGCCACACCTCAAGGCGTCGGCGCAACAAACAGCGCTATCTTAGCTATGTCGAACCGTAAGCAGGCCCAGACAAAGCGAGATGAAGCCAAGCGCCTTCGCCGCCGTCACCGCCATATGGCCGGTTTCCCAACGCAGCCGGATCGCATCGAAATTATCCGGGATCGGTCCGGGCGCCCAGGTTGCAAGAATGTCGTTGGCCGGTTTGACGAGCCCCAACCAGAGCGCCGGCGAAACCGCGTAGAGCAAGGTGGCGGCGAGCACCAACCAGAAAGCGGAGGATTCTCCACGCAGCATCCAGGCCAGCAGCGCCGGACAGAGGATCGCCGCGATATCGAGCGGTGCTCCGATTACGGCAAAGAGTTGGAACTGCGCGTTAAAGACCGTAACCTCGCGCCACAGCGCGGGTGACCATTTCGTCAGCCTGGGCAGCGATTCCAAAACATGGGCGAATGATGGTCCAAGGCTAAGCGCCGCGACCGTGGCGGCCAGCACCGACCACAACAACAGGAATCCGCGCATCTCCATTGCGAGACAACGGGGACGGTCGCTGGACGTTCCCGGTGAGGCGGCTGGTCTTGTTTCTTCGGGCCGGTTGCTTTACGGCAGCGCCATTCTTGAGCGCATTGCGTTGCGAGGCGCAGCTCGTCGTGGATGTGTCGCACAATCGGGTGCGCCGGAAGGGCGGCGGCTTTGTCCCCCACAAGGGCTCCGCGGCGGTCGAGGCAGGAGGTATCGCCCCGATCGCCGGCTCGCGTAACCGGTCGGAACGCGAAGCCCTGCTGCGAAATGCATGGGGATAAAACGCTCGGGCGCAGCTTCCGGCCGCGCTCTTGCGGTTCTATCGTGGCCGCACATGTCCCGCTCTGAACGCCTGCTCGACCTGATCCAGATCCTGCGCCGCCATCGCCGGCCGGTGAGCGGACGCACGCTTGCCGACGAGATGGGCGTCTCGATCCGCACGCTCTATCGCGACATCGCGACGCTGCAGGGGCAAGGTGCGCCGATCGAGGGCGAGGCGGGGCTGGGCTATGTGCTGAAGCCCGGCTTCATGCTGCCGCCACTTATGTTCACCGACGAGGAGATCGAGGCGATCGTGCTCGGCTCGCGCTGGGTGGCCAAGCAGCCGGATAGACGGCTGGCTGCCGCCGCGACGGATGCATTGGCCAAGATCGCGGCGGTGCTGCCGGACGATCTGCGTGAGGATCTCGACGCCACGACATTGCTCGTCGGACCGCGCTCGGAGAGCGTCGAAGCTGTCGATCTCGGCGTCGTCAGGCAGGCCATCCGCGACGAGCGCAAGCTTGGCTTTCTCTATCGTGATGCCGAGGGCGCGGCCTCCGAGCGCCTGGTCTGGCCGTTCGCGCTCAGCTTTTTCGACAAGGCGCGGGTGATGGTGGCGTGGTGCGAGATGCGCCAGGATTTCCGGCATTTCCGCGCCGATCGCATGTCCGAGCTCACGGCCACCGACATCCGCTACCCGCGCCGACGCCAGGCGATGCTGAAAGAATGGCGGGCGACATTCGACGCGCCTGGCCGGACTATCGCGAAAGGCGCTCCGGGCTGATCGCTGCTGCCAGAATCTGACAGCAGGCCCGCATATGGTCGCCAAGGTTCAAACACCAAGGAGATCGGATATGACCACGCCCAATTTCGTCATCCTCTATGTCGACAGCCCGCAAAAGAGCGGCGCTTTCTATGCCGCGCTGCTGGGACGTGATCCAGTCGAATCCGCACCGACCTTCGTCCTGTTCGTGCTCGACAAAGGCTTCAAACTCGGACTCTGGTCGCGCCATACGGTGGAGCCGGCGGCAGCGGCGGCCGGCGGCGGGGGCGAACTGGTGCTCGCGGTCGAGAACGCGGCCGCGGTCGACGCCACGCATGTGGATTGGCAGCGGCGCGGCCTTAAGATCCTCCAAACACCGACCGATCTGGATTTCGGCCGCACCTTCGTCGCGCTCGATCCCGACAATCATCGGCTGCGGGTATATTGGCCGAACGACAATTGAGGAGAGCGGTCATGGCTAAGCACTGGATTGCGGTTGCGTCGGCCGAGCATGTCCGCCGCGGTCGCGCAGCCGGCTTCATGCAGGTCAATCACGGCAAGGCAGCACCCTTGCGCCGCATCAAGCCGGGCGACGGCATCATCTATTATTCGCCGAGCACCGTGCTCGGCGAGAAGGACGGGCTGCAGTCATTTACCGCAATCGGCACAGTGCGCGAAGGCGAGCCCTATCAAGGCGACATGGGCGGCGGTTTCACGCCGTTCCGCCGTGATGTCGATTGGGCAAAAGCCGAGGAAACGCCGATCAAGCCATTGCTCGAGCAACTCGACTTCACCAAGGGCAAGTCGAACTGGGGCTATCAATTGCGCTTTGGCCTGTTCGAAATCGACGAACACGATTTTCGGTTGATCGTCGCGGCGATGGGCGCCGAAATCGAAGCGGTGGCTAAACTTTGAGCGCGTTGTAGACGGCGATGCCTGCGGCGAGGTCTTCAAGGGCGGCGCCAACCGACTTGAACAGCGTGATCTCGCTGTCGTTCTGCCGGCCCTGTTTCTCGCCACGCGTCAGTTCGTGCAGGTCGGCGACGATCGCTTCCGGCTTCAGCAGGCCGGACGCCAAAGGCTGGACGATGTCGCCGGCCTCCTTGGTGGCGCCGGCCCGGGTGTCGACATAGACGCGCGCGCGGGAAATGGCCGCATCATCCGCCTCTCGCATTTGCGGCGTGAAGCCGCCGACGAGGTCGACATGGGCGCCGGGCTTCAGCAGCGCGCCCTTGACCAGCGGCGTGGCCGAGATCGTTGCCGACGAGATGATGTCGGCCTCGCCAAGCTCGGCGTCCAGATCGTCGGCGGCGCTGGCCGGAATCCCTTCGGCGCGCAGCGCGGCGGCCACCTTTTCGGCATTGGCCGGCGTGCGGTTCCAGATGCGGATAGAACCGATCGGTCGCACCGCCGAATGCGCCCTGGCGAGGAAGGACGACAGCGCGCCGGCGCCGACGAGCAGAAGACGCGAGGCATCCTTGCGGGCGAGATAGGAGGCGGCTAGCGCCGAGGCACAGGCGGTGCGCCACTGCGTCAGCCGCTGGCCGTCGATCAGCGCTTGCGGTTCGCCGGTGACGCCGTCGAGCAGCAGATAGAGGCCCATCACCGCCGGCTTGCCTTTTGTGTTGTTGTCCGGCGACACAGTGACGATCTTGACGCCGATGTGCCCGCCGGCCGACGTGCCGGCAGCGTTGAAGTCGGTCCAGGCCGGCATCAAGAGCAAGGTCGAGGCAGCGCCATCGGGCCGTTCGACGCCGTGGTGGTGGCGAACCGGCTGTACCGCGCCGTCGCGGAAAGCGCCGCGCAACGTCTCGACGAGCCCGGGAAAAGTCAGCGCGCGATCGACCTCGGCGGCCGAAATGGTCAGCATGGCAGGCTCCGTGACGGCAGGCTCAGTTCGTCGGCTTGGGCAGCGCCGGTCCCTTCGGCGGCGCGGCGGGCGCGCGGCTTACCGCCTGGCGCAGGTTCTCCGCCTCGAGGCCGCGCTGGCGCGCGAGCTTGCGGTAACGGCCCTGCCTCACCCAGGTGGCGAGGCTGCCGACGATCATGCCGATGGCCAAAGCCAGGAACAGGAAGATGAAAAACGGCCAGTTCAGCGTCAGCGCCGGATTACCGGGATGGAACGGATCGAGGGTGAAGGCGACCGAGCCGCGATTGGCGACGGCGAGCGCGATGAGGATGATTGCCAGCGGCACGAAGACCACGACGAGCACGAAGCGATTGAACATCAAATCTCCATGGAGGCGAGCTGTAGCGCCGTTCAACCGTCCGGCGCGGCGCCTATTTGCCGCCGTTCAACCTTTCGCGCAACTCCTTGCCGGTCTTGAAGAACGGCACCCACTTTTCCTCGACCTCGACGGATTCGCCGGTGCGCGGATTGCGGCCGGTGCGGGCGGGGCGATTTTTCACGGAAAAAGCGCCGAAACCGCGCAGCTCGACGCGGTTGCCTTCGGCAAGAGCGTCGGTGATTTCGTCAAAGATGGCGCCGACAATGTTTTCGACATCGCGCAGAAACAGGTGCGGGTTGCGCGCAGCAATGATCTGCACAAGTTCGGATTTAATCATAGAACGTTCCCCGTAAACCACTTGCGGTCAATTATCAGGATGATTTTATTGCTTTTTTGGCTCGCCCCAACGGCCTCAAGGGTGCCAGACCGAAACGAGACCGTCAAGAAACAAGCGGTCGGCGCCGAGTTCATGAATGACATCGCCGCCGGCGTCGGGCAGGCCGAGCGCCTTGGCCACCATTTTTGCCATCGACTGGGAAAACAGGAAGCCGCCGCGCCTATCGGTGTCCTTCCATTCGATGACCTTGAGCTTGCCGTTGACGCCCTTGGTCGCCAGCCAGTCGATCGCCTCCTGCTCGCCGCCGACGGCGTCGACCAGGTGGTTGGCCAAACCTTGCCGGCCGGTGAAGATCGACCCGTCGGCCAACGCCAGCGCCTGCTCATGCGTCATCTTGCGGCGGTCGGCAACGATACCGACGAACCAGTCGTAGCTGTCGAGGATGAGCTTGCGCACCATGGCGCGCTCGTCGTCATTGGTCGGCGTGAAGGGCGAGGGCGAGGCCTTGAGCGGTGACGACTTCACTGCCTCCAGCTTGATGCCGAGCTTGTCCATCAGGCCGCTGACATCGGGATATTCGATGAGCACGCCGATCGAGCCGACGATCGAGGTCTTGCGGGCAACGATGTGGTCGGCCGCGGTGGCGATCATATAACCAGCGGACGCCGCCAGCGTGCCGACTTCGGCCACCACTGGCTTGTCGCCGGCGACCTTGCGCACTTCCTCGAAGATCGACTCGCCGCCGACCGTGGTGCCGCCAGGCGAATCGATCGACAGGATGACGCCCCTGACCTGCGGCGATGTGCGGATCGACTCAAGCCGTTTGATCAGCTCCTCATCCTCGGTGATGGTGCCTTCGATCCTTACCTTGGCAATGTGATCGAGTGAACGGCCGGTAAACTTCCCGTCATAGATCCAGGAAGAGAAGCCGATCACCGCTGCCGCCAGGACCAGAAATGCGACCACGCGCCAGAATGTCAGCTTGCGGCGCAAGCGGCGGCGGTCGATCAGGTCGTCGGCTCTCATTGCCATTGTCTGCCTCTTGGATCGGTGGGAAGTCCGCTTTTAAAGCAAGGCTTTGCGTGCGGCTACCGTTTCCTGAGAGGTGTAGCGTCAAGCCGCGACACTTGCGATAACCTCACGAAAAATTAACGCTGGCCGTTGGTATCTGCTATGAAGCGTTGGTCGTCTTGCCGAATTCTTCTCGATTTTGCGGGCGGCGGCTGTCACATTTTTGCAGTTTTCCTCCGCTTGTGCTTGCTTGCGGAGGCCGGCATACCACCTATAGGCGGTGTTTTGGCGGGCGAAGGTCCATTAGAAAAGTCATGTTGGCGCGATCTGACGAAATGAGCAATGCCGATACGGCGTTGGCCGCCGCGATGCCGGACGGCATGCGGGGCGACGCTTTTCATCGCGCCCAAAAGCATTCGCGCCGCGTGCGCGTGCTGAAGTTCGCGGTGCCGCTGCTTGCGGTCGCGATCGCCATCGCTTTTCCGGTTTACTCCTATCTCGCCGCGCCGGTTTCAGTCTCGATCCAGGCTGACGGCACGGCATTTTCGGACGGCAAGCTGGTGATGGCCAATCCCAAGCTCAACGGTTTCACCAAGCAGAAGCTGCCATACTCGCTGACCGCGACTAGAGCCACCCAGGATGTCGGCAAGCAAGGCATTATCGATCTCGAGGGCATCAACGCGAAGCTGCCGGTCGCCAGCGACAATGTGGTAGCGGTCGATGCTGCGCACGGCATCTACGATCGCGACCACAACACGATGGACCTCACCAGCGAGGTCTCCGTGACGACCTCCGACGGCCTGGTGGCGAAGTTCAAATCCATCTTCCTAGACATGGGCAAAGGCTCTATGAAGACGAGCAATCCGGTGGATGTCAGCCGTGGTGGATCGCGCATCACCGCGGATTCGATGTCGGTCGAGGACAATGGCAGGCTCGTCGTCTTCGAGAACCGGGTACGCGTCAACATCGATCCGGCTGGCCTGAAGGCGGCGGGGGTAAAAAGTGGAGAGCAGAATGCGTCGCAGTAAATCCGCATGGCTTCTGGGCGCTGCCGCTGCATTTCTGTCGTTGGGGACGGCGGGTTCCTTCGCGCAGTCGAGCGCGACCAGCCAGGTTCCGGGGTTGAAATTGTCGGGTGACCAGCCGATCCAGATCGAAAGCGACAAGCTCGAGGTGCGGCAGAACGAGAGCATGGCGGTGTTCAGCGGCAACGTGACCGTCAATCAGGGGCCGACCCTGCTCAAGGCCGGCAAGATGACGGTCTACTACGTCAAGCCTGCCAATGGCGACAAAAGCGCCGCGGCGGGCGCGTCGGCAATGACAGGTGCCGCCAACATCGACCATCTTGTGATCGAGAACAAAGTCTATATCAAATCGAATGACCAGATCGCCACCGGTGACACCGGCACCTTCGATATGAAGACGCAGCTTCTGGTGCTTTCGGGCCAGGAAGTGGTGCTGTCGCAGGGCGACAATGTGCTTAAGGGCTGCAAGCTCACCGTGCAGATGAAGAGCGGCCTCGGCAATGTCGATGGTTGCCCGCGCGTGATCATGATGTTCAAGCCGCAGAAGCAGGACGCTACCCAGAAGCAGGGAGCGTCGAGCAACTAATGGCCGGCGTAACATCGCTGCTTGCCCGTCTTCCGGGGCGGGCGGCCGCATCACTGGCTGCGCCGGCGACGGTCGGCACCGACAAGGCCAAGTTCAAGGGCACCCTGATCGCCAAGGGCCTGACCAAGAGCTATAAGGGCCGCAAGGTGGTAAGCGGCGTCACCATCGGCGTCCGCGCCGGGGAGGCCGTCGGCCTGCTCGGTCCCAACGGCGCCGGCAAGACCACATGTTTCTACATGGTCACCGGCCTGGTGCCGGTCGACGAAGGCTCGATCGAGATCGACGGCTTCGACGTCACCTCGATGCCGATGTACCGGCGCGCGCGCCTTGGCATCGGCTATCTGCCGCAGGAAGCATCGATCTTCCGCGGCCTGAATGTCGAGCAGAACATCCGCGCGGTGCTGGAAGTGGTGGAAAAGAGCCGCAAGGAACGCGAGCGCATGCTCGACGAGTTGCTCGAGGAATTCCACATCAGCCATCTGCGCAAGGCGCCGTCGATGTCGCTGTCGGGTGGCGAACGGCGCCGCCTCGAAATTGCCCGCGCGCTGGCGACCAAGCCGGCCTATATGCTGCTCGACGAGCCTTTCGCCGGTATCGATCCGATCGCGGTCGCCGACATCCAGCAGCTCGTTCGCCATCTCACGGCGCGTGGCATCGGCGTTTTGATCACCGACCACAATGTGCGCGAGACGCTCGGCCTGATCGATCGCGCCTACATCATCCATGCCGGCCAGGTGCTGACGCATGGCCGCGCCGACCAGGTTGTCGCCAATCCCGACGTGCGGCGTCTCTATCTCGGCGAGGGCTTCACGCTCTGACGGCGAAGTCGGGCTTGATCCCGGATTTCCGCGGATTTCAGCGAATTCTTATAAATGCTGTCGCGGATAACGCTCCGGTAAGCCGCGGCTGCTAGCGTTTGGCTTGACAAGCAAAAGCCGGGCCAGTTTCTATGCCCGATCGAAAATCCGTAACTTCGATGCGTAAACGAGGCGTTTGAACCCCACCATGGCGCTGGCAGCCAAACTGCAGCTCAGACAATCCCAGTCGCTGGTGATGACGCCGCAGCTGATGCAGTCGATCCGGCTGCTGCAGCTCACCCATGTCGAGCTCGAGCGGTTCATCGACGAGGAGATCGAGCGCAACCCGCTGCTGGAGCGGGTCGAGCCGCAGGACGATGCGGCGAGCGACCAGTCGCAGAAAAGCGAGGCCGCGCAGGAGCGGGCTCCCGAAGGCGACTGGTTCGAAGGCGAGACGCAGTGGAGTGCCGAGGCGATCTCGGAAAAGCTGGACTCGTCGCTGGAGAACCTGTTTCCCGACGATCCAGGCACCAGCGAGAGGCTGGGACCGGATCTGACGGCGCAATGGAAGTCGGCTTCGGGCGGCAGTGGCAACGCCACTTCGTCGGAAGGGTTCGATGTCGGCGATATGGCCGCTGCCGCGATCACGCTGCGCGACCATGTCGGCGAGCAGATCGCGCTTGCCGCTCTCGGTACGGGCGAACGCCTGATTGCGGGCGAACTCGCCGATGGGCTCGACGAAACCGGTTATCTGCGCGCCGGGCTCGATGAGATCGCGGCGCGGCTGGGCACGGACCGGGCGGCGGTGGCGCATGTGCTCGAAATCTGCCAGACCTTCGAGCCGACCGGCCTTTTCGCGCGTGACCTCGCCGAATGCCTGTCACTGCAGCTGGCGGTGCGCGACCGGCTGGATCCGGCGATGAAAGCGCTGGTCGCCAATCTCGAGCTTCTGGCGCGGCGGGATTTCCAGACGCTGAAGCGTATCTGCGGCGTCGACGAGGAAGATCTTCTCGACATGCTGGCCGAGATCCGGGCGCTCGACCCGCAGCCCGGCATGGCGTTTTCGGGCGGCGCGAGCGACGCGATCGTTGCCGATGTCGAGGTCAGGGCCGCCAGCGACGGCAGCTGGGCGGTGGAGCTCAACGCCGACACATTGCCGCGCGTGCTGGTGGACAATGTCTATTTCGCCCGTATTTCTGGCCATACCAAGGGCCAGGCGGAGAAGGATTTCCTCGCCGAATGCCTGCAGAACGCCAACTGGCTGACGCGCAGCCTCGACCAGCGCGCCAAGACCATTCTCAAGGTGGCCTCGGAAATCGTGCGGCAACAGGACGCGTTCCTCGTCCATGGCGTGCGTCATCTCAAGCCGCTCAACCTGCGCACGGTGGCCGACGCCATCGGCATGCATGAATCGACCGTCAGCCGCGTCACCGCCAACAAATACATGCTGACGCCGCGCGGCGTCTTCGAATTGCGCTATTTCTTCACGGCTTCGATAGCCTCGGCGGCTGGCGGTGAGGCGCATTCGTCCGAGGCGGTGCGCGACCGCATCAAGCAGATGATCGATGAGGAAAAGCCTGCCGACGTGCTTTCCGACGACGCCATCGTCGACATGCTGAAGGAAAATGGGGTCGATATTGCCCGCCGCACCGTCGCGAAATACCGCGAAGGCATGAACATCCCCTCTTCTGTGCAGCGGCGGCGCGAAAAGCGCGCGCTCGCCAACGCAGGCCGCTAGACCTTCGATATTCGAGCCATGCCGGTCCGCGAAGGATGGTTTGCGTGCTTCCGGTCTCAGATGCCCTATATACGCTGCGGTCCGGTTCCCGAAAACCATCATTGCGGACTTGGCACGACGCGTATCTCAACAAGGCTTGGCCGATATGAAACTTGCGGATTTTGCACAGTTCTTAAGCTTCATTGACAAGCCGCAATGAAGTGTCTAGAAGCCCGCCCGCATGGAGCGGGGCGGTAATGCACGCTTGCGGAAGGGTCCGTCAGACAAAGCCTCGACGGCCGAGAAGGCGACTTGTGATCACCGGAAAGTTCGGGTCTAAAATCGGCGCGCATGCCGCTGCAAAGCTTGTGCGCGCGCACCACGGGTATAAACTCGGGAACAGTTTGAAGCCTGAGCAAGGAAGGTCAGTTTTCAGATGAATCTGCGCATTTCGGGAAAACACATGGATATCGGGGATGCGTTGCGTACGCGCATCAACGACCGCGTCGGCGAAGCGATCGAAAAATATTTCGATCGGGGTTTTTCGGGACATGTCACTGTCATCAAATCAGGATCGCGTTTTTCGGCCGATTGCATGGTGCGGCTCGATTCCGGCGCCTCACTGCAGGCAACGGGCGATGCCCAGGATCCGACGCTTGCCTTCGAGGCCGCCGCCGAGCGCCTTGAAACGCGGCTGCGGCGCTACAAGCGCCGGCTGAAGTCGCGCAACACCGGCAATGGCGAGGAGCCGACCGACATCGCCTACACGGTGATGGCGCCGCTGGCCGATGACGAAGAAGACATTGCGGAGGACTTCGCGCCGGTCATCGTCGCCGAATCAAGCATGACGCTGCGGACCATGTCGGTGGCATCTGCCGTTATCGAGCTCGACACAAGCGACAGCCCGGTCTTCGTCTTCCGAAACGCCGGAAACGACCATCTCAACATCGTCTACCGCCGGCCGGATGGCAACATCGGCTGGATCGATCCGTCGACGACCAAAGTCGCTCAAGGATAAAAAGCCAGCCGCGCGAGGGGGCGACGACTGGCGCGGCAGGCGAGCAAGGGATTTTTCAAGCATGGATCTGAGTGATCTCATCAGCGTTTCGGCGATCATGCCGACGTTGAAGGCGAATTCCAAAAAGCAGCTTCTGCAATTGCTGTCGGAGAGGGCGGCGGCGATTTCGGGGATTCCGGAGCGGGAAGTGTTCGACACCATCCTGCAGCGCGAGCGGCTGGGCTCGACGGGCGTCGGCAACGGCATTGCCATTCCGCACGGCAAGCTTGCCGGCGTGAAGCACATCGCCGGCGTCTTTGCCAGGCTCGAGACGCCTGTCGATTTCGAGGCGTTGGACGATCAACCGGTCGATCTCGTTTTCCTGCTCCTGGCGCCTGAAGGCGCCGGCGCCGACCATCTCAAGGCGCTGTCGCGCATCGCGCGCGTGCTGCGCGACGCCGATACGGTGGCCAAGATCAGGGGAGCGCGCGACGCGGTGGCCATCCACGCGCTGCTGTCCGATACACAGGCCTCGCACGCGGCTTGAAGTTTTTCGGATTCAAGTTTTTGAGATAAATCTCCAAGGGCCGCCAAAAGCGGCCCTTTCCATTCAGAGGTGACCAGGGTCGTTCCTAGTTGACCATGATCTTTCCCGAAAACCGGTTCCCACTTTTCGGGATCATGGGTCAGTGAATGGCGACCGTGGTCAGATCATTTTCCATCGCGCCTGCCAGCGCCCGGTCACGGGCATCCGAAAGCAGGATCGGCTGGCCGTTGGCGGCAAACAGCGCCCACAGCTCCATGCCGGGAGCGATCTCATCCATGCCCGGGAAACGGCCGCGCAGATCGTCGCTCGACACTTTCCTCAGGTAAGCGACCGAGCCTTCGCCGAGATGGGCGAATTCGCCGCTGGTCATGGTGATGGTTTCGTCAGTTCTGGTCATTTCAAGCCTCCTTGGCGCGGAGACGCCGCTTTCGGCCGTCCCGCATTAGAGCCATCGGCAAAGATCAGTCTTTCACCGATATGTTTATTTTCCGTACCAGCCGCTCGGATTCGGGTCGGTCGAGGTCGACCGACAACAGGCCGTTCTTCAATTCCGCCGCAATCACCCGCATGCCGTCGGCCAGCACGAAGCAACGCTGGAACTGGCGCGCGGCAATGCCGCGGTGGAGGAATTCGCGCTCGGTGTCGTCGCTCTGACGGCCGCGCACGATCAGCTGGTTTTCCTCGGTGGTGACATCGAGGTCGCTTTCAGCAAAGCCGGCAACGGCGAGCGTGATGCGCAACCTCTCGGACTTGCCGTCGGACGCGTTCAGGCGCTCGATGTTATAGGGAGGGTAGCTGTCACCCGACTTCGCCAGACGCTCGAGGGTTTTTTCCATTGCGTCAAAACCCAGGAGAAGCGGGCTGGAGAAGGGCGTCATTCGGCTCATGTTACACTGTCCTCGCAAGAGCGACATAAACTGGAAAAACCCGGATGGCATTTTTCCCGATGGACTTGATATGGTCCGCCGCGCGATCAAGTTCAAGCCGCTAAATCAGGAGGACGTTTCGTCGAACCGCCATCCTGGTTCATGTTTCAAAACCCGCCCAAAAAGACTCCCAAAAAGGAATTGAAATGCCCCAATCCCGAAAGATCATCATTGACACCGATCCCGGCCAGGACGATGCCGTCGCCATCCTGCTGGCACTCGGCAGTTCGGAGCTGGACATCGTCGGCATCACCGCCGTTGCCGGCAACGTGCCGCTGAAACTGACCCAGAACAACGCCCGCAAGATCTGCGAACTGGCCGGCCGGCCCGACATCAAGGTCTATGCCGGCGCCATCCGCCCGCTGGCGCGCGAGCTCGTCACCGCCGAGGAAGTGCATGGCAAGACCGGCCTCAACGGGCCGCAGCTGCCCGAGCCGAAGATGCCGCTTCAGGATCAGTATGCCGTCGATTTCATCGTCGAGACGCTGATGAAGGAGCCGAGCGGCTCGATCACGCTGTGCGTGCTCGGACCGCTCACCAACATTGCGCTGGCGCTTATCCGCGAGCCGGGGATCGCGCCGCGCATCAAGGAAATCGTGCTGATGGGCGGGGGCTTCTTCGAGGGCGGCAATGTCACGCCGACCGCGGAGTTCAACGTGTATGTCGACCCGCAGGCCGCCGATCTGGTTTTCAAATCGGGCATTCCGATCGTCATGATGCCGCTCGACGTCACGCATAAGGCGTTGACCACGTCCAAGCGCATCCAGGCATTCCGTCAGCTCGGCACGAAGGTCGGCACCGCCACCGCCGAGATGCTGGAATTCTTCGAGCGCTATGACGAGGAAAAATACGGCACCGACGGCGGCCCGCTGCACGACCCCTGCGTGATCGCCTATCTCCTCAAGCCCGAGCTGTTCAAGGGCCGGCACTGCAATGTCAGCATCGAGACCTCGTCGGAGCTCACCATGGGCATGACGGTGATCGACTGGTGGGGCGTCACCAAACGCCAGAAGAACGCCATGGTGATGCGCGACATCGACCATGATGGCTTCTTCGCACTGCTCGTCGAGCGGTTGGGACGATTGTAGGCAAACCGCCGCAAGGCCAGCCGCAGCCGGAATCGCGGATGGGGCCGGCTGCCGCATCCGCGGCAGCCGAGCGTCGCCATAGGCCTCGATCGCCTTTATCGGCATATAGTTAGCCGTCCCTCCCTGTTGTCATCCTTGTGCGTCAACCAGCTGCTATGGGTCGCCTGTCCCTCGACTGTGTCGGTCGGGACTTTGAAGCAGCTGATTCCATCGAAGAGAGACGACATGTGGTTGAGTGAATTCGAGATTGTCCTGCGCGACCGCGTCATCCCAAGCGGTGCCGTCAGGATTGAGAGCGACCGGATCGCCGAAATCCGCGACGAGCCGGTCGAGAATGCCGACATCGTCGGCGGCGGCCGCTTGCTTCTGCCCGGCTTCATCGACATGCACGGCGATATGGTCGAGAGGGAAGTGGAACCTCGCATCGGCGTCCACGTGCCGATGAAGATCGGCATCGCCGAACTCGACAAGAAGCTGGCCTCGTGCGGCGTGACCACCGCCTATGCCGCGCTCTCCTTCATCGGCGCCAGCGTCACCAGCGGCGTGCTGCGCTCGGAAGGTCACACATCGGCGATCATCGAGACCATTGACGGGCTGAGGGGCGACCTTCTGGTCGATCACCGCATCCACGCCCGCTTCGAAGTCACCTACACGCCTGCCATCGCCGTGCTGCAAAAACTGATGGACGCAGGCAAGCTGCATCTGATCTCGTTGATGGACCACACGCCCGGACAGGGCTAGTACCGCGACGTCGAACTGTACATCGCCCGCATCGCCAAGGAGCGCGGCATGTCCGTTGCCGAGGCGTCCGAAATTGTCGGCCACCGCATCGCCGGCCGCGAAGGCCAGGGCGACGTGCTGAACGCGTTGCAGGATCTGTCGGCCCGGGCTCACGCCAGCGGCGTCGTGCTCGCCTCGCATGACGACGACACGCTGGAAAAGGTGGAACTGGTCCATGGTCTGGGCGCCAGGCTCAGCGAATTCCCGGTAACCCTGGAAGCGGCGCAGGAGGCCCGCAGGCTGCAGATGCATACCGTCATGGGCGCGCCCAACGCGCTGCGCGGCCAGTCCTATTCCGGCAACCTTTCCGCCCGGCAGGCTTACGAAGCCGGGCTGCTCGACATGCTGGCCAGCGACTATCACCCGGCCTCGATCCTGCCGGCTACGCTCGGCCTTGCGGAGCTGAGCGAAGGCGGCCTCGTGGCGGCGGTCGCGCTGACGAGCGCCAATCCGGCCATCGCGCTCGGGCTTGCCGATCGCGGCGCCATTGAGCCAGGACTTTTGGCCGATCTGGTCGTCGCCGACCGCCAGCCGGTGGCGCGCGTGCGCGCCACCTTCCGCGCCGGCCGCATGATCTACAGCGACGGCACGCTGGCCGCACGCGGGCGCTGAGGGGCGGCCGTCATTGACTAAGAGGCGGCGTCCGTTACTTCGCCTTCGAGAACGCCAGCCACAGCCCGCCGCCGACCAGGAAGCTGCCGCTGATCCTGGACATCAGCCTGACGCGGCTGGCCGACAGCAGGCGTCCGGCGCGGCTGGCGGCGAGGGCGTAGGTCGAATCCGAGACGGCGGCGAAGATCATGGCGGTCAGGCCCATGACGACGATCTGCAGCGTATAATTGCCCTGCGGGGCAATGAACTGCGGGAAGAAGGCGCCGAAAAACACCAAAGTCTTGGGGTTGCTCAGCGCTACCAGCAGCCCTTGCAGGAAGAAACCGCCGCGCGGTTTCCTGGCCGAACCGTCGGGGTTCAGCGTGCCCTTGGCGCGGAACATCTGCACGCCCATCCAGATCAGGTAGGCGGCGCCGATCAGTCGCACCCATTCGAACCAGTGACCCATGCCGGCGATCAGCGTATTGAGACCGATGCCGACGATGGCGATCATGATGGCGAGGCCGGCCTGGGTGCCGGCGACGTTGGCCAAGCCCGCGCGCGAGCCGTGGCGGATGCTGTTGGCGATGATCAGCGTCACCGTCGGGCCCGGCACCAGAATGATGACGATGCAGGCGACGACATAGGTTGCATAGAGTTCCAGCGACATGGTTTCCTCGGCAGGGGATAGAGGTGATGCGGCGGTGGCCGGATGGATCAATGCACGACGTGGCTGCCGACGCAAGCGGTGCCGGCCGAGTGCCTATGCCGCTCCTGCATCCCAGGGCAAAATCGCCTCATAGGCAGCGCCGGCCCGCAGCACATCGAGGTCGCCGCGCGGCCGGCCGATCAGCTGCATGCCCATCGGCCGGCCCTTTTCGTCGAAACCGGCCGGCACGTTGAGCGCCGGGCAGCCGCCCAGCGTGGCGAAGGCCGAGACCTGCATCCAGCGATGATAGCTGTCCATGGCACGGCCGGCGACCTCGCGCGGCCAGTGCGTCGAAACCTCGAAGGGAAAGACCTGCGCGCTCGGCAGCGCGATGAGATCGAAGCGTTCGAACAGCGACAGCAGCGTCCGGTGCCATGACGTGCGCCGTACGGTGGCGGCATGGACCTGTGGCGCGCTCAGGCGCATCGCCTGTTCAACCTCCCAGATCGCCTCGGGTTTCAGCAGTCCGCGTTTTGCCGGATCGTCGTAATGCGCCTTCAGTCCGCAGCCGCTGCTCGCCTGGCGCAGGATGACGAAGGCCTGCCACAGCGCCTCGAAATCGATGTCCGGCACCAGCGCCTCGCTGTGGAAGGATGCGTCCGCGAAGCGGGCCAGCGAGGCCTCGCATAGGTCGAGAACTCCCGGCTCCATCGGCAAATGGCCGCCGAGATCGCCGAGCCAGGCGATGCGGCCGCCGGCCGCTTTTCTCGCCAGGCCTTCGAGGAACGAGCCTTGGCTGTCATGCGACAGCGGCGCCCGCGGATGATGGCCGGCCTGCTCGTCGAGCAGTAGCGCGATGTCGCGCACGCTGCGCCCCATCGGCCCTTCGACACCCATCTGCGAATGGAAGACGTCGAACATCGGCCCGGCCGGAACGAGGCCTTGCGAAGGGCGGAAGCCGTAGACATTGTTCCAGGCGGCCGGATTGCGCAGCGAGCCGCCGAAATCGCTGCCGTCGGCAACCGGCACCATGTCGAGCGCCAGCGCCACCGCCGCGCCGCCGCTCGAGCCGCCGGCGGTCAGCGCCGGGTCGAAGGCATTCAGCGTCGGCCCGAAGACCGGATTGTAGGTGTTGGAGCCCAGTCCGAATTCGGGAACATTGGTCTTGCCGATGATGATGGCGCCGGCCTTGCGGATACGCTCGACGAAGAACTCGTCCTCATCCGGCACGAAGTCGGCGAAGATCGGCGAGCCGAACGTGGTGCGCAAACCATTGGTCAGGGCAAGGTCCTTGACCGAGATCGGCAGGCCGAACAACGATCCGGTCTCGCCGCCCCGCGCCAGCCGGTTATCGGCTGAATCGGCCTCGGCCAGGATGTCGCCGCGCTCGCGCAGTGAGACGACGGCGTTGACCAGCGGATTCACGGCCTCGATGCGATCGAGGAAGGCGGCAACCACCTCGCGCACCGACAGGCGGCGATGCCGGATGGCCTCAGCGAGCGCCACGGCGGACAGGCGGCAGATGTCGCCGGCCTGCGGCACGGCATGTTTTGTGATGGGGCGCATCGTTGTTATCGCCCCGCCGCCAGAGCCGCTTCGACGTCTTTTACCAACGGGATTGCCGGCTGTGCGCCCGGCTTCAGGCAAGCGAGCGAGCCGGCCGCCGCCGCGCGGACCAGGGCTTGCTCCAGCGAGAGGCCAGACGACAGGCCGGCGCCGAAATAGCCGCAGAAAGTGTCGCCGGCGCCGACCGTGTCGACCGGCGTGATCTTGAGTGCCGGCACGGCGAGGAAATCGTTCGGCGTGGCGGCAAGCACGCCGTCGCCGCCGAGGGTGACGACGATGGCGCGGCCGGTCTTTCGCGCATAATCGCGCATGCGCGCAGGGCGGTCGCGCCCGGACAGAGCCAGCACCTCGCCATAGAGGTCGAATTCGGTCTCGTTGGCCACCGCGTAATCGGCCTTGCCGAGGAAGCTGGACGCCTCGGCCCGGAATGGTGCGGTGTTGAGCACGCTGACCGCGCCCGCCGCGACGGCGGCGTCGAGCGCGGCTTCGACCGCCTGCAGCGGGATTTCGTGCTGGAGGAGCACGACGTCGCCCTTTTTCAGAAAGGCCTTGGAAATGTCGCCGGGCACCACCGAATCATTGGCGCCCGGCACCACCGCGATGACGTTCTCGCCATCGGCGCCGACCAGGATCAACGCCGTGCCGGTCGAGGCGAAACTTTGGCCGACACCGGAGAGATCGACACCACCAGTCTTGAGCAGCGCCAACGCATCGTTGGCGAAGCTGTCCTTGCCGACCGCGCCGACCATGCGCACCGCAGCGCCGGCGCGGGCGGCGGCCAGCGCCTGGTTGGCGCCCTTGCCGCCGGGCGCGGTGGTGAAATTGGAGCCGCGCACCGTCTCGCCGGGCGCCGGCAAGCGGTCGACATTGGCGATGAGATCGAGGTTGATCGAGCCGACGACGATAATCAAGAAGTGCCTCCTGGCGGAGCCGGCCAGCCTTCGATTGAAGGCAGGTCCGCTCCAAGTGCCTGCTTTTACACAAGTGATTGCGCGGGAAGCTAGAGCGTTTCACGCAAACAGGGAAACGCTCTGTCGGCTGTGCGCGTCGACAGCTTCATTCGCAGCGGACCGTGACCGTGCCCTGGTAGCTGCCGGCGGGGAAGATGCCGGGCGATTTCGTGGCGGTGAGATCGACCTGGAGAGAGTGGGTTCCGTTGGTGACGCGCTGCGGCGAACCGCCCGCAATGTCGAGCCCGGAGCCGTCGAGGCGAAAGACGGTGGCGAAGGTGACGTTGGTGTTGCCGCCGCTCGGCGCCGACGTGAAGGCGGCCGGCGCCGGCGCGGAAACGGAATAGCAGTCGAGAAGGTTGAGGATCGTGCAAAGCAGCGAGCTGGCCGTGATGGTGGCGGTGGCGCTCGAGCCGCCCGCCTGTTTGGAGCCGAAGATGTTGATGGCGGGATTTGCCTTCATCACGCCGGTGCCGCCGATCATGATCGTGCAGGTGCCGATGATCGCTGCCTGTGCCGGCAGGCAGAGGCCGCCGAGCAAGGCGACGGCAAGCAGCGCGCGCCTATTTCCGCTTCTTTTTCTTGCCATTGCCGTCGTTGCTTCCGCCTCTGATGTCCCAGCCTTCGTTGGCCCAAGCCGGCGATGTCACCTGGGGCGCGGCGGCGGTGACGCTGCCTGTCGTCTGGCCGTCGGGGGCGATGCCCATTTTCAACAAGCGCAGTTCCATCTGCAGGCGCTCGACCTCGAGCTCGTAGAGGCGGCTGCAATCCAGGCGCTTGGGCGTGCGGCCGATCGGAATGACGACGCGGCCATAGGTAGCGAGGTCGTGGCTCGACTGGCCGTTTCCCTGGATCACGCCGAGATCGAAATAGGCGCCGCTGCCCGAGACGGCGGAGCGGCATGTCGTGCCGTCGGACGCATGAACCTCGTCCTGGCCTTGCGGCAAGGTGACGCCCGGCAAGGTGAAGCCGGTCTGGTTCTGGTTGAGATTATAGACATCCTCGGCAAAACCCGGACGCGCGCCCGCGAGCACGGTCAACGCGCAAAGGGTCAGAACCTGCGATGACCGAAAAACTTGCCGCATATCTGCGCCCTTATCTGCGTCTGCTCGCCTGGGAAGGGGATGCTCTCGGTACAGATACGCACTTTACGATCGTTCGCGCCGTCGAATGGCACGACCACGAGAACCGAACGCGACGCTTGTCCGGCAAGCAGAAAGACGCTCGGCGAAATCCTGGCGTCGACCGGCTGGAAATCCTGGTCGTAGACATGGACTTCGACCCGGATGCGCTGGTCGTAAGGATTGCCCGGAAAGACCTTTACGGCGAAGGCATCGGTGAAGGACCTCACTTCGCCGCGCATCGGCGTCATCGACTGGGCCGTGGCGGCAAGAGGGGCGAGGCCAGCCGCTGTTGCCGCCAAGAGAATCCGAAGCTTTATCACAGGCCGCTTCCTTCTATTCGCAGCGCACCGTCACCGTTGCCTGATAGTTGCCGGCAGAGAAGCGATTGGTGCCGCTCTTGGTGCCGGCAAGGTTGATCGCGGCGGTCGACGTGCCGGGCACGGTGAGGGCCGTCGCGGTGCCCGTTTCAGCGATGGTCTGCGCGCCGGTGGTGGCGAAGGTCGGTGTCCAGGTGGTGGCGGTGACATCACTTGCCGGCACCGTTGTCGTGGTCACCGGGTCGACACTGAGCTGGACGCCGCCCGTGGTGTCGACCAGGACGCTGCCGGCCGAGCCGCCGGCATTGTGCGAGCTCAGCGACTGAAGATTGCTGCTGACCGTCATGGTGCCGTTCGAGTTGACGGTCAGCGTGCAGGTCGCGGTGATGGTGCCGTTGAACAGAACATTCCCGGTGGTGGCGGATGCCATCTGGCCGGCACAGCCGACCAGCAGGGCCGCACCGATTGCGGCGCGAGCGAACTTCATTGAGACCCCTCTTTCGAGCCGAACGGTTCGGCTCAACGTCGGGACATCATTCATTTATCATGGTTAATTTAGCGTTAACTGAAATAACCACGATAAGTAACTCTGAAAAACAAGCCGGCGAAACCATAGGTTGTCGCCGGTTGTATTCCTTGTAAAAAGATCGATTTCTCCAATTTATATTTGTTTATATTGTAATCTTCGGTTTTCTGTAACAAATTGAGGAAAAATCGATCTTTCAGCTTACCTGTCCGGCTTCCCAGCCAAGGATCGCTCGCTTGCGCGTCAGGCCCCAGTGGTAGCCGGTGAGCGCTCCCGATTTGCCCAGTGCACGGTGGCAGGGCACAACAAAGGACATCGGGTTGGCGCCGACCGCCGCACCCACCGCACGGCTGGCGCTGGGATGGCCGATGCCTGCCGCTATCGAGGAATAGGTGCAGGCCTTGCCCATCGGGATGCGCAGCAGCGCTTCCCAGACGCGCAATTGGAAATCGGTGCCGATCATCACCACACGCAGTGGTTGCTCGGCGCGCCACTGCGTCGGGTCGAAGACGCGCGCCGCATAGGGCTGAGTGGCGGACATGTCCTCGACATAGGTCGCGTTCGGCCAGCGGCCGGACATGTCGGCATAGGCCGCCCGCTCGCCGCCCACATCGCAGAAGGCGAGGCCGGCGAGCCCGCGATCGGTGACCATGATCAGCGCGATACCGAAGGGCGAGATATGGTAGCCGTAGCGGATGGTGAGGCCGGCGCCGCGGGTCTTGTAGTCGCCGGGCGACATCGCCTCATGCGTGACGAAGAGGTCGTGCAGCCGGCCCGGGCCCGACATGCCGAGCTCGAACGACGTCTCCAACAGCGGCATGCCGGAATCGAGCAGCTTGCGCGCATGGTCGAGTGTGACGGCCTGCAGGAAGGCTTTCGGCGACAGGCCGGCCCAGCGGGTGAACAGTTTCTGCAGGCCGGTCGGCGTCTCACCGACTTCCTCGGCCAGCACCTCCAGCGAGGGCTGGTCGCGATAGTCGAGGCTGATCTTCTCGATGGCGCGGCGCACGACCTCGTAGTCGCTGCCTTCCGGCGTGATGTCGTTCTGAAGGATCGCTGTCGGTTTCATCTGCGTATTCATGGTCATCTGAGCGTTCATGGCAATATCTCCTTGACCGCGAATATCGGTCTTCCCCGGCTTTGCAACCACCCGAAACTTGCCTTCCCGCCGAACACGCCCAGATAGAGTGAGCTCGGGTTGAAAGGACGATTCATGGCCGGCGAAAAGGTCAATCTGACCGGCGCAAGGGAGACCTTGCTGATGACGCTCTACGGCAAGGCGCTGGAGAGCCGGCTGCCCCATTCGCTGCTCAAGGACCGCTTCGCCGACGAGGCGGTGAAGAAGATCGACTATGATTTCTCCAGGCTCAAGGTTGATGCCAATCTGGGGCTCGGCTTTGCCATCAGGGCCAAGACGCTGGATGCCAGCGTCGAGGATTTCCTCGCCAGAAACCTGGATGCAATCGTGCTGCATCTGGGATGCGGGCTCGACACACGCGTCTTCCGGGTCGATCCGCCAAGGGGCATCGACTGGTTCGATGTCGATTACCCGGAGGTGATCGAACTCAGACGCAAGCTCTACCCGTCCCGCGACAATTATCACCTCATCGCCTCGTCGGTGACCGAGCCGGATTGGCTGGCCCAGATACCTCGCAACCGCCCGGCTATCGTGGTGGCGGAGGGGCTGACGCCCTATCTCCCCGCCGAGGAAGGGCCGCGCCTGTTATCGCGGCTGGTCGCGCATCTGGCCGGCGGCGAGCTGATGTTCGACGCCTACAGCAATCTCGGCCTGAAGCTGATGCGCCTCAGCCCGGCCATCAAGGTGACCGGCGCCGACGTGCATTGGGCGATCGAGGATCCGCGCGAACTAGAGCGGGCGGTTCCGAAGCTGCGCTTCATCGAAGAGATTTCGCGCTACAAGTCGCCAGCAGGCGCTCGTATGACCTGGCCGGCGAGACTGTTCGTCGGCCTCTGGAAAATCATCCCGCCGCTGCGCAAGGTGGGCAGAATTTTGCGCTTTCGATTCTGAGACCTATCCTCGGATAGACTCATCGATTTTTTATATCAAGAATATTTACCCATGTTCTTTGGTCGCCATTCTCAGGGAACTGGGTAGTGACGAAGCATGCGGTTTGTATGGACGATCCGCATTCATGCGGCTGAGCTATCGCGTCACGAAACGATAGCTGGATTGAAATCACGCACAGCATGACGCCGATCAGGGTTAAAATGACTTTGGTATAGCGGTCTACCATGACTTTCCTCCCGTCCTGAAGACCGAGGATGAAAGCAAAAAACAAGTATAGCTTCAAGTTACGATCTGGCGGTCGCGAGCGCGCGGGAAAAAGCGGTGGCGAAGCTTTCGCGGGAATCGGGATCGAGGAAGCCGCCAATCGTAACGCTTTCGCCCTGCACCTCGACCGCCATTTTGGTGATGCCGATCTCGGCATGCCGCGCGACGGAAAAGCGCGTCCAGAACGGATTGAAATGATGCGCCTCCGAGCGGCCGGACGGTGCCGTCTTGCGGATGTCAAGGCTGGTGCGTGACACAGATATTTCCTCGCGGGCGCGGGCGGTGCGGTAGTTGGCGCGGAAGGCGATGTAGACTGCAATCACATCGAGGCCGAAGAAGCCGAACACCGGCCAGGCGCCATGCGACAGGAAAAAGGCGCCCGTGACAGCCCAGCCGAACAGGAGGGCTCCCATCAGGATCAGGAAGCCGGTGCGGCCAAGCGAACGGTGCGGCGTCAGCAAGGCCTGGAAGAATGGCTCGTCGGCTTCGAATGAGGCGTTTGTGTCGCTCATGGGGGACTATTATAGGAAGGGACATGGCACCTCCCAAGTCCAAAAAATCCGTAGCTGTCAAAAAACCACAGCAGCCCGCTTCAAGCGGTGGCCGAACGGGCGCAAGGCGGCCGCGCAAGAACGCGTCGCGCTCGCTCTACAGCGCCGCCAAGGTGCATGAGATCTTCCGACGGTTTTCCGTGCAGCGGCCGGAGCCGAAGGGCGAACTGGACTATGTCAACGCCTTCACGCTGCTGGTTGCCGTGGTGCTGTCGGCGCAGGCGACCGACGCCGGCGTCAACAAGGCGACCAAGGCGCTGTTCGAGGCCGCCGACACACCGCAAAAGATGTTCGCCCTGGGCGAGGCCAAGGTCGGCGACGCCATCCGCACCATCGGGCTCTGGCGCAACAAGGCCAAGAACGTGATTGCGCTGTCGAAGGCGTTGATCGACGACTATGGCGGTGAGGTGCCTCGGGAACGCGACGAATTGGTCAAACTACCAGGTGTCGGGCGCAAGACCGCCAATGTCGTGCTCAACGTCGCCTTCGGCCAGCCGACGATGGCGGTCGACACGCATATCTTCCGCATCGGCAACCGGATCGGGCTGGCGCCCGGCAAGACGCCGGAGCAGGTCGAAGAGGGGCTGTTGAAAGTCATTCCGGCCGAATATATGCGCCATGCACATCACTGGCTGATCCTGCATGGCCGCTATGTCTGCAAGGCGCGCAAGCCTGACTGCCCGGCCTGCGTGATCGCCGACATCTGCAAGTCCGCGGAGAAGACCACCGACATACCGGCGCCGCTGGTGCCGATCGCGCCGCTCAAGGACACGGCGGCAGAGGAAGTTTAGTAGCCGTAGCCGCGCGCCATCGCGGCGGCGAAGACCGGGATGAGCAGGAAGATGACGCCCTCGGCGCGGATGTAGCTCTTCACCGAGGCCAGTTCACCGGCCGGCACCGAGAAGGACGTGTTGCCGCTCGCCTGCCGGCTCCAGGAGATGAAGCGCACGGTCGGGATGATCGACAGCAGGCCGACGATGATGAAGACCACCATCTTTGCCCAGAACACCCAATTGTAGACGTAGAATTCCCAGCCCTTGAGGCCGAAGAACACGCGGCAGCTGCCGATGATCACGATCAGCGTGGCGATGATGCCATAGTGGCGGTCGATACCGGCCAGGCGCTTCAACGTAGCGGCGGGCAAGTCGCCACGGATCAGCACGAATTCGGCGCCGATGATGCCGGCCAGCGAGAACACCAGCAAATGATGGGCGATCGCGAGCAGAAGGTCGGTGGTATCCATGCTGTCTCCTCATCCAGCCGCGCACCGAGACGTTCGGCGCCGCATCCCGTGCGCAGAGTATCACCGTCGGCCAAGAATCCCAGAAGAGGTCGCGGCGAGCCGAGCTTCATCATGCTGCCTGGAAGAGCGACCGCATTGTCCTGGCCCTTGCACCGCGACGTCGGCTTGCTAAGTGCTGCCCAATCAACAGAGGCAAAGTCGATGAGCATCAAGAAGGAAGCCGGCGTGCCGATCCTCGAATCGGCGCGGACCATTCTGCGGCCGCACAGGCTCGGCGATTTCGAGACCTACGCCGCCATGTGGGCCGATCCGGTCACCGCCCGTTTCATCAGCGGCAAGGCGCGGACGCGCGAGGAAAGCTGGATGCGCTTCCTGCGCCATGCCGGCCTGTGGTCGCTGCTCGGCAAGGGCTTCTGGGCGGTCGAGGACAAAGCCAGCGGCCAGTTCATCGGCGAGGCCGGCTTCCATGATTTGAAGCGCGAAATCGTGCCGTCGATCGAAGGCCTGCCGGAGGCAGGATGGGCGTTCGCTCCGCATGTGCACGGCAAGGGACTGGCTAGTGAAGTCGTCGAACGGATCGTCGCCTGGGCCGACGAGGTGCTCGCGCCTAGCCGGACTGTCTGCATCATCGATCCCGAAAACGGCGCTTCGCTGCGGGTGGCGCAGAAGAACGGCTACCGCGAGATCCTGCGCACCACCTACCACGACAACCCGACCATCATGCTTGAGCGGCAGGCCGGCGGCGGCTCCGCGTAATTCTGGAGGGACCGTCGGCCTTCTGCCGGGTCAGCGCGTGGGCTTGGCCTTGTTCAGGGCCACGGCCGCGCGAACGAGGGCTTTGAGAGCTTCCTCGTTGATAGCGTCGCCTTGCTTGAAGTCGATCGCGCGCCTTGTATTGCCTTCGAGGCTGGAATTGAAAAGCTTGGCGGGATCCGGCAGCGCCGCGCCCTTGGCGAAGGTCAGCTTGACGACGGCCTTGTAGGTCTCGCCGGTGCAGATCATGCCGGTATCCTCCCAGACCGGCACGCCGCGCCATTTCCAGGCCTCTGTGGCTCCGGGCGCGGCTTGCCTGATCAAGGCGCGGAGCCGGGCAAGCGTCTCGCCGCGCCAGTCGTCCAGTTCCTTTATCCGTCCGTCGATCAGCTCGGAGGCAGATTTGCTGTCCGCATCGCTTTTGGTCATGTCCGGATCTCCTTCGCGTCCGAATAAAAGATTGCCACCGTGCCGCTTCGAGGGGAACCGCACTTGATCGTTTGTGTGCCTAGTTCTTTGTTTTCACGCAATTCCGGACGGAGGCTACGGCGAAGTCGCCGAGCCCGACCGTTTCACACTTTTCCTGGAATTGCTCACATGCGTTCGCCAGGCAGCCGGCTCGCCTGCTTTACCCAGGCGGTGAACTGCGCTTCGTCCAGCGCGCCGTCCTCGTGGATGTGCAGGTAGCGCGTGTCCTTGCTCTTGGGCTGACCCGGCGGCACCGGATCCAGCGACATGCCGCGAAAGAACGCTACCTTGATGTATTTGGCAAAGCAGTGAATGCCGAGGAACCAGCCTTCGCCTTCCATGCCATAGAGGGGCGAGTTCCATTTCACCGCCTTTTGCACGTTTGGCACCGCCCGCACGATAAGCTGGTCGAGCCGGCGCCCGACGTCGCTTTTCCAGTCCGGCATGGCGGCGATATAGGCCTGCACCGGTCCGTCGCCATAGCCCTTGGCGATTTGCGGGTTGCCGCCTGACAAAAGGACGGGCTCGGCCTTGGAAGGCTTGGCCTTGGCATCAGACGGTTTGGTTTTTGTCATCAGGTTGACCTTGCGTGCTCAGGCGCCGCACCGCTGCGCCGTTTTCCTATGTAAGGCAGCACGAACATATAGAGGCCGGAAAACAACAGCAGGAAGAGCGGGATCAGCGGCGAATAGACGATCCATGCCGGCGGCTGGCCTTTTGTCATGGCGACGAAGTTGGCGACAACGGTGACGGTGAACATAATCGACAGCCAGCGGTGAGCCTGGCGTATCCACTTACTCCAATCCATTCTAACCTCCCTTTGCAAAACGTAACCGGACAGGCCGGTTTCCTACCAGCGCGCCAGCTGCGAAAGCTGAATGAGATTGCCGCATGTGTCGTTGAGCTGGGCGATGGTGGCGCCGGTCACCTCGGTCGGCGCCATGGCGAAGCTGCCGCCATTGGCTTTGATGCGTTCATGATCGCCCTTGATGTCGTCGGTGAACAGCATCAGCGCCGGCTGCCCCTGCTTGAAGATGGCCTGCTGATAGGTCTTTGCCGCTGGATTGTCGTTGAGCGCCAGCTGCAGTTCGGTGCCGTCCGGATCGTCGGGCGCCGTGACGGTCAGCCAGCGAAACGGTCCGTTGGTGAAGTCGGCCTTCTTGGTGAAGCCCAGGACGTCGGTATAGAAGCCGAGAGCCTTCTCCTGGTCGTCGACATAGATGCTGGTCAGCTTGATCTTCATTTCAAATCCTCCATTGCTTACGCTTGCGGCTTGCCATCCGCCAAACGATATGTGGTTCTGAGCAGTCTTTGCCTTGGGCCTCGCGGATCCTCAGTCGATCCGCGAAAGGACTTCCTCCAGGGCTGCAAGGTTCCTCTTCCAGCCTACCGTGGCGCCGCGGTAATACGGCTCCTGATCCGAGCGGAAGCCGACCTGCTCCATGCGCAGACGGGTGCCTGCGCCTGTCGGCGTCAGCGTCCAGGTGACGACGCTTTCGAGGTCCTTGGTGTCCCAGCTGTAGGACAGCGTCTTGTTGGGCTCGATGGTCCGCACCTGGCAGTCGACGCCGCCCCAATCCGCGCTCAGATTGAAACGGTGATCCACGACCGGCTTGAAGGTGTTCTTCATCAGCCATTCCTCGATCAGATGCGGCTGGGTCAGCGCGCGCCAGATCTTTTCCGGCGGGTAAGGGATCTCGCGTTCGACGATGACGGAGCGCGTTACGGCCTCATTCATTGATCCATCCTTTTGAGCAAATCCTCGAGGTCGTCGAACCGGCTTTCCCAAAACCCCGCCATCTCGCGCGTCCAATCCATCAGCGGCGACAGCGCCGCGAGCCGCGCGCTGTAATGCGTCTGGCGGCCTTCATGGCGGTCGCGCACCAACCCGGCCTCCTTGAGCAGGCCGAGATGCTTCGACACCGCCGGCTGCGAGACGCCGGCCTGCGCAGTGAGCGCGCCGACCGTCTGCTCGCCCTGCTGGCACAGGCGCTCGAAAATGGCGCGCCGCGTCGGATCGGCAAGCGTCCTGAACAGCATATCGTGCGTGGCTGGCATCTCAATCGATAACCCATTGGCTATTGGTTGACGTATAACCATCGGGATATATGTAAGTCAAGCGGTGAATTTGAGCGACACGCTGAAAGCGGCTTCTCCGCTCGCCACCGTCGTCATCTATGGCGAGCTCGGCTTTCCGCCGCCGCTGACGCGCGGCCTCTTCGTGCTGTCGCGATCGGCCGGCATCCTGGCGCATGCCTGGGACAGTCACAGCAGAGCGAGCGCAACAAAAGGGCCGCTGCCCAGGGAATGGCTGTGGGCCTATACCGGCACGTCGGCGCGGCCTTTCCCGGATACGGAATAGGGAAATCGCTAAGCCGGGTCGGCCGCCGGAATGGTCAGGTCCCTGAGCAGCGTCGACAGGTCAGGCTCGTCGATGAGCAAGGAGGCATCGGCCGGCGGCAGCCAGGCGCGTTGCCGGTTCGCCGCTTCCTGCCAATCGGCCAGCTCCTCGGTCACCGCGAGCAGATAGACCGTGACGTCGACACGGATGAAACCATTGGTCATGCGTTTCCAATAGGAATAGGTGCCGGCCGGCTGCTTGCGCGACTTGCCCAGAACGCCCGCTTCCTCCTGGGCCTCGATCGTCGCCGCCTTGCGCCCGCTCTTGCCCTTCATCGGCCAGCCCTTGGGCACGATGAAGCGTCTGGTCGTGCGTGAGGTGACCAGCAGCACTTCCAGGCTACCATCGTCGCGCAATCGAAAAGGGATGGCCGCCACCTGGCGGATCCGTTGCCCTTTCTTGGCCTTGCGAACTGCTTTCTTCTTTGTTGCCATCCCAAATTCCGGTGAGAGCAGCTTCGATGTCGCGCGCCGGCGCGCACGGCAAGAAATCCTACCGTCTGCAAACCCCAAAAACACCGCCCTTGCAATCCGGCTTCCACCAGCAAGTAAGTCGGCTAATAAACCGAAAAAATCGAAATGTCAGCGGCAAACACGCGAAATCGTGTTGCCGACCGCCTCCATCCGGCAGGTCGGATTGAAGACCGGGACGCCCGGCTGGGGTTTTGGCACCGCCTGCCGGTCCAACTCGCGATACAATTGCTGCTGCTGCTGGTATTGCTGCCGCTGCAGCCTGTTCTGCAATTGCTGCAACTGACCCTGGTCCACCGATGTGCTGCGATTGGTCGGAATAACGATCTGCGCCGAAGCCTGCGACCCCGCGATGAAGAGCGCGGATCCCGTCAGCTGCGCCAAAATGACCATCGTCAACAAATCAAGCCGAAGCATCGGTTACGTCCCGCACGAACACAGTATCGGCTGTTCATATAGGGCGTTCAGCCCGGCTTGCCATGGGAGAAACGCTCGAACCCGGACGGGATGATCACGGATATTCCCCCGACTGTCGTCATTTGACGACTGCGTTGCGCGACAAAATTTGGTCAGTGTCCCTTACGTAAGTTTTCGGGTTCCATCGGCAAAAAGTTAGGGTACTCTAAAAAAGGCATCGCTCACAACTGGGGGATGTATCGACTTGGATGGGGCATATGCGGCCTGCAAGCCGCAACGGGGTCGTGGCGCTGATCTCAGGGGAGTGACGGCGGGCACGAATAGGGGTGGGGTGGCATGGCTTTGTTTTCAACGCGCTGTGGGCGGCGTGCGTTCTTTGATGACGAGTGCCGGTGGGCAATCCGGCTGGGCGGGTCAGGCGGCCCGGTTCCCGAGACGAAGACTTTTTCAGGCGAGGGCCGGGGACGAACTGTCTTAAGGGCCGGGCGTCTGTCGCTGTTGCTTGGCGCCACGGCGCTGGCCGGGCTCTCCGCCATCGACATTGCCAGATCACAGGTGGTCATCGACCAGAACGGTTCTGCGGCTCCCGATAGAGGGCCAGGCGGTTATGACGATGACGGCGCCAATGGCCACGACGGTGGTAACGCTACAGGCACCAACAATGTAGACCAACTCAATATCGGCGCATCCACTTTCGTGGGAACGGCCAATGGTGGCAAAGGCGGCAATGGCGGCTATGGCGGCGCCGGCACACCGGTACATACCAATGGCGGCGAAGGCGGCAATGGTGGTCACGGCGGCACGGTCGACATCACAAACAACGCCGATCTTTCGGCCGTCGGCGACAACCATCACGGAATAGTCGCAACGGCAATCGGCGGCAATGGCGGCAATGGCGGCGGGGCGGCGCCTGCGGCAACATCCGAATCCGGCGACGCAGGCAGCGGCGGTGCCGGAGGCAGCGCCACGGCCACGGCCTCCGCAACCAGTACCGTCAGCACGACTGGCAATTCGTCATTCGGCATCTATGCCGACGCTAGCGGCGGCAATGGCGGCCAAGGCGGGGATTTCGATGCGGCCTTGATCGGCGCCGGCGGGAACGGCGGCAATGGCGCTTCCGGCGGCAGCGCATCGGCGAGCAATGCGGGCTCCGTCAGCACGTCCGGAACCTTTTCATACGGCATGCTGGTCCGGTCGGCCGGCGGCAACGGCGGCAACGGCAAGGGTGGCCTCGGCATCATATCCGAGGGCGGCAATGGCGGCGCCGCGACGATTGGCGGAATCGTCGAAGGCACCAATGAGAGCACCGGCGTTATCACCACCGGAGGCGATTTTGCCAGCGGCATGGTCGTCCAGTCGGTCGGCGGCGGCGGCGGCAATGGCGGCGGCGCCTTTGGTCTGTTCGGCGGCGGCGGCTCGGGGGCCGCAGGCAATGACGGGTCGGCGGCAACCGCCACCAATAACGGCAAAATCACCACGAACGGCACCGGCGCGATCGGCATGCTGGTGGAATCGATTGGCGGCGGCGGCGGCGACGGAGGCGGGGCAGCCGGCATCGTGTCGATCGGCGGCACGGCCGGCGGCGGCGGCACCGGCGGTACGGTCACCGCGAATGTCGGCGGCACGATCATCACAGGCGCCGATGGCAGCGGCGACGGCGCCCATGGCGTGCTTGCGCAATCGGTCGGCGGCGGCGGCGGCAATGGCGGCTACGGGGCAGCGGCGCTTTCGAACATAGCGGTGGCCATAGGCGGTGGCGGCGGCACAGGCGGCAATGGCGGTTCCGTGAACGTCAACCAGGCCGGCGCCGGCGCCAGCGTCTCCACCCAAGGCAGTTCGGCTATCGGCATCCTGGCCCAGTCGGTTGGCGGCGGCGGCGGCAACGGTGGCGGCAGCATAGCGGCCGGAGCCTTCGTCTCGGTCGCCGTCGGCGGCAGTGGCGCGGCGGGCGGCGATGGCGGCGAGGTGACTTACAACGTCGCCAATGCGACGGTGAATACGAACGGCAGCGACTCCATCGGCATTCTGGCGCAATCCGTGGGCGGTGGCGGCGGCAATGGCGGATTTGCGCTCAGCGGCGCGGGTCTGGCCGCTGTCGGTGTCGGAGGCAAGGGTGCGGCCGCAGGCGTCGGCAAAAAGGTCGATGTAACCAGCGGCGGCAAAGTCGAAACGCAGCAGCAGCGTTCAGCCGGCATCATTGCGCAATCGATTGGCGGCGGCGGCGGCAATGGCGGATTCTCGGCTGCGGGCAGCTTAGGCGCCAGCGTCGGCGTCGGCGGCTCGGGAAGCAAAGGCGGTGACGGCGGCCAGGTGTTTTTCCGAACGCCGGACGGCGGCAATCAAACCATCATCACGCATGGCGCGGATTCGGCGGGCCTGATTGTGCAGTCAATCGGCGGCGGCGGTGGCAATGGCGGCTTCGCAGGAACGTTTGCGGTCGCCGCGACGGTGGGCATCGGCGGCGGTGCCGGCGCCGCGGGCGCGGGCGTCGATGTGCACGCTACCTATAATGGCTCGGTCGAGACCTTCGGTGAACGCTCGGCCGGCATCATCGTGCAGTCGATCGGCGGTGGCGGCGGCAATGGCGGCGGCGTCATCGGTCTTAGCGCCGGCATCACCGTCGGCGTCGGCGGAAGCGCCGCCGGCGGCGGCGGCGCAGGTGCGGTCGAATACCATTCCGCCAGCACGACCATCACCACGCATGAAGTGAATTCTGCCGGCCTTATCGTGCAGTCGATCGGCGGCGGCGGCGGCAATGGCGGTTTCTCGTTCAACCTGGCCGCGGGCGCGTCCGTCGGCGTCGGCGGCAAGGGCGGCGCGGCGGGCGCGTCGAACACCGTCACGGTCGGTATCGACGACGGCACCATCCATACGATGAAGGACCATTCGACCGGCATTCTCGCACAATCGGTGGGCGGGGGCGGCGGCACGGGCGGCGGCAGCATAGCGGGAAGCCTGTCGCTCAATGTCGGCATCGCCGGCAACGGCGCCGGCGGCGGCAACGGCAACACCGTCGATGTCACCAACGGCGCCGACATCACCACCGACGGCATCCAGTCGCATGGCATCCAGGCGCAGTCGGTCGGCGGCGGCGGCGGCTCGGGCGGCTTCTCGATCGCCGTCGGCGGACCTTCGCTCGCGGTCGGCGGCGCAGCTAAAGACGGCGGCAGCGCCATGAAGGTCACGGTGACCAATTCCGGCGTGATCAAGACCAATGAGGATTTGTCGGTCGGCATCCTGGCCCAGGCGATCGGCGGTGGCGGCGGCGATGGCGGTCTCGCCGGGGCGGGTGGCCTGTTCACTGCTGTCGGCGTCGGCGGCAAGGGCGGCGGCGGCGGCAATGGCGGCGAGGTGGAGGTCACCAACAACGCCAACATCACGACCAAGGGCGACCTTGCTCACGGCATCATGGCGCAATCGGTCGGCGGCGGCGGCGGCAATGGCGGCAATGCCGGCGCGGTCTCGGTCGGCCTCTTTGTCGGCGTCGGCGTCGCCGTCGGCGGCGACGGTGGCGCGGGCCGCGACGCGATGAAGGTGACGGTCGAGCATACCGGCGACATCACCGTCAGCGGCATGGGCGCCAAGGGCATCATCGCCCAGGCCATCGGCGGCGGCGGCGGTAATGGCGGCAAAGCTGTCGCCGGCGCTTTCAGCGTCGGGCTCTACGCATCCGCGGCCGTGGCGGTGACCGTCGGCGGCAGCGGCGGCGACGGCGGCTCGGGCGGCGAGGTTACGGTCAAGGCGAACGGCAACATCGTGTCCCTGACCGACGCGGACGGTTCGGGCGGCATCGTGGCGCAATCGATCGGCGGCGGCGGCGGCAATGGCGGCCGCGCCACCTCGATCGCCGGCGCCATCAGCGACGAGGTCGCGATCAATCTCGGCGTCGCCATCGGCGGCAGCGGCGGCAATGGCGGCCAGGGCAACAAGGTCACGGTGGAGTCCGGCCTGGTCAGCGGCGGCCAGATCGTCACCCATGGCTTCCAGGCGGTCGGCATCCTGGCCCAGTCGATCGGCGGCGGCGGCGGCAATGGAGGCGACACGTTCGGCGGTGCTGGCGGCTACGGCAACAGCGTGACGGTGACGGCTTCCGTCAACATCGGCGGCAAGGGCGGCGGTTGCATCGGCAACGATCCGACCAAGTGCAACAATGCAGGCGATGTCCACGTCAACAATGCGATGACTGTCTCCACAGATGGCGATTCCTCGAGCGCGATCGTGGCGCAATCGATCGGCGGCGGCGGCGGCAATGGCGGCACCAGCACCGGCGGCAGCGCCAATGTCGGTGGCGGCGACGGCGTCAACATCGCCGCCAATTTCGCCATGGGCGGCGGCGGTGGCCAGGGCGGCTTCGGCAACACGGTCGATGTCACCAACTCGGGCAATCTGACCACGACCGGCGCTTTCTCCTCCGGCATCATGGCGCAGTCGATCGGCGGCGGTGGCGGCATCGGCGGCTCGAGCACGGCGAAATCCTACAACATCGGCGGCACCAGCCAGACCAGCGTTAGCGTCAATATGGGCCTCGGCGGTTCGGGCGGCGGGGCGGCCAACGCCATGAAAGTCACCGTCAACAACACCGGCATTATCGACACGACGGGCTTCGGGTCGTCCGGCATCGTCGCCATGTCCGTCGGCGGTGGCGGTGGCGCGGCCGGTGCTGCGTCCGCTTCCGACGAAGATGTCGGCGGCGGCGATGATGCAGGCGCGGGCGACGACGGCAAGACGACGGTTTCGATCGGCGTGGCGCTCGCCCTTCCCGGCGGCACAGCCGGCGATGGCGGCGCGGTTTCCGTCACCAACAACAATTTTATCACCACGGACGGCGCCTTCTCCTATGGCATCAGTGCCAGCTCGATCGGCGGCGGCGGCGGTGTCGGCGGCTCGGCTTCGGCCGGCGCCAAGGCGGAATACGCGATCGGTGGCGGCATTGGCGGCGCCGGCGGCAGCGCCGGCACTGGTGCGCTTGTCGAGGTGACCAATGACGTGAATGGTCACATTTGGACGAAGCGAGAGAATTCGATCGGGATCTTCGCGCAGTCGATCGGCGGCGGCGGCGGCTCCGGCGGCGCGGGCAAGAGCACAGGCAGCGACGGCGGCACCGTGGACGTCAAGTTCACGATGGGCGGCTCCGGCGCCGGTGGCGGCGATGGCGGCGAAGTTCATGTCACCAACAATGGAACCGTCGAAACCGACATGGCCAATTCGCATGGCATCATGGCGCAATCCATCGGTGGCAGCGGCGGCGTCGGCGGCGCTGCAGGATCGACGTCAGCGGATGCCAAGGTTTCCATTTCGGCTGCCTTGGGTGGTCTCGGCGGCGGTGGTGGCGTCGGAAAATTCGTCCATGTCATCAACAATCAGACCGGCATTATCCACACTGAAGGCGACAACTCCTACGGCGTCTTTGCGCAGTCGATCGGAGGCGGCGGCGGCGCGGCCGGCAGCGGTTCGACAACGACAGGTGCGGCCAAAGACGTTTCCGTCAGCCTTTCGGTCGGCGGTATTGGCGGGGTAGGCAGCAGGGGCGGTGACGTCACGGTCGAAAATCATGGCCAGATCACCACCGATGGCTATCTCTCGCATGGCATCTTCGCGCAGTCCGTGGGCGGCGGCGGCGGCGCTTCGGGCGCGGCCGCCAATGCGACCGAGGGAGACACCAATGTCGGCGGGCAAGTGCTCGCTATCGGTGTTTCACTGCCTGCCGGCGTCGGTGCCGACGGTGGTCATGTCATCGTTTCCAATGACGGCGTGATAACCACCAACAAGGACGGCGCGATCGGCATCTTTGCCCAGTCGATCGGCGGCGGCGGCGGCTATGGCGGCACGGTTTCGAGCGATGCGGCCGGGGACAATGCCTTTGCCTTGCAGATCGGTGGCTTCGGCGGTCGAGGCGGCAATGGCGGCCAAGTGGATGTCACCGTTTCGGGCGTCATCGAGACGTTCGGTGAGCGTGCGCACGGGGTGGTGGCTGAATCCATCGGCGGCGGTGGCGGCTATGGCGGCGATGCCAAGGGCAAGACGTCCAACGCGCTCGCCATCGGCGGACTTGGCGGGGACGGCGGCAACGGCGGCGACGTCAACGTCACGCGCACCGGCGAGATCATCACGCATGGCAAGGACTCCGTTGCAATCATCGCGCAATCGATCGGCGGCGGCGGCGGCTTCGGTGGCGCGGGCTTCGGCCGGTTCGGCGCCGATGACGATGGCGGCGGGCCCAACGCCATCGGCTTCAACACGCCTGGCGGCACCAAGGGCAATGGCGGAACGGTCACGATCAAGCAGTCCGGCGCCATCGAAACCGACGGCGACCGCGCGCATGGTATCGTGGCACAGGCCGTCGGCGGCGGTGGCGGCGCGGGCGGTACCGATTCGCTGACCATGGGCAGTTCGGCAGCCGGCTCGCAAGGCGGCATCGGCGATGCGGCGGCGGCATCGGCAAGCACCGACAGCCAGGTCTGGGTCAAGGGCGCAAGCTCGTATGCCATGTTCGGCCAGAGCGCGACCGGCGACGGCGACGCGCACACGGTCGACCTCACGGCAGGTGACAGCCTGTTCGCGCAGGGTGCGGATTCCGTGGCCGTCTATGGCGAAAGCACCGCCGAGCACGCAAAAGGCAACATCACCATCAACCTCAACGGCAAGTATACGATCGGCGGCGCCGGAACGGGCGTGGCGGCAATGCTTGTCGGCGGCGCCGACAACACGCTGACCAACCACAGCCTGCTCTACGCGATGGGAGCGAACCCGACCTTCGAGATCCAGGCATCGCAGTTCAAGGCGTTCCAGACCTTCCTGCTGGCGCCTGGTCCGGTGGTGCCGACAGACGCGATCCTGGAATCGCTGCTGGACGATTTCAGTCCGTTCGCGATCACCGGCACGTCGGGCGACGACCATATCGACAATTCGCAGGCAGTGAGCACTCTCGGCCGCGTGATCGGCAACATCGATCTCGGCGGCGGCAACAACAGCTTCCACAATTTCGCCGATGCCTCGATGGTCGGCCTCAAGACCATCGATCTTGGCGGCGGGCTGTTCACCAATGACGGACTCTATACCAGCCAAGGCATCGGCGTGGTGGCGACCGTCGATGTCACCGGCGGATTTACCCAGGACAGCACCGGCAGTTTCGTCACCGACATCGACCTCAACAACCAGATCACCGATGCGGTGACCTTGAGTGGCGCCGGCGATTTCGACGGCACGGCGCCGCTCAACTTCCTGTCGATCGACAAGCTGTTTACGCATTACAAGCTCGCGACGGGTTCGGCGATGACGGATTCCGGCCTGACACCGCACACATTGCATCCGGCGGTCGGTTTCAACTTCCTGGTCAAGGTCGAGAACGGCACCGATCTGGTACTCTACGCCGACAACAAGAGCTTCCTCGAACTGGCGCAGGATCCGGGCTCGGGCACCAGCGATCCGGGCGTGTTCCAGATGGCGCAGTATCTCGACGATCTCGAGGCTGCGTCCAGTCCGGACAATCCGATGGCGCGGCTGATCAACATGCTGCGCTTCTCGCAGACCGAGGCCGAGCTCGGCGCCGCGCTGACCCGGCTGACGCCACACTATGCCGTGCACACCTTCGACATGATCAACCGCTCCACCGACATCATGCTCGACCAAGCGCGCGAGTGCACTGGCGTCCCGGCCTACAAGAACGCCGACGGCCGCTGCATCTGGGGCACCATCAGCCCGCAGGCCCAGTACAGCAGGGATGCCGGCGCCGGCACCACCAGCCGGGATGATACGTTGAAGACGCTGTCGTTCGGCGGCATCGGCGAGGTGGGCCACAACTGGTCGCTCGGCGCCACCTTCGGCCGCACCGAGTACGATTCCAAGATCGCCAACAATGGCGAGCAGCTCTCCGACACCGAGGGTGAATCCTGGCAGGCCTATGCGCTGGCAAAATATGAAAGCAGCGGCTATTTCGTCGACTTCGCGCTCGGCGGCGGCACCGGCTCCTTCAAGGGGGAACGCGACACGCATGTCGACCCGGTCGCGTTCGTTCCGGGCGAGACGCTGGATGGCGTGTACCTGCCCGAGGAGCTGCTCGACGGCATCGGCGGCAGCGTTTCCTATAAGCAGACCACAAGCCAGTTCGGCGGTTCGGCGCGCATCGGCATGACGCAGCAGATGGGCGCTTTCTATCTGCAGCCGACGATCCAGTTCGACGCGCGCTGGCTCGACGTCTCCGGCAAGGAGGAAGGCTCGGTTGCCGCCTTCAACTTCGACGGCAGCGACACGATGTTCTACGCCGCGACGCCGACGCTTGAACTTGGCACCGATATTCCAATCAGCAACATTGCCAGTTTCCGTATCTACGGAAGGGCCGGCGTCGAATTCTCGACCAAGCAATGGGAGATCGAGGGACGCTTCGCCGCAGCGGAGAATCTGCCGGGCAACCCGGCATTGCACTTGACGGAAGCAATAGATTCGCCGCTCTATCGCGTCGGCGCCGGAGTTGAACTTAATGGCGTCAATGGCGTCGGCCTGTCGGTCAGGTATAACGGCGCCTTCGGGAAAACGGTGAAGCAGAACGCGGTCAGCGCGTCTCTCAAGGTCAACTTCTAGGTTGGCCCCAGGCGGCGGCCAAGAAGGGATCTCATGAGGATGAAGCGCGCGTATTTCGTCGCAATGCTGGCAGCCGCCTGCATTGCCGGTCTCCCGGCGACGGCGCTTGCCGCGCAGAACAAGGGCGACAAGGTGACGCCCGCGGCTCAGCCCGCCGACGCGGCGGCCAAGCCGCAACTGCCGGGCGGCGCCTCGGCGCTGTCGGAAACGCATGGCGACTGGACGGTCAATTGCCAGATCACAGGCACCAACAAGGTGTGCAGCCTGTCGCACCAGCAGTTCAACAAGCAGAGCGGCCAGCGGCTGCTGGCCATCGAATTGACGACCAAGACCGGTCAGGACGCCATCGGCACACTGGCGCTGCCCTTCGGGCTGGCTCTGGCCAATGGCGTGTCGCTCGAAATCGACGACAAGAAGCTGGATGGCACCTTGGCGTTCAACACCTGCCAGGCCGTTGGCTGCCTGGTGCCGGTGACCTTCGATGCCGATACCACGGCGCTGCTGCAGAACGGCACCACGCTGAAGGTCAACGCCACGGCCGCCGACACGACGCAGCCGATCGCCTTCACCATCTCGCTCAATGGTTTCGGCGGCGCGCTCGCCCGGACGGCGGACCTGTCGGCGGATTAAGCGCCGGAGACCGTCCGGCCGATGTCTTTTGGCGGCTCTACCCGTGGTGATTTGCCGAAACGTTGAACGCTTAGTCATCTACGGGCGGAGCAAGGAGCGAAGCGACGCGGCGCAGACCCTGGGACGACGATCTTGAGCTGCTGCGGCCAACCGCCACGGTCTCTGCCTCAGCTACTCCACCTCGCGCAGGCGATAGCCGACGCCGGTCTCGGTCGTGATGTAGCGCGGCTGGTCCGGCGTCTTTTCGATCTTCTGCCGCAACTGCCGCACATAGACGCGCAGATACTGGACGTCGGTGGTGTCGCCCCAGATCTGTTTGAGCATGAACTGGTGGGTCAGCACCTTGCCGGCATGCTGCACCAGGATGCGCAGGATATCGTATTCCTTGGGCGATAGTTTTACCTCATTGCCCTCGACCTTGACGATGCGCTTGACCAGATCGACGGTGAGATCGCCGGTGTGGAACACCGGCTTTTCGCCCTGCTGCTGGAATTTGTGGCGCAGCGCCACGCGGATGCGGGCGACCAGCTCGTTCATGCCGAACGGTTTTGTCACGTAATCGTCGGCGCCGAGTTCGAGCGCCGAGACGATGCCGGCCTCGTCGGTGCGGCTGGAGAGGATGACGACCGGAACATCGAGGCCGTCACCGCGCCATTTGGCCAGCAGCTCAAGGCCGGTCATGCCGGGCAGACCGAGGTCGAGCAGGATGAGATCGGGCGACTGCGACTGCATAAGCTCGATCGCGACCCTGGCGCTTGGCGCTTCGGAGACCGCGTAGCCCTGGCTGCCGAGGCCGACACGCAGCAGTTTGCGGATCGGCGGCTCGTCGTCGACGACCAAAATCGAGACGCTCTGGTTGGTCATGCCGTCTGATCCATCTTGGCTTCGCTCATGTCGGGCAGTTCGGCCGGGATAGGCATGCGGATGGTAAAGATCGCGCCGGAGCGGTCGGTGCGGTTCGCCGCCAGGATCGTGCCGCCCATCGCCTCGATGAAGCCGCGGCTGATCGACAGGCCGAGCCCGGTGCCGGCGCGCACCTGGTCGCGCTTGCGCACCCGGTAGAAGGTGTCGAAGATGCGCTCGAGATCCTCCGGCGGGATGCCAGGTCCTTCGTCCATCACCTGCAGGATGACCGCGCCATTGTCGACCCAGCCTTGCAGCCTGATGGTCGAGCCGGGCGAGGCGTATTTGGCGGCATTGTCGAGGAGGTTGAACAGCGCCTGCTCGAACAACACCGGGTCAAGCTTCAGCATTGGCAGGTCCGACGGAAGGTCGGTCTCGATCGTATGCTCGGCGGTGATCTTGCGGGCGCGGTTGAGCGCCGAGCCGACGATATCGCCGACATAGTGGAACGCATAGTTCGGCTCCATCGCGCCGGACTCGATCCTGGTCATGTCGAGCAGATTGGCGATGAAGCGGTTCAGCCGTTCCGACTCGCCGACAACGGTCGACAGAAGCTCGTCACGGTCCTTCTCGGGCAGAGCGGGGGCGAATTCGCGCAACGTGCCGGCTGCGCCCATGATCGCCGCCAGCGGTGTCTTCAAATCGTGCGAGATCGAGGTGAGCAGCGCCGAACGCAGCCGGTCGGCCTCGGCCGCGAGCTTGGCGCGGTCGACATCGGCGACAAGCTGGACGCGCTCGATGGCGACCGCCGCCTGGTCGGCCAGCGCATTGAGCAGGCGTTGTTGCTCGGGCGTCAGCAGCGGTCCCTGCTTGTCGTTGTCGAGACCGATGACACCGATCGCGGTCCGCCCGGTACGCAAGGGGAGGTAGAGGCGTTTGGCGCCTGGCAGCGTGTCGGCGCCGCGGCCTGCCGGCCGATTATGCTCCCAGGCCCAGCGGGCGGCACCGATGTCCGCGTCAACCAAAGTGTCGTCCGGCGGATAGCCGGCCTTGACGGTGATGGTGCCGTTTTCCGGCAGAAGCAGGACGACGCGCAGCTTGAGCATCGAAGCGATCTGGAAGGCGGTGGCCCACAGCACGTCGTCGAGCGTGCCGGCGCCGGCGAGCTTCTTCGAGAAGGAATAGATGTCTTCTGTGGCGCGCGCCCGTGAGCGCGCGGCGACCGCCTGGCGCTGCACGCGCGCGGTCAGGTTGCTGGCGATGACGGCGACGGCAAGAAAGACGGCAAAGGCGACGATGCTTTCCGGATCCCTGATCGTCAGCGTGTAGCGCGGCTCGAGAAAGAAGAAGTTGAAGGCCAGGGCGCTTAGGAAACAGGCGTAAAGCGCCGGCCACAGACCGAATGTCACCGCAGCGGTCAGCACCGCCAGAAGCAGGACGCTGGCGAGATTGCGGACATCGAGGAACTGGTCGAGGATCGTGCTGACGGCCAGCGCTCCGGCGACATAGGCTGTGGAGAACAGATAAGGCCAGACCTGGAAGGGTTTCGGCTCGGCCGCCGCCTTCAGCCTTGGCGACGGCGTATCGGTGTCGCGCTCGCTTCCCGAAATGACATGGACGCTGATGTCGCCGGCATTGCGGATCAGGTCATAGGTCAGCGAGCCCTCGATCAGCTCGCGCCAGCGCGAGCGGGTCGGCCTGCCGACAACGATGTGCGTGAAATTGTTGGCGGTCGCGTGCCGCACGATGTCCTGGGCGACGTTCTGACCCGGGATGGTCGTGATCTCGGCGCCGAGCTGTTCGGCAAGGCGCAGGTTCCTGGCCAGGCGGTCCTTGTCCTCCTCCGACATGCCGGCCAGCCGAGGCGTATCGACATGCAGCGCCGTCCAGGGCGCGCGCAGACGGTCGGCAAGCCGACGCGCATAGCGAATGCGGATGGCTCCGCCGGGCTGCGAGTCGACGCAGACGAGAACCCGTTCGCCTGCCGCCCAGGGCCCTGGAATGGCGTGCGACTGCATGTGATTGAGCAGTTGCTCGTCGACGCGCTGGGCTGTGCGACGCAAGGCCAGTTCGCGCAACGCCGTCAGATTGCCCGGCGAAAAATAATTCTCGATGGCGCGCTGCGCTGTGTTGGGGAAATAGACCTTGCCCTCTTTCAGGCGCTTGAGCAGGTCGTCGGGGGTGAGGTCGATGATCTCGATGTCATCGGCTTCGTCGATGATGGAATCGGGAACCGTCTCGCGCACCCTGACACGGGTGATCTGGGCGACGACGTCGTTCAGGCTTTCGACATGCTGGATGTTGAGCGTGGTGTAGACGTCGATGCCTTGCGCCAGGATTTCCTGGACATCGAGATAGCGCTTGGGATGGCGGCTGCCGGGCGCGTTGGTGTGGGCAAGCTCGTCGACCAGGACGAGCGCCGGCCGCCGCTTCAGAATGGCGTCGATGTCCATTTCCTCAAGCGTCTGGCCCCGGTATTCGACCTGGCGGCGCAGGATCAGCTCATAGCCGTCGACCAGCGCCTGGGTTTCCTTGCGGCCATGCGTCTCGACGATGCCGATCACCACGTCGACGCCGTCGGCGCGCCGGGCGCGGCCGGCCATCAGCATTTCGTAGGTCTTGCCGACACCGGGCGCCGCGCCCAAGAAGATGCGCAGGCGACCGCGCCCTTCCCGCTCGGCATGCTCGAGCAGCGCGTCGGGGGAGGGCCTGGAATCGTTGCTTCGGTCGTCGGGCATCAGGTCCAATCATAGTAGCGCCGGGGGTCGTGTCGATCCCCGGCGCGCGTAGGTGGGTTACTTCAGGTCGTCGAGCGCCAGGTTGAGCGCCAGCACATTGACCACCGGCTCGCCGAGCAGGCCGAGCTCGCGGCCCTCGACATGGCCGTCGACCAGCGACTTGACCTTGGCTTCGTCGACGCCCCGGGCCCTGGCGACGCGTGGCACCTGGAAATAGGCATCGTCGGGGCTGACATCGGGATCGAGGCCGCTGCCCGAGGTGGTGACCAAGCCCATCGGCACCGGCGCGTTCGGGTTTTCCGCCTTCAGCTTCTCGGCGTCGCCCTTGATGCGATCGATCAGCTTCGAGTTGGTCGGGCCGAGATTGGAACCGCCGGAGGCGGTGGCATCATAGCCGTTGCCGGCGGCGGAAGGCCTGCCGTGGAAATATTTGTCGCCGGCGAAGGCCTGGCCGATCAGGCTGGAGCCGATGACCTTGCCGTCCCTGGTGATCAAGCTGCCATTGGCCTGGTTGGGAAACAGCGCCTGGGCGATGCCGGTCATGCCGATCGGATAGATCAGGCCGGTCAACACCGTGAAGAAGACGATCATGACCAAAGCGGGTCGAAGTTGCTTGAGCATCGGAGTTATCCTTATGCGAGGCCGAGGGCGGTGACGATCAGGTCGATCGCCTTGATGCCGACGAACGGCACGACGATGCCGCCAAGGCCGTAGATGAGAAGGTTGCGGCTGAGCAGCGCGCCAGCGCCGATCGGGCGGTACTTGACGCCCTTCAGCGACAGCGGGATCAGCGCGATGATGATCAGCGCGTTGAAGATGATGGCCGACAGGATGGCGCTCTGCGGCGTCGCCAGATGCATGATGTTGAGTGCCTGCAAGGGCCCGGTTTTCTGCCCCGGCGCGACGTAGAAGACCGCGAACATCGCCGGGATGATGGCGAAGTATTTGGCCACGTCGTTGGCGATCGAGAAGGTGGTCAGCGAGCCGCGTGTCATCAACAGCGCCTTGCCGATCTCGACGATCTCGATCAGCTTGGTGGGATCAGAATCCAAGTCCACCATATTGCCCGCTTCCCGCGCGGCCACCGTGCCGGTGTTCATGGCGACGCCGACATCGGCCTGGGCGAGCGCCGGCGCGTCATTGGTGCCGTCGCCGCACATGGCGACCAGCTTGCCTTTGGCCTGCTCCTCGCGGATCAGCGACAGCTTGTTCTCCGGCGTCGCCTGGGCGAGGAAGTCGTCGACGCCGGCTTCAGCGGCGATCGCCGCCGCCGTCAGCGGGTTGTCGCCGGTGATCATCACGGTGCGGATACCCATCTTGCGCAATTCGGCGAAGCGTTCGGCGATGCCGCCCTTGACGATGTCCTTGAGGTGGACGACGCCGAGCAGGCGGCCGTCGCGCTCGACGGCGAGCGGCGTGCCGCCGGCCTTGGCGATCTCGTCGGCGATGGCCTGCAAGTCGCGGGTCGTCTCGCTGGAGGGACGCGTGCCGTGGGCGGCGACCGTCGCCGCCTGGTTGACATGGGCAAGCACCGCGTCGACGGCGCCTTTGCGCACCGACGAGCCGTCGATGTCGACGCCGCTCATCCGGGTCTGCGCGGTGAAGGGCACGAAGTTGGCATGCAGGGTGGCCATGTCGCGGGCGCGGATGCCGTATTTCTCCTTGGCCAGCACGACGATCGAACGTCCCTCGGGCGTTTCGTCGGCGAGCGAGGCGAGTTGGGCTGCGTCGGCCAACTCCTGCTCGTTGACGCCCCTGACCGGGCGGAACTCGGTCGCCTGGCGGTTGCCGAGCGTGATGGTGCCGGTCTTGTCCAAAAGCAGCGTGTCGACGTCGCCGGCGGCCTCGACGGCGCGGCCGGACATGGCGAGCACGTTGAAGCGCACCAGGCGGTCCATGCCGGCAATGCCGATCGCCGACAGCAGCGCGCCGATCGTGGTCGGGATCAGCGTCACGAACAAAGCGACGAGGATCGTCACCGAAATATAACCGCCGGAATAGGCGGCAAAGCTTGGAATGGTCGCGGTCGCCAGCACGAAGATCAGCGTCATGCCGACCAGCAGGATGTTGAGGGCGATCTCGTTCGGCGTCTTCTGGCGCTCGGCGCCCTCGACCAGCGAGATCATGCGGTCGAGGAAGGTGTGGCCGGAAGCGGCGGAGATGCGCACGCGGATCCAGTCCGACAGCACCTGCGTGCCGCCGGTGACGGCCGAGCGGTCGCCGCCGGATTCACGGATGACAGGAGCGGATTCGCCGGTGATCGCCGCTTCGTTGACGGAAGCCACGCCTTCGACCACCTCGCCGTCCGAGGGGATGATGTCGCCCGCCTCGACGAGCACGATGTCGCCGACCTTCAGGCTGGTGCCGGGCACCAGCTTGAACTTGGAGCGGTCCTCGCCGTTGAGCAGCTTGGCCTGGGTCTCGGTGCGCGCCTTGCGCAGCGAATCGGCCTGCGCCTTGCCGCGGCCTTCGGCGACAGCTTCGGCGAAATTGGCGAACAGCACGGTGAACCACAGCCAGATGATGATCTGCAAGGTGAAGCCGAGATCGCCGCCGCCGGTGATGAGATCGCGGATGAAGAGCACGCTGGTCAGCAGCGAGACCACGGCGACGACGAACATCACCGGGTTCTTGATCAGCGTGCGCGGATCGAGCTTGCGGAAGGCGCCGCCAATGGCTGGCACCAGGATGGCCGCATCCATGATAACAGCGGATTTGGACTGGCTCATTTGGAGACTCCAGTATCAATGTTGGACGGCGCCGGATGCTCGGTCTTCGGCAACAAATGCGGAAGGCCGGTGGCCAGCAGCCAGAGCACGAGCAGCACAGCTGCCATGCCGAGGAAGGTTGAGAACGTCGGGAAGGGACGAGGCTTCTCGTTCCCCTCTTCGCCGGGTTGATGCCGGTCGCCTCGGCGTATGTTGGTGAATTTGGGCATGGCCGTCTCAGAAAGTCTGCCCATGGATCATCGCCAGGTGTTCGACGATCGGGCCGATCGCCAGGGCCGGGAAGAAGGTGAGGCCGACGACGATCAGGATGACGCCGACAAGCAGTCCGACGAACAGAGGGCCGTCGGTCGGGAATGTGCCGGCGGAAGCCGGAACCGTCTTCTTGACCGCCAGCGAGCCGGCAATCGCAAGCGCTGGAATGATGACGAAGAAGCGTCCCACCCACATCGTGATGCCAAGCGTGAGGTTGTACCAGGGCGTGTTGCCGCTGAGACCGCCAAAGGCCGAGCCGTTGTTGGCGGCCGCCGAGGTGTAGGCATAGAGAACCTCGGAGAAGCCGTGCGGTCCGCCATTGGCCATCGAGGCCACGGCGCTCGGCAGCACGACCGCGATGGCCGTGAAGACGAGCATGACCAGCGGCAAAGCGAGGATGGCGAGCATCGCCATCTTGACCTCCTTGGCCTCGATCTTCTTGCCGAGATATTCGGGCGTGCGGCCGACCATCAGGCCGGCGACGAAGACGGCGATGATGATGAACATCAGGATGCCGTAGAAACCGGCGCCGACGCCGCCGACGATGACTTCGCCGAGCTGCATGTTGACGAGCGGGATCAAGCCGCCAAGCGCGGTGAAACTGTCGTGCATGGCGTTGACGGCGCCGCAGGAGGCAGCGGTGGTGATGACCGCGAACAGCGCCGAGGCTGCAATGCCGAAGCGGCTCTCCTTGCCTTCCATGTTGCCGCCATCGATGCTCAAGGCATGGACCAGCGGGTTGCCGGCGGCTTCCGCCCAGTAGCAAATGGCGACGCCGGCGACGAACAGCACACCCATCGAAGCAAGGATCGCCCAGCCCTGGCGTTGGTTGCCGACCATGCGGCCGAAGACGTTGGTGAGCGAAGCCCCCAGGGCAAAGATCGTCACCATCTGGATCAGGTTGGAGATCGCGTTCGGGTTCTCGAAGGGGTGCGCGGCATTGGCATTGAAGAAGCCGCCGCCATTGGTGCCGAGCATCTTGATGGCGACCTGCGAGGCGACCGGGCCGAGCGCGATCGTCTGCTTGGCGCCTTCGAGCGTGGTCGCGTCGACATAGGGCCCAAGCGTCTGCGGCATGCCCAGCCAGACATAGACCAGCGTCAGCACGATGCAGATCGGCAGGAGCACGTAGAGCGTGCAGCGGGTGATATCGACCCAGAAATTGCCGATCGACTTGCCGGAAGCGCGTGCGAAACCGCGGATCAACGCCACGGCGATGGCGATGCCGACCGCGGCAGACATGAAATTCTGCACGGTCAGGCCGGCCATCTGCGCGAGATAGGACATCGTGCTCTCGCCGCCGTAATTCTGCCAGTTGGTGTTGGTGACAAAGGAGACGGCGGTGTTGAAGGCAAGGCCCGGTGCGACAGCCGACATCCCGGCCGGATTGTAAGGCAGAACGCCCTGCAGCCGCTGCAGGAAATAGACCGCGAGGAAGCTGGCCAGGCTGAAGAACACGATGCCGACCGCGTATGAGGTCCAGTGCTGCTCCTCGCTCTCGCTGGTTCCCGACGCGCGATAGAGGGCCCGCTCAACGGGGCCTAGGATCGGAGAGAGGAATGTGCGATCGCCGTTGAAGACGCGGTACATGTAGCCACCGAGCGGCTTCACCAGCAAAAGGACGATCACACAGTAAAGAAGGATCTGAATCCATCCGTTGAGGGTCATGACAATAGCTTTCCGTGCCGGGCGCCAGCTGCGATCAGAAACGTTCTGGGCGGATGAGGGCGTAGGTCAGGTAAACGAGGAGGAACAACGTCACCGCCCCGCCGAGGAAATAGTCGAGAAGCATGGATCGATCCTTCCGTTCAGATTCTGTCGCAGACTTTGATGTAGGCGATGGAGAGGACGAAGAATAAAACCTCGATCCCGAGAACAATGATGTCCATGCGTTCGATCCTTGTTTCCGCTTATGTCCAAGGCCTGCATTGGCAGGCTCAAAAAACTATGTGCCAGCGCACGTCATCTTAGCGGTGACGGCGACAAAAGCGCTTTTCGAAGGGAAATATGGACCCGATCGCCATAAAGGTTCGAGACGGGGCGGATGCGAAAGATATAGGAATTTTATAGGGGTTTTGGGCTCGCCGGCTTTTCAATCTGGAAGGCGTAGCGGCAGGCGCCCGAAATTGGATAAGTTGCTGCTGCGCGAAGGGAAGGACCAAAATGCTCGACATCGCACCATCGCAACAGGCGGCCACGTGGCTCGGCTCCTTCGGGCGGGCGCTCGAGGCCGGCGACATCGAGGCGGCGGCCGGCCTGTTCGCGGACGACTGCTACTGGCGCGATCTTTTGACCCTCACATGGAACATCAAGACCATGGAGGGCCAGGCGGCCATTCGCGAGATGCTGAAGGCAACGCTGTCAGAAGCGAAGCCGTCGCATTGGCGGCTGTCCGGAGAGCCGAGCGTCGACGACGGTGTCGTCGAGGCCTGGTTCACCTTCGAGACCATGGTGGCGCGCGGCGAGGGCATTCTGCGCCTCAAGGACGGCCGCTGCCGCACGCTGTTGACGGCGATGAGCGAACTCAAGGGTTTCGAGGAGCAGAAGGGCCCGGCCCGGCCGCTCGGCATTCGCCACAAGGCCGATCCCGAGCGCGAGACCTGGGCCGAAGCCAGAGCCCGAGAAGCGCGCGACCTTGGCGTGCACGAACAACCCTATTGCCTGGTCATCGGCGGCGGCCAGGGCGGCATCATGCTGGGCGCCCGGCTCAGGCAGCTCGGCGTGCCGACGCTGGTCACCGAGAAGAATGCGCGCGCCGGCGATTCCTGGCGCAACCGCTATCGCTCGCTCGTGCTGCACGATCCGGTCTGGTACGATCATCTGCCCTACATCCCGTTCCCTGAAAACTGGCCGGTGTTCACGCCCAAGGACAAGATGGGCGACTGGCTGGAAATGTATACGCGCGTCATGGAGCTCAATTACTGGGTCGCCACCAAATGCCTGAGCGCCAGCTATGACGAGACCGAGAAGGTCTGGACGGTGGTGGTCGACCGTGTCGGCCAGCGCATCACGCTGAAGCCGAAGCACATCGTCTTCGCCACAGGCGCCTATGGCCCGCCACGGCAGATCGAGCTGCCGGGCGCCGAGGCCTTCAAGGGCGAGCTTCTGCATTCCAGCCAGTATTCGAGCGGCGAGAAATTCCGCGGCAAACGCGTCGCGGTGATCGGCGCGGCAAGTTCGGGTCACGATGTCAGCGTCGACCTCTGGGAAAGCGGCGCCAAGGTCACCATGGTTCAGCGCTCGCCGACGACGGTGGTGAAATCCGACACGCTGATGGAGGTCGGCTTCGAGATCTTTTCGGAAAAGGCGCTGGCGCGTGGCATCAGCACCGACAAGGCCGACATGATCGTCGCCTCGGTGCCTTTCGCGCTGGTGCCGAAGGGCCAGAAGGCGCTCTACGATGTCATCCGGGCGCGCGATGCGGATTTCTACAAGCGTCTCGGCGACACCGGTTTCGCGCTCGACTTCGGCGACGACGAAACCGGGCTGTTGATGAAGGCCTACCGCACGGGCTCGGGCTATTACATCGATGTCGGCGCCTGCGCGCTGATCCTCAACGGCGAGATTGCGGTGAAGAGCGGTATCGGCATCAAGTCGCTGACGGCGACCGGCATCCTGTTCGAGGACGGCAGCGAACTCGCTGTCGACGCGATCGTCTGCTGCACCGGCTATCAGTCGATGAACGAGACGGTGGCTGCAATCGTCTCGCGCGACGTCGCCGACAAGGTCGGTCCATGCTGGGGTCTCGGCTCCGGCGTGAAGGGCGATCCCGGCCCATGGCAGGGAGAGCTGCGCAACATGTGGAAGCCGACGGCGCAGGACGCGCTCTGGTTTCACGGCGGCAATCTGGCGCTGTCGCGGTTCTATTCGAAGTTCGTGGCGCTGCAGATCAAGGCGCGGATGGAGGGGATTGCGACGCCGGTTTATGGCGAGCCGAGTAACGCAAGGCGCTGAAGCTGCGTGATCTCCCCCCTCGTGGGGGAGATGGCCGGCAGGCCAGAGGGGGGCGCTGTCCCGCCGGCATCTCAACTATTGCCATCGGCGCCAACTGGCTCTCGGTCGATTGCAAGGCGAGAAAGGTCGCGTTCCTTCGCGCCCCCCTCTGCCCTGCCGGGCATCTCCCCCACGAGGGGGGAAATCGGCTAATTATCTCCCAAAATGCCTGGCCGCCACAGCCACATGGCTGTGGTGCGCATGCGGCTCGAAACGCTCCGTCTCGTTGTGGTCCGGTGCCTCGTTCGGATACCATGTTCCGCCGATAGCAATCCCCTCCGAAACCAGGCGCTGGTCCGCAATCAACGATGCGCCAACCGCATCGACGAAGGTGAAGCGCCCCGGTTTCGCCCTGAGCACCGCGACATCGCCGATGCCGCCTACCCTGAGACTGCCCAGCTCCGGCCTGGCGATTGCCTCGGCCGGGTTCTGCGTTGCGGCGCGCAGCACCTCGACCAGCGGCATGCCGAGCGCCATGAGCTTGGACATGCAGACCAAAATGTCGAAGGCCGGGCCGTCGACGCAGTAGAGATGCACGTCGCTGGAGATGACGTCGGGCGCCAGGCCTTCAACGAGCATGGCTTTTGCCACTTCGAAGTCGAACGAGCCCATGCCGTGGCCGATGTCGAAAATGACGCCGCGCTCACGCGCCAGCCGCATGTCCGGCCGCACCGCGCCGGAAGCGAAGACCGGCGCGTTGGGGAAGGGGCGGAAGCAGTGGGTGAGGATATCGCCGCGACGTAGGCGCGGCAGCACTTCCGAGCGGCCGGGCGGCGGCTCGTCGATATGCGCCATCAGCGGCAGGCCAGCCTTGTCCGCGGCTTCGAGCGCAAGGTCGACGGGCGCGATGCCGCTCGAACCGCCGGCATGCTTGCCGGAACGCACCTTGACGCCGACGACGACATCGGCGTGCTCGCGCACTGCGGCCACCGTTTCGCGCGGTTCACACAGACGCAGGTCGCTGCATTCGCCGACCGACACTGTATTCGAGAACCCAAAAATGCCGGCAAACGAGATGTTGACGTAAGCCAGGATGCGCACCTTCGAGCGCTCGATGACGTGGCGGCGAAAGCCGAGGAAATTGCCGGCGCCGGCGCTGCCGGCATCGATGAAGGTGGTGGTGCCGCTCTTGGCGGCAAGCCGGTCGGCGTCGACGCCGAGCGACGTGCCGCCCCAATAGACATGGCTGTGCAGGTCGACGAGGCCGGGCGTGACGATGCAGTCCCGCGCATCGATGACTTGCGCGGCGTGTTCGGCGTCGATGGCCGCCTCGATCGCGGCGACGCGGCCACCGGCGATGGCGACATCGCGTGGTGCGTCCAGCCGCGACGCCGGGTCGATGAGGCGCCCGCCCTTGATCAGGAGATCGAACTGCATCGCCGGATCCTCCACTATCGCTCGTCGATCAGACCGGTCGGTAGGCCACGGCTTCGATCTCGATCTTGATGTCGATCATCAGCCGTGACTCGACCGTCGTGCGCGCCGGCGGATCCTTCGAAAAATGCCTGGCATAAACGGCATTGAAGCCGCCAAAGTCGCGAGCGTCCTCGAGCCAGACAGTGGTCTTGACGACATCGTCCATGGTGCAGCCGGCCAGCGCCAACGCCGCCTTGACGTTCTGCAGCACCTGCTCGGCCTGCTCGGAAATGCCGCCCTTGACGACCAGCCCATCGCTGCCGACCGGCACCTGGCCCGAGATATAGACGAAGTCGCCGGCACGCACGGCGGGCGAGAGCGGCACATGCGAGGTTCCGAAACACTGCTTGGGCAAAATGGCCTCCTTCGGTCGATTGGGAAACGGCGCTTATAGCCGTCTAGTCGGTCGGCGTGATCCTCATAGAGCTTCTGTTGGAAAGCAACATTTTTTCGAATTTCATGTTGCTTTATTACAAAAGCCTGAGCATCTTGCGCCGCAAAACCGTTGCGACGGACGGTGCACGCCGTTTGTTTTACGCAATTCCGGACGGAAAAACGCCACGCACTTTTCCCCGGATTGCTTGAGAGAGGGATAGCCGGCATGACCTTCGACAAGAACCCGTTTCCGGAAGGCGATGCCGATCGCCATGCGTTGTGGGAAATGCTGGTGCGGCGCGACATCGACGCTTTCCTCGGCCAGGACTGGTCGATGGTCGAGGATGATTTCATCGCCGAAAGCTTCTTCGGCATGCACGCGCATTTCCTCGCCAATGCCGATGCCTGGCGCCTGCAATTCCCGAGGCTGGATGTCTATCGCGACGAATGGCTGCGCCAGGCCAAGGAGACGGCGGCGACGACATTCGCCGAGCCGCTGCGCGAGGCCATCTTTCGTGTCACCAATTTGCGCGACATCGACGTCGATGGCGATCGCGCGGTGTTGCACAAGAAATTCGACGGTTCGATCGCCAAGGCCGACGGCAGCGTCGACAGGCTGAAATGGCAGACGCTCTATTTCTGCCGCAAGGTCGGCGGCCGCTGGAAGATCGCCGGCTTCGTCGGTTACATGCCGCATCCCTTGGGAAGCTAGCGGATCTGTCGATATTCAGGTGAGGCCGGCCTGCAAGTGGCGTCTTCCTGTGCTTCCGGTGCTCGCGTACCGTAGTACGCTCCGCGCCGGTTCTCGGAAGTCACCACTTTCGACTCGGCCTGACCTGAATCTCAACAAATCCTAGTGCGCGACGACCCCGAAAGAGGCAACCATTTGCTAGAGGCACACTAAGCAAGCCTTGCCGAGCGTTCGTCCGGCGAGCGGTGGTCGAACACGACGCCCATGGTCTTACCAATTGCCGCCATGACAATGAGCTCGATCAGATGGTCGTCACTGTCCCCGCAGGCCGGATCGGATCTGCGGATGGCATCGAGCATGGCGCGGGTCGAGACGGTGTCGCCGGCGCGGAATTTCGAAAGAGCAGACGAAACAAGATCTTGAACCGTCGGATCGATGACGGGTACTTCCGCAGCGACGTTCATTGGCTTCCTCCTGCCAAGAACCCTCCCGGGAGCAATGATACGCCGATGGCCGGCGCGCGCCAGTGAAATGGTGGTCCGACCAGAGCGATTGCCGACAACCTGCCGCCAACTGGTCGATAGATGTGGAACATCGCCCGTCCGGCTCCGGCGCGCTCGACGCATCGTCCTCGGGTTGATAACCCCGTCCGGGCGTAGAGATTAACCCCGAGTCGAAATATGACCGTTGCGATCGAGATGGGGCAGACGTCGGCCGGTGGGCCGGCGGCCCTTGACCTTGAGGAATTGCTGGCGACCCGCCTGCTGGTGCAGGGCAATTCGGGCTCCGGCAAGTCGCATCTGTTGCGCCGGCTGCTTGAACAGAGCGCGCCCTGGGTCCAACAAACCATCATCGATCCCGAAGGCGACTTCGTCTCGTTCGGCGAGCGTTACGGCCATCTGGTGATCGACGCCGAGGAGCATACCGAACGCGGCCTGCAGGCGGCTGGCGAACGGGCGCGCATCCACCGCGTCTCGACGGTGCTCAATCTCGAAGGGCTCGACGCCGAGAACCAGATGCGCCGCGCCGCCGCCTTCCTCGGCGGGCTGTTCGACGTCGCGCGCGACCATTGGTATCCGATGCTGGTGGTGGTCGACGAGGCGCAGCTTTTCGCACCGGCGGTGGCCGGCGAGGTTTCGGACGAGGCGCGCAAGCTTTCGCTCGGCGCGATGACCAATCTGATGTGCCGTGGCCGCAAGCGTGGGCTTGCCGGCATCATCGCCACGCAGCGCCTGGCGAAGCTTGCCAAGAATGTCGCGGCGGAAGCCTCAAACTTCCTCATGGGCCGCACCTTCCTCGACATCGACATGGCGCGCGCCGCCGACCTGCTCGGCATGGAGCGGCGGCAGGCGGAGGCTTTCCGCGATCTCGAGCGCGGGCATTTCATGGCGCTCGGTCCGGCCTTGTCGCGCCGTCCGCTCGGCGTGCGCATCGGCCAGACCGAAACCAGCCCGCGCAACGGCACGCCGCGACTGATGCCGATGCCCGGGGCAGCACTTGAGGATGCGCGCGCGATCATCCTGGCGGCGCCGCCGCCGGATGCGGTGAGGCCGCAACGGCGGCCTTCGCCCGATCTGCTCGACCAGTTGATGGCGGCCAAGGCCGCGCCGATGGACATGCGTCCCGGGCCGGCGGAGCCGCTGCCGAGCGCGGAAGATCTCGCCGAGCGGCGCGAGCGGATGGACCGCATCCTGCGCGCAATCCTGGCCGAGCCCGACGCCGGGTTCCGCGTCATCGGCGTGCTCTACCAGGAGTTCGTGGTCCGCTGCCGCATCGAAGGGCTCGCGTCCGTGGTGCCCGACTTGTCCGAATTCCGCCGCATGCTGACCCGCGCCCGCGCCGGTGTCGGTTCCGACATGGCCGAGGACGACGCCTGGCGGGATGTTTCTGTACGCGCCTCGCTGCTTCCCGAGGATATGCAAGGCGTGTTCATGATGATCGCGCGGGCCGCCAAGGAAGGCTGGCCGTGTCCGAGCGATGCAGCGATCGCGCGCGCCTACGGTTCGCACTCGCTGCGCCGCGCGCGCCGGCTGCTCGACTACATCGAGGAGCAGGGCCTCATCGTTTGCCAGGTCGATGGCGCCGGTCGGCGCACGGTGACGCTGGTGGAACTCGCCTGGGCGACGTCGCCAGGCGATCCGAATGCGGGAGAGGCAGAGCAAGGAAGTTCAGCCGCATAGGCGCTGCACACTTCTGGGCGAGATGCATCAGAAGTCTTGGTTCCAAAGCCGCCTGAAGTGCAGCTGCCTTTACCAGCGTGCCGAGAAACCTGTTCACTTCGGTGAAAGCCGCAGGCTGAATTCGAGCGGCCACCCGGTCCAAGCAGGCATTGCGTCAGCGCCTTCGCCCGCTATCGCTCGTCCACGATCCGCAAATAGGCCGCTGTCACGAACAGAACGATCAGTCCGAACAGGATGCGGCGGCCGCCTTCGGGCATTTGCAGGATGGTGAGCAGCGTCGTCAGCACGGTCAGGATCAGCGCGCCGATGATGGTGCCGGCGTAGCCGCCGCGGCCGCCGAAGATCGAGGTGCCGCCGATGACGGCGGCCGCCACCGAAGGCAGCACCAGCGGCTCGGCGAGCGACAGCGACGGCGCCTTGATCAGGCCGATATAGAGCAAGCCGGTGATGCCGGCGAGCAGGCTGGAAAGCACGTAGAGCGCGGTGATCACCTGCCAGTAGCGCACGCCGGACAGTCGCGCGGCGCGCTCATTGTCGCCGACGGCGTAGAGCAGGCGGCCGAAGCCGGTGCGGCTCAGCATGAAAACGATCAGCACCGCCACCGGCACGAAAAGAAGAAGCGCGTTGGGAAAGCCATAGGTGACGCCAGTGCCGAGCCAGCTGAGAAAGTCGGGGATTTTCGCGCCGGAGGCGATCACCGTACGCTGGTAGACCTGGAGGAAGCCGGTGCCGATCAGGCTGGTGCCGAGCGTCATGATCAAGGGGTGTACCCGAAACACGCCGACGCCGATGCCGTTGACGAGGCCGATCAGCACCGCCGGCAGCATGGCGATGAGGAATGCCACGGCCGGGTCCTGGTTGACGATCTGGGTCGCCATGATGAAGGCGCTCATCGTCGCCACCGTGCCGACCGAAAGGTCGATGCCGCCGGTCAGCATCGTCATCGTCTGGCATCCCGCAAGGATCGCCAGCGGGATGGCGAATTTTGCCGTGTTGGCAAGCCAGCGCTCGTTGACGATGCCGGGGCGCAGGATCTGCAGGATCACCACAAGAATGATCAGCAGGATGATCAACGGGATGAGCGGCCGGTCCGCCATGAAGCGCTTGACGCGGCGGCCCAGCGAGACGGGCGGGGGCATGATTACGCTGTCGGTCATGACGTTGCTCCCACTGGCCGGCCGCGAATGGTGATGAAGGCGCCGAACATGACGACCACCACCATGATCAAGCCCTCGATGATGGCTGTGACATTGGGATCGATGGCGAGCAAGGTCAGGTCGGTGCGCACCAGCCTGAGCACGAAGACGGCGATGATCGGCCCGAGCAGGCCGCCCTTGCCGCCGCCGAGCGCGACGCCGCCCAGCACCACGGCCGCGACGCTGGCGAGCAGATAGGGGCCTGGGATCGGCGCGCCGATGCCGGTGCTCATGGTCAGCGCCAGGCCGCCCATCGCCGCGAACAGGCCGGACAGCGCATAGGCGATGACGCGGGTGCGGGCGACCGGCACGCCGCTGCGGTAGGCAGCAAGTTCGCTGGAGCCGATGGCGTAGATGGACAGGCCGAGGCGCGAGCGCCTCAGCGGAATCCAAATGATGCAAAGGCAGACAACGAGCACCAGCAGCGCCTTGGGCAACCAGGCATCGATGTTGTCGGGCAGGCCCGGTATCGGCACCGTGCCGGATATCATCGCCTTCAGCCATTCGGCTGCCGCGCCGCCCGGCGCGTCGAGCACCAAGAGGGCAGCGCCTTGCAGCACGAACAGCGTGGCCAAAGTGACGACGATATCGGGAACGCGGGTGACGACGATCAGCAGGCCGTTGACGGCGCCGAGCACGAAGCCCATGGCAAGCACGAAGGGCACGACGAACAGCGCATATTCCTCGCTGGCGCCGTTCATCATCGAGGCGGCGGTCACGCTGGTCAGCGCCATCATGGCGGCGACCGACAGGTCGATGCCGCCGGCGATGACGACAACGGTCTGGGCAGCGACGGCGAAGGCGTAGGGCAGGACCGCCCGCGCCAGCGAGCCGAAATCGCTGCTGCCATAGCCGGGCTGGATCAGCTTGGTGACGATGAACAGGACGATCAGCAAAGCGAAAAGCCCGGCGACCCAGCCCTGGTTGCGCAAGAGGTGGCTCACGATGCGGCCTCCGTATCCGCCCTGACATCGGCAAGGATGCCGATATCGGCCTTGGCGCCACGCGGCAGGCCATAGGCGGCGCGCATCAGCGCCGGCTCGTCTGCCTCTTCGACCGGGAAAGTGTCGACGACGCGGCCGCCGAAGATGACGATGACGCGGTCGCAGACACGCTGCACCTCTTCCATCTCGGATGTGTAGAACAGCACCGACTTGCCTTGGCCGGCGAGCTCGCGCAACAGCTTGTAGATCTCCTGCTTGGTGCCGACATCGATGCCGCGCGTCGGGTCGAAGCAGAGCAGGGTTTTTGCATTCGCCGCGATCCAGCGGGCGATGGTCACCTTCTGCTGGTTGCCGCCGGACAGGCGCTGCACCTCGCCTTGTGCGCGGGTGTCGATCTGCAGCCTGGCGATGGCGCTGGAAACCACCACCTGCTCGCGCCGCATGCGGATCGGGCCCCATTTGCGCAGTGTCGCGCTGAACGGCAGCGCGATGTTCTCGCGTACCGAGCGCTGCATGGCCAGCGCCTCGGTGCGGTCTCCCGGCACATAGGCGAAGCCGGCCTGGATGGCGTCGCTCGGATGCGAGAATTTCGCCGGCGCGCCATCGACCGCGATCGTGCCGGCGGCCGGCCGGATCGAACCGGCAAGGGCTGCGAAAAGTTCGTCCTGGCCCTGGCCCTCGAGCGCGAAGACGCCGACGACCTCGCCATCGGCAAGATCGAAGGAGACATCGTTGAGCTTGGCGCCAAGCTGCAGGTTGCGTACCGAAAGCCGCGGCCGGCGATCCTTTGCCGTGGCGGTTTCGGCTGCCATGCGCGCGGCGACGCGGGTCTTTTCGATGCGGGCGCCGAGCATCATCTCGACGATCTTTTCCTCAATGCCCGGTTCGATGTCGACAACGCCGACTGTGGCGCCGTCGCGCAGCACCGTGGCACGGTCGCAAAGCGCCGAGATCTCGACGAAGCGGTGCGAGATGAAGATAACGGAGCGGCCGGCGTCGCCCTGGCGGCGCACGACCCCGAGCACTTTCTCGGCAAGGTTAGCCGGCAAAGCGGCGGTCATCTCGTCGAGCAGCAGCACGTCGGGCTCGACGGCAAGGGCGCGCGCCAGATCGAGCACGCGCAGGATCGCCAGGGGGATATTGCGAGCGGTCTCGCGGATATCGAGGTCGGGAATGCCGAGCTCACGCACCCAGGCGCGAAAGGGCTCGACCGGCGTGCCTGTAAGCCGCAGATTGGACAGGACGTCGAGATCGGGGATCAGCGACGGTTCCTGATAGACCGGCACCAGGCCGGCGCGGCGGGCCGCAGCAGGCGAGCGGACATCGAGCTGCTTGCCGCGGATCAGGATGCGGCCGGCATCGGCGCGGATGGCCCCGGTCAAAATCTTCACCAGCGTCGACTTGCCGGCGCCGTTGGCGCCCATCAGCGCATGGACTTCGCCCGGCAGCACGGAGAGCGACGCGTTGCGTAACGCGGCAACAGCGCCGTAATTCTTGGCGACGCCGGTGGCGTCGAGGAGAGGGTTGGTGGTCAAAGCGTTCTCGATCCAGAGCTCTTCACCATTTCATGGAAACGGCGAACCGGCTCTATCCCTTTGTTTTTACGCAACTCCGGACGGAAAACCGCTCACACTTTTCCTGGAATTGCTCGAAGCTCAAACTATGCGTGCCAAATGAAATGGCAAGGACGCCAGACCTTGGTCCGGCGTCCTCGCGTTTCCGTTCGGATCAGGCGCTTACTCGCCCGGGCCCTTGCAGGCGATGATCTGGTCCTTGGTGTAGGTCGTCCAGTCAGGAATAGAGATCGAGACCGGCCATTCGGGGCTGAGCGAGGGGTCGACGACGCTCTTCAGCTTGGCCTTGCCCGCGTCGCTGGCGTTTTCCCAGAGCTCCGGATTGACCAGGACGGTCTGCTGCGCCGGCTTCTTGCCGTCGAGGATCTGCAGCGCCAGCGTCACGCCGGCGCCACCGATCGAGCCGGGGTTGGTGACGGCAGCGCCGACCAGGCCCTTGACCGAGCTGAGCTGGCCGACGAAGCCGGCATTGTCGGCGCCGACAACCGGCACCATCGGCGCCTGCTGCTCGACCAGCGCGTCGACGATGACGTTGTCGATGCCCGAGGTCCAGATGCCGTTGATCGGCGTGCCGGTGGCGAGGAAGGACAAGATCTGCTGCTTGGCCTGGTCCTGCTGCCAGCCGGTGAAGACTTCCTGCGCCACCTTCACGTCGGGGAATTCGGCCAGCGCCTTCTTGAAGCCTTTGTCGCGATCGCTGTCGGCCGAAGCGCCGGCAGCGCCGCGCATGTAGAACACTTCGCCCTTGCCGCCCATCTGCTGGAACAGCCACTTGGCGCCGAGATAGGCGTACTGCTCCTGGTTGTTGGAGATGATGTAGGCGGACGGTTCGGTCACCGCCTGATCGACGGCAACGACGACGATGCCGGCCTTGGTGGCTTCCTCGAGGCCTGCCTTGATGCCGGCCGGATCGGCCGGGTTGACGACGATGGCGTCGACCTTGGCGCTGATCAGGTTGCGGATGTCCTCGAGCTGGCCGGCGGCATCGGTGTTGCGGTGGGCGATGTTGAGCTTGGCCACCTCGCCGGAAGCCAGCGCCTGCGCCTTCATGGCGCAGATCATCTCCTCGCGCCAGCCATTGCCCTGCACCGTGTTGGAGATGCCGATCGTGTACTTGCCGGCGGCGACAGAGGCGCCCACCGAGGCGAGCAGGGAAGCACCCGCAAGGAGCGCGGCCTTGGTCAGATGTTTTTTCATTTCAGTTACTCCTCCACATTGATTTTCGTTGTTTAGTTCCGGGTTCCGATAGCGATCAGAACCAAGCTTTTCGTCATTTGATGAAAGGACGCAGCACATCGCGAGCCAACAGGAAGCCGCGCTTCACATTCTCGTCCGTCCCCTCGAAGCGGCGGTCCTCGTGCTCGATGATGACCGGACCGTCATATCCGGCGCGATAAAGGCCGGAAAAGATCCTGCTCCAGTCGATGTCCCCCAGCCCCGGCATGCGCGGCACCTGCCAGCCTATGCCGGCCGAAAGGATTCCGCGCTCGTACAAACCATCATGATCAATCATCAGGTCCTTGGCATGCACATGCAGCATGTGGCTGCCGAACTCGCGAATGAAGCGCTCCTTGTCGATCATCTGCCAGACGAGATGCGAGGGGTCGAAGTTCATGCCGACGTCGCCGCCCCAGGCTTCCAGGATACGGCGCCAGATGTAAGGCGAGTAGGCGATGTTGTGCCCGCCCGGCCATTCGTCATAGCTGAAGATCATCGGGCAGTTTTCAAAGGCGAGCTTGACGCCATGCTCGCGCGCATGGGCGATAATTGCCGGCCAGGCTTTTTGCGCGTCTTCCCAATTGGCGTCGATGGTCTTCGAGGCATCGCCGCCGCAGAAAGTGTTGACCAGCGAAACGCCCATGCGGCTCGCCAGCACGATCACCTTCTTCAGATGAGCGATCACCGCCTCGCGATGCGCCTGGTCGGGATGCAAGGGATTGGGATAGAAGCCGAGGCCCGAAATGGTCATGCCCCGGCCGGCGAGCTCGGCGGCGATGTCCTTGGCCTGCGCGGCCGGGATGTCCACATCGATATGGCTGGTGCCGGCGTAGCGGCGGCTGGCGCCTGAGGTCTTCGGCCAGCAGGCGATTTCCAGCGCCTCGAAACCGACCGAGCGCGCCCAGTCGACGACCTCGCCGAGCGGCGTATCCGGAAACGGTGCAGTGAGCAGTCCAAGCTTCATAATCCCTCCCGGTTGCTACTATGCAGATCGCGCCGGTTGCTTCAATCGGTCATCCGTTGGCTCAGCCAAGACTTGCCTGACAAAACCCATCGGATCGTCCGACAGCAGACCGTCAAGGCCGGCGACGACATGGGCGCGGAATACCCGGTTGGCGGCCAGAGCCGGGTCGAAGATCGCGTCGACGGCGAGGATCGCTTCGACAAGCGCCCCGATGTCCGAGCCGATGCGGTCGGCAATGGCGGCGATCTTGTCGGCGAAAGGATCGGACACCTGCCAGGCGCGACCGAAGCGCGCGGAAGCCTTGACCAGGTAAGCCATCCAGCCGGCAACCGGCACCGAGAGCAGCGCGATACTGTCGCCCTTTGCCAGGCGGTCGCGGATCGGGTTGAGCAGGCGCTGGACGATTTTCTGCGAACCGTCGGTGGCAATCTGGTGGTTGCGGTGATGGATCGCGGTGTTGGTGAGGCGCGACAGGCTTTGCTCAACATAGGCCGTCGGCACAATGCCGGGCACCGGCATTAGCGTCGGCAGGGTTTCTTCGGTCAGCATGCGGCGGACGAAACCGGCAAGCAGCGGGTCGGCGATCGCCTCGAATGTATGCTTGAAGCCGCTCAGAACGCCGAGATAGCTCAGCGTCGTCTGGGCGCCGTTCAACACCCGCATCTTGAGATGCTCGAACGGCGTGACATCATCGACGAAACTGGCGCCGACGAGGTCCCAGCGCGGCACGCGGCCGACGAAGCGGTTCTCGATCACCCATTGGCGGAAACGCTCGCCGATGACGACGGCGCTGTCGCGGTAGCCAAAGCGTTTTTCGACGGTATCGATATCGGCTTTGGTCGTCGCCGGCGCGATGCGGTCGACCATGGCCGAGGGGAAGGCGACATTGGCGGCGATCCAGTTCGCCAGAGTGGAGCCGCGTCGCTCGGCGAAGGTGCGCACGACATTGCCGAGGATGATGCCGTTGGTGGGAATGTTGTCGCAGGACAGCAGCGTCACCGGCCGGCCATGCGAGGCCATGCGCAGTTCCAGCGCCCGCGCCAGGATGCCGGGCACGCTGCGCGGCGCGTGCGGGTTGGCGAGGTCATGGACGATGTCGGGATGATCGAGATCGAGCGCGCCGCTCGACGGGATGTGGCAATAGCCCTTCTCGGTGACCGTCATGGTGACGATTTCGATCTCCGGCCAAGCGAGCACGTCTAACGCCGGCGCGGCGCTGTCCTGGCTGTCGACGACACGCACGATGCTGCCGATGATGCGCGCTTCCACGTCGTCGTTCTGACGGATCAATCGAGTATAGAGGCTGTCCTGCCGCCCAAGCGTCTCGGCAAGCGAAGGCGGGCGGATGTTGATGCCGATCAACCCCCAGCGGTCGAAATGGTGTTCGAGAAGGTCGTCGGTGTATTCGGCCTGGTGGCAGCGGTGGAAAGCGCCGACGCCGATATGCGCGATGCCGGGCCGCAGCGCGGCACGGTCGTAAGCCGGCTTGCGAACGTTCGGCGGCAACCGATCGAGCAGGGCAGGGCTTAGATGGTCGGCGGGCGAGGGGCTCACCGATTGGCTCCGATGACCCATTGCTCCTGATCGACCAGCGTGCCGGTCATCGGCCCGGCCGCGTCGGAGAGCAGGAAGACGGCAAGGTTGGCTATGTCGTCAACGGAGAACAGCCGGCCGAAGGGCTGCGTGGCGTTGGCGTCATCGAGCCAGCCCGGCCCCTGGCCAAGCGTATCGGCCTGCATGACGCGCTCGGCCGGCGTGTCTGTCCAGCCGACATTGATGCCATTGACGCGGATGCGGTCGAAGCGGTGCGCGTTGGCGGCGTTCTTGGTCAGCGTCGCCAGTGCCCCCTTGCTCGCGGAATAGACGGCAAGCTCGGGCGCGCCGCAATGCGCGTTGATCGACAGGATGTTGACAATAGCGCCACCCTGTCCGCGCTTCTTCATGTCGGCGATGGCTGCCTGCATCAGGAAGAAGGGTGCACGGGCATTGACGGCGAAAAGCGAGGCCCAGTCGTCGAGCGTTGCGTCGACGAAAGAGGCGCGGTCGGTGAGACCGGCGGCGTTGACCAGGCCGTCGATGCGACCGAAGCGCTCGACGCAGGCCTCTGCCAATTGCGCTGGAGCCTCGGCATCGCCGAGGTCGGCGGCGGCAAAGATCGCCGGAGCGCCCATGGCGGAAAGCTCCGCCGCGGCAGCATCGCCGCGCGCCCGGTCACGACCGGTGATCAGCAGGCCGGCGGCGCCGGAGCGCGCGGCAAGCTCCGCGATCGCGCGGCCGATGCCTTGCGTGGCGCCGGTGATAAGCACCACCTTGCCGTCGAGACGGACCTCCATTCCTCCTCCCGGAACAAAGTTTCTATTTTTTCAAATATGGAACGACAGTTCTTTTTAGTCAATCGTAGTCGTCAGCCTGTCCGGCGGGCGACGACGCCGTGGACCAAGGCCATGCCGACGGCTAGCGAGGCGGCGAGCGAGCGGAAGCCGCCAAAATCCTGCTCGACCACTTCCAACCAGGTGTCAGACAGCCGGACCAGCGGCGAAAACGTGCTGTCGGTGATGGTGACGATGCGCGCCTTGCGCTCATGCGCGACGGCGACCAGATCGGGCGTGATCGAATTGTAGGGGCTAAAGGAGACAGCCAGCACCGCGTCGCTCGGCGTGATGCAGCCGACCTGATCGAGCGCGCTCGAGCCGACATTGTCGACCAGCACGTTGCGCACTCCCTGCTGCGACAGCGTCAGCGACAGATAAGTGGTGACGGGGAAGGCGCGTTTGGAGCCGATGACGTAGATCAGATCGGCCGCCGACAGATGGTCGACCATAGCCTCGAAGGCGCCGATGTCGAAACTGTTGCCGATGCGGCTGAGCGAAGCCTGCGAGGCGCCGACCATGCCGTTGAGGAAATGCAGATCGGCGGTGGGTTCCGCCATCTTTTCCTGGCTGCCCTGCGTCTCGGGCCAAGAGCCTTTCATACGGTCCTTGAACAGGCTCTGGAAATCGGAAAAGCCGGCATAGCCGAAGATCTGCGCGAAACGGACAAGGGTCGACGGCTGCACGCCGGCCTGCGCCGCCACTTGCGCGATCGTGCCGAGCGCCACGTCGCTTGGATGCTGCCAAAGGTAGATGGCGACCTGGCGCAGCCGCTTGGGGAAATGCACCGTGCCCGAGGACAGCACCGCGCGCAGTTCCTCGTAAGTTTGCGGTTTGGTGTAACCCAATGCCGCCAGCGAGCGGCTTCGCTTTCTCGCCGCCGTCTCCAAACTATGCGTAGACGGCTTATCAGCCGCTCCGCGACGGCCGCTCATAAAACATGCCTCATGATTACCCCAACCATCGGATGCGTCATCCAGCCCCTGCCCTCCGGATGTGGCTCTTATGCTGAAGCATTATCCTTTCCGAAAACCGGTTCCCACTCTTCGGGATCATGCTCTAGCTGGACCTGGATAAAAAGCTAACGCGGCACAATCGTTTTACAAACGGAAAAATAGAAATATCATTCGAAAACAAGGGTCGACCTTAGTCGAAAGCTTACGGCAACCGCCGTCGCCAATCAGGAGAATAATCGTAATCATGGTCTATGCAACCGCTGATGGAATGTCGCGCCAACGGCTGCGGGTCGGCATGGTCGGAGGCGGCCGCAATGCCTTCATCGGCGCGGTGCACCGACTGGCGATGCGGCTCGACGACCAGATCGCGCTGGTCGCCGGCGCGCTGTCTTCGGATCCCGAGAACGCGGCTGTCTCGGCCGCCGAGATCGGCATTGCGCCGGAACGCAGCTATGCGGATTACCACGAAATGGCCAAAGCCGAGGCAATGCTGCCGGACGGCATCGAGGCGGTGGTCATCGTCACGCCCAACCATCTGCATGCGCCGATCGCCACCGCTTTCCTCGAAGCCGGGATCGACGTCATCTGCGACAAGCCACTGTCGACGACGCTTGGCGAAGCGCAAGCGCTGGTGGCGCTGACCAAGGCCAAGCAGCGGCGCTTCGTCGTTACCCTCAACAACACCGGCTATGCCATGGTCCGCCAGGCGCGCGAGATGGTGGCCGCGGGAGAACTCGGCCGCATCGTGTCGGTGCATGGCGCCTATATTCAGGATTGGCTGACCAAGCCGATCGACGCCGAGGGCCAGAAACAAGCGGAATGGCGCACCGATCCGGCGCGCGCCGGGCAGTCGGCAGTGCTTGCCGATATCGGCGTGCATGCCTTCAACCTGGCAAGTTTTATTTCCGGCTTTGAGGCCGAGGCTGTGTCCGCCGATCTGTTCACCGCGGTGCCCGGGCGGCGGCTCGACGACAATGCGCATGTGCTGGTGCGCTGGGCGGGCGGCGCGCGTGGCACGATCCTCGCCAGCCAAACCTCGCCCGGTCACTACAACGACGTCTCGGTGCGCATCTATGGCGACAAGGCAGGGCTAGAATGGTCGGGCTCGCGGCCGGAGGAATTGCGCTTCTCGCCCTATGGCGAGGAGACGCGCACGCTGGTGCGCGGCGGCCACGGTTCGACGGCGGAAGCGCGGCGCGTGTCGCGCATGCCGGCCGCGCATCCGGAAGGCTATATCGAGGCCTTCGCCAATTTCTACCGCGACGCCGCCGACATTATTCGCGCGCATCGATCGGGAAATGCCGTGGATGCCACACGTGCGGCGCAGGTGCCCGACGTGATCGACGGCGCGCGCGGTGTGAAGTTCGTGGCGGCGGCGGTGGAGTCGAATGCGGCGGATGGGGCGTGGACGCCAGCGCGATTTGAATAAGGGCAGTCGCACTCTTGACGGCTGGCCGAACTCAGCCTTCGATGGCCCCAAACGCAGTGTGATAAAGCTGCTTTGGTGAATCATGAAGCGCGCGCAGATCGAAGAGCAGAACCGTTACCTCCTGCGGCGCCAGCGCGAATTCCGCGAAGCCGCCGATCGTTACGCAGTCCTGGATGGCGTTCCCCGAAATCGAGGCGATCGCTGTCATAGGGTCAGTGGCAAAACCACTCTGGAAGGAGGTCCCCGGTTCAGCGAATTCCGTCGCGCGCGCGTCGAGGTCTGGCACGAGTGCAGCGATCTCGATCTGGCGGTGTGGGTCGACTCGCAACATCGGCTCGGCGAGTTGCGCCGCGCGGGAGCCGCCTCGCTGCGGCAGGCCTTCGAGGCAGGCGCTGGCATCAGCGTCGCCAGCCATCAGCTCGATATATTCCTGTTCGAGCCAGGCAGCGACCGATATCTCGGCCGGGTTTGTTCCTACAGCCAACGTCCGAAAACATGACTGCCTGGTTCCCGGCTGCGGAGCGATACCCTTCAACAAGCGCATCGCGGATTCCAAACTTACGCCAACATCCTGGCACCGGTCAGCTATTCGACGCTCTACCGGCGGGATGCCGGCTTGCTGCGTTCCGCGCTCGACTTGCCGAATGTCGATGATCCGACAAGCTAACCCTTGATCGCCGACCCCACGATCGAGTCGACGAAGAAGCGCTGCAGGAAGACGAAGAGCACCAGCGGCGGCAGCACGGCGAGCGTGGCGCCGGCCATCACCAGGCCGGTGTTGACGGCGCCGCGGTTGTAGCTGAGCAGCCGGCTCAGGCTGATGACGATCGGGTAGGCGTCGGCATTGCCCTGCAGCACGGTGAGCGGCCACAGATAACTGTTCCAGTGATAGACGAAGGCAAACAGCGCAAGTGCGGCGATCGCCGGTGCTATGCTCGGCGCAACGATCTTGAACAGGATGAGCAGTTCTGAGGCGCCGTCCATGCGGGCGGCGTCGATCAAATCGTCCGGCACGCCGGCGATGAACTGGCGCATCAGGAAGATGCCGAAGGCGTTGGCGAGATTGGGCACGATGATGCCGGCAAGGCTGGCGTTGAGGCCGATCGAGCCGACCATCCTGTAGAGCGGGATCAGTGTGACGATCGGTGGCAGGAACATGGTGGCGATCAGCAGCGCGAACAGCAGCGATCGGCCACGGAACTGGTATTTGGCGAAGGCGTAGCCGGCCATCATGCTGGTCAGCAGGATGCCGGCGGTGGTGACCGAGGCGATGACCAGCGAGTTCCACATCGAGCGTCCAAGATTGATGACGCCGGCGACTTTTTCGTAAGCTTCAAAGCTCGGTGTGCGCGGGATCCAGACCGGCGGCGTCTGCATGGTCTCGGCCGGCGTCTTCAGGCTGGAGAGCACCATCCAGGCGAGCGGGAAGGCGGAAGCCACGGCGACCAGCAGCATAGCTGTTGCGAGCAGCGCTTTGCGGCCCGAAGGACGCTTGCGCGGCGCGCTCATTGGCTGTCCTTCCGGTTGACAAGTGAGAACAGCGCCGAAACGCAGACGATCAACGACAGCATCAGCATCACCGCCATGGCCGAGCCGAGGCCCCCCTGCGCGCGTTCGATGCCGACGCGACGGATATGATAGGTGAGCACGTTGGTGGAGCCGACCGGCCCGCCTTGCGTGATCAGCGCCACCGGCTCGAACACCTGCACGGCGTTGATGATGGCGATGACGGCGCTGAACAGAAGCGTGCGGCGAAGCAGCGGCAGCGTAATGAAGCGGAACTGCTCTTGGCCGTTGGCGCCGTCGAGCTTCGCGGCCTCATAAAGGCTGCCCGGGATCTGCGTCAGGCCGGCGATCGCCAGCACGGTGAAATAGCCGACCTGCTGCCAGACGTTGAGGAGCACGATCGAAACCAGCGCCGAGCGCGGCGAGGACAGCCAGGGCTGCGGGCCGATGCCGATGAGCGCCAGCATTTGGTTTAGCGGGCCTTCGCTTGGCGAATAGAGTTTCGACCAGACCAGCGCCACCGCAATCATCGGCACCATGTAGGTGGAGAACAGCACCGTCCGCAGCGCCGTGCCGCCCGCGACGTCGCGCTGATAGACCAGAAGGCCGAAGATGACCGACAGCGGCAGGATGAGCACGACCGACAGCGCGGTGTAGACTGCGGTGTTGAGGAGGGCCGCCTGGAAGTCGCGGCCGACGGACGTCGGGCCAAAAATCTCGCGAAAGTTGCTGGTGCCGATGAAGCTCGCTTCGGAGAAGGGCGTCTGGGTCGACCAGTCGTGGAACGACAGCCAGATGGTGAGCAGCATCGGCACAAGCACGAACACGCCGATCAGCGTCACGGCGGGCGCAAGCATGATGCCCGCCGAGGCACGAAAAGCTTTGGCCATTCATCTGCTTCCGGTCAGAAACCCGAGCTTACTTCGCCGCGCGCTCCAGGATCGACGTGGCGTCGTTCTGGGCGTTCGCCTGCGCATCCTTGGCCGAGACCTGGCCATACTGCAACGCTTCGAGCGTCTGCTGCAGGGATTCGGAAAATTCCTGGCCGCCAAGCACGACAGGGAAGGGCCTTGCGTCGGCAAGCACCGAGACGTAGCCGGACAGGAATTCGGAGCCGAGCTTGTCCTTGTGCGCCGTGATGTCGGAGTTGCGCGACGGCAGGATGCCCATCGACATCAGGATGTCGGACATGGCCGAGGCGCCGTTCTTGCCGGACTTCGAGCTGTTCAGCCAGGCGAGGAATTCCCATGCCGCTTTCTGCTCGGCCGCGCCCGCCTTGGCGTTGACGACGGTCATCCAGGAATAGGAGATCGAATGCGGCTTGTCGCCGCTCGGGCCGACCGGGATGGGTGCTGTGGCGATGTCGGCGAATTTGTCGCCCATGCCGGTCTTCAGCGCGCTCTCCCACCAGTTGGCCATGATGATCATGGCGGTCTTGCCGGAGACGAAATTGTCGAGGAACGGGCCGGTGGTGTTGGCGTCGGCCGTGGCCATCGACGGCACGCTGGCGCCGGATTTGATCAGGTCCTCATAGAGCGCGAAGGTCTCCGCGGCTTCTTTCGAGTCCAACGCCGGCTTGCCGTCCTTGACCAGCTCGCCGCCATTGGAGACCAGCAACGAGGCGAAGGGATGGACGACGCCCGCCGCCCATGAGTTGATCATGCCGAAGCCCTGTTGGCCGTTGTCCTTGTTGGTGAGCTTGGCGGCGGTGTCCTTGAATTCGGCCCAGGTTTTCGGCGGCGCGGCGATGCCGGCTTCCTTGAACAGCGCCTTGTTGTAGTTCAACGCGTAGACGTCGATCTCGTTCGGGATGCCGTACAGCGCGCCGCCGACCGAGGCGGCGCTGACGACGCCCGCCGGCCAGGCGCTCTTGACGTCGCTTGCCACGGCATCGGGAGCGGGAGCGACCAGCTTGTCGCGCGCCAGTTCCGGCAGCCACAGATCGTAGATACCGCCGATCGTCGGCCCGTCGGCGCTGCCGCCCTGCGAGCGCAGCGTGGTCAAGAGATCGCCGAAGGGAACCGCGCGCACGGTGATGGCGACATCCGGATTGGCTTTCGAAAAATCCTTGGCCGCCGCCTCCAGCAAAGCCACCGTCTCGGGCGACCAATGCGTCAGATAGGAGATGTTGACCGATTGCGCCCAGCCGGTCGCGGGCAGGGCAAGCAATCCCGCGGCAAGGGTCAGCTTCGAGATCCAGGCAAGCGACATCGGCATCCTCCACACAAGCTGTGACACGAGCAATGACGTTATGACAAGTTTGAATGATGGCGCAAGCCCTAACCTATCGACTCTCTACCGGCGGTTTGCAGATCAGAAATCTTCGGCAGAGATGCGCTGAAGAATTTATATAACACCTTCAATATATTAATCCCTTATGACCTACCGATCTGGTGGCCGATTGGTGATCGCCGCCGACTTTCAGGCACTTGCGGTCGCCGTCATGTCGTTATAATGACTTGCCCACATGCGAATGACTCTCGCGCTGCGTTACTGCCGCGCGGCCTCAAAACGAAACTGGGAGAACTGGCAATGAGCATGCTTTCCATCCATCGGCGCGCCGCGTTCGGCCTGATCGGCGGTCTCGCCGCCGCTTGCGCCGGGCTGCTTACGGCGCTGCCGGCCCGCGCCGACTCGACGGTCACCCTGTGGAGCTGGCGCACCGAGGACGAGGCCGCGATGCATCGCATCTTCGAGGCCTTCGAAAAGAAGAATCCTGATATCAAGGTCGACATCCAGTTCACCCCCGATGCCGACTACCAGAACCGGCTGAGCACGGCGCTGCGCGGCGGCCGCGGGCCGGACATCGCCCAGCTCAAGGCCTATGGCGAATTGCAGCCCTTCATCGAAGGCGGCTATCTCGACGCGCTCGACGACAGCGTGACGGAATTGAAGAACATGCCCGATGCAGCACTTGGCGGCGCGCGCGGTCGCGCCGACGGCAAGATCTACGGCGTGCCCTATTCGGTGCCGATGATGGGTGTCTTCTACAACGAGGATATCTTTACAGCGCAAGGCATCGAGGTGCCGAAGACCTATAAGGATTTCGTCGCGGCTTGCGAAAAGCTCAAGGCGGCGGGCATCACGCCGATCGCCAATGGCGGCGCCAACGGCTCGGCCTGGGAGCTGGAGATCGGCGTCGGCGTCATCGGGCCGACGCTCTACGGCCCAGGCTTCTATGACGAGATGATGAGCGGCAAGGCGACCTTCGAGGATCCGCGCTATGTCGCGGCGTTGAAGCGCTTCGCCGAATTGAAGCCTTATTATTCCGACGGTTTTGCCGGCATCGACTACACCACCGCCACGCAGCAATTCATCGGCGGCAAGGCGGCGATGTTCTTCGGCGGCTCGTTCGAGAATGGCAGCTTCAAGGCGCAGAACCCGAAGCTGAAATTCTCGATCTTCCCGTTCCCGGCCGACGACGCTTCGGCGAAGCTCTACACCTCGGCTTTCTCCGACGGCTCCTACGGCCTGGTCGCCGAAAGCCAGAACAAGGAAGCCGCGATCAAGGTGCTGAACTACATGGCCTCGGCCGCGTTCGCGCAAGCCTTTGCCGACGAGCTCGGCTGGCCGCCGGCTCGTACCGATGTGACGGTGAAGGATCCGGTGCTTGGCAAGATGATGGAGATGGCGAAGAACTCGACACCTTATCTGACCCTGGTCGGTTTCCGCTGGCAGTCGCCGACCGCATCCTCGGTGCTGCAGTCCGAGATCATCGACATGGTCGAAGGCAATGTGACGCCCGAAAAACTGGCGGCCGACATGCAGGCCGCCGTCGCCACCTGGTTCAAGCCGAAGCAGTAAAGAGTGCCGGCCCGACCGCATCTCCACAGAGCACGATGACCAAGCCTCGCCGCATGACCAGCCTCCGGAGCACCCAGCAGCGCATGGCCGTACTGTTCATCCTGCCGGCCTTGGCCGTCTACGGGCTGTTCGTGCTCTATCCGCTGCTCCTGTCCCTATGGGGCAGCTTCTTCACCTGGAGGGGACTGCGCATCCAGGAGTTCGCGGGTCTTACGAATTTCTCGCGCCTGTTCGTCTTTCCCAGCGGCGCGCGGCTCTACGGCGCGCTCTGGCACAACGCGGCGTGGTTCTTCGGCATCATGGTGCTGCAGAACGGGCTTGGCCTGCTGTTCGCCTGGCTGCTCTTCCTGCGCGGCAGGGGGGCTTCCTTCTTCCAGTCGGTGTTCTTCTTCCCGGCGGTGCTCAGCCCCGTCATCGTCGGCGCGCTGTGGCGGCTGCTGCTGGCGCCGGGCGGCATTGTCGAATGGGCGTTGAACGGCCTTGGCCTGCATCAGGGCAGCCTGACGGTGCTCGGCAACAGCCGTACCGCCCTTGGCATGCTGATCGCCGTCGACGCCTGGAACTGGATGGGCCTGCCGGTGCTGATCTACACGGCGGGCCTCAGGCAGATTTCGCCGCAGGTGTTCGAGGCGGCGAAGCTCGACGGCGCCGGCAATGCGCGCATGCTCTACTCCATCGCGCTGCCGCTGTTGATGCCGGCGCTGGGTACGCTGACCACGCTTTCCTTCATCAACACCTTCAACCAGTTCGATATCGTCTATGTGATGCAGGGCGTGCAGGGTAACCCGAGCTATTCGACCGATACGCTGGTGACCTATTTCTACCGGCTCGCCTTCGGCGCAGAAGGGGCGGTCGGCATCACCGATATCGGGCTGGCCTTGGCGCTCGGCACCACGCTGTTCCTGATCTTGAGCATCGGCACGCTGCTGATGCTGCGCTTCTTCGACAAGCGGACGGTCGAGCTATGAGCGTGCTCGTTGTCCCACAGAAACTGGCGCGGCTGCCTGGCTGGATCATCTTGGCCGTGTGGACGGCGGCGGTGCTGTTGCCGCTCTACATTCTCGTCGTCTCCTGCTTCAAGACGACGGCGGAGATCTACGACAATCGGCTCGGCCTGCCGCAGAGCTGGGCGCTCGACAATTTCGTCCGCGCCTGGACGCGCGCCGATCTCGGCCACAACTTCGTCAACAGCCTGATCGTCACCGGCGGCGCGGTGCTGCTTACCATCATCGTCTCGGCGATGGCCGCCTATCCGCTCAGCCGCTACAAGCTTGGCTGGAACGGCATCATGCTCGGTCTGTTCCTCTCAGGCATCATGCTGCCGATCCGGCTCGCATCGGTCGAACTGTTCACGCTGATGCGCGGCCTCGGCCTGCTCGATTCGCTGACCGGTCTGATCCTGGTCTATTCGGCGATCCGCATTCCCTTCGCCGTCTTCATCTTCGCCAATTTCATGCGCGTGTTGCCGTCCGAGCTCGACGAGGCGGCGCGCATGGACGGCGCCGGCGAGACGCGCATCCTGTTCCAGATCGTGCTGCCGATGGTGAAGCCGGCGGTGTCGATCGTCGCCATCTTCACCGCGATCGCTGTGTGGAACGACATCTTCTTCCCGCTGATCTTCATCTTCGACGACCGCTACAAGACCGTGCCGCTGGCGATCAGCGTCTTCGTCGGACAGTTCCGCACCGATTGGGGCCTGGTGTTCGCCTCGCTGGCGATCTCGATGGCGCCGATCCTGATCATGTATTGTTTGCTCGCCCGCCAGATTCGAGAAGGCGTCGGCGCCGGGGGAGGCATGAAATGATCGAGGACAAGATCTACGCCGCGACGTCGATCCTGGTGGTCGGCGCGCATGCCTTCGATGCCGAGGTGATCGCCGGGCCGCTGGCTGCCACTGCTGCCAGGCGCGGTGCCTCGGTCACCTTCCTGCATCTGACCATGGGCGAGCAGGGTCATCCTTGCCTCATCCCCGCGCATTATTGCGCGCAGAAGGAAGGGGAAGCGCAAAAGGCGGCCGCACGGCTCGGGGTCAAAATGCGCAGCCTCGGTCTGCGTGACGCTTTCCTGCCGACCGACGACGATACGGCGCTGGAAGTCTGCGACGTCATTCGCGAGCTGAAACCCGAGATCGTCATCACCCATTGGCATGGCAGCTGGCACAAGGATCATCGCGCAGCGGCGCATCTGGCGCAGACCGGCATCTTCTTCGCCGCCCTGCCGACGATTGCCAGCGACCATCCGGTGCACACGCCGCAACTGCTTTTGTTCGGCGAGAACTGGGAGGACGATGACGGTTTCCGCCCCGAGTATCTTGTCGATGTCAGCGATGGTTTCGAGGCCTGGCACGAAGCGGTCATGGAATACGAGCTGGCACGGGGCCTCAGCAGCTTCCCTTATGTCGACTATTACAGCGCGCTCTACCGGCTGCGCGGCTGCCTGCGCGGCACGCGCTACGCCCAGAGCTTCGCGGCGGCGTCGCATTCCTGGAATGCCGGCAGCGGGTTGTTTTCGCCGCCATTCGGCAAAGGCCCGGCCCAATGAGGCGGGTTCTGGCCATCGATCTCGGCGGCACCAATCTGCGCGCCGCCATCTCCACCGGCGATGTCGGCGCGATGAAGGTGTTGAGCCATGAGCCGGCGCCGACAAGCCTCGACGCCTTCAGCGCTCGCATCGACGCGCTGTGTAGGGAGGCCGGATCGGTCGAAGCGCTCGGCCTCGCGGTGCCGGGTCTGGTCGAGGGCTCGGTCTGCTGCTGGATTCCCAACCTCTCTTTTCTCGACGGCGTCGATATCCAGGTGCTGTTTCCCGACTTGCGGGTCGCGCTCGGCAACGATGCGCAGATCGCGCTTTTGGCGGAGGCCGTCGCGGGCGGCGCCAGGGGCATGTCGGACGCGATCCTGCTGGCGATCGGCACCGGCATCGGTTCGGCGGTGCTGGCCAATGGCCGCATCGTTGCCGGCGCACATGGCGGCGCCTGCTCTTTCGGCTGGGCCTGCGCCGATATCAAGGACCATGGCGAGGAGCGCAGCGGCTGGCTGGAACGTGTCGCCTCAGGCCGGGCGCTCGATGCGCTTGCCGGCCAGATCGGGTTAGCCGACGGCCGCCAGCTGATTGCGGCGGCCAAGGCAGGTCAGATTGCCGCGCAGACCTTGCTTGAAGTGCCGGCGCGCCAGCTTGGCACCGCCCTTGCCGGTGCCGTCGCGCTGCTCGATCCGCAGGCGGTGCTGATTTCTGGCGGCCTGGCGGATGCGCTGGACGTGATCGGGCCGCCGCTGCTTTCGGCACTGCGACGGCAACTGCCGCCGCATCTGCGCGGCATCGAACTCAAGCCTGGGCAATTCGGCTCTCGCGCGGGTCTGGTTGGCGCGGCCCTGGCCGGGCAAGCGGGAAGCGGGTGGAGGCAAATAAGATGAGCGAAGCGAGTTTTCAGCAGCCGGACCGCAGGCGGCCGGAACCGCTGTGGTACCAGGTCGAGGAAGCGATCCGCGCGATCGTCAAAGGCGGCGAGTGGGCGACGGGCGACCAGATCCCAGCCGAGGACCGGCTCTGCGCGCTGTTCGGGGTCAGCCGCATCACGTTGCGCCATGCGCTGCGCAATCTGGAGGAAAGCGGCCTGCTGCGGCGCGAACACGGCCGCGGCACCTTCGTGCGCTCTACCACGCTGGTTGCCGGCACCCGCGAGCTCACCTCCTTCACGCAGGAGATGGGCAATATCGGCGTCGTCGCCGGCTCGCGGCTGCTCGACTGCAGCCTGACCGTAGCCAGTGCCGCCGCCGCGGGCGCGCTCGAGATCGAGGAGGGCGATGCTGTCGTGCGGATCCGGCGGCTCAGGCTCGGCAACAACGAGCCGATCGGCATCCAGACCGCGCAATTGTCGGCTGCGCGCGTCCCGGGCTTTCTCGATGCCGGTCTGCTCAAGGGCTCGCTCTATGAGGCGCTGGAGCGGCAATATGGCATCGTGCCGGTCGAGGCGCGCGAGAACTATCGCGTCGGCGCCGTCAGCGCTGCCGATGCCGAGCTGCTCGACCTGCCCGTGGGAAGCCCGGCCTTCGTGGTCGAGCGCATCACCGTCGATGAGCGCGGCCCATTCGAATTCACCGTCTCCGTCATGCGCGGCGACCGCTACGAGATCCGCTCGACGCTGCGCGCCGGCCGCATTTCGCCAACCCCAAGAAGCTGACACCAAACAGGAGTACCATCGTGTCCGATCTTTACATCCCCCGTCTCGTCGCCCTCATCGAGCAGGCATCGAAGGCCAATTCGGAAGCCTTCGGCCAGGCGGCGAGCCGTTTTGCCGATACGCTGGAAAATGGCGGGCTGGTCCATCTCTACGGCTCGGGCCATTCGGTGCTGCCGGCGCAGGAGATGTTCCCGCGCTATGGCAGCTTCGTCGGCTTCAATCCGCTGACCGACCCGCGCGTGATGTGGCACAATGTGCTCGGCGCCGGCGGCGTGCGCGAGCTTTTGTGGCTGGAGCGGACGGAGAAGTATGCCGAGAAATTTCTCGACCATCAGCCGCTCAACAAGGGCGATTCCATCATCATCTTCGGCCATAGCGGCCGCAACTCGTCCGGCATCGACACTGCGCTCTACGCCAAGAAACGTGGCATCTTCGTCGTCGCGGTGACCAGCAAGAACAATCTCGACAAGCCGGCCACGCACTCCTCGGGCAAGCGGCTGGCGGATGCCGCCGACATCGTCATCGACACCTGCTCGCCGATCGAGGACGCGGTGGTGCCGGTCGAGGGCTGGAGCCGGCCGGTCGCGGGGTCATCGACGGTGCTGGCCATGATCATGGCGCATGAGCTTTTGGCGCGCACGGCCGAGCAACTGTCGAAGCGCGGCATCGAACTGCCGGTCTTCGCCTCGCCGACCATTGCCGGTGTGACGCTGCATGACACCGACGTCATCTATGGCGTTTATCGCGAGCGCATGATCGAGGCGCAGAAGAAGCACCTGCCGACCTTCCAGGCGACGATGCGCGGGGAGTGAGCGATTGGTCGGGAGGCGCGCTCGGCGCCTCCTGCTTATCTTGAGCTTGCGCTAACCTCGGTCCCCATGCTTGGGCGGCGCGTCGTTTTCATCCGGGTTGGGCAGTGGCGCCTCGTCGGGCAACCTGTCCGGATCCGGTTCGCGCATCGGCTTCGGCTCGGGAATGGGCGGTGGATTTGGCACCGGGACAGGCGTCGGGTCCGGCGTCGGCAAGATAGCCATCATCCGGTCTCCTCTGGCATGGTTCGGGTTGCGGCTGTCGCCGAATCAAGCCGTTGTCTGGATGATCAGCGTCACGGTGCCGTCGCCGTCGATGTTGGCCGCCACCACTTGGCTTGAGTTCAAGCCATTGGCGCGTAGCGCTGACACCGCTTCAGGCGATGCGTCGACCGATTTCTGCAGCTTGACCAGGTCCTCGGCGGTGGTTCGGGTGACCACGTCCTCGGCTTGTGCCTTGATGTCGGCGGGCAAATCCTCCATCGCCACCACGACGATGTTGGTGATGTTCTGGCCTTCGTCACCGGTTACAGCCTGATCATCCGGTAAAGTCCCGTCCGGGATCGGCTGCTCCGCCGGCGGTGAAGCCTGAGGCAATTGCGGTCCAGCAAGCTGAGCCTTTGCCGGGTGTGTCAGAGCCAGCGCTGAAAGCGCCAGGACGATCGTCAGGGTTCGCATATGCTGTCCTTCCGTATCGAGGATTGACGAGAAACCCCTCGCTCGGGCGATGGTTCCCATCGCAGCGCCCAACCGCTCAGCTGGCGCGCAGCGTTCTGAACGTGACGGAGTAGCGGTGGTCCGCGACCGGCGGGATGCTGTGTTCCCAATCGTGCCTTGCCGGACCGGCCATGAGGTAGACCGATCTCGGCTCGACCTCGATCGTCTCACGCTGCCAAGTCGTGCCGTTCTTACGGCGCAGCCGGAAACTGCAAGGTGCCAAGAGCGAGACCCCCGCGACGAGTTCGAAATGCGGCTTGTCGCGATGCCAGCCTATGCCGGCGCCGGGCCGATATTCGTTGATCAGGACCTGTGCGAATTCGGCGGCAGGCCTGCCTGCAAAGCCCGCGACCTTGTCGCGAAGCGACAGCAGGAAGTCGGGTACCGGCGGCGCTTCCACAACCTGGCGGCGCTCATAGTCGTAGCGCAGGCCGAAGCCGACGACCTGCCTGTTGGCCAGGTGGCCATGGAAGTCGAACGGCTTGAAGGTCAGGCTTTGGATGTGACCGGCAAGGTCTTGCTCTTCGCTTCGGCTGATAAGGTCGGGCTGATAACGGAATCCCTCCGGGACGGCACTCGAAACGCCGAAAAGATCATCCTGCTGGCCCGGCGGTGCACGTCTGGGTTTGGCTGATGGCATACGATGTCAGATAGGGGGCCCGGCCGTTTCCTCAAGTACACTCCCGGTGACGGAACCTGGCAGTCGCGAGGGAATTACGTGGACGAAGCAGGATGCCGGACATGCCCTCCACTGCCATCCGCAACATGCATTACGATCCTTCGAGCAGGACCTTGTCGGTCTGGTTCGTCCCAAGCGGCGACCGCTATGACTATGAGGATGTGGAGCCTGAAACGTATGCCGCGTTCAAGGCAGCGCCGTCAAAGGGCCGCTTCTTCAATGAATCTCTTCGCGATCGTTACCGGTTTCGCCTCGTCGAGCACGGACTTTCGCGTTGAACCCGCCCTCCCGCGCTGAAGCTTCGGTTCGCCGAGCGATTTGCAAAACCATAAGATGCAACAGGTGGCAGATATCAAGCTTTCCCGCTGGCTACGTCTTAAGTCCGAAGATTATCAGGCCTTAAGTCTTAGTCCTCGCGGCGCAAGATGGGGGCAGTGGCAAGCTGTGGTCCTACCGGCGCAAGTCGAGCGAAATAATTAGGCGTTCGTTCATACGGCAATGATGACGTCAAGCCTGGGATACCTTGGGTGCGCTCGGCCATGGCCATTTCAGGTCGGTTCTTCAAACATCTTTTCTCTCAAGGCGTCACCGGACGCTTTCGCGAAGGCGTCTGCGGCAATGTCGCCACCATCTTCGCCCTTACCCTGCCGGTCGTTGTCGGGGGCGCCGGGCTCGGCGTTGAGACCTCCTATTGGTACTATTCCAGCCTGAAGCTGCAGTCCACGGCGGACGCGGCCGCCTACGCCGGCGCGCTGGAAAAGGTTCAGGGATCCGACACGGCGGCGATCACCGCGGCAGCCACATCATCGGCTGCTTCGAACGGGCTGGGCGCCGGCGCAATTGTCGTCAACACCCCGCCCACCTCGGGGCCCAACACGGCCAAGAAAGCGGTGGAGGTCATCCTGAACCAGAGCCTAGACCGGATGTTCACCTCCATCTTCACGCAGACAAAGGTGCCGGAGCAGGCGAGGGCGGTGGCGCTGATCACCGACGCCTCCAAGGCCTGCGACCTGGCTCTCAATCCCTCGGCCTCGCAGGCGATGCTCTTCTCCGGCAGCACCAGCGTCAAGCTCAACGGCTGCGTCGTCATGGCGAACTCGATCGCCAACGACGCCCTCAAGGTGCAGGGATCGGCGGGTCTCCAGGCCGACTGCCTGATCTCCGCGGGCGGCGTCGTGCTGAACAATCCGGTGACCACGGTCTGCAAGTCTCCGATCACCCAGGCGCTGCCGGCCGCCGATCCGTTTGCCAGCCTGCCGCCGCCCGCGGCCGGCAACCCATGCAAAAGCGTTAACGGCAACAAGACGTCGCAGACACTCCAGCCCGGCACCTACTGCAGCGGCATGAGCCTCAACGGCAACGTCACGCTGCAGCCCGGCGTCTATGTCGTGCAGGGCGGCATGAAGGTCAACGCCAATGCTGTCGTCTCCGGCAGCGGCGTGACCATCTTCATGGCAGGCAGCAACACCGTAAGTATGAACGGCAATGCCACTGTGACGCTGAGCGCGCCGACCTCGGGCACCTATTCCGGAGTGCTGTTCTACGGCGATAGGACGGGTACCGCAGCGCAGAGTACCTTCAACGGCACCGCGGACTCGCTTTTGACCGGCGCTATCTATTTTCCCCGACAACAGGTCAATTATCTCGGCAATTTCTCAGGTGTGAATGGCTGCACGCAAGTCGTTGCCGACACCATCCAATGGTCGGGCAATTCGACCATTAACCAGGACTGCTCGAGTCTCGGGATGAAGGATATCCCCGCCGCCCAGTCGGTTGCGGTCGTCGAGTGAGACTCGTGGCCCGTCGACTGATCCTGGCCATTGGCGATGAAGCAGGCATCGCCGCTGTGGAGTTCGCGCTGGTCTTGCCTGTCTTGTGCGCGACGTTGCTCGGTATCTTGGACGGCTGGTCCTATGTCACGAGTTCGCTGTCGATGCGCGCCGGCGTGAAGACGGCGGCCAACCTCGTAATGGCTGGATCCGCTGATGATGCAGCGATCCAAGCTGCCGCACTGGCGAGCTGGGAAAACAAGCCTTCCGACGCACAAGTCGCTATCAGCCGCACCTACCAATGTGGAACCGCTATAGTCGATGCTTCGACGTTATGCAGCGGGCCGAAAGCGCCATCTGTCTATGTCCAAATCCAGGCGTCCGCCACCTGGATCCCGCCCGTGACATTCGGACCCTATCCGGACAACACCGCTCTCGGTCATCTGCAGGTGGTCCGTGTCCGCTAAAGGAAAAGCTCGCAGTGGGTGGGCTCGCCGTCTTCGTCATGGGCTTCCGTCCGCAAGTGCGCCGGAATGCCGACAGAAGCTTTACGCATTTGGGCTTCGGACATTTGCCGGCAACGTGTCGGGCGGAAGCGCCATTGAGTTCGCTCTGATCGCGCCTTTCCTGATTATGCTTCTATTCGGGATCTTCGCCTTCGGCTGGTCGATGAACGCCGCCTCCAGCGTGCGCTACGCGCTGGAGGCGTCTGCGCGCTCGCTGCAGCTCAACAACACGCTGACCCAGTCCGACATTCAGGCGATCGCAACGCAGAAGCTTCGGGCGCTGGGCCTGCAAAATGTGAATGTCACCATAGCAACCGACCCGGCAAGCGGCGGCTTTCGTATGGCGCATGTCAACGCCAGCTATGCTTTCGTCATCGGCTTTCCCTATTTCAGCGATTATCCGATCACCTACACGACCTCGGTGACCGTGCCGCTGGTCGGTGGCTAAAGCGCGTCGCGCTGAAACGGATTCAGATGCCGCCCATGCAAAGATATTTCATCTCCAGGTAATCCTCGAGGCCGTGGCGAGAACCCTCCCGCCCGATGCCGGACTGCTTCACGCCGCCGAAAGGCGCCGCTTCCGAGGACATGCGGCCCGTATTGATGCCAACCATGCCGTACTCCAGGGCCTCGGCGACGCGCCAGACGCGTTTCAGGTTCGAAGCATAGAAATAGGCGGCGAGGCCGTAGATCGTATCGTTGGCCTCACGCACGACCTGGTCAGCATCCTCGAAACGGATGATCGGAGCCAATGGTCCGAATGTCTCTTCCTGTGCCAACGCCATATCGCTGGAAATTTCGGTAAGGACCGTCGGCTCGAAAAAGGTGCCGTCCTTTCCGATCCGGCCGCCTCCGCACCGGATCGCTCCACCCTTCTGTGTGGCATCGGCGATATGGGCTTCGATCTTGGCCAGAGCTGCCCTGTCGATGAGCGGCCCGATAGCGACAGCTGGATCGAAACCGTCGCCGACCTGCAACTGGCGAACGCGTTCGACGAATTTGCTCACGAATTCATCATGAACGTCCGATTGGACGTAGAGACGGTTTGCCGAAACGCAGGTTTGACCGGCATTGCGGAACTTCGCCTGAATGGCGCCATCCACGGCTGCATCGATGTCGGCGTCATTGAAGACGATGAAAGGCGCGTTGCCTCCCAACTCCAGGCTGACCTTCTTGATCTGGTCCGAACACTGACGCATGAGCAGGCGTCCGACCTCGGTGGATCCGGTAAAGCTGATCTTGCGCACTTTAGGATTGTGGCAGAGCTCATGCCCAACCGCTGCGCCCTCCGAGGCGTAGATGAGGTTCACGACACCGTCGGGAAAACCGGCCTCGGCGGCAAGCGCGAACATGGCGCCGGCAACAAGCGGCGTCTGCTCGGCGGGCTTCAGCACAATTGCGCAACCCGCGGCGAGCGCCGGGGAGATCTTGCGCGCCACCATCGATGCGGGAAAATTCCATGGTGTGATAGTGCCGACGACGCCGATGGGTTGCTTGATCACCAGCAGGCGGCGGTCCGTCGAGGGTGCCGAGATCGTCTCGCCGTAGATACGGTTGGCCTCCTCGGCGTACCATTGCAGATACGCGGCCGCATGCGAGACCTCCGATTTGGCTTCGGCGATCGGCTTGCCCATCTCCGCAGTCAGAATTGCAGCCAGGTCGTCGGTGTGGGTGATTATCAGCTGATGCCACTGCCACAGCATTTCGCTGCGCTCCCGGGCGGTCAGCGCCGCCCATCCGACCTGAGCGGCATAGGCTTTGTCGATAGCCGCGCGCGTTTCCTCGACGTCCATGTCGGGCAGTTCCGCCAGCAGCTCCCCGGTAGACGGATTGAAGACTTCGAAGGTGCGCCCGCCAGCCGGCCTGCCAAGTGCCGGCACGCGGTCGATCGCGCCAAACCGTTCAGGCGCTTTCAGGTGGCGGATCAGCGACGGATAGACAGGCAATGACGGCCTCTTGTTGGTAGCCAAGTAGCGGATGGCGGCGCGTCGATGTCTAGCCCGCGGTTTTGGCGCGGCATAGGTCCTCGCTCGGATGGCGGTAGGCCCATCGCGACTGGCGCGGCGTGCGAACCTTCGGATGCAACGCTCCCTTGATCGCCTCGGTCACGCAGGTAGCCGCGTCCTTGAGAGATTGCCGCCTGCGGCTAAATCTTGGGTTCACATTCGAGGGCAAAGTCGCTGACGCGTTGCGTCTTCGAGGCGGCTCGCGCACCCCAACCGCTCAGCTGTCGCGCAACGGCTGCGATTGTCTTGGGACCATGGTCCAGCACGACAGGGCCCTCTTTGTTCCAAACGGCCCAAAACTGCTAAGCCCTTTGCATTCCTGTGGAGTTTCAACGGCTTAACCGGCTTCTTTGCGGAAACTGCGTGGAGTCGCCTCTCCCGCTCTCGTTTTGCAACCGCAACTGTCTAAAGTTTATCCGATGCCGTTAGGAAATCCTCATAGTGGCCTGCCTAGCGGTTGGGGGCATGCAACGATTCATCTGCGGAGAAGCTCAATGACATTGCGAAACGCACTTATGGCATCCCTAGCGATTCTCGCGCTGGCGACCGCCCCCGCGCTTGCCGGCGCCGGCGGCAATGGCGGTGGCCACGGAAATGGCGGTGGCAATAGTGGCAATGGTGGCGGCAACGGCAATGGTGGTGGCGATGCCGGCGGCAATGGCAATGGCACCGGCGGTGCCTCGCACGGCAAGTCTGGTTCGGCTCCGGGACACACCAAGAGCGCCGATGTCGGCGCGTCCAACGCCGACTCGACCGATGACACGGCAACCGACGACACCACGACGGCCGCGACTCCCAAGGAAAAGAACATTCACGCCAAGCTAGGCCGGCTGAATTCGCTGCAGCGCAACTTCCACGCCTACATGAATTCCAAGAGCAAGAAGTTCGCCGGCGTCCAGGCCTATGTGACGCAAGCCGCGGCTGCCCAGAACGCGCAGGCAGCGGTTGACGCCGCTAGTCAGGCCGTGGCCGACGCCCAGGCAAAGCTCGACGCGCTGAATGCGGCCGCGGCTGATCCGAGTACCGCCCCGACCCCGCAGCAGCTCACTGATGCGCAGGCGGCGCTTGATGCCGCCAACGCGGCGCTGACAGCCGCCCAGACCGCGGCTGCCAATACACCGCCTCCCACCGATGCGTCCTTGGACGCGGCCCTTGCGGGCATGGCCAACAAGCCGGTCGATGCCCAGGTCACTGCCTGGGCCAAGGATACGCTGGCGGGCAAGATCGACGCCGCTGCCGCTGCCGCGGCATCGACAACAGCCCCTTAAGGCCGGACCAACCGACCAGATGGTGTAAGAACGCCGCCGGGCCTCGCCCGGCGGCTTTTTGTTGGCAGGCGGCGCCGGCCTATTCGCCGCTCCGGAAGGAGTCGCCATCGGTCAAGGACTCGCTACGTGGAGAGCATTGAATTCGGAAAATAATCCCATGTTGGCGGGATCGTGGGCCGAAGCCCCGGAAAATCGGTTAACCTATTGATTTTGTTGAATAAATGGCGGAGAGAGCGGGATTCGAACCCGCGTTACGGTCTCCCGTAAACACACTTTCCAGGCGTGCGCCTTCAACCACTCGGCCACCTCTCCGTCTTTTTGCATCTCGCGCCGGCTGGTTTTGCCGCGCGGGTTGGGGAGATGCTCCCGTGGGAAAGCCTTGAACGGCCTGCCGGGGTGCCTTCAACCGGTGGGCAACCCTTCCCAGCACCGCTAGCCGTCTAGGCAAGCAGGCGCGGGGCTCATCTAGTCGATCCGAAAGCGAATGCCAAGCCATAATGGTATTGCAAGGGCTTTTGCCGCGAATGGTCGGCGCGTCGGCCTTCGTGGCGCCCTGCCTATGTCGAATGATGTGCACAGATCGGCCGGCCCATTCGGACGCGCTTGACTTCCACATCGGCCGGCTGTCGACTGGGCTAAACGTTTGTTTTCACGCAATTCCAGACAGAAACTGCCGAGCGTTTCGGTGGAATTGCTTGGGGCTTTGCGAGGGGCATCGTCCTGACATGACATCGATCGACCAACGACCCGTGGGCCAGCCGGATGGCGGGCTTTCCCTTGTCCCGGTGGGGTGGCTCATCATCGTCATGGGGCTGTCGGCCTACGGCCTGATCGCCAACTGGCGGCTGATCGGCGACTTCAGCCTGCCGGAAAACGTGCTGTTCCTTATTTATAGCGGGCTCTCCGGCGGCGTCGTCACCATCCTTTGGGGTCTGTACCTGCTCGGCCTTGCCTTCAACCGGTCGGCGCGTTTCCCGCGCCACTATACGATCTGGCAGGTCGTCGTCATCATCTGGCTCGTGGTGCGCCAGGCCTATCTGCTGCTGGCGTCCGGCTTTGGCTTTTCGGCCGAAGCGCTTGGTTTCAGCGTCGCCGAAATCGCCATCGGCCTGCTCTGCATCTATCTTTTGCGGCCAGATGCCGGCGCCAAGACTGTCTACTCGAACCCCGAGAGCCAACGGCCGCCGCTGTTGGTGTCTGTTCTGGCCGGGCTGCTCGGCATCATCCTTGGCGGCGCCATCGGCGCCTGCGCCGGCTTCTTTGCCGGCTCGCTCATCGCCGACGCCACGCAGATGAGCTGCTTCGAGGGCGCCTGCGGATTTTTCGCGGCTTTCATCGGCCTTGCAGGCCTGATCGTGGGCGCCATCGCCGGCGGCATTTTCGCCATCTGGCGGGTCAACCGGCGCAAGCCGGCACGCTAGATTTCCTTTCACGCAATTCCTGACGGAACACCGCGTCACACTTTTCCTGGAATTGCTCTATCTAACCATCGCGATTGCGCGGCGATTGCACAGGCTTTATGTCGGTTGCGGGTCGACGGAAGCTTGCGGGGAGAGCGTTCGATGTTGCGTTTCATCTTTCGGCTGGCGGCGATGGTTGCGCTGTCGATTGCCGTCATCATGGCGGTGATCGACACGACACGGTCGGTCGCGGCATCGACGCTGATCATGACGCCGCTCAATGCAAGCTGGCTCGCCGTCTCGCCCGACACACGCGCGGCTTTCGAAACCCTGGTGCGCGCCAAGGCAAGCCCGATGGTCTGGGATGGCATCGTCGCCTGGGTGCTCGCCCAGCCGGGTTTCGCGGTGTTTGCGGTGCTGGCCTTCCTGCTTTACGCCATTGGCTATCGGCGCAAGCGCCGCAACGCGGAATTCGCGCCAAGCCCCTGAAGGCAATGCAAACAACCGACCGGGCCTGCCGGTAACGCTTTTTCCAACAGGTCAAAATTCCACGTGAATTTTGTTTCGGGCCGTGCCAGATTGACCTTGAGCGGGAGGGGCAAACACTTCCTGCCTGACGTCGCAAGCCCGCCGGAGAACCGGGCCGGCAGGCGGCGCATAACGGAAAAATAACCGACAGGGTGTGGATCACATGAAACGTATCGTTCTGGGCCTTCTGGCCGCAACCGCAATGGTTCTTCCGGCTTTCGCCGCGGATGTGCAGCCGGCCATCCTTTACGATCTGGGCGGCAAGTTCGACAAATCCTTCAACGAGGCCGCCTATCACGGCGCCGAGAAGTTCAAGACCGAAACCGGCGTCGCTTACGTCGAATTCGAAGTCTCCAACGCCTCGCAGCGCGAGCAGGCGCTGCGCCGCTTCGCCGAGGACGGCCGCAACCCGATCGTCATGGCCGGCTTTGCCTGGGAAGATGCGCTGAAGAAGGTCGCGGCCGAATATCCCGACCTCAACTTCGCCATCATCGACGATGCCGTCGACCTGCCCAATGTCCGCTCGCTGGTGTTCAAGGAGAACGAAGGCTCCTACCTCGTCGGCATGCTGGCGGCGATGGCGTCGAAATCGAAGAAGGTCGGCTTCATCGGCGGCATGGACATCCCGCTGATCCGCAAGTTCGAATGCGGCTATGTCGGCGGCGCCAAGGCAGCAGGGGCCACCGACGTCATCCAGAACATGACCGGCGATACGCCGGCCGCCTGGAACGACCCGGCCAAGGGCGGCGAGATCGCCAAGACGCAGATCGACCAAGGCGCTGACGTGGTCTACGCGGCCGCTGGCGGCACCGGCGTCGGCGTGCTGCAGGCTGCGGCGGATGCCGGCAAGCTCGGCATCGGCGTCGATTCCAACCAGAACGGCCTGCAGCCCGGCAAGGTGCTGACCTCGATGATGAAGCGCGTCGACGTCGCCGTCTACAACACCTTCATGGACGGCAAGAACGGCACCTTCAAGGGCGGCCTCGAGAATCTCGGCCTCAAGGAAGCTGGCGTCGACTATGCCATGGACGACAACAACAAGGCTCTGGTCACCGATGAGATGAAGGCGGCTGTCGAAAAGGCCAAGGCCGATATCATCTCCGGCAAGATCCAGGTGCACGACTACACCACCGATAACGCCTGTCCGTACTGATCGGCTCGAGCAGGATTTGTGAACCGCCGGGCGAAAGCCCGGCGGTTTCGTTTTGGAGACGACGATGCCGCTGACGATCGAAACCATGGCGGAAGGCGACGTCGAGGCCATCGCACGGCTTCGGCTTGCGGCTTTCTTTGACGGCACGGGCCGAACGCTCGATGACGATATGGCCGGCCTGCGCGGCCTGCTTGCCGGCGACGGGTTCGAGGCGGCCCTGGTTGCCCGCGATCGGGGCCGGCCGATCGGCAGCTGCCTGCTGGTGCGACGAGATCGATCCGGCGCATGATCTTACACCCTGGCTGGCCGGGCTGATTGTCGACGAAGCATGCCGGGGCCAAGGCGTCGGCAAGGCGTTGGTCGCAGCCGTCGAGGCGCATGCCGCATCGGTTGGCGTCGGTAAGCTCTATCTCTACACCTGGCAGGCACGCCGCTTCTATGAGGCGCTCGGCTGGATTGCCGTCGAACCCTTCGAGCAGGATGGCGAGCCGATGCTTCTGATGGCGCGATCCCTGCCTTGACGCAATTGCGGACGGAAACCCGCTGCTGCTTATAAGGTGCCGGCGATGTAGCCGAGCGCAAAGGCGGCCAGCAGAGCCAGCGCAATAGCAAATCCCAACCGTCCGCCCAGAGCGTGCAGGCCAACGCCGTAGGGCTTGCGTTGCAGTCGGTGGATCACAACAGGTGGCGGTTCTGTCTCGGCAAGGCCGGCGAGCCGGGCGTGCATTTGCGGCAATTCGGCAAGGCGTTGCGAGACCAGCTTCCAGCGGGCGTTCTGTCCTTCGGTGGAGGAACCGGCGGGATCGAGGGCGCGCAAGCGCTCGGCGAGCTTCAGCACGGTGTCACGAAAGGCCGGATCGATCTTGAGGTCGCGCTCGGCGCGGGCGCGATCCCTATCGTTCATCAGGCCAAAGACATAGTCGCCGGCCCTGGCGACACGGTCGCTGTCATTGGACATGGCCGTCTTCTCCCATGCTCCCTTACCAATGTGGCGGCTTGGTTATAGGCACGTCGGACGCGGTCTGCTCTTCCAACTGCAGGAACCGGTCGGTCAGGGCGGTAAGCCTGCGCTCCATGCGCTCGATCACCTTCCACTGCTCGGCGATCTGGCCGGACAGCTCCTCGATGGTCTTTTCCTGCTCGGCGGCGCGGATTTCCAGCGTCGTCAACCGGTCGGCGGGCGTGTTCATTGCGGTGCTCACTCCAGCGCCATGATGCGAATTTCGAGACCGTCATATTAGCGAATGTGAAGCTCCCGGCCACGTTCGAAATTGACAAGAGTGCGCGGATTTGTCGAGAGTGAAAGGCCGATTGGCAGGCGCGGGGCATCATGCTAGGCATTTTGACCAAGCGATAAAAAAATAAAGAGTGGGACAGGCTGCATGGCGCAAGCCGCAATCGAGCTCATAGGCATCAATAAGAGCTTTGGCGCCGTGCGCGCCAACCGCGACATCAATCTCGAAGTCACGCGCGGCACCATCCACGGCATTGTCGGCGAGAACGGTGCTGGCAAGTCGACGCTGATGTCGATTCTTTACGGCTTCTACCAGGCCGACAGCGGCGAAATTCGCGTCGGCGGCGAGCCGGCATCGATCAAAACGTCCAATGACGCCATCGCGCTCGGCATCGGCATGGTGCACCAGCATTTCATGCTGGTCGACAATTTCACGGTGCTGGAAAACATCATCCTCGGCGCCGAGAGCGATGCGCTGCTGAAGCGCAGCATCGCCAAGGCGCGTTCCGAACTCGAACGCCTGGAACGCGAATACGGATTGGAAGTCGATCCCGACGCCATCATCGAGGAATTGCCGGTTGGACTGCAGCAGCGTGTCGAAATCCTCAAGGCGCTTTATCGCGGCGCCGAAATCCTGATCCTCGACGAGCCGACAGGCGTGCTCACCCCAGCCGAGGCCGACCATCTGTTTCGCATCCTCAAGCAATTGAAGGAGCAGGGGAAAACGGTGGTGCTGATCACCCACAAGCTGCGCGAGATCATGGCCATCACCGACAATGTTTCGGTCATGCGCCAGGGCACGATGGTGGCGACGCGCGAGACAGCCAAGACCACCGTCGAGGAATTGGCCGAACTGATGGTCGGGCGGCGCGTGCTGCTGCGGGTCGAAAAAGGCGAAGCGGAAGCCGGCGCCGTCAAGCTCGCGGTCAAGAACCTGACGGTGAAGGATTCTCGCGGCGTCACCATGGTCGACGACATCTCGTTCGATATCCGCGCCGGCGAGATTGTCGGCATTGCCGGTGTGGCCGGCAACGGCCAGTCCGAATTGCTCGAGGCGATTTCCGGCATCAGGCGCGCCGTTTCGGGCTCGGTCATGCTCGACGGCAAGCCGATCGACCTGACCGGCGCCGCCGATCCCGGCGAGTTGCGCGACCGCGGGCTGGCTCACGTGCCGGAGGATCGCCATCATGTCGGACTGGTGCTGGCCTTCGAGGAGAACGAGAATTCGATCCTCGGCTACCATGACGACCCACGCTATCTGAAAGGGCCGTTCCTCAACATCGACGTCATCATGGCCGATGCCAAGGACAAGATCGAGAAATACGACATAAGACCGGGCAATCCGCGGCTGAAGACGGCGAATTTCTCCGGAGGCAACCAGCAGAAGATCGTGCTGGCGCGCGAAATGGAACAAGACCCAGGTGTCCTCATTGTCGGCCAGCCGACACGCGGCGTCGATGTCGGCGCCATCGAGTTCATCCACAAGCGGCTGATCGCCATGCGCGACCAAGGCAAGGCGGTGCTGGTGGTGTCTGTCGAACTCGACGAGATCCGCTCGCTCTCCGACCGCATCCTGGTGATGTTTGCCGGCCGCATCGTCGGCGAGCGCGGGCCCGAGGCGACCGAGGGCGAGCTCGGCCTGTTGATGGCGGGCGTCGAGCAGCAGGAGGCTGCCCAATGAGCACGCCTTACGCCAAGCTGCCGGCCTGGGCCGATTATGGGCTGATCCCGCTGATCAATTTGTCGGTGGCCTTCATCGTCGCCGGCTTCGTCGTGCTTCTGGTCGGTGAAAATCCGTTCCGCGCCGCCGTCATCCTGGTCGAGGGCGCCTTCGGCAAGGGAACCGGCATCGCCTTCACCCTCTTCTATGCCACCACCTTCATCTTCACTGGTCTGTCAGTGGCGGTTGCGGCGCATTGTGGCCTCTTCAACATCGGCACCGAGGGCCAGGCCTATATCGCCGGCCTCGGCATCGCCATCGTCTGCCTTTCCTTCGACAGTGTGCTGCCGTGGTGGCTGACATTTCCGCTGGCGATCGTCGCCGCGGCGCTCGTGGGGGCGTTGTGGGCGCTGATCCCCGCCTATCTGCAGGCCAAGCGCGGTTCGCACATCGTCATCACCACCATCATGTTCAATTTCATCGCCGCCTCGATCATGGTCTATTTGCTGGTCGGCCCGTTGAAGCCGGCGGCCTCGCAGGCGCCGCAGACCCGCAACTTCCTCGCCGGCGCCGAATTGCCGAAGCTCAACTGGATCATTGAACTGTTCGGCGCCAAGATCCGCTCGGCGCCGCTCAATGTCTGCTTCCTGCTGGCGCTGGTCATGGCCTTCCTGGTCTGGCTGCTGATCTGGCGCACAAAGCTCGGCTACGAGATGCGCACCTATGGCCACAGCCCGAAGGCGGCGCGCTATGCCGGCATTTCGGAGACGCGCATCGTGCTCACCGCCATGATGATCTCAGGCGCGCTGGCCGGCATGATGGCGCTCAACCCGGTGATGGGCGACCAGCACAATGTCGCGATCGACTTCGTCTCCGGCGCCGGCTTCGTCGGCATCGCCGTGGCGCTGATGGGCCGGCTGCATCCGGTCGGCATCGTGCTGGCGGCGATCCTGTTCGGCATGCTGTACCAGGGCGGCGCCGAACTCGCTTTCGAAATGCCGGCGATTTCCCGCGACATGATCGTCATCATCCAGGGCCTGGTCATCCTGTTTGCCGGTGCGCTGGAGCACATGTTCCGGCCCTATGTGCAGGCGCTGTTCGCCTCGTTCAGTCCGCGATCGGTCGGCATGGAAGCGGTCAAGGGGAAGGGTGCCTGAGATGGACGCGTTCAACATGATCGTCCAAACCCTGGACTCGACCATCCGCCTCTCGGTACCGCTGCTGCTTGCCTGTCTGGCCGGTCTCTATTCGGAACGCGCAGGCGTTTTCGACATCGGGCTGGAAGGCAAGATGCTGGTCGGCGCCTTTGCCGGCGCCGCCGCCGCCTCGGTCTTCCATTCAGCCCTTCTCGGCCTGGGCATGGCGATCATAATGTCGGTGGCCTTTGCGCTGGTGCACGGCTTTGCCTCGATCACGCATCGCGGCAACCAGATCGTCTCGGGCGTGGCGATCAATTTCGTCGCCGCCGGCTCGACCATCATCCTCGGCCAGGCCTGGTTCCAGCAGGGCGGGCGTACGCCGGCGCTGCAACCCGGCGAACGCTTCGAGGCCATCACCTGGCCGGGCGCCGAGGCCATCCGCGGCGTGCCGATCATCGGACCGATCTATGCCGAACTTCTGTCCGGGCACTCGATCCTGGTCTACCTCGCTTTCGTGATGGTGCCGTTCACCTGGTGGGTGCTGTTTCGCACCCGCTTTGGGCTACGCCTGCGCGCCGTCGGCGAGAACCCGGCCGCCGTCGACACCGCGGGCATCTCCGTCGCCTGGCTTCGCTACCGGGCACTGATCTGCACCGGCGTGCTCACCGGCATTGCCGGTGCCTATCTGTCGATGGTGCAGAATGGCGGCTTCGTGAAGGACATGACCGCCGGCAAGGGCTATATCGCGCTGGCGGCGCTGATCTTTGCCAAATGGAAGCCGGTCAATGCCATGTTCGCCTGCCTGCTGTTCGGCTTTCTCGACGCGCTGTCGATCCGCCTGCAAGGCACACCGCTGCCTATTGTCGGCAAGGTGTCGGTACAGCTCATGCAGGCGCTGCCTTATGTGCTCACCGTGATCCTGCTTGCAGGCTTCATCGGCAAGGCGATCCCGCCGCGCGCCGGCGGCGTGCCTTACGTCAAGGAACGCTAGGATCGGGCTTTCCGTTTCAGCTGCAACCGGCATTTGAACAAGATCGTGGGAGAGAAAAGACGAATGTCGCATGATCTGTTCGAGGCGGCGCAGGCGGCGATGGCCAAAGCCTACGCGCCCTATTCGAAATTTCCGGTGGGTGCAGCACTTCGCACCGAGGACGGGCGCGTGTTCACCGGCGCCAATATCGAGGTGGCGTCCTATCCTGAGGGCTGGTGCGCCGAAACCACCGCGCTCGGCCATTACATCATGGGCGGCGGCGGCAGAATCGTCGAGATAGCGGTGATCGCCGAACGCATGGCCAAATGCTCGCCCTGCGGCGGCTGCCGCCAGCGGCTGGCGGAATTCTGCCGGCCGGAGACCAAGCTCTATCTGTGCGATAACACCGGCGTGGCCGAGACCGTCACCATGGGCGACATGCTGCCTTACGGCTTCAGGGGCGATATCCTGAAATGAAGGAAGCGCTGGATCATCTGGTCGAGAAGCTCGACGGGCTGGCGCCGACCGCGGCGCTCGTGCTGGGCTCCGGCCTTGGCGGACTGGTCGACCAGGTCAAGGACGCCAGGCGCATTTCCTATGCCGAATTGCCAGGCTTTCCGCGCAGCGGGGTTTCCGGCCATGCCGGCGAGGTCGTCGCCGGGCACTTTGCCGGCACGCCGGTGCTGATGCTGTCGGGCCGCGCGCATTACTATGAACATGGCAATGCCGCCGCCATGCGTCCGGCGCTCGAGGTGCTGGCCGGCATCGGCATCTCGCATCTCATCCTCACCAACGCCGCCGGTTCGGTCGATCCCGACATGGGACCTGGCTCGGTGATGCTGATCAGCGACCATATCAATTTCTCGGGCTCCAACCCGCTGATCGGCGAGCCGAGCGACCGCCGCTTCGTCGGTCTCACCGAGGCCTACGATGCCGGCCTGCGGGGCGCGATCGAGAAGGCGGCCAAGGCCACCGGCACCGCGCTGCATCAGGGTGTCTATATGTGGTTTTCCGGACCCTGCTTCGAGACGGCGGCCGAGATCCGCATGGCGCGTATCATGGGCGCCACGGCTGTCGGCATGTCGACGGTGCCGGAGGTCATCCTCGCCCGCTTCCTCGGCCTCAAGGTCGCGGCCTGCTCGGTCATCACCAACCTCGCGGCCGGGATGACGGGGGCCGAGCTCTCGCACCAGGAAACCAAGGACATGGCGCCGGTCGGCGGCGCGCGGCTGGCGACGATCCTGCGGCGTGTCTTCGAGGATGGCTTGCCCGACTGATGCTTCCGCAAGAGATCATCCGCCGCAAGCGCGACGGCCACAAGCTCTCGGCGCCGGAGATCGCGGCGTTCATCGAGGGGCTGACGACCGGCGCCATCTCGGAAGGCCAGGTTGGGGCCTTTGCCATGGCTGTGTTTCTCAACGGCATGAGCCGCGAGGAAGCGGTGGCGCTGACGATCGCGATGCGCGATTCCGGCGATGTGCTCGACTGGTCGCATTTGCCGGGTCCGGTCACCGACAAGCACTCGACGGGCGGCGTCGGCGACAATGTCTCGCTGATGCTGGCGCCGATCGTCGCCGCCTGCGGCGCTTATGTGCCGATGATCTCCGGCCGCGGCCTCGGTCACACCGGCGGCACGCTCGACAAGATGGATGCCATACCGGGTTACATCAGCCAGCCCGATGTGGCGCGTCTGCGCAAGACGGTTCTGGAAACCGGCTTCGCCATCATCGGCCAGACCGCCGATCTCGCCCCCGCGGATCGAAGGCTCTATGCGATCCGCGACGTGACGGGGACGGTCGAGTCGATACCGCTGATCACCGCCTCGATCCTGTCGAAGAAGCTTGCCGCCGGGCTCGGCTCGCTGGTGCTCGACGTCAAGGTCGGCAATGGCGCTTTCATGGAAAAATCGCGCGATGCGGTCGCCCTGGCGAACAGCCTGGTCGAGGTCGCCAATGGCGCCGGCCTGAAAGCCTCGGCGCTGGTGACGGGCATGAACGAGCCGTTGGCATCGGCCGCTGGCAACGGGGTCGAGGTGAAGAATGCCGTCGATTTCCTTACCGGCCGCTACCGCGACCGCCGGCTGGAAGAGGTGACGCTGGCGCTGGCTGCCGAGATGCTGCAGTCGGCCGGGGTCGTCTCGTCCAACCAGGACGGATTGCGGCGCGCCGCCGAGACGCTTGCGGGGGGCCGCGCGGCTTCCATCTTCGCGCGCATGGTGACGGCGCTGGGCGGTCCCGCCGATTTCGTAGAGAAGGCGGACAAATATCTGCCGAAGGCGTCGGTGGAGCTGGCGGTAAAAGCGGCCGGGGACGGGTTCGTCACCGGTGTCGCGACGCGCGACATCGGCCTTGCCGTCGTCACGCTCGGCGGCGGTCGCAGGCGCCCGGACGACAGAATAGACCATGCCGTCGGCCTGACTAGATTGCTGCCGGTCGGCGCCGAGGTGCGGGCGGGCGAGCCGCTGGCGCTGGTGCATGGCCGCAGCGACGCGGATGCTGAGGCGGCTGCTGCCGCCGTGCGCGCCGCCTATACGATCGGTGCGTCGAAGCCACACGCCGAGAAAACCGTGCTCAGGCGGATATTGCCTCGATAAGGCTGGGTCACTGCACGAGCAGCAGCGCGCCGTCCTGGACCTGGTATTTCTGCAGCCGCTGCAGGAAGCTCATGCCGATCAGGTTGACCTGCAAGGCCCTGTCGTCGAGCACCATTGCCTGGATGTTGTCGACCGAAATCTTGCCGATCTGCAGATGATCCAGTGTCACCACGGCAGCCTTGATGGCGCCGTTGGCGGTGTTGACCTGGCGGTTGAAATCCGACGGGTTGAGCGAAATGCCGATCTTGCGCGCGGTCGACATGTTGATGGCGACAAGCGTGGCGCCGGTGTCGATCATGCCGTCGACCTGACGGCCATTGAGCTTGAACTGCGAGGTGAAGTGTCCGCGCTCGTCTGCATTGACCAGCACCTGGCGGCCGAGCGGCATCGGCGCCGCCGGTTTGTCCGGAACCGAAGCGAGGTTGACCTGCGGCTGCGTCTCAGGCGCTGCCGGCTTGGACGCGACAGGCGATTTCAGCAAGCCGTCCAACAGATGCGGATTCGACTGATAGACGATCGGAATCGATGCCGAGGTTCCGGCGAAGATGCCAAGGATGAGAAGCTTGCGCAGCATGGACGCCTCTTCGTGAAGGGCCAATTTCTACGCCGACATGGTGTTTTCAGTTTTAACGCGGCGCGCGACCGCGTCTTTGCGTAAACGCCTGGTAAATGAGGGCCGCTATTTTGTGCCGTACATGCGGTCGCCGGCGTCACCAAGGCCGGGCATGATGTAGCCCTTTTCGTTCAACTGGCGGTCGATCGAGGCGGTAAAGACCGGCACGTCCGGATGCGCCTTGGTGAAGCGCTCGATGCCCTCGGGTGCCGCGAGCAGGCAGAGGAAGCGGATGTTGGTCGCGCCGCGTCCCTTCAACTTGTCGATCGCGGCGATCGCGGAATTGGCGGTCGCCAGCATCGGGTCGACGACGATCACCAGACGGTCGGCGAGATCGCTCGGCGCCTTGAAGAAGTATTCGACCGCTTCCAGTGTCTCATGATCGCGGTAGAGCCCGATATGGGCGACGCGCGCCGCCGGCACCAGGTCGAGCAGGCCTTCGAGCAGGCCGTTGCCGGCGCGCAAGACCGAGGCGAAGACCAGCTTCTTGCCTTCCAGCGTCGGCGCTTCCATCTCCTCGATCGGCGTCTCGATGATGGTCGTCGTCAGCTCGAGGTTGCGGGTCACCTCATAACCCAGAAGCAGCGAGATCTCGCGCAACAGCCGCCGGAAGCCGGCCGTCGAGGTCTCCTTCTTGCGCATGATGGTCAGCTTGTGCTGGACAAGGGGGTGGTCGACGACGGTGACGCCCTGCATGATCTGCTCCGACTGGTTCGCAGTGGGTGGTGAGTAGTGAGTAGTGAATGGTGAGCCGATTTGCGAGTCCCTGCCTGAGGAAAGCGCCAGCCCTCGACCGCGTGATGCACGTGTCGAAATCAGTCGCTGCTGACCACTGACTACTGACCACTCACCGAACCTTCGCGTCCAGCCGCCCTAGCAGCATCGCCTTGGTCTTCCTGTCGACAAAGGCTGCCTCGAGGGCTGTCCTGGTGACACCGGCGAGCGCCTTATCATTCATGGAAAAATGCTCGGCGGCGCTGTCGTATTCGCGCTTCAGCGAGGTCCAGAAATAGGGCGGGTCGTCGGAGTTGAGCGTCACCTTGCAGCCGGCGGCGCGCAGCGCCGGAAAGGGATGGTCGGCGAAGCTGTCGAAGACCTTCAGCGCGATGTTGGAGCCAGGGCAGCATTCCAGCACCACACCTTCGTCGGCGATGCGGCGGACAAGGTCGGGGTTTTCGATGGCACGCACGCCGTGGCCGATGCGCGACGGCCTGATATGGTCGAGCGCTGCTTTGACACTTTCCCAGCCCATCAACTCTCCAGCATGGATGGTGATGCCAAGGCCCGCCTCGCGGGCGATCTCGAAGGCACGCACATAATCCTCGAAATCGCCGATGCGCTCGTCGCCGGCGACGCCGAAGCCGGTCACCAGGGGATGGCGGCAGCGCGCCGCGAAGCGCGCCGCCTGCTCGATCGACTCGACGCCGACGTGGCGCACGCCGGTGACGATCATGCGGCCTTCGATGCCGGTCTTGGCCTTGGCGCGCAGCATGCCTTCACCCAGCGCATCCGTATAGGCCTTGGGCGAGAGGCCGGCCTTCCTGGCGTGATCGGGCGAGGTGAAGACCTCGGAATAGATGGCGCCGTCGCGGGCCAGGCTGGTGAGATAGTGATCCGCCAGACGCGCGTAATCCTCCTCGGTGCGGAACAGGTCCGCGGAAAAATCGTAAGCCGCAAGGAAAGACGTGAAATCATGCCAGACGAAGGAGCCGTCGTGTATGAAAGGCGAGGGGTCCCTGCCATATTTGCGGGCCTGCTCGATGACGAGTTCGGGCGCTGCCGCGCCTTCGATGTGGCAGTGCAGTTCGGCTTTCAAAATCATGCGGTCATCCCGTCCGGTACGATGTTCTGGCACAGATTCCGACCGGAAAAACACGCAATACACTTCCCGGGCCAGTCTTGAAGGCGCGGCCTAAAACCGCGCCCTGGACAATAGCGTCGGCACCATCGATCGGCTATGGTCCCGCCGGTTTTATGACGGATGAAAATAATGTCGGTTGAAAGAACCACGGCCGCTGGCGGCATGGAGACCTCCTATGGGTTCAGGAAGGTCGGGGAGGGCGACAAGCAGCCCCTGGTCAACGACGTCTTCCATAAAGTCGCCAATCGCTACGACCTCATGAACGATCTGATGTCGGCCGGGTTGCATCGGTTATGGAAGGACGCGTTGGTCGCCTGGCTCAACCCACCGAAGCGGCAGGGCTGGAAAGTGCTCGATGTTGCCGGCGGCACCGGCGATGTCGCTTTCCGCATTGTCGAAGCCAGCCAGCGCCAGGCGCACGCAACCGTGCTCGACATCAATGGTTCGATGCTGGCCGTCGGCCGCGATCGCGCCGAAAAACAGGGCCTGACCGATAACACCGACTTCGTCGAAGCAAATGCCGAAGAACTGCCGTTCGAGGACGAGACGTTCGACGCCTATACGATCGCCTTCGGCATCCGCAACGTGCCACGCATCGATGTGGCACTTGCCGAGGCCTATCGTGTGCTGAAGCGCGGCGGGCGATTGCTCTGCCTGGAATTCTCGGAGGTCGACATGCCGTTGCTCGACAAGGCCTATGAGGCGTGGTCGTTCAATGCGATCCCCAAGATCGGCAAAGCGGTGACCGGAGACGGCGAGCCCTATTCCTACCTTGTCGAATCGATCCGCAAATTCCCCAACCAGCAGAATTTCGCTGCCATGATCACCCGCGCCGGCTTCAGCCGGGTGACTTTCCGCAACTATTCCGGCGGCATCGCGGCGCTGCATTCGGGCTGGAAGCTTTGAAGCGGGGCATTTTGAGCAGGGCCGGCAATGAGTAGCGTCGCCGCCGCTTTTCGGCTGGCCAGGGCCGGCTGGGTGCTGGTCCGCGAGGGCGTCGTCGCCGCATTGCCCGGCGAAGAGCTTTCGGGCATGCCGAAATTCGGCTGGCGCGTAGCGCGCCTGTTCACCCGCCGCCGCGCGCTGAGCTATCAGCGCGGCGACCGGCTGGCGCGAGCGGTGGTGCGGCTCGGGCCTTCCTACGTCAAGCTCGGCCAGTTCCTGGCGACACGGCCCGATGTCGTCGGCAACGACATGGCGCTCGACCTGGCGCTCCTGCAAGACAAGATGCACACCTTCCCGAAGGCGGAGGCGGTCGCGGCGATCGAGGGTTCGCTCGGGCGCAAGATAAAGGATCTCTATTCGAGCTTCGGCGATCCGGTCGCTGCTGCCTCGATCGCGCAGGTACACAGCGCGGATGTTATGCGCGACGGTGCGGCCTCGCAGGTGGCGGTGAAGGTCATCCGACCCGGCGTGCGGCGGCGTTTCTTCCAGGACCTCGAAAGCTATTTCCTCGCCGCGCGCCTGCAGGAGAAATACATCCCATCGTCGCGCCGCCTGCGCCCGGTCGAAGTGACGGAGACGCTGGCGCAGACCACCAGGATCGAGATGGATCTGCGGCTCGAGGCGGCGGCGCTGTCCGAGCTTGGCGAGAACACCAAGGACGATCCGGGCTTTCGCGTGCCTTCGGTCGATTGGGAGCGGACCGGCCGCGACGTGCTCACCATGGAGTGGATCGACGGCGTCAAGATGAACGACATCGCCGGTCTTGCCACCGCCGGCCATGACCTCAAGGCGATCGCCGCCAACCTGATCCAGTCGTTCCTGCGGCACACGCTGCGCGACGGTTTCTTCCATGCCGACATGCATCCGGGCAATCTGTTCGTCGAGGCCAACGGCACCATCGTCGCGGTCGATCTCGGCATTGCCGGGCGTCTTGGCAAGAAGGAGCGCCGCTTCCTGGCTGAGATCCTCTACGGCTTCATCGTGCGCGATTATCAACGCGTCGCCGAGGTGCATTTCGAGGCCGGCTATGTGCCGCGCCAGCACAATGTCTCGGCCTTCGCCCAGGCGATCCGCGCCATCGGCGAGCCGATCCACGGCCAGTCGGCCGAGACCATCTCGATGGCGAAACTTTTGACCTTGCTGTTCGAGGTCACCGAGCTGTTCGACATGGCGACGCGGCCGGAACTCATCCTCTTACAAAAGACCATGGTCGTGGTCGAAGGCGTGGCGCGTACGCTCGATCCCGCTTTCAACATGTGGAAGACGGCAGAACCGGTGGTCGGCGACTGGATCGCTGGTAATCTCGGCCCACGCGGGCTGCTCACCGACGCCCGCGACGGCGCCAAGGCGCTGCTGACGCTGGCAAGGCAGGCACCCGATCTTGCCGCTCGCACCGACCGGCTGTCGCGCGAGATCGACCTGATGGCCGAAAATGGCCTGCGCTTCGACGAGGCGACCGCGCGCGCCATCGGCAAGGCCGAGGCGCGCCACACCCGCTCCGGTCGCGTGGCGCTGTGGGTGATCGCGCTGACGCTGATCTACATCGCCTGGAAAATCTTGTGATTGCTGACGGTTGATAGCATTGCTATCATTGCACTCGCGATGACCGAACGAGTGCAATCACATGGCAAGCATCACCATCCGCAATCTCGACGATGACGTGAAGGACCTGTTGAGGCAACTGGCGGCCGAAAATGGCTGCTCGATGGAGGAGCAGGCGCGGCTGATGATCCGGGCAGCGGTCGAAGGCCGGGCCGGCCAAGCCGACCGCATCGACCAGATCGAGAAGACGCTGCGCGCGCTGGCCGATACGAGCCGCCCGGTGACCCCGGCGGTCGCCGTTTCGGCCAAGCCATCGCCGCGTGGTTCGCTGGCGGGCAAGCGCATCCTGCTCATCATCGGGGGCGGTATCGCCGCCTATAAGGCGCTCGACCTCATCCGCCGCCTGCGCGAGCGCGGTGCGGCGGTGCGCGTGGTGATGACGGCTGCCGCGCGGGAGTTCGTCACCACGCTGTCGGTCGGCGCGCTGTCGGCGGATCACGTCTTCACCGAGCTGTTCGACCGCAAGGACGAGCACGATGTCGGCCACATCAGGCTATCACGCGAGGCAGACCTTCTGGTCGTCGCGCCGGCCACCGCCGATTTGATGGCGAAGCTCGCCAACGGCCATGCCAACGATCTCGCCTCGACGGTGCTTCTGGCCACCGACAAGAAGGTGCTGATGGCGCCCGCCATGAACCCGAAAATGTGGGCGCATGCAGCGACGCGCCGCAACAGGGCAACGCTGCAGAAGGACGGCATTGCCTTTGTCGGCCCCGCCAGGGGCGAGATGGCCGAGAGCAACGAGGCCGGCGAAGGTCGCATGGCCGAGCCGCTGGAGATCGTCGCTGCGGTCGAGGCAATGCTCGACGAAAGGCCGAAGCCGCTTGCCGGCCGCAGGATCATAATCACCTCGGGGCCGACGCACGAGCCGATCGACCCCGTGCGCTACATCGCCAACCGTTCGTCCGGCAAGCAGGGCCATGCGATCGCGGCCGCACTTGCGAAACTCGGCGCGGATGTGCGGCTCGTTTCCGGTCCGGTGACCATTCCTGATCCGGTAGGGGTGATGGCCACGCATGTCGAAACCGCCGCGCAGATGAAGGAAGCGGTCGAGAGCCTGTTGCCGGCGGATGCCGCCGTCTTCGTCGCCGCGGTGGCTGACTGGCGCACGGCCGATGCCGCCGGCGAAAAGATCAAAAAGGTGGCGGGCGAGGGGCCGCCTTCGCTCAAGATGGTCGAGAATCCTGATATCCTCGCCGGCATCGGCCATCACGCTCGGCGCCCGGGTCTCGTCGTCGGTTTCGCCGCCGAGACGCAGGATTTGATCGGCAATGCCGAGGCAAAGCTGAAGAAGAAGGGCGCCGACTTCATCGTCGCCAACGATGTCTCGCATGAGAGCGGCATCGGGCCGTCCGGCGTGATGGGCGGCGACCGCAACAAGGTGCGTATCGTCTCCAGGGCCGGCGTCGAGGAATGGCCTGAGATGGGCAAGGACGAGGTGGCGGCACGTCTCGCCGCGCTCATTGCCGAGCGGCTGCAGTCCATCGTCGTCTGAGCGCCGCGGCTCAGCCTTCCTCGAAGAGTTCGATGCAGTTGCCGGAAGGATCCTGGATGACGAGTTGCGAGCCGCCGGGGCCAGTTCGCAACGGCACGCGTATCTTGCAACCGGCAGCTTCGATCGCCGGCAAGCGGGATTTCAGATCCTCGGTGATCAGCACTATCCGGTTCCAGCCTCCAGACGAAGGTGTCTCCCCCTCGGCCGTCGGTTGCGAGGCCGACGAGCGGGGACCGGCGAGCCACAATGTCAGCGACCCGTGCCTGACGATGGCCATTGCGGGCCCGTATTGCGCAATGAGCTCGAACTCCAGGACATCCCGGTAAAAAGCAATTGCTTCCTGAACATCGTGGACAAAGTAGCGTACAGCAGACATCGGCTCATCCCTCGCTGCGGGGTTTTCCCCACACTAGCCAATCCTACTGCGAGCGGCAGTATCCAGTTGTTGAAAAAAGCATGCGCCCAGCGCGTCTGGCGCGCCGACGCCATCGCCTTCATTCGGCGGCGATACCCGGAACGCCGGTGTTCGCGGCAAGGCCGGCTTCGATCGAGTCGGAAATGATCCGCAAACCGAGATCCAGTTCATCTTCGGAGATGGTCAGCGGTGGCGCTATGCGGAAGACACCGCCCATGCCGGGAAGCTTGACGATGTTCATGCTCAGCCCGCGCCGGAACGCCTCGGCGGCAATCGCAGCGCCCAGCTGGTGATCGGGAACCTTGCCGTCCTTGACGATCTCGACGCCGAGCAGAAGCCCGCGACCGCGCACGTCGCCGACGCAGCCGTAGCGCTGCTTCAGCCGCGACAGGCCATCGGACAATCGCGCGCCGAGATGCCGGGCGCGATCGACCAGCTTTTCTTCTTCCACGACATCGAGCACGGCAAGCCCAACGGCCGCCGGCAGCGGGTCGGAGACATGCGTGGTGTAAAACAGGAAGCCCTTCTCATGCGCTTCTTCCTCGATTTCCGCCGTGGTCATGACGGCCGACAGCGGCAGCCCGGCGCCGATGGTCTTCGAGAGGGTGAGGATATCCGGGGTGACGCCGTCCCTCTGGAAGGCGAACATATGTCCGGTCCGGCCAATGCCGGTCTGCGCCTCGTCGAGAATCAGGAGCATGCCGCGCTCACGGCATTTCTTTTGCAGCGCGGCCAGATAGCCCAGCGGCAGTTCCAGTATGCCGCCGCTGGATAGGATCGGCTCGGCGACAAAAGCCGCCAGGTTTCCCGTCGACTGGCTGTCGACCAGATCGAACGCGTCGTCGAGTTCGGTCTGCCAATCCAGCGAACCGTCGGCGTTCTTGAAACGCGGCCGAAAACTGTTCGGCGCGGGGATGGCCAGCGAGCCGACAGCGGCCGGTCCATAGCCCTTGCGGCCGGCGCTGTAGGTCGCCGAGGCAGCGACCCCGGTCATGCCGTGCCAGCTCTTCGAAAAGGCGACGATCTCGTGCTTGCCGGTCACCAGCTTCGCCATGCGGATCGCGGCTTCGTTGGACTCCGCGCCTGTCGACAACAACAGCACCCGGTCGAGCCCCGGCGCCAGCGCCGCGAGGCGCTCGGCAAGCTCGACCACGGGGCGGGACAGCATGCCGCTGAACAGATGCGCGACCTCACCGACCTGGCGGCTCACCGTCGAAACGATGCGGGGATGGGAATGTCCAAGCAGCGCGCTCATCTGGCCGGAGGTGAAATCGAGGATCGGCCTGTCGTCGGCATCGTAGACGAAGGATCCTGCGGCGCGCTCGATGATCGCCGGCTCGAAGCTGCCGCCATAGCGTATCAGGTGCTTTTGCGCCGCATTCCAAAAGCCGCGATCCAGGTTTTTCGACATCGTCCAGCTCCACCAAAACGTCCAGAGCATTTCACCGTTTCGCTGAAACGGCGAACCGCTCTTTCCCTTGTTTTTACGCAATTCCGGACGGAAAACCGCTCACACTTTTCCTGGAATTGCTCCAGCGGAATAGATACCGGTTGGCGCGGCAGCAGTAAAATTGATAGTAGTCGGATTCCGATATCAATGGATTTGATATGCTTGATCTCAAGCTGCTGTCGACCTTCGTGCGCGCGGCCCACTCCGGCACGCTGAGCGCGGTCGCCGTGCAGGTCGGGCGCACGCAATCGGCGGTGACGATGCAGATCCAGCGGCTGGAGGAAGCACTCGGACAGAGCTTGTTTCACCGCAGCGGCAGCGGCGTGCGGCTGACTGGCAGTGGCGAACGCTTCCTTACCTATGCCGAGCGCATCCTCAAAGTCCACGACGAGGCGATCTCCGCACTTTCCGACAAAGGCCTGCATGGCTCGATCATCTTCGGCAGTCCCGAAGATTACCTCAGCGCGTTCTTTCCCGCGCTCCTGAAGAGTTTCGGCACCAAGTATCGCGATGTCGAGATCAAGGTGGTTTCGGCGCCGACGGTCGAATTGCGCACGCTGCTGCATGCGCGCCAGATCGATCTTGCGCTCGTTTCCACGCCTGATCCGGTCGGGGCGACTGATGTCGTGCGCCGGGAATCTCTGGTCTGGGTGGGCAGCAGGCCAGCCCTGGAACTCTACGATTTCGGCGACACTGTGCCACTGGCCCTATCCGCGTCGAACGCCGTCGACCACAAGGGCGCTTGCGCGGCCATGGCGCGCGCCGGGCTGCGCTACAAGATCGCCTATGCCAGCAACAGCCTTGCCGGGCTGATTGCGGTTGCGCGGTCGGGTCTGGCGATCAGCGTGATGGCCGAGGAGGCGGTGCCGTCCGACCTCCATATTCTGGGCGCTCCGCTTCCACCCTTGCCCGGCCTTGGCATTCTGATCGCCTTCGCCGACACGGATCGATCGCCGGCGGTCGCGACCTTTGCGGATCATATCCGCAGTGTTCTTCCGTCGCTTTGACGGGCGGCATAGGCGTTCGGCCTATGCTCCGGCCGCCAGGCTTGGCCGGTTTGCCGCCGAGAATATCTTCAGCGCCGCCAGACACCCGACTAGGCCGAGCGGCAGGAAGGCGAGGAACAGCCAGCCAGCGACGGTCGCGGCCGCCTCGCGGCTCAGTCCCTCGGAGAAGCCGCTGGCATTGGCGATGATGCCGGCAATAGCCGCACCGACAGCATAGCCGATACGCTGCATGGTCGGCACGGCGGCCGACGCGATGGTCTGTTCGTCGGGCGCTGCAGAGGCGACGATGATGCGGGTGAGGAAGGGCCATGCCACGCCGAAGCCGCCGCCTTGCAGAAGGGCGCAGACCAGGATCAGTGGGATCGATCCGTTGGGGATCGTATAGGCAAAGCCGGCGATCCCGCAGGCAATCATCAGCGCACCGATGACGACAATCGACCGCTCGCGCTCCGGCGGCGCGTTGGCGACGAGGATCGACAGGATCGACCACGAGATCGATTCGGCGGCGATGATGTAGCCGGTGGTGAGCAGCGGGATGTCATGCAGCGTGGTGAGCAGCAGCGGCCCGTAGATGCCGAAGGAGCAGGTCGCCACCGAAAAGGCGGCGATCATCGTCATGCCGTTGCCGATGGGCGAGCGCCAGGAGAACAGGTTCGAGGGGAAGAGCCGCGATCTCGGCTTGAGCGCGTCGACCCGGATGAACAGCACCAGGCCGGCAAGGCCGAGGCAAAGCAGCAGCGATGAGCGAAGCAGTGCGATGTCGACGCCGGCGGTGGCGATTAGCAGTACGCTGATCGCGAGACAGCCGAGCGCGCCATAGGGGAAGGGCGGCGCCGCGCCGCTCGACGCCTGCGGACGCGATGCAGCGGCGGTGTTGAGAACGGTCAAGCTGGCAAGCGCGATGGCGATGCCGCCCAGCGTGAAGATGCCGACGGCCCAGCGCCAGGACAGAAGGTCGACCATGATGGCGCCGATCAGCGGGCCGCTGAAGGCGGCGACGCCCCAGATCGCCGATATCACGCCGAAGAGCTGCGGCCAGATGTTGCGCGCAAAAAGCCGCTCGACCGAGACGAAGGCAAGCGACACGAGCGCGCCGCCGCCAAGGCCTTCGATCAATCGTCCGGCGAGGAACTGGGGCATCGAAAAGGAAAGCGCGCCGATCATTGCGCCGGCCGCATAGATCAAAGCCGCGATCGCCATGTTGTTGCGAAGGGAAATATAGCTGACTAGCCGTCCTGTCGCGGCGCCGGCGGTGATGGCGCCAAGCTCGTAGATGGTCAATGACCAGCCGACGAGCTGCACGCCGTGCAATTCGCCGACCATGGCCGGCATCACCGTTGCGACCATGGTCTCGTTGGTGGCGTAGAGCAGGATGCCCAGATTGATGAAGCAGAAGCGTGCCAGGTCGCCGCTTCCCCACAGCGCCCGCCAGTCGACTTTGCTTCCTGATGATTCAGTCATTCTTGACCCTGCCCTGCATATCTCGATGTCGGCGGATGTCACCAGAAGCCAGTGGGAATTTCCGGCGGTGCCATGCGCGCTGTTTCACTCAGGGCAGGCTTCTAAAACCTCAACCATGGTTTGGTTCAAGAGACTTTTTATCGAGACGTTCGAGATTGGCTGAAAACCTCTCAGCTTCGTCATCCACGGGCGGAGCAGCCGCGAAGCGGCGTCGCGAAGACCCGAGGATGACGAAGGGAGTGCCTCATAGTGCAATCAGTTCGCCGTGCTGCGCAGCTGGAACTGGCTGACGCCGATGGCGATGTTGATGCCGGTTTGCGTCTGGAGGCTGAGCGGCTGCAGCGTGAAGGCCTGCGCGGAACCGCCGACCAGGAGGTTGGCGCCGGCTCCGACGGCGGCCGTCACTTCGGCGCTGGCGCCGACATAATCGCCGGCCAGCGCTCCAGGAGCATAGATGTTGCTAAGCGGCGTCAGCACCAGCCAGCGCATCACGCTCTGGCTGGTGGTGCCGATATCGAGGCCGTATTTGTTGACGGCGCCGAAATAGGCTTCCGGCGCGAAGCTCTTGTCGGCGGGCGTGAAGGTGCAGCTCAGATCCTTGCTCGAGCCGAGGATGAAGCCGGTGCCGCCGCCAATGGCGCAATCGAGGACACCGAGTTCGACGCCGCCATGCTCGGCGATCGCCGGTCCTGTCAGGGCTGCTATGGCAACGAAAGTTGCGACGATGACCTTCGACATCACGTCCCCCAAAAAGCGCACGGCCCGGAAGGACTACATTGTCCCGTTCCGGGCCGCTCGTATAGGGCGGACTGCTTCGGCGAAAGCCAAGTTTATTTGTACGAGTGGACGAGGTCCAGCGAGGCGACCGCAACGGCCAGATTGACGCCGGTCTGCGCCTGGACGCTGAGCGGCTCCAGCATGAAGGCGCCGTCGAGGCCGCCGACTAGAAGGTTGGCGCCGCCGCCGGTCACCACGCTCGCTTCGGCGTTGACGCCATAATAGCTGCCGGCGAGGTCACCTGCTTCGTGATGGCGCGTTGCCGCGAGCACTGCCCAGACAAGCTGACCCTGATGCGTCTGGCCAACATCGACACCGAGCTTGGAGATCATGCCGGTGTACTGTTCCGACGGTCCATGATGATAGGGACGGAAGGTGCAGGCGACACCCTTGTTGGACGTGATGATGTAACCAACGCCGCCATCGATGGTGCAATCGAGCGTGCCAAGCCGAAGCGTGCCGGCGCTGACTGGCGAAGCGAGGACCGTGGCGGCAAGCGCGGCGGCACAGGCAAGGGATTTGATCATTGGAAAGGTCCTTTCGCGAAAATTTTGGCCCCGCTTTTAACGGTCGAGGTGGGGGGAGCGTTCCGCCGAAAACTTGGCACGAACATGGCAAAGGTTAACGCATTGTCATCTTCGGTTAACGCGCAGTGACAATTGCGCAACGGTACTGGATGCGAGCGATCAATGACGCCATAGACGCGCGAGCGCCGAGCGGATCTTGTCGAACGGGCCTTGATCTTCCGGGGGCCCTCGATCCGGCAGCTCGATCAGCACGGAGCCGTGGAATTCCTTGGGATAGCGACGGTAGAAGCCGACATCGTTGACAATCCGCCGACCGCGAAGGGAGCGCTTCATATCCGGATGCGGCTTCAGCGGCGGATTGGCCAGTTCACTTGCCTTCTCGGCCAGCTCTTCGAAATCGTCTTGCGTGAGGTCATCAGCCTCGTAGGCGATTTTCGAACGGGTATAGGCTTTGGCGTTGATGCGCTGCGCGATGAACTTGAGCATGGCCCAGGTCGGATCCCGGCTGGCGTCCACGCCGCCGTTCTCCGCGGCGAGGATGAGATGATAGGCCGGCTGTCCCTTCCAGAACATGGTCAACGCGGTGGCCTTGTCGCATTCGGGCTGGCGCGCGATCCAGAACAGCGGGTCGATGTCCCAATCCCAGTTGAAGTCGAGTACCGCCCGATGCCAATCGTCGGGTGAGGCGTTTTTCAGCCAGGCGATCTGCTCTCGGACGCTGTTTTCGTTCTCATCCATCGCTGAGTCGATCCGGTGTTGCGGATGACCGGGCACCTGCCGGCACACTCGCTACGTTGACACGCAATGGTTGCTTTTTGCCTGCGTCAGCCGCGGCAAATGGAACGATATCCAGACCGGCGCCGTGAAGCACCGGTCGACAATCAGCTGGCGTTGCCGCCGGTCCGCGACAGGCCGTCCTTGGCCGGCTGGTAGTTCGGGTCGAGGTGGACGGCTTCGCGGTAGGATTTGGCCGCCCTGACCTTGTCGCCGCGCTTTTCGTAGATCAGCGCCTGGTTGGCCCAGGCCTCGGCGCTCTTGCCGTCGAGCTTGATGGCCATGTTGAAGTCGGCGAAGGCGTTGTCCTCGTCGCCCGTCGCCAGATAGGAAAGACCGCGGCCGTTATAGGGCTCGGCGGCATCCGGCGCCAGCGAGATGGCCGTCGAGAAGTCCTCGATGGCGAATTTGTGCTGGCCCTGGCTCTGATAGATCAGGCCGCGATTGTGGTAGGCGCGCGCATCCGTGGTGTCGAGTTGGATGGCCTTCTGGAAGTCGTTGAAGGCATCCTGGGTGCGGCCGGCCTTGCGGTAGAGATTGCCGCGGCCGATATAGGCGGCGTCGTAATTGCCGTTGATCTGGATCGAACGGTTGTAGTCGGCCAGCGCTGCTTCCTGATTGCCGAGGAAGCGCTGGATGAGCGCCCGGTTCGAATAGGCCTGGTAGAAATTCGGGTTGAGCTGGATGGCCTGGTTGAAATCCTTGAGCGCCGCCTGGTACTGGCCGCCTCGGCCATAGGCCGAGCCGCGCACATTGTAGCCCTCGGGATCCTGGGGACTGCGCTGGATGACCGCCGACAGCGAGGAGATGTTCTCGCTCGAGCCTTGCGCCTTGTCGATCGAGTTGAACTCGCCGCTTGGGTTCGTCTGGCATGCTGCAAGCGCCAGGCCTGACAACAGGGCTGCCGTCAGGGCGAAGCCGCGAAAAGCGGTTCTGCGCTCCACGGAAAATGCGTTCATCTTTGTCCTCACTGCCGCAGCGCCGTCAGTCCGTTCCCTCTCCGAACCGGCCTCTTATGCATAAACAAAAAGGTGGCGGCGATTCCGCATCGCGCCACCCTCAGTATCCTTCGAAAAGGACGAAAAATAGGCGTTATGAGCGCGGCGGGCGCGATGCGCCGCCGGCAGCACCAGCCGGAGCCGGACGCGGGGTCATCGGCAGCAGGCCTTCGCGCTGAGCGCGCTTGCGGGCCAGCTTGCGGGCGCGGCGCACGGCTTCGGCCTTTTCGCGAGCACGCTTCTCGGACGGCTTCTCGTAGTGTCCGCGCATCTTCATTTCGCGGAAAATACCTTCGCGCTGCATCTTCTTCTTCAGCGCGCGAAGCGCCTGATCAACGTTGTTGTCGCGGACGAGTACCTGCACGGGCAATCCTGTCTTCGGGTTTGATATCGATAGGCATACAGCCATAGCCGCCATGCCTCCGCGGCGGGTTGCACCGCGAATTGTGGGCGGCTGATAGCAGAATCATGCCGCGCTGTCCACCGCTGATTGCTGGAAATTGCGATCAAAAACCCGGGCGCAACAGCCTGCGGTTTTCCAGGGCTATCCGGTCGCCAGATGCAGGCGGGCAAAATCCTCGAAAAACTCGCCATAGTCGCAGGTGATTTCCTCGCCGGCCGCGATGTCGCGGGTGGCGGTGGCGCCGCCATATTGCGAAAAATCGGTGTTCGGCGTTGCCGAATGGTTCATGAAGCGGCCATTGTCGACCTCATAGACTATGAAGCCGGGCTTGTCGGGGCTCGGATAGGCGTAGCGGTCGAGCAATTCCTTCAGAGGCTGCGCCGCCGCCTCGTATTTGTCCATCGGGATCAGACGGTCGAAATCCGGATCGAGGCGCCAGATCGAGGCGCCTTTCCGGATGGGCTCGGCGGCGAACATGCCGACGCCTTCGATTGCGCTCGCGGCCACATAGGTTCGGATCAGCATCATGGTTCCAGGACCTGTCTTGGCAAGAAGCCTGTTTTTGACGGGAAACGGAATCGCCAAATCGCGCCGAAAAATCAAGTCCGGTTCGAGGGCTTTGTCGCTCGCCGGCGCAGACACGGACCGCGAAATGCTTCACGTCCGGTTGATCGATACGCCGCCATCGGCAAACAGCGCCGTGCCGGTGGTGAAACTCGATGCATCCGAAGCAAGGAAAAGCGCCGAGCGGGCGATCTCCTCGGGCTGAGCCATGCGTTTCAAGGCATGCAGGCCTTCGACGAAGGCGCGGGCCTCGGGCGTCGTGGTCGTGGCGCCGGGCGTGTCGGTGCCGCCGGGCAGCAGCGCGTTGACCCTCAGTCCTTGCGGCCCGTATTCGGCTGCCAGCACCTGCGTCAGTCCGATCAGGCCGGCCTTGGCCGCGGCGTAGGCCGCCATGCCCGGCATGCCGGCGGTGTAGCCGACGAAGCTGGAGGTGAAGATCAGCGATCCGCCGCCACGCTCCAGCATTGCTGGGATCTGGTGCTTGGCGGCGAGGTAAGCGCTGGTCAGGTTCGTATCCATCGTCTCGTGCCAGGTCGCCGGAGCCATGTTTGGAACCGGTCCCATCACGCCGACCGCGCCGGCATTGTTGAAGGCGATGTCGAGGCCGCCAAACTTTTCGACGGCTAGTTCGACCAGGGCCTTCGCGTAGGCCTCGTCCCGGACATCACCGGCAAGCGCTACCGCTGTGCCTCCAGCTGCCTCGATTTCATCGACCAACGCGTCGAGCTCCGGCTGGCGTCGCGCCGCGACGATGAGCTTGGCACCTCGCTCGGCGAAGAGCTTGGCGGTGGCGCGGCCAATGCCCGAGCTGGCGCCGGTGACGATGGCGACCTTGTTGACGAGAGAGAACATCCTTGAGCATCCTTGCTTTGAGCCGGCCTTGCCGGCGGTTGGATGCTTGGTCGCAGATCGGCATGGGTGCAGCCACCCGAAAGCTGCGCTCCCGCGACTGTCGATGGCGCGCGCGAGGCAGTGGCTTAGCAATATCCGTTCAGGTCTTGCGGGATGGGACGCACGCCTTTCCACGCTCGACAATCTTCACAAGCAGGCGGCAGCCGCTATTGCTTCAGCAACCAGCTGAGGCGGTCCAGTGAAAACGCGTAGCTGATGGCGATGAGCAGCGCGATGACGATGCTTGTTGTTGTGTGACCAGCGGCATAGAATCCGGAAGCGCCGCCGAACAGGATGACCAGTTCAAGCACCAGCCGCACCGTCCCCGGCACAGGCACAGGCGCGCGGCCTGAACGGCTGGGGTCGTCACGCACGGCGAAGGTCCCCCACAGCGCAGCCGCAATGACCGGCAAGGCGAGTGCGAGGACCCAGCGCGACCATCCGCCGGAGAGGCTCCAGCCGGCGATACCGAGGCCAACCAAAGCCGCGAGTTCCAGCAGGAAGCGCAACGTCAGATTCCACCACGCGTTGCCCATATTATTCATCCTCCGCAGTCTCGCGGTCGCCAGTGTGGCTGAATGCGGCCATGGCTGCCAGCCCGGAAAGGTCTTTCCGACACGGCGCAAAACGGCAAGGGTCGTCGCAAACAGCGCAAGGGTGGCAGCGCGGTTTCGCTAGTGATACACCTCGCGCGCCGGAGGAGACCCGGCCGGATTCCGCGAGATTTGGGCGAGGCTGGAACGTGAAGAAATATTCGGTATTCGCGATTGCCCGCGAGGCCATGCGCGGCCACAAGGGCTGGGAAGAGCAATGGTCCTCGCCCGAGCCGAAGAAGGAATACGACGTCGTCATCGTCGGCGCCGGCGGCCATGGCCTGGCTACCGCCTATTATCTCGCCACGGTGCACGGCATCACCAATGTCGCGGTGTTAGAGAAGGGCTGGCTCGGCGGCGGCAACACCGGCCGCAACACCACCATCATCCGCTCCAACTATCTCTATGACGAAAGCGCGGGCATCTACGACCATGCGCTGAAATTGTGGGACGGGCTCTCCCAGGAGCTCAACTACAACGTCATGTATTCGGCGCGCGGCGTCATGATGCTTTCGCACAATGTGCATGACGTCCAGGTGGCCAAGCGCCATGTCCATGCCAACCGTCTCAATGGCATCGACAATGAATGGCTGACGCCGGAGCAGGCGAAGGCATTCTGCCCGCCGCTCAACATTTCCAAAGATGCCCGCTACCCGGTGATGGGCGCGGCGCTGCAGCGGCGCGGCGGCACGGCGCGTCACGACGCGGTCGCCTGGGGTTATGCGCGCGGCGCTTCGGCACGCGGCGTCCACATCATCCAGAATTGCGAAGTCACCGGCATCAAGCGCGCCGCCAATGGCGCGGTCAGCGGCGTCGAGACGACTCGCGGCTTCATCGGCGCCAAGAAGATCGGCGTGGTGGCCGCCGGCCATTCCTCGGTGATCATGGATATGGCCGGCGTGCGCATGCCGCTGGAAAGCTATCCGCTGCAGGCGCTGGTGTCCGAGCCGATCAAGCCCGTGGTGCCTTGCGTGGTGATGTCGAACACCGTGCACGCCTATATCTCGCAGTCCGACAAGGGCGAACTGGTCATCGGCGCCGGCACCGACCAGTATATCTCCTATTCGCAGACAGGTGGCCTGCACATCCTGCAGCACACGCTCGACGCCATCTGCGAGATGTTCCCGATCTTCACGCGCATGAAGATGCTGCGCTCCTGGGGCGGCATCGTCGATGTCACGCCGGACCGTTCGCCGATCCTGGCCAAGACGCCGGTGCAAGGCCTCTATGTCAATTGCGGCTGGGGCACGGGCGGCTTCAAGGCAACGCCCGGCTCGGGTCACGTGTTTGCGCACACCATCGCGAAGGACGATCCGCATCCGATCAACGCGCCGTTCACGCTCGAGCGCTTCCGCACCGGTCGTCTCATCGACGAAGCGGCCGCGGCGGCGGTGGCGCATTGATGATGACTGAGCTGGCTGTCGCGATGCCGCTGGTGCTCGCCGGCGAACAGGGGATGTTTCACATCCCTTCCGCGCGCGAGGTGCGCATCCAGGAAATCAGCCGCGAGGACCACGAGACGGACTGGCCGTTCTCGATCGATGATGGCGTGCTCACCTGCGTCTGGAGCGGCGGCCAAAAACTGGTGATGTTCTTCGAGAACAGGCCGAAAGACCTGGCGGAGGGCAAGCCCTTCCAGCCGCGCGGCGTCATCGTCACCACCGACCCGGTGCAGCTGACACTCGGCAACATGGCGAACCGCGCTCTGTTCAAATCCTCGGCGAGCGTCGAGGAACGCATGCGGCTTGTCGCGCCCTACGCGGCGCTCGGCCAGCGGCTTTGCGATCAACCGGCCGGCGCTCGCGTCGGCCATGGCGAATTGTAGGATCAACCAGATGCTTCTCATCCGCTGCCCCTATTGCGAGGAAGAGCGCCCGGAGCTCGAATTCCGCAATGCCGGCGAGGCGCATATCGCGCGGTCGGCCAACATTGCCGGCGAGAACGAGGACGATTTCGAGAAATTCTTCTTCATCCGCTCGAACCCGAAGGGCGTCATCTATGAGCGCTGGCGCCACATCCATGGCTGCGCGCGCTTCTTCAACGCGGTGCGCGACACCGTCACCGACAAGTTCGTCATGACCTACAAGGCCGGCGAGCCGAAGCCCGCGAAGCTGCCTGGAGCCTCGAAATGAACGCCGCGTTCCGCATTTCCGGCGCCGGGCGCCTCAGCCAGGCCAAGACCGCGTCGTTCAGCTTCGACGGCAAGTCCTATAGCGGCATCGAAGGCGACACGCTGGCCTCGGCGCTGCTCGCCAATGGCGTGCATCTGGTCGGCCGCTCGTTCAAATACCATCGGCCGCGCGGCTTCCTGTCGGCCGGCGCGGAGGAGCCCAACGCGCTGGTGCAGATCGTGCGCGACGATGCGCGCAAGACGCCCAATGTGCGGGCGACCGTGCAGGAGCTCTATGATGGGCTGACCGCAAATTCGCAGAACCGCTGGCCGTCGCTTGCCTTCGACGTCGGCGCGGTCAACGACCTTGCATCGCCGCTATTTTCGGCCGGCTTCTACTACAAGACCTTCATGTGGCCGAAGTCGGCCTGGAAGAACCTCTACGAGCCGAAGATCCGCGCCGCGGCCGGCCTCGGCGTTTCGCCCGACAAGCCCGATCCGGACCACTATGCCGCGCGCTATGCGCATTGCGAAGTGCTGGTGCTGGGCGGCGGTGCGGCCGGCATTGCCGCAGCCCTTGCCGCAGCTGAAACCGGTGTCAGGGTGATCCTTGCCGACGAGCATGCCGAATTCGGCGGCAGCCTGCGCTTCGAAAGCGGCGCGAAGATCGACGGCGAGAACGGCTATGCCTGGGCTCAGAGCGCTGTCGCCAGGCTGAAGGCCATGGACAATGTGCGCGTGCTGTCGCGCACGACGGCGTTTGGCTACTACGCGCAGAATTTCGTCGGTCTGGTCGAGCGGGTCAGCGACCATGTCAAGAACCCGGGCCGGGAGCTGGCACGTGAACGCCTGTGGCAGGTCCGCGCTGGCAGAGTCGTGATCGCAACCGGCGCCATCGAGCGCCATATGGTGTTCGCCAATAACGATCGTCCGGGCGTCATGCTGGCATCGGCGGCGCGTACCTATCTCAACCACTATGGCGTGGCCGTCGGCAAGAATGTCGGCGTCTACACGGCCAATGATTCCGCCTACGCCGCCGCGATCGATCTCAAGAAGGCTGGCGTCAATGTCGCTGCGATCGTCGACCTGCGCGACAATCCGACCGGCCCCGTGATCGATGAGGCGAGGGCGCTTGGCATCGAGGTTAATTTCGGCCGTGCGGTGATCCGCGCCGGCGGCAAGCTGCGCGTTTCCTCGATGACGGTGCAGCCGAAGAATGGCGGCGGCGAACGCACGATACCCGTCGACGCCATCCTGATGTCGGCCGGCTGGACGCCGTCGGTGCATCTGTTCTCGCAGTCGCGCGGCAAGGTTGCCTTCAACGACGAAACCAAGCGCTTCGTGCCCGGCACCTATGCGCAGGATTGCATCTCGGTCGGCGCCTGCAACGGCACCGACGGGCTGGCCGCCTCGGTCGACGAGGCTTACGCGGCCGGCGCCAAGGCGGCAAAGGATTCCGGCGGCAAGGCCGGCAAGGGCGCCAAGCCGAAGGTCGACGCCGGCGAGAGCTGGTCGCGCGGCATGCTGGGCGCCGCGCCCGGCGCCGGGCCGGACACGACGGTCAAGGCCTTCGTCGATTTCCAGAACGACGTCACCGCCAAGGACATCCGCCAGGCGGTGCATGAAGGCATGCACTCGATCGAGCACGTCAAGCGCTTCACCACCAACGGCATGGCCACCGACCAGGGCAAGACGTCGAACATGCATGGCCTGGCGATCGCCGCCGAGACGCTCGGCAAGCCGATACCGCAGGTTGGACTCACCACGTTCCGCGCGCCCTACACGCCGGTGACCTTCGGCTCGATCGTCGGCCACGCCCGCGGCGCGCTGTTCGACCCGACCCGCCGCACCGCGACGCATGGCTGGGCGGCATCGCAAGGCGCTGTGTTCGAGGATGTCGGCCACTGGAAGCGCGCCTGGTATTTCCCCAAGGCGGGCGAGGACATGCATGCCGCCGTCGACCGCGAATGCGTGACGGTGCGAAAAGTTGGCGGCCTGTTCGACGCTTCGACGCTTGGCAAGATCGAGGTCGTCGGCCCGGATGCGGCCAAGTTCATGGAGCTGCTCTACACCAATCCGTGGGAGAAGCTGGAGACCGGCCGTTGCCGCTACGGCATCATGCTGCGCGAGGACGGCTTCATCTATGATGACGGCGTCGTCGGCAGGCTGGCGCCGGACCGCTTCCATGTCACGACAACGACGGGCGGCGCGCCGCGCGTCATGAACCATATGGAGGATTACCTCCAGACCGAGTTCCCGCACTTGAATGTCTGGCTGACCTCGATCACCGAGCAATGGGCCGTCATCGCCGTGCAGGGCCCCAAGTCGCGCGACATCATCGCGCCGCTGGTCGAAGGCATCGATATGTCGGACGAGGCGCTGCCGCATATGTCGGTGCGCGAGGGCAAGATCTGCGGCGTGCCGACCAGGCTGTTCCGCATGTCCTTCACCGGCGAGCGCGGTTTTGAAGTCAACGTGCCCGCCGACTACGGCGAAGCGGTGTGGGAGGCGCTGTGGGCCGAAGGCCAGAAGCATGGCGCGACCGCTTACGGCACCGAGTCGATGCACGTGCTGCGCGCCGAAAAGGGCTACATCATCGTCGGCCAGGATACTGACGGCACGGTGACGCCGAACGATGCCGGGCTCGACTGGGCGGTCGGCAAGAAGAAGACCGATTTCGTCGGCATTCGCGGCCTGGCCCGCTCGGACCTGGTCGCCAAGGGCCGCAAGCAGCTTGTCGGCTTGAAAACCAAGGACCCGAAGGTGGTGCTGGAAGAAGGCGCGCAGATCGTCGACGATCCAAAGCAGCCGATCCCGATGAAGATGATCGGCCACGTCAGCTCCAGCTACTGGTCGGAGAATTGCGGGCGTTCGATCGCGCTGGCGCTGGTCGCCGGCGGTCGCGACCGCATGGGCGAGACGCTTTACGTGCCGATGCCGAACGGCACGATCGAGGTCGAGGTCACAGGCATGGTGTTCGTCGACGAGAAGGGGGAGCACCTCAATGGCTAAAGCCGCTGCCAAGACTAAAACCACGGCTGCTTCGCCCTCCGTCGAGCGTCGGCCAGCGCTGGCCGGCCGCACGCTGTCGGCACCGGGCGTCAAGGTGGAGATGCTGCCGCCGGCGGAACGCATTTCGCTGCGCGCGCCGCAGGCTTCGCTCGCGGCCCTCTCCAAGGCGCTGGGCGTAACGCTGCCGACGAAGCCGAAGACCTCGGCCACGAAGGCCGGCCGCACGGTGCTGTGGCTCGGCCCGGACGAATGGATGATCATTGACGAGGCCGGCAATGACCCGCTGGCCGACTGCGCCAAGGTGGCGGCGCTGCATTCGGCCGTTGGTATCTCGCATCGCAATGTCGGGATTTCCGTCGTCGGCCCGGCAGCGGCCGTGACGGTCGGTTCGGCCTGCCCGCAGGATCTGTCGCTCGATGCGTTTCCGGTCGGTGCTGCCTCACGCACCATCCTCGGCAAGTCCGAGATCGTGCTGCTGCGTACCGCGCAGGATACGTTCCGGGTGGAGTGCTGGCGTTCCTTCTCGGACTATGTCTTTACTTTGCTATCCGAAGCGGCAAGCGACGCGGCGAACTGAAATGCCCGGCCAGGTTCGAAAGGACCGAGCCGCAGGAACCATCGCCAGCCCGCTTCGTTTGTTCGGCTTGTGAGGGAGACTGACGATGCCACCCAAATCGGCGGAGAAATCGCCTAAGAAGACCGCGGCCGTCCGTTCGCTGGAGCATGAGAGGCATCACGAGGTCGAGGAAGAGGAACTCGAGGAAGGCCTCGAGGATACTTTTCCTGCCAGCGACCCGGTGTCGATCACCAGCACTGCCATTCCCGGCGCGCCGGCCAAACCTGGCAAGGCCAAGGTCGTGCCCGGCAAGAAAACATCCAAGAAATAGCGCTTGGCAAATCGCTCAGCGCGACAGGTAAAACGAAAAGGGCGGCCAAGTGCCGCCCGTTTTCGTTTGAGGTCCGGCGATGAAACTTACAGGCCGGGCACGAACCAGGGGTTCACGTCGATGCCGAGGCGCGGGCCTTTGGTCGTCTGGTTCTTGGCGGCGTCGGCCTTTTCAACCGAGCCGGTCGCGGTGCAATCGAGCGTCACGTTGGCCTGAACGCAGGCGGCCGGCGCATGCTTGACCGGCTGGTTCGAGCCGGCAAAAGCGGCGCCCGAGAAAGCCAGCACGGCGGCGAGGGTGAGAATGGTTTTCTTCATTTTCCGTCTCCAATAAATTTTCGTACATGTACGATGCAATGTACAAATACGGTTAACGGAAACGAAATTCAAGGGGGAAACTGTACGCGTACGACAAATTTTTTGAACGCGGTCAGTTGACGCAATTCCGGACGGAAACCCGTTGACACATTTCCTGGAATTGCCTTGGGGTTCGCTGGCGCGGATCAAGCGATCGCCGCGCAAAGCCGAAGCTATCAGCAGTCGACCGGTGTTTCGGTGAGCGGGGGGATGTCCTGCGTGGACAGTGAGGCCACCATGAAGTTGCACATGCGCTTCACATAGGCCTCCGGGTCACCAAACGGATAGAAAGGAAAGGTGATCAGCAGCGAGATCGTGCCGTGGCCGACAGTCCATAGCATGGTGGCGATGGCGCGCGGATCGCCCTTGAGCTTGCCGGCGGCGACACAGGCTTCGACGCGCTTGATCAGCACCTTCATGGCCGGATTGCCTTCTTCCATCTCCTCATAGCTGCGACCTTCCGGCAGCTTGGTCTTTTCGGTCATGAAGACGGTGCGATACTCATTGGGATTGCCGAGCCCAAAGGCGGCATACTCGGCCATCACCGCCTTGAGCGCCTCGACAGGATCGTTGGCGGGACGCTCCTCGATGCGCCTTGCCAGCGTCTCGAAGGCATCCTCGGCGAGCGCGAACAGGATGTCCTGCTTGTCGGCGAAATAGGAATAGACCGACATCGGCGCGTAGCCGACCCGCTTGGCAAGCTTGCGGATGGTCAGGCCTTCATAGCCTTCTTCCTGAACAAGCTTGTGGGCCGCTACGACCAGTTCGGAACGAAGCTCGGCTTTCTGTTTTTCGCGGCGTTTCTGAACGCTGAGCGCCAATGTCGCCTGCCTTGTTGGTTGGTTGCCTTACGAAATTATATACGCTGTACGGAAACGGACAAGGGCGCAGACCGGTTCCCCACCGTCAGGCAAAGCGCGCCAGGACGAACCACCCGTGCTTTACGATTTGTTCTCTGATCCGCTGTCGCACCAGCGCGACGCGTATCAGATGGCGCCGATACCGCCGTCGAGCGCCAGCGCATGGCCGGTCATGAAGGAATTGGCCGGATCGGCGAGGAACAGCAGGCCGGCGATGATTTCCTCGACCTCGGCCACCCGCTTCATCGGAACGCCGCGCGTCAATTCGGCAAGCGCGTCGGCTTGCGGCGCGCCGGTCGAGCGCACGAAGCCGTCGACCATCGCGGTCCTGGTGTGGGCCGGACAAACGGCGTTGATGCGCAGGCCCTTGCTGGCATACTCGGCCGCGGCCGACTTCGTCAGCCCGACCACGCCATGCTTGGCTGCGGCATAGACGGAAAGCTTCGGCGCGCCGGAAAGACCAGCAACGGAGGCCACGTTGACGATGACGCCGCCCTTGCCGCAGTCCTTGAACTGCCGTTCCATTTGCGGGATCTGGTGCTTCATGGCGTAAAAGACGCCGAGCAGGTCGACCTCGATCACGCGGCGCGCTTCGTCCGGCGTCACCTGCGGCAGGCGCACAAAGCTGTGCACGATGCCGGCGTTGTTGACCGCGATATCGAGCCGGCCGAATTTTTCGACGGCAAGCGTGACCAGGTCCTCCGACAATGTCTCGTCGGCGATGTTGCCGGCAAGGGTAGCTGTCTCCGTGTCGAACATCGCGGCAAAATCCTTAAGCGCCGGCTCGTCGAGATCCGAGAGGACCAGCCGCGCGCCCTCGGCGGCGAAAGCTTTGGCCGCGCCGCTGCCGAGGCCACCGGTCGCGCCGGTGATGAGTACCGTCATCCCGTCGAAACGGCCCATTGGTCGGCTCTCCGCTTTCAGAGCGGTTCACCGTTTCACGGAAACGGCGAACCGCTCTATCTCTTTGTTTACGCAATTCCGGACGGAAAACCGCTCACACTTTTCCTGGAATTGCTCTAGCTCTTGTCGATCAGTTCTACCGCGAGCGCGGCGAGCAGTTTCACCGCTTGGCCGTAGGTCTTGGCTTTTTCCGGGTTTGAGGCGTTACCGTCGAGTGCGCGGCGGTAGACGCCCTGGCAGATCGCCGCCAGGCGGAAGAAGGAAAAGGCCAGGAAGAAGGTCCAGTTGCCGATGCCGGCGATGCCGCGCCGGCGGCAATAGGCTGAGACATAGTCCTCTTCGGACGGCAGGCCGAGCGCCGCGCGGTCGACGCCGCCAAGGCCGCGAAAGCCGGAAGCATGCGGCAGGCGCCACTGCATGCATTGATAGGCCAGATCGGCGAAAGGGTGGCCGAGCGTCGACAGTTCCCAGTCGAGGACCGCAATGACCCTGGGTGCGTCCTTGGCGAACATCATGTTGTCCAGCCGGTAGTCGCCATGCACCAGCGAGACGCGGCCATCATCGGCCGGCATATGGGTTTCCAGCCAGCCGATCAGCCGATCCATGTCGGCGATGCTGTCCGTTTCGGAGGCCCGGTATTGGCTGGTCCAGCGGGCGAACTGGCGCTCGAAATAGCTGCCGGGCTTGCCGAAATCGCCAAGTCCGACGGCCTCGATATCGACATCGTGCAACGCGGCCAGCGTCGCGTTCATGGTGTCGTAGATTGCTGCACGCTCGTCATTGCCCGATGCGTCCGGCAGCGACGGGTCCCAGAAGATGCGCCCGTCCAGGTACTCCATGACGTAGAACCTGCGGCCTATCGGCGAGTCCTCGGCCGAAAGATGCAGCATGCGCGGCACCGGCACCGCGGTGCCGGCAAGCGCCCGCATCACCCGGAATTCGCGATCGACCTGATGCGCGGATTTCAAGAGCTGTCCGGGCGGCTTGGCGCGCAGCACATAGCGGCCGCTGGCGGCGGTCAACAGATAGGTCGGGTTGGATTGTCCGGATTTGAATTTCTCGATCGCGGAAAGCCCGGCGAAACCCGGGACATGCATCTCGAGATAGGGCGTGAGCGCGCCCTGATCGAGCGCAAGCGCCGACTTGTCGAGAGCATTGGCAGCGCCGCTCATGCGGTCTCTGGCTGCCGCTCGATCAGCGTCAGGGTCAGCCAACGCGCCGTCAGCGCCGGCTTTTTCGATCCCTCGATCTCGATGGTCACGTCATGCGCGGTCTGCACCCAGCCGGAGGGCCTCACCTTGACGTCGGCCAGCACGAAGTGCGTGCGGATGCGCGAGCCGGTCTTGACCGGCGACAGGAAGCGCAGCGTGTCGAAACCGTGGTTGACGCCCATCTTGGTGTTTTCGATCGGCGGCATGGTCTCGAAGGTCATCGCCGACAACAGCGACAGCGACAGGAAACCGTGCGCGATGGTGCCGCCGAACGGCGTCTCGCGCGCGGCGCGCTCGGGATCGCAATGGATGAACTGGTGGTCGTCGGTGGCATCGGCGAACTGGTCGATCATGCGCTGCGTCACCGTTCGCCATGGCGAGACCCCGACTTCCTTGCCGACGCTTGCCAGAAGCAGATCCAGACTGATCGGTTCCACGCTGATGTCCTCCCACCCCGCCCGGGTAACAATTCCCGGGCACCTTCAACACCGCCCGGATTTCTTGAGCCGGGCGTCTTATTCCTTGAACAATGTCATCCCATGCTGAACCGACTGGCCGCCGTCGATCGGCAGGATGGCGCCGGTGACATAACTGCCGGCACGGCTGCACAAATAAAGCGTTGCGCCGGCAATGTCATCCGCTACGCCGATGCGGCCGAGCGGAACGTGGTTGCCGACATGTTTCGCCTGCGCCTTGGTGGCGGTCGCAAAGGCCGTCATGCGGCTCTGGAAAGGGCCAGGCGCAAAGGCGTTGACCGTGATCCGGCGGTCGGCGAACTCAAGCGCCAGCGTGCGCGTCAAATGGTGAACCGCGGCCTTCGAGGCGGTGTAGGAATAGGCGTCGTCGGCAAGCGGCTGAGTGCCCATCACCGAACCCAGATTGATCACCCGGGCCGGATCCTCGTCGCTCGCCGCCGCGTCGAGCAGCGGCAGCAGTTCCCTGGTCAGGTGGAAGACGGCGGTGACGTTGACGCCGAACACCTTGGCCCAGGCGCTATAAGGGAATTCCTGCAGCGGCGCGCCCCAGGAGATACCGGCATTGTTGACCAGGATATGCAGCCGCTCGGTGCGCGCTTTTACCTCTGCGACAAGGGCCGCAATGCCCGCTTCGCTGGAAACGTCGCCGGCAAAGCCTTCGGCATGGCCGGAGCCGCCGAGCGCGTTCAGGTCGTTGGCGACCTTGACGCAGTCCTCGCCCTTGCGCGAGGCGATCATCACGCTGGCGCCGGCGCGTACCAGGCCGGTCGCCACCATGCGGCCGATGCCGGTCGCAGCACCCGTCACCAACGCGGTCTTGCCGGTGACCGAGAACAGCTTGTCCAGGTAACTCATAACAATCCTCCGCATGCCTCGGCCGAACCGGCGAGGGGACTCGCGTTGACAAGGCTAGCCGAAGTACGGTCATCCTTGCCACGGGTAAAGATCTATCTGCGAAAGGGCCGATGCGATGGCGGACATGAATCTCGGCATCACCGAGCGGCTGAGGCCGATCCATCAGCGCGTGGCCGCGATGGTGCGCGACGAGATTGCGCCGCTCGGCGAGGAATTTCTGGCCGAGGTCGGCAAAGGCGGCGACCGCTGGGCCTACACCGCCAGGCAGACGGAAATTCTGGAAGGTTTGAAGAAGACCGCACGCGAGCGCAGGCTGTGGAATTTCTGGCTGACCGATTCGACGCGCGGCTATGGTCTGTCCACCGTCGAATACGCTTACCTCGCGGAAGAAATGGGCAAGGCGCATCTCGGCGCCGAGACCTTCAATTGCTCGGCGCCCGACACCGGCAATATGGAGGTGCTGGAGCGGTATGGTTCCGAGGACCACAAGCGGCAGTGGCTGGAGCCGTTGCTCGAAGGCCGGATCCGCTCGGCCTATCTGATGACCGAGCCGGATGTGGCGTCCTCGGACGCGACCAACATTGCGATGCGCTGCGAGCGGCGCGGCGACGACTATGTGCTCAACGGCGAAAAATGGTGGGCGTCCGGCGCCGGCGACCCGCGCTGCGCCATCTATATCGTCATGGTCCGCACGGGTTCGGACGAGGAGCCGCAGCATCGCCGGCATTCCATGGTGCTGGTGCCGGCGGACAGCAAAGGCGTCACCAAAATCCGCGCCATGCAGGTCTATGGCGAGGACGATGCGCCGCACGGCCACATGCATCTGAGGTTCGAGAATGTGCGGGTGCCGGCGGCCAATCTGATCCTTGGCGAGGGCAGGGGCTTCGAAATCGCGCAAGGGCGGCTGGGCCCTGGCCGCATCCATCATTGCATGCGCGCCATCGGCCAGGCCGAGATGGCGTTGGAAATGCTGTGCCAGCGCTCGGTGCGGCGCGAGGCCTTCGGCCAGCCTCTGGCCAAGCTCGGCGCCAATTTCGACATCATCGCTGAATGCCGCATGGAGATCGAGATGGCGCGGTTGCTCTGCCTCAAGGCGGCGTGGATGATCGATCAGGGCGACGCGCGCGCCGCCGCCCCCTGGATCAGCCAGATCAAGGTGATCGCGCCGCGGGTGGCGCTGAAAGTCACCGACGAGGCTGTGCAGATGTTCGGCGCGCAAGGCATCAGCCAGGATACACCACTCGCCCGCTCATGGACGCATCTGAGGACCCTGCGGCTTGCCGACGGACCGGACGCGGTGCACCGGCGCCAGGTGGCGCGCACGGAACTGAAAAAATACACGCAGGAAAAGGTCTGATCATCATGGCGCTTCCGTCGGAAATGAAGGGTCTGCTGCTTGTCGGCGACGGCTACACCAGGACGCCCTCGGCCGCCGCGCTCGAGGCGATGGAGCCCTATCTTCAACCGGGCAGCATCGCCGTGCCGACGCCGGGGCCGACACAGGCGCTGATCAAGGTCAGCCTCGCCTCGATCAATCCCTCCGATATTGCCTTCATCAAGGGCCAATATGGCCAGCCGCGTGTGCAGGGCCGGCCGGCCGGCTTCGAAGGCGTCGGCATTGTCGTCGCCACCGGTGACGACGCCTATGCAAAAAGCCTGGACGGCAAACGCGTCGCCTTCGCCACTGGCGTCTCGAACTGGGGTGCCTGGGCCGACTACGCCGTCGCCGAGGCCATATCCTGCATTCCGCTGCTCGATACGGTGCGCGACGAGGACGCTGCCGCGATGATCGTCAATCCGCTGACCGCTTTGGCCATGTTCGACATCGTCAGGGAGACAGGCGAGAAGGCCTTCATCATGACGGCCGGCGCCAGCCAGCTCTGCAAGCTGATCATCGGGTTGGCCAAGGAAGCAGGCTTCCGGCCGATCGTCACCGTGCGCCGCGACGAGCAGATAGAACTGCTCAAACAACACGGCGCCGCCCATGTGCTCAACGAAAAGGCGGCCGATTTCGAAGCCTCGCTGCGCGAAGTGATCAAGGCCGAGCAGCCGCGCATCTTCCTCGACGCGGTCACCGGCCCGCTGGCATCAGCCATTTTCAACGCCATGCCGAAGCGCTCCCGCTGGATCATCTATGGCCGGCTCGATGCCGAGCCGACGGTGATTCGCGAGCCTGGCCAGTTGATCTTCCAGCACAAGCATATCGAGGGCTTCTGGCTCGTCGAATGGATGCGGCAGTTCCGCGACAGGCTGGGCGCGGCCGTGCTGGAGGCGCAGAAACGCTTTTCCGACGGACGCTGGTCGACCGATGTCACCGCGGTGGTGCCATTCGAGGAGGCGATGGCGCGGCTGCCCGCCGAACTGGCCAAGCCGAACGGCAAGGTGTTCATCAGGCCATAGATCAGATTTCCGCCTTGATCGCCGGGCTTCGCGGCATGACACGCGAGTCCAAAATATCGAACACAGAGCTGTGATAGGCGTCACAAACCCTCGAAAAAGCCGGAATTCCGGGGTCTGCCGCCAGGCGCTTGCACATTTTCCGGGTGCCACGAGCCGATGCTCTATGCCGCGCTGATTGCTCCGTGATATGTCGCCGGCCCTGAAGCCGGACGATGATGGGAAAAATCATCCTGGCTGGAATATGGGGTGATGACGATGACCAAACCGGTTTTCGACCGTCTGGGACTTTGGCTGTGGATCGGGGCGTTCGTGATCGTCCAGATCATGGCTTGGCATGCACCTGATGCCCGTTCGGTCGTTTTCGTCTACCGAAATGGCTCCGAAGCCTTCATCGCGGCCCGTCCGCTCTACCATGTCGAACTGGCGATGGGTTACCTCTACGCGCCCGCCTTTGCAGCCCTCTACATCCCGCTGCTGAAGCTTGGTCCTTATGTCGGCGATACTTTGTGGCGGCTGCTGTGCTTCGGCGTGCTCACGCTGGCGGCTGTTCGCCAAGTGCGCAAGATAGGCGGCGACGACCAGGCATGGCGCCTCTCCTACGGGCTGTTCCTGGCGCTGCCGCTGGCACTCGGCGCGGTGCGCAACGGCCAGTCGACGATCCTGCTGGCCGGCGCGTGCTGGCTCCTCACTCTGTCGGCGCTTGAAGGGCGCCGCGCGGAAACCTTCTTGTGGGCTTCGCTCGCCATCATTGCCAAGCCAACGGCCCTGGTCATGCTGCTGCTCGCCGGCGCTCTGCGGCCCCGGCTTATTCCGGTGCTTGTGCTGGCGGTGGCGGTCGTGCTCGCCATTCCTTACGCCTTTGCATCCACGGACTACATCAATGCCCAATATGCGGATTTCTTCCGCATGGTGACCTCGATGGCGGTCGACCATACCGGCCCGTTCATTGCGACGGATTTCACCGCGCCTTTTGCCTCCATTGGACTGCTGATCCCTGAATTCGATGCAACGATCGTGCGCGCCATCGCGGCATTGCTCACGCTTTGGATCGTGCTTCAGTTCGACCGCAGGCTGGACTCCAATGTCCGCGGGCTCGCCATTTTCCTGGTGGCGGCGTTCTACATGTGCGTGTTCAACCCGCGCGTCGAGCCGAACACCTATGCCTTGGTGGCGGTTCCCGCCGGCCTCTCGGTCGCTTTGCTGTGGCAGGACGAGAAAGCCGCATCCATGCGCTGGTTTGTGGCCGTGCTGCTCTTCCTTACGGGTCTAACCAGCCTTACCCGCGATATGCACAACTTCTTCCACCCGTGGTTCCGGCCGATCAGCGTCACCATCATCGCTTGCACTCTCATCGGCTGGTTCTGGGTGAAGGGGCGCGAAAAGGTGATTGAGACAAGGTCCGTCGCGCATGGCTGAAACGCTCGACATCATTGCGCCCTTCCTCAACGAAGCCGAATCCGCGGTCGCCTTCGTCGGATTGCTCGACAGGCTGGAAGCGGCGGTTGGCGAGCGCTTCGGAATGTCTGTCCGCAAGATACTGATCGACGACGGCAGCCGCGATGGCGGCGCCGAACGGTTTGCCGCCGCGCTGTCCGGCTCCTGGGAGATCGTGCGGCTCAGCCGCAATTTCGGCAAGGAGGCGGCGGTGCTCGCCGGCCTCGACCATTCGCGCGGCGACATGGTCCTGATCATGGATTCCGATCTCCAGCATTCGATGGAGATCAGCCTGACAATGATCGGCGAGCTGGTCGAGAACGCGGATATCGATGTCGTCTACGCGCAGAATGACCGGCGCGAGGCGAGTTGGCGGCGCAGCCAGATGGCGCGGCTGTTCTACAAGCTGATCAACAGCAGCCAGCGCTTCGATATCCCGGAGAATGCCGGCGACTTTCGCGTCATGCGCGCCGCCGTGGTGCGGGCCCTGATCAGCGTGCGCGACAAGCGGCGCTTCAACAAGGGCCTGTTCGCCTGGGCCGGCTTCAACCAGAAAGCGATGCTCTACACGCCCGAGAACCGGGTGAGCGGCACATCGAAATGGAATCGGCTCAACCTGATCGCTTTTTCGCTGGAAGGGTTCACCTCCTTTTCGGTGATCCCGCTGCGCATCATCAGCCTCATCGGCTTGCTGGCGGCGCTTGCCGGCCTGGCCTACGGCGTGAAGGTGCTTTTCGAGGTGCTGTTCTACGGCATCTCCGTGCCCGGCTACCCGAGCCTTATGGTCGCCGTCGTGCTGCTGGGCGGGCTCAACCTCACATTGCTCGGCCTGATCGGCGAATATGTCTGGGTCACACTCAGTGAAAGCAAGGACCGGCCGGTCTATATCGTGCGCGATGTCCTGCATGGCGATGCCGCCGAACAGGCCGCCTCCAGCAAATGACCAGATCGATCCGCCTGATCGCCGACGACTACGGCCTGGCGCCCGGCGTATCGAAGGCGATCCTCGACCTCATCGATCGCGGTCGCCTGACGGGCACCAGTTGCATGACCGGTTTTCCCGAATGGGAAGAGGAGGCGCGGCGCATAAGACCTTTGCGCGAAAGGGCGGCGGTCGGATTGCATCTGACCCTCACCGATCAGGTCGCCGTCACCGGTTCGTCGAGCCTGGCGCCGGAAGGCAGGCTGCCGCCGCTTGGCTCGCTGGCGCTGCCGATCCGGCGCGGCCGCATCGACGCGCGCGACGTGCATGCCGAACTCGACGCCCAGTGTGACCGCTTCATCGAAGCGCTGGGAGGCCCGCCAGACTTCATTGACGGGCACCAGCACGTGCATTTCCTGCCGGTGGTGCGAAAGTGGCTGCTGACGCGTTTCGCGACGGCCGCGGACAAGCCGGCGCTGCGCGGCGCGCCAGCACTTGTCGGCCTCGACGCGGCGGCCAAGATCGCCGCGATCGCGGCCCTGGCCGCGGGCTTCAACAAAGCGATGCAACGCGCGGGCTTTGCAGTCATGACACCGCTTTGCGGCATCTACGACTGGCGGCAGCCGGAGAAATTCGCTCCGGCGCTGAACGCCGCATTGGCGAGCTTGCCGGAGCAAGGGTTGTTCATGTGCCATCCCGGCCATGTCGACGAAACGCTGCGGGCACGAGACGTCATGCAAGGGGCGCGTGAGGTCGAGTTCGCGGTTCTGGGCTCTGATGATTTTGGCGCCAGCCTGGACCGGGCCGGAGTCCGCGTCATGGACGGCGGCGCATGAGCGACGCCGGCCAGACGCAACGTTCGACCGGCAGCAAGATCGTCCGCTTTGCCTTGGTGGGACTGGCGAACACCTGCATCGACCTTGCCGCATTTTTCCTGTTGCTCAAGCTCGCCATGCCGCCTTTGGCCGCCAATGTCGCGGCCTGGCTGGTCGCCGTCCTTTTCTCCTTTGTGGCGAACCGGTTCTGGTCGTTCGAACGGGACCCGGACATCCGGCTGCACCATTCGTTCCTGCGCTTCGTCTCGCTGGGCGCGCTGATTTCGCTGGGTGTTTCCAGCCTTTCGATCGCCGTGCTGGCCGGAGCTCTCGGCGTGTGGCCGGCCAAGATTGGCGGGTTGATCGTGGCCGCTGTGCTGAATTTTCTGTCGGCGCGCTGGTCGATCGAAGGCCGGCTGCTGAAATAGCTATTCCGCGGGCTCGATGTTGGTGTCGGCCGCCTCCTCGAGCTCACGCTTCAAGCGGGCTTCCTCATGCGTCTTGGGCGTCACGAAGCGGCCGAGCAGCAGATAGGCGACGGGGGTGAGGAAGAGCGTCGAGATGGTGGCGAGCCCAAGGCCGCCGACGATGACCCAGCCGAGCGCCACGCGTGCCTCGGCGCCGGCACCCGCCGCCAGCACCAGCGGCACGCCGCCAAGGATGGTGCAGATCATGGTCATCATCACCGGCCGCAAGCGGATGACCGAGGCCTGCTCGATCGCCTCGCGCACGCCCAGCCCGCGGTCGCGCAGCTGGTTGGCGAATTCGACGATCAGGATGCCGTTCTTGGCCATGACGCCGACCAGCAGCACGAGGCCGATCTGGCTGTAGGCGTTGAGGCTGGTGCCCGACAGCAGTAAGGCAAAGATGGCGCAGGCCAGCCCGAGCGGCACCGTCGCCATGATGATGACGGCGCTGACGAAGCTTTCGAACTGCGCCGCCAGCACAAGCAGGATGATGACCAGCGCGAAGCCGAAGATGGTCACCATGGCGCTGTTGGTTTCGCCCAGCGTCGCGGCCTCGGCCAGCGGCAGGATGCGGCTGCCTGGCGGCAACAGCGGCGTGGCGATTTCCTCGGCGCGGGTCAACGCGTCGCCGAGCGCGAAATTGCCTGAAAGGTTGGAGGTGATCGCCACCGACGGCTGCTGCTGCTCGCGCGACAGCGATGGCGGCACGGCGCGTTCGGTCAAGGTGGCGATGGTCGACATCGGCACGAAGCGACCGTCGCCCGTCTTCAGGAAGACGTTTTCCAGGTCGGTCGGATCGTTGATCGGATTGGTGGTCGAGACCAGCTTCACGCCATAACTGCGGTCGGCGATGTAGACGTCGACGACATCATTGCCGTCGAGCATGGCCTGCATGGTGTTGGCCAGCCCGGTTATGTCGATGCCGAGATCGGAGGCGCGCTCGCGGTCAATGGCCACGGCGAGTTGCGGCTGCGTCGGATCGATGGAGAGGCGCGGCGTCTGGAAACGCGGATCCTTCTGCATCTCGGCGATGATTTTCACCGCCGCGTCGCCGAGCGCCTTGCGGTCGTTGCCGACAAGGGCGAATTGCAGGCCGTTGCCGGCGCCGCGGATACCGAGGCTGTTGGGCTGGACCGGGAAGATACGCACGCTCGGCACCTGCTTGGTCAGCTGGCTGATCTCGGCCATGATTTCCTGCTGGCTGCGGCTGCGCTCGTCCCACGGCGCCAGCGTCATCACCATGAAGCCCGAATTGTAGGAGCCGTTCTGGCCGGCATTCTCGAATGTGGCGCGGATCTCGCCGGAATCGCGCATCGGCTGGATCAGTTTCTCGATCTTCTGCATCTGCTGCGTCGTGTAATCGAGGCTGACGCCTTGCGGAGCGCTGATGCGCAACAGCACGGCGGCGCGGTCCTCGGTCGGCGTCAGTTCCTGGCGGATGGCGCCGAACAAGGTGAAGGCGGTGCCGGCAAACAACACAGCGACCAGAACCACGACCCAGGGCGCGTCGAGACAGGCATGCAGGCCGCGCTTGTAGCCGGCGTTGAGTGCGCCGCCGATGCGGGCGCCGAAGCCATGGCCGCCTTCGTGGTGGAGCGAGGCGCTCGTCAGCATGCGCGAGGCGAGCATCGGGCAAAGCGTCAGCGCCACCACGCAGGATAAAAGCACCGACATGGCAAGCACGAAGCCGAATTCGCGAAACAGGCCGCCGGTTTGGCCGGGCAGGAAGGAGATCGGCACGAAGACGGCGACCAGCGTCAATGTCGTGGCAACAACGGCGAAGAACACTTCCTGCGCGCCGAGCACGGCGGCGGCGCGGGGCCCCATGCCTTCGTTGCGCCGTCGCACGATGTTTTCGAGCACGACGATAGCGTCGTCGACAACAAGGCCGGTCGCCAGCACCAGGGCAAGCAGCGTCAGAATGTTGACCGAGAAGCCGGCCAGATAGATGGCGGCGATGGTGCCGATCATGGCGACCGGCATCGACAGGCCGGGGATCAGCGTGGCGCGCCAGTCGAGCAGGAAGACGTAGATGACGATCAGCACCATGGTGACAGACAGGCCGAGCGCGATCTCGACCTCATGCACGGCGCCCTTGACGAAGACCGCGTCGTCGCTGGTGATCTTGATCGCCATGCCCTTGGGCAGGTTTTCCTGCAGTTTGGCGACGGCGGCCTGGACGCCGGTCGAAATATCCAAAGTGTTGGATTCGGCCTGGCGGATGATGCCGATGCCGATGCCGGTCTTGCCATCCGAGCGCAGCGTCGTCTGGCCGACATCGGGGCCAAGGGTGACGGTGGCGACGTCGCGGATGCGCGTGGTGCCGCCGATGACGATAGCTTCGAATTCCTCGGGCGTCGTCACGTCCGCGGTCGTGCGTACGATCAGATCCTGGTTGGTGGTGGTGATCGACCCGGCAGGCGAATCGAAGGCGACGGAGGCAAGGGCCGCCCTCAGATCGGCAACCGTGAAGCCGAGGCTGGCGAGCTTGTTCTGGTCGACGTCGATGCGGAAGATCTTGTCGCGGTCGCCATAGACCTGGACGTCGGCGACGCCGGGCACGGCGGCCAGTTCGTCCTCGATCTGGTCTTGGACCACGACCGTCATGTCCTGGATCGACATGTTGTCCGAGGTCACCGCCAGCCGCATCACCGCGTCGGAATTGGCATCGGCCTTGACGATGCGCGGCGGATCGGCGGTTTCGGGCATCTGGTTGGCGACGCGGCCGACGGCATCGCGCACGTCGGAGGCGGCGACGTTGAGATCGACGCCGTCGTTGAACTCGATGGTGACGCGGCTCGAACCGAAGGACGAGGACGACGAGATCGACTTGACGCCGGAGACGCGGGCAACCGCGCCCTCGATGGTGTCGGTCAGTTCGCGGTCGACGGTTTCGGCCGCCGCACCTTCGAAGGTGGTGGAAACGGTCACGACGGCACGATCGACGTCGGGCAATTCGCGGATCTCGACGCCGTAGAAGGCGGCGAGGCCTGCAACGGCGATGAGCGTGTTCAAGACGAAGGCCATGACCGGCCGACGGATGAAGAGCGCGGTGAAGCCGGTCTCGCTGGCGGTGTTGACGGGTGCGGTCATGAGCCTTCGGCGGCGTTGGCGGGGCGCTGCTGCTCACCGGCGATGCGCACCGCGCCGCCCTCGCTGACGCCTTGCGTGCCTTCGGTGACCACCATGTCGCCATTGTCGATCTCGGCATCGATCAGCACGGTCTCGGTGTTGCGCTGGATGATGCGCACCGGCACCCGCTTGGCCTTGCCGTCCTCGATCTGCCAGACATAGGCGCCGTCGGAACCCCACAGGATCGCCAGCGGACTGACCGCCGGATAGGTCTGGCCGGGGAATTTCATGGTGATCGAGAACGACATGCCGGCGCGCAGCGAATCGGCCGGATTGGCGATCTTGGCCTTGACCAGCAGCGTGCGGCTCTTTTCATCGATGTGGTTGTCGATGGCCGAGACGGTGCCGCTATAGGCGTTGCTCGGATTGGCGATCGGCGTCGCGGTCAATTGCGCGCCGACCTTGACCGAAGCGGCGAAGCGCTCGGGCACCTGGAAGTCGACAAGGATCGAGGAGCGGTCGTCGAGCGTGGCGATCGCCGACTGGTTGGTCACGTAGTTGCCGGCGGATATCGGCAGGATGCCGACGGTGCCGGCAATCGGCGCCAGGATCGAGCGGCGCTGCAGGGCAAGTTCGGCATCCTGAAGCGCCAGCTTGGCGCCCGCAAGCACCACTTCGGCATCGGCAACGGCGACGGGCGTCGCGGCATTGGAGGCGCGCAGCGACTTGACGCGATCGAGTTTGGACTGCGCGTCCTGCAAGGCGAGCTTGGCTCGGTCCTGAGAGATGATCTCGGTCTCGGAATCGAGCGTTGCAAGGATCTGTCCCTTGTCGACATGGCTGCCGGATTCGACCAGCAACTCGGCCAGACGGCCGGAACTGTAGGGGTTGACCGTCACCGAGGCATCGGCGCGGCCGGTACCGATCGCCTGCAGCCTATCGTTGATGGTGGCGGTGCCGGCGGGAATTGCGACAATGGTTACAATCTGGCCGGCGCGGTTGCGGTTGCTGCCGACAGTGGCGGTTTCCTCAGCCGGCGGGGTCGAGCCGATGCCCCAGCGTGCCAGCACCTCAGGCGCGCCGGGATAGAAATGCGCCCAGGCGGCAGCTGCGGCGGTCACGATCACAAGCGCAAGAACAATCTGTTTCCAGCTCGGCATCGACACTCCAGCGGCAAAATTCGTCCGCCCGGTTCCAGGCGGGAACAGGCGCAGCGACGATGCGGACTGGGTCAAAGCCGGCCACGCCATGCCGCGATATCAGCGGTTTATGGCAATTATCACGCAATCGTGCACATTAAATCTCGGTAATTTGAAGCCGGTTGCGACCGGATCGTTGGTTCTGCGGGCTTCAGTTGCTGCCAATCGGCAAGGATTCAACGAGTGCAGGCTAGCGCAGATTCTCCAGATCGCGGATGCGCCTGGCGCCGTCCGCCTCGAGCCGCCGGGTCACGGCCCCGATCAGCGTTTCGGCGACGACGAAGAGCGCGGCCGATGAATCCCAGGCCGAGGGAACGGCGGTGCGGCCGGCAATGACGTGGCGGGCGAAGCGGGCTATCGGCGACAGCCACTGGTCGGTGAAGAGCACGATCTGGACGCCGCGCTGATGGGCCTTCTCGGCGAAGCGGATCAGGCTCTCCTGGTAGCGGCGGATATCGAAGGTCACCAGCACGTCCCGCTTGCCCATGTCGATCAGCCGGTCGCGCCAGATGCTTTCCTGGCCGGCGAGATGATGGACATCGGGCTGGATGATGGCGAGGTGAGCAGCCATGTAGCGCGCCAGTGGGTCGGTGAAGCGGCCGCCGATCAGGAAGGTCTTGCCGCGCCGGTCCGCAAGCGTCGCGGCTATGTCGGCGAGCTGCTTTTCGGACAGATGTCGGAAGGTCTCGCGCATGTTGTCGAGGGTCGCTTCCAGCATTGGCGAAGCGGCGCCGGCGGCCGAAGACGGGTTGAGCGTGCGTGTCGCCGGTGATTGCAGTTGCGCCGCCAGTTCGTCCTGCAGTGCCGACTGGAATTCGGGATAGTTCTGGAAACCGAGCCGGGCGACGAAACGCAGGATCGTCGGCGATGAGACGCCGGCCGCAGCGGAGAACTCGGCGACCGTCTTCAGCCCGGTCAGCGGATAGTTGGCGATCAGCGTCTGCGCGGCGCGACGCTCGCCCGCCGGCATGGTGCCGATGCGGTCGGAAATCAGTTCGGCAATGCTGGAAATCATGGTTTTCCCCCGCCCCTTGGACCCGTCGACGCCGTTTTCGGAATTCGCGTTTGACAAAGCCGGGCAAAGTGTATGAAATCATCCGCAGGGACGCAATGAGACAAAATACGTAACATACGGTACAGCGTTCCCCAGGGGACGATAATGGAGAAAGCACGGCCCGCCAGCCTTGCACCGTCTGAGACCGTACGGGTGACCAACCCCGGCGGATCCAGCCCCTTCGTGTTCACCTGCGACCACGCCTCGAACTTCCTGCCCGCCGAATTCGGAACGCTCGGCCTGCCGGTCGAAGACCTTTCCCGTCACATTGCCTGGGATCCCGGCGCGTTACCTGTCGCCAGCCGCATGTCCGAGGCGCTCGACGCGACTCTCATCGAGACGCGCGTGTCGCGCCTTGTCATCGACTGCAACCGGCCGCTCGACGCGCCGGATCTCGTGCCGCCGGTCAGCGAGACGACAGCCATACCGGGAAACACCGGATTGTCGGACAAGCAGCGCGCGGCGCGCGTCGATCTGGCATGGCGCCCGTTCCACGGCGCGATTGCCGATGTCATCGAGGAGCGGCTGGCGCGCGGCCAGGAAACGCGGCTGGTATCGGTCCACTCCTTCACCCCGGTCTACAAGGGTAAGAACCGGCCCTGGCATATCGGCATCATCCACGACGAGGACGGCCGGCTGGCCACGCCGCTGATAGGCGCGCTGCGGCGGCTGTCCGGCGTCACTGTCGGCGTCAACGAACCCTATTCGCCGGCCGACCGCGTCTATTTCACGCTGGAACGGCACGCGCGTTCGCGCGGCCTTGCCTGCGCGATGATCGAAATCCGCAACGACGAAATCTCCGGCGAGACCGGGCAGCGGAAATGGGCGGATCTGCTCACCGGCATTTTTTCGAATCTGGAGCCAGAGCAAGTCGGCGGCTCCCGACAACGCGCAATGGGAAACTCAATACAATCGGCCAGCTAAAAAATTAAAGGGGAATTCAAATGGCAGCACCGGACCACTCAGACAAGTCGGAGGATGTAAAGATCCTCCATAGCATGGGCTACGCCCAGGAACTGGCCCGCCGCATGAGCGGCTTCTCCAACTTCGCCATATCCTTCTCGATCATTTGCATTCTGGCCGGCGGCATTACGTCTTTCCCGCTGGCCATGGGCACCGGCAGCGGTTTCGAGGCGACCATCGGCTGGGTCATCGGCGGTGTCTTCGCCCTTGTTGTCGCCGCTTCGCTCGGCCAGATCGGCTCGGCCTATCCTACGGCTGGTGGCCTCTACCACTGGTCCTCAATTCTCGGTGGCCGCGGCTGGGGCTGGGCTACGGCCTGGATCAATCTGCTCGGCCTGATCTTCGTCGTCGCTTCGGTGAATGTCGGCGTCTATCTGCTGTTTCAAGGGCTCGTCGCTGGTCCGATCTTCGGTTGGGACACCTCGACCTGGGGCTTCTGGCAGCAGACGATCGCAGTCGTCCTGATTACCGTCACCCAGGGCCTGTTCAATCATCTCGGCATCAAGACGACGACGATGTTGACCGACTTTTCGGGCTACCTCATCCTCGTAGTCGCGGTCGTGCTGACACTGACGTTCCTGATCTGGGGCGCGCATGGCTTCGATCTTTCGCGCTTGACGACGTTCGTCAACACGACCGGCGATCCCGGCGGCGGCTATGTTCCGACGGCTCGTACGGCCTTTGTGGCCTTCCTGATCGGCCTTCTCTATCCGCTTTATACGATCACCGGCTTCGATGCTTCGGCGCACACCGCCGAGGAAACGCACAACGCCCGTGTCGCGGTGCCGAGGGGCATGATCCATGCTGTGCTATGGTCTCTCGTCTTCGGCTTCGTCATGGCTGTTTCCTTCGTTCTTGCCAGCCCGGATCTGGTGGCGACGGCCAAGGATGGCGGCAATGCCTGGTTCAACCTGTTCAACAACCTGCCGGCGCCGACCTGGCTCAAGGCTCTGCTCGGCATCGCCATCGTGCTGTCGAACTATCTGTGCGCGCTGGCCGGCCTCACTTCGACCTCGCGTATGATCTTCGCTTTCTCGCGTGATGGAGGTCTGCCGGGGTCGACTCTGTGGAAGCAGGTTTCGCCGACCTGGCGCACGCCGGTGCCTGCCATCTGGCTCGGCGTCGTGCTGTCGATTGCCGCCACGCTTTACTCGCCGGCTTTCGCGGCGCTGGCAGCCGGCTGCGCTCTCTTCCTTTACGTCTCCTACGCCATGCCGATCGCAGCTGGGCTTCTGGCGGAAGGCAAGAGCTGGACCGAGTTCGGCCCGTTCCGCCTCGGCATCTGGTCAAAGCCGTTCGCCATCATCACCGTGCTTGGTGTTCTGGTGCTGATGTATGCCGGTATCCAGCCGCCCTTCGACATCCTGATCAACTACGCCATCGGGCTGATCATTCTGCTCGTGGTTCTGTGGTTCGGTATCGAATCGCGCCGCTTCAAGGGTCCGCCGATCGGCGCCGACATTGCCAGACGCGCGGCGGAGATCGCAGCCGCGGAAAAGGCCGTCGGCCAGACAGCCGGCTAGCGGCAGCGCAAAATCGCCCGATCGGCTCAGGTCGATCGGGCATCGATGTGCAGGACCGGTCAGCCAAGAACCATAGGGGAATTCCAATATGACGACGCCGGGTTATACGGATTCAGACAAGGCGGAGGACGTAAAAGCCCTCCACAGTATGGGCTACGCCCAGGAACTGGAGCGGCGTCTCAGCCGCTTTTCGAATTTCGCGGTTTCCTTCTCCATCATCTGCATCCTGTCGGGCGGCATCAATTCGCTGGCGCAAGGCACGTCGGGAGCCGGCGGCATCGGCATCGGCGTCGGCTGGCTGGTCGGCTGCTTCGTGTCGCTGACCTTCGCGGTCGCCATGTCGCAGATCAGCTCGGCCTATCCGACCGCCGGTGGCCTCTATCACTGGGGCTCGATCCTGGGCAATCGCGGCACCGGCTGGGTGACGGCCTGGCTCAACCTGCTCGGCCTGATCACCGTTCTCGGCGCCATCAATGTCGGCACCTGGACGTTCTTCGTCGGCGCCTTCGGGCCGGCGCTCGGCATCGAGGGCACTCTGACCAATCAGATGATCTTCCTGGTCATCATCACCGGCGCCCAGGCGCTGATCAACCATCTCGGCATCAAGCTGACGGCGAAGCTGACCGACTTTTCGGGCTATCTGATCTTCTTCGGCTCGATCCTGATCGCGGTGGTCTGCCTGATTTTCGCCGAGCATTGGGATGTCAGCCGTCTCTTCACATTCCACAACTACTCAGGCGACGCCGGCGGCGGTGTCTGGCCGTCGGTGTCGAATGCCTGGGTGTTCGCGCTCGGCCTCTTGCTGCCGATCTATACAATCACCGGCTACGACGCTTCCGCGCACACGTCGGAAGAAACCATCAAGGCGGCCTCTTCCGTGCCGCGCGCCATGGTGATGTCGGTCATCTGGTCGGCCATCTTCGGCTATCTGTTCCTGGCCGCTTTCGTGTTGATGCTCCCCAACATGGACGATGCCGCCAAGCAGGGCTGGAACGTGTTCTTCTGGGCCTTCGACCAGCGCGTTCCCTCCGGCATCAAGGAGTTCGTCTATCTCGTCGTGTTCGTCTCGCAGCTGCTGTGCGGCCTCGCGACCGTGACGTCGGCCTCGCGCATGATCTTCGCCTTCTCGCGTGACGGCGGCTTGCCCGGCTCCTCGGCGCTCGCCAAGGTCAGCCCGACCTATCGCACGCCGGTGGCGGCAATCTGGACGGCGTCGATCCTGTCGGTGCTGTTCGTCTGGGGTTCGACGCTGGTTTCCGTCGCCGGCACCTCGGCCTACACCATCGTGGTGTCCTGCACGGTCATCTTCCTGTTCCTGTCCTTCACCATGCCGATCGTGCTCGGCATGCTGGCCTGGGGCACGCCGAAGTGGGACAAGATGGGTCCGTGGAATCTGGGCCGCGGCGTCTTCATGCTGTTTGCCTTCCTGTCGATCGTGTCGATGATCCTGATCTTCGTGATCGGCATCCAGCCGCCGAACGACTGGGCGCTCTACATCACCGTCGGGTTCTTTATCCTGACGGCGATCGTCTGGTTCGCCTTCGAGCGCAACCGCTTCCAGGGCCCACCGCTCGGCGACATCATCGCCGCGCGTCAGGCGGCGATCAAAGCGGCCGAACAGGCGGTCGGCGAGACCAGCCACTGAGACTTCGTTTAATGGCCTTGGCCGGCGCCCCGCCGGCCAAGGCTTCGTTTCTCCCTTTCAATCGTCAAGCGTTGGAGTGCCAAAGGAATGGCCGGAAATTTCTCGTTCGATCAGTTGAAGAAAGCGGTCTCCAATGGCGAGATCGACACGGTGCTGGCCTGCATCGTCGACATGCAGGGCAGGCTCTCGGGAAAACGTTTCCTGGCCCAGTACTTCGTCGATTCCGCGCATGGCGAAACGCATGGCTGCAACTATCTGCTCGCCTGCGACATCGATATGGAGCCGGTGCCGGGTTACAAGGCGGCAAGCTGGTCGAAAGGCTATGGCGACTTCGTCATGAAGCCGGACCTGTCGACCTTGCGTCGCATTCCGTGGCTGGAAAAGACCGCGCTGGTGATCTGCGACGTGCTCGACCATCACACGCATGAAGATCTGGCGCACTCTCCCCGCGCGATCCTGAAGAAGCAGGTCAACCGGCTGAAGGAGCGCGGCTATATCGGCTACTTCGCTTCCGAGCTTGAATTCTACCTGTTCAGCGAGACTTACGATTCCGCCCGCAAGAAGCATTGGCAGGGCCTCGACAGCGCTTCGCCCTATATCGGCGATTATCAGATCGGTATCACCTCGAAGGAAGAAGGCGTCATGCGCCGGCTTCGCAACGAGATGGAGGCCGCCGGCATCCCCATCGAGAACTCGAAAGGCGAATGGGGTCCTGGCCAGGAAGAAATCAACGTGCGCTACGCCGAGGCGCTCGACATGGCCGACCGCCACGTCATCCTGAAGAACGGCGCCAAGGAGATCGCGGACTCGGAAGGCAAGGCGATCTCCTTCATGGCCAAGTACAATTACGGGCTGGCCGGCAATTCCAGCCATATCCACAATTCGCTGTGGAGCGCCGACGGCAAGACGCCTTTGTTCTTCGACAAGAAGGCTGACTGGACGCTGTCCAGCCTTGGCCAGCAATGGGCGGCCGGGCAGTTGAAGTACGCCAAGGAATTCACCTGGTTCCTGGCGCCCTACATCAACTCCTACAAGCGCTTCCAGGCCGGCACGTTCGCGCCGACCAAGATCATGTGGAGCGAGGACAACCGCACCGCCGGTTTCCGGCTTTGCGGCGAGGGCACCAAGGGCATCCGCATGGAGTGCCGCATCGGCGGCGCCGACCTGAACCCCTATCTCGCCTTTGCCGCGCTGATCGCGTCCGGCCTTGCCGGCATCGACGAGAAGCTGGAGCTGCAGAAACCCTTCGTCGGCGACGCCTATCAGGCTTCGCGCCTGCCGGAGATCCCGAAGACGTTGCGCGACGCCACCGAGACGCTGGCCAAGTCCAAGATGCTGAAGCAGGCCTTCGGCGATGAAGTGATCGAGCACTATGTGCACACCGCCCGCTGGGAGCAGTTCGAATACGACCGCCGCATCACGGATTGGGAACTACACCGGGGCTTTGAGCGGTATTAGGCCAGAAGCCATTACAGGCCCGCCGCACCCTTAGCCCCTTTCCGCGAAGAACCGCTCGCGGGGTCGTCGGCGTTTCCCGCTCCTGTCGCGATACGGGGAGGGGGTGGCGCTGGCGGATAAGGTCAGCGCCGGGCCATGTGTTTTTCGATTGTTATAAAACTGCGAGGACTTGCAAAATGACCGAAACGGTCAAACTCATCACCCCCATCGATGGCTCGATCTATGCCGAGCGGCCCGTGGCAACGGACCAGGCGATCAATGCCGCGATCGAGCGCGCCAAGGCGGCGCAGGAGAAGTGGACGCAAACACCGATCGTCGAGCGCGGCAAGTACATGGTGGCGATGCTCGAAGCATTGGTCGCCATGACCGACGAGATCGTGCCGGAAATCGCCTGGCAGATGGGCCGTCCCGTTCGCTACGGCGGCGAGTTCGGCGGCGTCAAGGAACGCACCAACTACATGGTCGAAATCGCCGAACAGGCGCTCAAATCCGTGCCGGCTTCCAACCCGAAGGACGGTTTTCGGCGTTATGTGAAGAAGGATCCGCTCGGCGTCGTCATGGTGATCGCGCCTTGGAACTATCCTTATCTCACCGCCGTCAACACCATCGTGCCGGCGCTGATGGCCGGCAACACCGTCATCCTTAAGCACGCGGCGCAGACGCTGCTGGTCGGCGAGCGCTTCCAGCAGGCGTTTGACAAGATCGGCCTGCCCAAGGGCGTGTTCCAGAATATCGTGCTCAATCACGCCCAGACCGAGAAGCTGCTCGGCTCGGGCAAGATCGACCACGTCAATTTCACGGGCTCGGTCGGCGGCGGCCGCGCCATCGAGAAGGCTGCCGCCGGCACCTTCATGACGCTCGGTCTCGAGCTCGGCGGCAAGGACCCGGCCTATGTACTGCCCGACGCCAAGCTCGACCATGCGGTCGCCAATCTGGTCGACGGCGCCTTCTACAATTCCGGCCAGTGCTGCTGCGGCATCGAGCGCGTCTATGTGCATGAGAAGGTCTATGACGAGTTCGTCGAAGGCTTCATCGCCGAGACCAGGAATTATGTCGTCGGCAATCCGCTGGAGCAGGCGACGACCATGGGGCCGATGGCGCAGGCGCGCTTCGCCGACCTGATCCGCGAGCAGAAGGCCGAGGCGCTGCGCAAGGGCGCCAAGGCGCATATCAACATGAAGGTCGAAAACGACAGAGCCGGCTCGCCCCATCTGGCGCCCGAAGTGCTGACCGAGGTCGACCATCAGATGAGCGTCATGCGCGAGGAAAGCTTTGGCCCGATCGTCGGCATCATGAAGGTGCGCAACGATGAGGAAGCGATCGCGCTGATGAACGACAGCCCCTACGGGCTGACCGCATCGATCTGGACGCGCGACACCGAGCACGCAATCGCGATCGGCGACCGCGTCGAGACCGGCACGGTGTTCATGAACCGCTGCGACTATCTCGATCCGGCGCTGGTCTGGACCGGCGTCAAGGACACCGGCAAGGGCGTCGCCCTTTCGGCGCTCGGTTATGACAATCTGACCCGGCCGAAATCATTCCACCTGCGCGAAGCGATCTGACCTTTCGAAAGATAGAAAATGTCCAAACTGATCTCCAAATGGAACTACCCCACCACCGTCCGCTTCGGCGCCGGGCGCATCAAGGAATTGCCGGATGTGCTGGCGGCGACCGGCATCAAGCGGCCGCTCTTCGTCACCGATCCGGGCCTGGCCAAGCTGCCCGTCGTCGCCTCGACGCTGAAGATCCTCGACGACGCCAAGATCCCCTATGGCGTCTTCTCGGAAGTGAGGCCGAACCCGGTCGAGTCGAACCTCACCGCCGGCATCGCGGTGTTCAAGAAGGGCAAGCATGACGGCGTCATCGCCTTTGGCGGCGGCTCGGCGCTCGACCTCGGCAAGCTCATCGCCTTCCAGGCCGGGCAGACGCGGCCGGTGTGGGATTTCGAGGATGTCGGCGACTGGTGGACCCGGGCCAATTCAGACGCCATCGCGCCGATCATCGCGGTGCCGACCACGGCCGGCACCGGATCGGAGGTCGGCCGCGCCGGCGTCATCACCAACGAGGAGACCCATACCAAGAAGGTCATCTTCCATCCGAAGCTTTTGCCGGCGATCGTGATCGCCGATCCGGAACTGTCGGTCGGCATGCCGGGCTTCATCACCGCCGGCACCGGCATGGACGCGCTCGCACACTGCCTCGAAGCCTATTGCGCGCCGGGCTATCACCCGATGGCCGACGGCATCGCGGTCGAAGGCATAAGGCTGGTGTTCGAGAACCTGCCGAAGGCCTTTGCCAACGGCAAGGATCTGGTCGCTCGCGCCCATATGATGAGCGCGGCAGCCATGGGCGCCACTGCCTTCCAGAAGGGGCTCGGCGCCATCCACTCGCTGTCGCATCCGATCGGCGCGCTCTACGACACCCATCACGGCATGACCAATGCGGTTTTCATGCCCTATGTGCTCGCCTTCAACCGTGAGGCGATCGAGGATCGCATCGCCAGGCTTGCCGCCTATTGCGGCATCAAGGGCGGTTTCGACGGCTTTGCCAAGGCGATCATCAAGCTGCGCAAGGAGCTCAAGGTGCCGCACGCTCTGCCTGGCCTGATCAAGGGCCTGGACATGGACAAGAAACGCAAGACGTTGATCGCCGACATGGCCGTGGTCGATCCAACCGCCGGCGGCAACCCGGTCAAGCTGACCAAGAAAGCGGCGCTCACGCTGCTCGAGAATGCCATCGCCGGCTCCATCTGAGCCGGCTTTGGATGTCGAAAAATTGAACAAAGGGGAACCTAGGGGAGGGCAGAAGGGGCAAAAAACAAGGCAACTAACCATTAGCCGGAAAATTAAGCGCGGGCTAATTGCTACAGTCCGTTAAAAAGAGTTAACTTTTTTCGCCGCGGGGCTCCGGTTTCAAAAAGCCTTCATCTGGCTGTCACACGAAAACGATACCCGCATCGACAGGCGCTTAGCGCGCCAGTTCAACGGAGAGAACACATGTTCAAGTTCACGGGGAAAGTGCTTTCCCTTTCGGCCGCGGCGCTTTTCGCGTCGACGGTGATTTCGTCCGCGGCTTCGCTGGACGATCTCGTCAAGGCCGCGAAGGCCGAGGGCCAGCTCACCACCATCGCGCTACCGCATGACTGGTGCGGTTACGGCGATGTTATCGCCGGCTTCAAGGCGAAGTATCCGGAGATCACCATCAACGAGCTCAACCCCGATGCCGGCTCCGGCGACGAGGTCGAGGCGATCAAGGCCAACAAGGACAACAAGGGCCCGCAGGCTCCCGACGTGATCGACGTTGGCCTGTCTTTCGGCCCGTCCGCCAAGAAGGATGGCTTGGTCCAGGCTTACAAGGTGTCGACCTGGGACTCGATCCCCGACAGCGCCAAGGATGCCGACGGCTTCTGGACGGGCGATTATTACGGTGTGCTTTCCTTCCAGGTGAACAAGGACCTGGTGAAGGCATCGCCGACGGACTGGGCCGACTTGCTGAAGCCGGAATTCGCCAACTCCGTAGCTCTTGCCGGTGATCCGCGCGCTTCGAACCAGGCCATCCAGGCGGTTTACGCCGCCGGCCTGTCGTCAGGCGCCGCCGCTGGCGAAGCCGCCGGCACCGCCGGCCTCGACTTCTTCAAGAAGCTCAACGCCGCCGGCAACTTCGTGCCGGTCATCGGCAAGGCCGCCACGCTCGCCCAAGGTCAGACACCGATCCTCGTCACCTGGGACTACAACGCGCTTGCCGGCCGCGACACGCTGAAGGGCAACCCGCCCGTCGATGTCGTCGTGCCGAAGACTGGCGTTGTCGCCGGTGTCTACGTGCAGGCGATCAGCGCCTTTGCGCCGCATCCGAATGCAGCCAAGCTCTGGCTGGAATACCTCTATTCCGACGAAGGCCAGATCGCCTGGCTGAAGGGCTACTGCCACCCGATCCGCTTCAACGATCTTGCCAAGAACAACAAGATCCCCGCGGACGTGCTGGCCAAGCTGCCGCCGGCTGAGTCCTATGCAGCCGCGGTATTCCCGACGCTCGACGAGCAGGGCAAGGCCAAGGAAGCCATCACTAAGAACTGGGACGCCGTTGTCGGCGCCAACGTCAAGTAACAGTTGAGATCCACCGGGCGGCTTCACGGTCGCCCGGTTCTTTCTCTCGAAGACGGTAGCCGGCGCATGACCGATATCTCAATGTCCGACCACGCTGTTACCGGCAAGACGGCGCCTCCCGCCGAGGCGCGCAGTGTCAGGCTGCCGACGCAATGGCTCGGCGTCGCGCCGTTCTTCATTTTCGCCATCATGTTCCTGATCCTGCCCACACTCTACCTGATGCTGGGCGCATTCCAGAACGATGCTGGCGAATTTACTTTCAACAACATCGTGGGCATCTTCGACCCGCCGAATTTGAAGAACTATATGCAGTGCCAGTACAACTCGTGGACTTCCTGGGTCGATGGCAACTGCCAGCTGCCAAGCATTCTCGCCGCCTACTGGATATCGATAAAGATCAGCCTCGCTTCGTCGCTGATCGGCGCTTTCGCGGGCTTGGCGATTGCCATAGCCATCGTGCGCGGCGGCCTGCCTGACTGGATACGCTCAGCGACACTGACGTTTTCCGGCGTCGCCTCGAATTTTGCCGGCGTGCCGCTGGCCTTCGCCTTCCTCGCCACTCTTGGCCGACTGGGTCTTGCGACGGTCATACTGAACACACTGTTCGGCCTCAACATCTACGCACACGGCTTCAACATCCTGTCGTTCTGGGGCCTGACGCTGACCTATGTCTATTTCCAGATTCCGCTGATGGTGGTGATCATCGTTCCGGCCATAGACGGGCTGAAGAAGGAATGGGGCGAGGCCGCCGCGACGCTAGGTGCGACCATGTCGCAGTATTGGCGCATGGTGGTCATTCCGGTGATCTGGCCGAGTTTCCTCGGCACCGTGATCCTGTTGTTCGCAAATGCCTTCGGCGCCATCGCCACCGCCTATGCGTTGACCGGTTCGTCTCTCAACATCATTCCCATCGTGCTTTACGCCCAGATTCGCGGCGACGTGCTGCACAATGCCCACCTAGGCTATGCAATCGCCTTCGGCATGATCCTGATTACCGGTCTAGCCAATGTCTTCTACATCTGGTTCCGCACCCGTTCCGAAAGGTGGCTCAAATGAAGGCTGGCAGGTTCTGGGCCTGGGTCGTCTTCGCGCTGGGCGCGGCCTATTTCTTCATCCCGCTGATCGCGACAGTGGAGTTCTCCATGCGCATGCGGCGCGGAGCCTATTCCTTCGACGCCTACAAGGTCGTGCTGGGCGACGCACGCTTCCAGGCGACATTCGGCTATTCGGTGCTTGCCGCTGTTTTCACCATCATTCTCGGCGTGCTGATCGTGGTGCCCGCCGCCTACTGGATCCGGCTGCGCCTGCCGCAGCTGCGCCCCGTCGTCGAGTTCATCACCTTGCTGCCGCTGGTCATCCCAGCCATCGTCATCGTCTTCGGCTACATCAGAATGTATGGCTCGAATTCGCCGCTGCCGTTCCTGGCAACCGACACGGGCACCAATGCCTTGTTGGTCATCGGCTATGCCACACTGTCGTTGCCCTATATGTACCGCGCGGTGGATACAGGACTTCGCACCATCGACGTGCGCACGCTGACGGAAGCGGCACAGATTCTCGGCGCCGGCTGGGGGACGATCGTTACCCGTGTTATCCTGCCCAACGTGTTGATCGCGGTCTTGTCGGGTGCGTTCCTGACCTTCGCGATTGTCATTGGCGAATTCACCATGGCAAGCCTGCTCAACCGGCCGGCCTTCGGCCCGTATCTGCAGAACATCGGCGCCAACCGCGCCTATGAGCCGGCCGCGCTTGCCATCATCGCCTTCGCCATCACCTGGGGCTGCATGTCGCTGATCCAGATCCTATCCCGCTTCGCGCCGAAATCGGCGAACCGCCCGAACTGATCGAAAGAACAACTCCATGGCCGACCCGTTCCTCTCCATCCAGCACGTTCGAAAGTCGTTCGGCGCCACCACGGTGGTGGAGGATTTCAATCTCGACGTCGAGCCGGGCGAGTTCGTCTCGTTCCTCGGACCATCGGGCTGCGGCAAGACCACTGTGCTGCGCATGGTCGCCGGCTTCGAAGAGCCATCGGCCGGTAAGATCGTCGTCGCCGGCAAGGACATCACCCGGCTGAAGCCCAACCAGCGCAATGTCGGCATGGTGTTCCAGGCCTATGCGCTGTTTCCCAATCTGACCGTGGCGCAGAACATCGGGTTCGGCCTCAAGGTAGCCGGCATGCCGAGGGCAGACATCGATGCGCGTGTCACCGAGATGCTCGGCATCATCAAGCTGCCGCAGATGGCCGACCGCTACCCCTACCAGCTCTCCGGCGGTCAGCAGCAGCGCATCGCGCTGGCACGCGCCATCGCGCCGAAGCCGAAGCTTCTGCTGCTCGACGAGCCGCTATCTGCCCTCGACGCCAAGGTGCGCGTTTCGCTGCGCGAGGAAATCCGTTCCATTCAAAAGAAACTCGGCATCACCACCATCTTCGTCACCCATGACCAGGAAGAAGCGCTGTCGATCTCGGATCGCATCGCTGTGATGTATGGCGGCAAGGCCGAGCAGGTCGGCACGCCATTCGAGATCTACAACCGGCCGGCAACCAAGTTCGTCGCCAATTTCGTCGGCACGCTCAACGTGCTTGAAGGCAAGGTCACGGATGCCGCATCCGGCACGGTGCAGGTCAACACCCAGGAAGTTTCGCTCAAGGGCAAACTCAACGGTTCGAAGTCCGGCGATACGCTGTCGCTGGCGCTGCGGCCCGAAGCGATTTCGCTCGGCCGCCAGCCAGGCCGCGATTCCAGCCTGTCGGGCGAAATTTCCGAAGTGCACTTCCTCGGCTCGGTGATCCGGGTTCGGGTCGGCATCGGTAACAACACCGTCTCGCTCGACACGTTCAACAGCCCGGCCACGCCACCTCCCGCTGTTGGCGAGAAGGCCGATATATCGTTCTCATCGAGCGACATGCTGGTGCTTCACTAGGCTGTGCCGATATTCAGGTGAGGCCGGCCTGACCTGAATCCCGATACATCCTGCCCCGTCCACATCGGCCGTTTTAAGCCGGAGCGAAAAAGCCCGTGAAATCTGCTGGAAGACCGGCAGCGCCTCCATCTTGAGCGTTGGGAAGTCGGCCATCGCCACCAAGCCGCGATGCGCATTGGCGAGGGAGCGTATTGGCCGATGAGGATCATGATCGACGCTTACGGCCTCGCCTGAGAGCCGGATACGGCCGACCAAGCGCTGGACAATCGGCGGCATCCTGTCACCTTGTCGCTGCCAACCGACTTTTCACCCGCTGCGATATTCTCATGGCCCTTTTCGAGCTCACCCTTGTCCTGCTTCTGGCTGCCGTCGCGCTGACGGCGTTGTCGCGGCAGCTGGAGATTCCCTATCCGTCCCTGCTGGCGCTTGCCGGGGTTGGGCTTGCCTTCGTACCCGGCGCGCCGATGATCGAGATCGACCCGGAACTGGCGCTGGCGCTGTTCATCGCGCCGGTGCTTCTCGATGCCGCCTACGACACCTCGCTTCGCGATCTCAAGCGCTACCGGCTGTCGCTGGCCCTGCTGGCGCTCGGCGCCGTGATCTTCACGGCTGTGGTGGTTGCCTTCGTCGGCTGGAAGATGGCCGGCCTGCCGATCGCCGCGGCGATCGCGCTCGGCGCCATCGTCGCGCCGCCGGATGCGGTGGCGGCAAGTGCTGTGCTCAATCAGTTCAAGGTGCCGCATCGTATCACCGCCATTCTGCAGGGCGAGAGCCTGCTCAACGATGCCACCGCACTGCTGATCTACCGGCTGGCAGTTTCGGCGGCGCTCGGCACGATCATGCTGAGCAACGCCATTCCGACAATCCTTTTGGCAACGGTCGGCAGCGTCGTCGCCGGCTATCTGTTTGGCCGCTTCTCCTTGCTTACGCTCACGCGAATCGAGGATGCGGCGAGCAGCACGGTGGTGCAGTTCGCCGGAACCTTCGCCGTCTGGATCATTGCCGACAAGCTCGGCCTTTCCGCCATCATCACCATCGTCGTCTATGCCATCACCATCGCGCGCCGGGCGCCGCGGCGCATGTCGGCCAGACGCCGCGTCAGCGCCTATTCGGTTTGGGAGTCGGCGGTCTTCGTGCTCAACGTGTTGGCTTTCGTGCTGATGGGCCTGCAGGCCCGGTCGATCGTCGGACGGCTCGCCGGCGACGGGCAGGGCGAAGCGTTTCTCTTCGCCGCGACGGTGCTCGCCGTCGTCATTGCCGCGCGCCTTGTCTGGGTGGCGAGTTACGTTGCGATCATCCGCTGGTTTGCCCGCCACGACAGCGAGGAAAACAAACGGGATGCGCCGACATTTGCCGGCGCCGTGCTCGTCGGCTGGTGCGGCATGCGCGGGCTGGTGACGCTGGTCGCGGCCGTTGCCTTGCCTGCCGGCTTTCCAGGTCGCGACCCGATCGTGCTTGCCGCTTTCGCCGTCGTCCTCGGCACGCTGGTGCTGCAAGGCATGACCCTGAAGCCGCTGCTGCGCCGGCTTAACTTCCCGCGCGATACGACGATCGACCTTGAGGTTGCGCAGGCGCGCGTCGCCATCATGCAGGCCGCGCTCGATGTGCTGAGCCGCAAGACCTCGGCGGCCGCGGCCGTCGTGCGCGAACAATATGAGGCGCAACGCGTGGTCGCGGAAAACCCGGATGACGCTCAAGCCGCGACCGAATATGACCGGCTGCGGCTCTATGCCATCAACCGTCAGCGCGACACGCTCGAGGAATTGCGCCGCAACGGCACGATCGGCGACGAGGCCTATCATCGGCTGGAAGAAGAGATCGACTGGGCGGAGCTGGCGGCGTCGCCCGCCGGGAGCTACCAGCCGCTGACGACATACTAAGAAATTCAAGCCGGTGCATTGTCACTCCAAAGCCGGGCTCGGGGCCTGGCCCAAGCCGGTGTGGTTTCGCTGCACATTGCAACCAATCCGCCGAACCATTACTGCCAACACCGAATGTGAGCCGGTTAATCGATGAAGCTGGTCAGCTACAACATCCAGTATGGCTTCGGCATTGACGGCCGTTACGATCTTGCGCGCATAGCGCGCCTGGTCGACGGCGCCGACATCATCGCTCTGCAAGAGGTGGAGCGGCACTGGCGGCGCACCGACCATGACGATCAGCCCGAAATTCTGTCCAGCCTGCTGCCCGACTATTACTGGGTCTACGGCCCCGCCTTCGACATGGATGCCAGCGAAAGGCGCGATGGCCGTGTCGTCAACCGCCGACGGCAGTTCGGCACGATGCTGTTGTCCAGGCTGCCGATCGTCTGGTCGCGCCTGCACACGCTGCCGCTGCGGCGCACGCTGAGGCCGCTCAACACACGCAATGCCGCGCTCGAATGCATGATCCGGGCACCGGCGGGACCAGTGCGGGTCTTGTCGTTGCATCTTGCCCATATCGCGGCCGAGGAGCGGCTGGAGCAGATCGATTACCTGCTCGCCGAGCATCGCCGCGCTCCGCTGGAGGGGGGTCCGTGGAGCGGCGTCGATGACGAGCCGCAACGCAACTGGACGCATGGCCAGCCGGAACCGGAAAGTCCGCTGGCGGCGATCTGGCTGGGCGACTTCAACATGGAGCCGGGCAGCGCCGAACACCGGCGCATTATCGGCTCGACGCCCTATCATCGCGGCGCCGCCTATATCGACGGCTTCATCGACGCCGCTGCCGTCGCAAGGGCGCCGGCGGCGGACTTTCACACGCATGAAAAGATCATCGACGGCAAACTGGCAAAACGTCGGCTCGACCATTGCTTCGTCGGCGGTGGGCTGGCCGATCGCGTGCGCAGGATCAGCGCCGATATCGGCGAGATCGCTTCGGATCATTTCCCGCTCAGGGTCGATATCGATCTCGAAACGCCGTTCGGCCAGCAAGGGTCGATGAGCCCGTCATGACGTTGTTCGTCTTCCTCGCCGTACTCTCCGCGGCGGCCATGCATGCGATCTGGAATGCGCTGGTCAAGGTGCATCTCGACCGTTTCCTGTCGATCACCTTGATGACGCTCGGCATGGGCTTTGCGGCGATGTTCGCGCTGCCTTTCGTCGAGTTTCCAAGGGCCGAAATCTGGCCATACATCATTGCGTCGGTGGTCTTCCACATCGGCTACCGCAGCTTCCTGGTCGGCGCTTACAAGGCAGGCGATTTCGCCCAGACCTATCCGCTGGCGCGTGGCACCGCGCCGCTGCTGTCGGCGCTTGGCGCCATCGTCGTGGTCGGCGAGGTTCCGGCGCCGTTCGCCATTGTCGGCATCGTGCTGTTGTCGGTCGGCACGCTGGTGATGTCGTTTCGCGGCGGCGCGCATCTGGAGAAGCTCAATCTACGCGCGGTCGGCTTCGCGCTCGGCACATCGATCTTCATCGCCAGCTACACGCTGTCCGACGGCAGCGGCGCCAGGCTTGCCGCCACCGCGCAAAGTTACGCGGCCTGGCTGTTCGTCTGCGACGCGGCGGGGGCGCTTGTGCTGTGCCTGATCTTCCGAGGACCAAAGGCGGTACCCGTTCTGGCGCGCGACTGGAAGGCCGGACTGTTCACCGGCGTGCTCAGCGGCGCCGCCTATTGGATCGTCATGTGGGCAATGACCAAGGCGCCGATCGCCTCGGTCGCATCATTGCGCGAGACCTCGATCCTGTTTGCCATGCTGATCTCGGTGCTGGCGCTGGGCGAGAAGATGACTGCGTGGCGCGTCGCCGCGGCGCTCGGCATCGTGGCCGGCGTCGCGGCGCTCAGAATGGGTTAGCGGCCGCCGCTATCCCAGCACGGTCATCACCTGACCGCGCCGTTCCGGGCTGAAGCGGATGACGACGATGATGCAGATGGCGACCACGCCGGCAAACAGCGCCAGCGCGTAGCCATAGCTGCCCCCGGGAGCCTCGGCGATGCCGGCCTGGTAAGGGCCGCCATAGGACGCGGCGAGATTGCCGGCCTGGTAGATGAAACCAGGCAGCGTCGCGCGCACCGAACCCGGCGACAGCTCGTTGAGATGCACCGGGATGACACCCCAGGCGCCTTGCACCGCCACCTGCATGACGAAGGCGCCGATGGCCAGCATGAAGGGCGTCGTCGAATAGGCCCAGAGCGGGATCGCCGGCAGCGCGATCAGGCAGGCGAGCGTGATGGCATTGATGCGGCCGATCTTCTCCGACAGCGCGCCGAACGTCAGGCCGCCGGCGATCGCGCCGAGGTTGGCGACAATGGTGATCCAGCTCACCGTGTGCGGATCGAAGCCATGCTGCTTCTTCAGGAAGGTCGGGTAAAGGTCCTGCGTGCCGTGGCTGAAGAAGTTGAAGAACATCATCAGCACCACCGCATAGAGCGCGACGCCCCAGTGCTTCTGCAGCGTTTCGATAAGGCCCGGCTTGACCGATTTCTGCGCCTCGACGAAGGCCGGCGATTCCGGCACGTGCGAGCGGATGAAGAGCACGATCAGCGCCGGCACGAAGGAGAGCAGGAACATGGCGCGCCAGCCGAAGGTGAACTCGCCGATGTGTTGGCCGTAGAGCAGCCCGTAGACGACAGCGGCCAGCAGGTAGCCGGCCGGATAGCCGCATTGCAGGATGCCGGAGACCATGCCGCGCGCGCTCGGCGGAATGGATTCCATGGCGAGCGAGCTGCCCAGTCCCCATTCGCCGCCCATGGCGATGCCGAACAGCGCGCGCAAGGCCAGGAAGATGCCGAGATTGGGCGAGAAGGCAGCCAGTGCGCCGATCACCGAATAGCTGACGATGTTGAGCATCAGGATAGGCTTGCGCCCATATTTATCGGCAAGCATGCCGAAGAAAAAAGCGCCGATAAAGCGCGTCGCCAGCGTCAGAAAAAGCGCTTTCGAGACAGCCGGCACGTCGGTGTTGAATTCAGCCGCAATATCGGTGAGCAGGAAAGTCAGAAGGAAGAAATCAAAAGCGTCGAGCGTCCAACCCAGGAATGATGCAAGTACGGTTTTCTTCTGCTCTGAAGTGAGGTTCAAGGCGGTCCTCCTTTTGTATCCCCCAAAAGGAACGATATGTTCCACCCAGGGCAAAAGAGAACAGCTGGAGCGCCGGTTTTTGAAAACCGGCGGTCACATTTCCGTAAGCGCTAGATCGGGATGACGTTTCGTTGAGTCGTCATCCCGATCTAACTCTTTGTTGGGGCGTGATCTTTTCCGAAAACCGGTTCCCACTTTTCGGGATCATGCTCGAGATCGAAGACCATCAGCCCGTCGGTGCCGCCGTCGAGCGCCGCGACCAGCCTGGCGCCGGCGCGCTGATGCGCCTCATGCACCAGATAGGCGTCGCGGGCGGCGTCGTCGCGAAAGTCGATGGTGAAGCCGTGCGTGAGGCCGCGCGCGAAAGGCTCGGGGCTGACATTGGCGCTGAAATGCACCTTGCCCATGCCGTCGATGACGGAACGCAGCGCTTCGAGATCGGCATGGATCGCCGCGCGTTCGGTAGCGGGGACATCGTCGCGGAAGCGGACAAAGACGCAGTGCCGGATCATCGCCTGTTCCTCACGCCGCCCGGTTGCCCTTGAACACGGCCGGCGGCAGCGGCTCGCGGCCGAGGATCAGGTCGGCGCCCTTTTCGCCGACCATGATGGTCGGCGCGTTGGTGTTGGAGGAAGGCACGCGCGGCATTACCGAGGCGTCGCAGACGCGCAAGCCCTCGATGCCGCGCAGCCTGAGATCGGGTGTCACCACGGCCATCGCGTCATGGCCCATGCGGCAGGTGCCGACCGGGTGATGATCGGTCTTCGACGTGCGGCAGGCATAGTCGAAGAGGTCGTCGTCGCTCTGCAGGGCAGGGCCTGGCAGCACTTCGCGCAGTACGTAAGGCTGAAGCGCTTTCTGCCGCATGATCTCGCGCGCCAGCCTCAGCCCCTTGATCGACATGTCGCGGTCGTATGGATCGGACCAGTAGTTCGGGTCGATCAGCGGGTGGTCGGCCGGATCGGCGCTCTTCAGCCGCACCGTGCCGCGCGAGCGCGGGCGCAGGAAGGCCGAGTTCAGCGTCACGCCGGGGTTGTTCAGCTTCTCGACGCCGGCCTCGATGCCGGAGCCGAGGCCGAGATGGAACTGGATGTCGGGCGAGGCGGCGGTCGGGTCGGCGTACCAGAAGCCGCCGGTCTCGAACAGGCTAGAGGCCACCGGGCCCTTCTTCAAAAGCAGATATTGCAGGCCGGCCCAGGCCGTGCGGTGCAGCTTGGCGTAGTTGTCATAGGTGTGGTCGCCGGTGCATTCGGCGATGACGAACAAGTCGAGGTGGTCCTGCATGTTGGAGCCGACGCCGGGCAGGTCGTGCACCGGCGTCACGCCGACCGACTTCAAATGATCGGCCGGGCCGATGCCCGACTGCATCAGCAGCTTCGGCGAGCCGATGGCGCCGGAGGAGACGATCACCTCGCGCTCGGCGCGCAGGATTGTCTTCTCACTGCCCGGTCTGTCGACGATCTCGACGCCGATGGCGCGGTCTTTTTCGACAACGATACGCGTGACCAGCACATCGGTCCTGACCGTCAGATTCCGGCGCTCGCGGATCGGTTTCAGATAGGCGACCGAGGCCGATGAGCGCCGGGCGTTTTTCTGGGTCAGCTGGTAATAGCCGACGCCCTCCTGGGCAGCGCCGTTGAAATCTGGGTTGAAGGGAATGCCCATTTCCTGCCCGGCGCGGAAATAGGCCTCGCAGATCGGCAAAGGCGAGATCGGATTGGAGACGCCGAGCGGCCCTTCGTCGCCGTGGAAATCGTTGGCGAAACGCTGGTTGTTCTCGGCGCGCTTGAAATAGGGCAGCACGTCGCGATAGCCCCAGCCGGCCAGGCCCTCTTCCTTCTCCCAGGCGTCGTAATCGCGCGCATTGCCGCGCGTGTAGATCTGGGCGTTGATCGATGAGCCGCCGCCGACCACCTTGGCCTGCGTGTACCAGAAGACGCGGTCTTTCATGTGCTTCTGCGGCACTGTCGACCAACCCCAGGAGGCGATGCCCTTGGTCATCTTGGCAAAGCCCGCAGGCATGTGGATGTAAGGATGCCAGTCCTTGCCGCCGGCTTCGAGCAGCAACACCGAATTTGACGGATCCTCGCTCAACCGGTTGGCCAGAACGCAGCCGGCCGGGCCGGCACCCACGATGATGTAGTCAGTCATGGTTCCTCACAAGCGCGGCACGGAAAGCGCGCCGTCGACATTGATGACCGATCCGGTCGAAAAGCCGAATTTTCCAGAGGCGAGCGCCGCCACCGCGGCACCAATATCGGTGGCTTCGCCCCAACGTTTGGCTGGCACGAGACCGCCCTCGATGAGCGCATCGTACTTAGCGGAGACCCCTGCCGTCATGTCGGTGCGGATGATGCCCGGCCGCACCTCGAACACGCCGATGTTTCCGGGAGCGAGCCGCAGCGCCAGGTTCTTCACCCACATCGAAAGACCGGCCTTTGAGACGCAGTATTCGGAGCGTTCGGGCGATGCCATTTCGGCGCTGACCGAAGTGATGGTGATGATCGATTTCGGGCGATCGCCAGGAATAGCCAGCATCGCCTTGCCGACGGCCTGGCTGAGGAACACAGTGCCGCGCAGGTTGATGCCAAGCGCGCGGTCGAAATTCTCAGGCGTCAGCTCCAGCAAATCACCGCGCACGACAGCGCCGACGCCGGCATTGTTGACCAGGCAATCAATGCGGCCAAAGGCTTTTATCGCGGCGTCGACGAGGGCAGTGTGGCTGGAGAGTTCGGCGATGTCGCAGCGGGCGTAAGCGAATTTCGCACCGCGCGCGGCGATGTTTGCTGCAAGCTCGTCAATCGGTGCTTCGGCCAAGTCGGCGACAAGGATGTCGAAGCCGGCATCCGCCAGCGCTTCGGCGCAAGCGAGCCCGATGCCACGCACGCCGCCGGTGACGATGGCGGACGGTCGGGTCATGCTGCCAGCTCCGTTTTGCGGATATGCTCGGCAACCCGCAGCGCCTGGGCCGCGATCGACAGTGCCGGGTTGACCGCGGCCGAAGTTGGCAGAAAGCCGCCATCGACAACGAACAGGTTCTGGTGGTCGTAAGCGCGACAATACGGGTCGAGCGGCGAGGTCGCCGGGTCTTTGCCCATCTTCACCGTGCCGCACTGGTGTGACGGCGTGCGCTTGTCGAAGGGGCGCGACAGGATGATGGGATAGCCGCAGGCGCGAAGGTTGTCGCGCATCACCTTGGTCAGGCCTTCCAGCGAGCGCATGTTGGAACGACGCCATTGCATGACGATGTCCTTGCCGTCGGCCATGATGCGGCTTTCAGGATCGGGCAGGTCCTCGCACATCAAATACCAATCGACGGCGTGGCCGGCCATGTAATCGAGCGCGAATTTCGGCATCGTTTTCACATTGGCCTTGAGCATGTTGCCATCGATCTTGCCGAGCAACTGCACATTGCCGAGCGGCTTTCCGCCCTTGCCGTCCGATAGATAATAGTCGTTGAGCATCAGCGTCTTCTGGTAGACGCTGTCGTTGCGGCGGCGCGGGTCGATCGCCAGCATGGCGCTCGAATTGTGGTTCATGAAATTGCGGCCGACCTGATCGGAGCTGTTGGCGAGGCCTTTGCCCCCCGTCTTGCTGGTATTGGGGGAAGGCGAGCGCAGCAGGATGGCCGCCGAGTTGATCGCGCCGGCCGACAGGACCACCAGTTTCGGCGACAGCGTCTTTTGCGCACCGTTTTGTGTGTAGTGGATGGCGGCGATCGATCTGCCGTCGGGCGCGGTTTCCAGCCAGTCGACATAGGCGCTGGTTTCGAGCCGGATGTTCGGGTCCTTCAGCGCCGCGGTCAGCGGGCCGGTCTGGGCATCGATCTTGCCCTGGCCGGTGTTGGGGAATGCGTCCCAGCCCGTCCTGCCTTCCTTCAGCCAGGTCTCGATGTCGACGCCGAGCGGCAAGGAAGCGGGATGCAGGCCAAGGCCTTTGAGTTCTGCGCGGGCGCGCGCGATCGGCGGCTCGTCCGGCACCGGCTTGAAGGCGTAGGGGATCGAGTGGAACGGTTCGGTCGGGTCCTCGCCAAGCGTGCCGCGCACGCGAAAAAGCTGCTCGGCTTTGGAATACCAGGGTTCGAACTCGTCGTAAGAGAATGGCCAGGCGGGCGAGACACCGCCGAAATGCTCGAGCTCGGAGAAATCCTCCTTGCGGTAGCGGATCAGCACGGCGCCGAAGAATTTCGAGTTGCCGCCGACATAATAGTAATTGCCGGGATTGAACGGCGCGCCGCCGGCTTCGCGCCACATCTCCTTGGGCCGGTAATGCCCGTCGACGAAGATCGAGCGCGTCGAGCGCGCATGCGGCGTTGCCGGCAGCGGCTCGCCGCGTTCCAGGATCAGGATCGAGGCGCCACTGCCGGCCAAGCCGGAGGCGATCGTGGCGCCGCCAATGCCGGAGCCGATGATGACGATGTCGGGACTGGTCATATCGATCAAAGGATACGGTTTTCAGTCGCCGGATCGAAGAACACCGCCTTGGTCAGGTTGAAGGCCAAAGGCGTGTTGGTGCCCGGCTGGATGTTGGCATCGGCGCGCAGCCGCGCCACCACGCCCTTGCCGCCGAGATTGGTCACCGCGAAGGTATCGGATCCTGCGGGCTCGACCACTTCGATATGCAGATCGGCCGTGGCGATGTTGGAGGCGTTGCGTTCGGCGCCTTCCGGATCGGTCAGCGCTTCCGGCCGCACGCCGAAGATGATCGGCTTGCCCTGGAATGCCGAGAGACCCGCCGGCGCATTGGCCATCGGCAACGAGATCGGCTCACGCGCCTCGCGCTGCAGCACGACGGACAGCGCATTGCCCGACGTGGCAATGGTCGCCGGGATCAGGTTCATCGCCGGCGATCCCATGAAGTCGGCGACGAACAAATTGGTCGGGTTGTTGTAGATTTCAGCCGGCGTGCCGAACTGCTGCACCTCGCCGTCGCGCATCACCGCGATCTTGGTCGCCAGCGTCATCGCCTCGATCTGGTCGTGCGTGACATAGACGATTGTCGTGCCGGTCGTTGCGTGCAGGCGCTTGATCTCGATGCGCATGTCGACGCGCAGTTTGGCGTCAAGGTTGGAGAGCGGCTCGTCGAACAGGAATAGTTTGGGATCGCGCACCAGCGCCCGGCCCATGGCGACGCGCTGGCGCTGTCCGCCGGAAAGCTGGCTCGGCTTGCGCTGCAAGAGATGGCCGATCTGCAGCACCTTGGCCACCTTGTCGATCGCCGCCTGTCGTTCCGCCGCCGGCACGCCGCGCATTTCCATGCCGAAGGAAATGTTCCCGGCCACCGTCATGTTCGGATAGAGCGCGTAGCTCTGAAAAACCATGGCAATGTCGCGCTTGGAAGGATGCAGGTCATTGATCGCGCGGCCGTCGACGCGGATCTCGCCCTCGGTGATCTGCTCCAGTCCGGCGATGGTGTTGAGAAGCGTGGACTTGCCGCAGCCGGACGGACCGACCAGTACGAGAAAGCCGCCCTTTTCGAGCTCGACATTGATGCCCTTCAGGATTTCGACATTCCCGAAACGCTTCTTCAACCCGTCAATTTCAAGAAAAGCCATGGTCGTTCCTTCACGAAAGAGATCAGCCCTTGACCGCGCCCGCCATCAGCCCGCGCACGAAATAGCGGCCGGCAACGACGTAGACGATCAGGGTGGGGAGCGCGGCGATCATCGCCGCCGCCATGTTGACGTTGTACTCGACGACACCGGTCGAGGTGTTGACGACATTGTTCAGCGCCACCGTCATCGGCATGGCGTCGCCCGTGCCGGCATAGGCCGACGCGAACAGGAAGTCGTTCCAGATGTTGGTGAACTGGTAGATGACGGTGACGACGAAGATCGGCATCGAGTTCGGCAGCATGATGCGGCGGAAGATCTGGAAGAAGGAGGCGCCGTCGACTTGCGCGGCCTTGACCAGCTCGGTCGGGAAGGCCTCGTAATAATTGCGGAAGAACAGCGTGGTGAAGCCGAGGCCATAGACCACGTGAACGAAGACAAGGTTGACCGTCGGATTGCCGAGCCCGAAGCTGGTGCCGACCGAGTTCTGCAGCGAGACACCGAAACGTCCCAGGCTGCCGAGGATGGTCGCCATCGGCAACAGCACCGACTGGAACGGAATGAAGCAGGCAAACAGCATCAGCCCGAATACCAGCGTGTGGCCGCGGAAACGCCATTTGGTCAGCACATAACCGTTGAGCGCGCCCATCATCGTCGAGATCAGCACCGCCGGAACGACCATCTTGATGGAGTTCCAGAAATAACCCTTGATGCCGGCGCAGGTGAGGCCGACGCAGGTCTCGCCCCAGGCCTTGAACCACGGCTCGAGGGTCGGCGATTGCGGCAGAGCCAGCATGTTGCCGTTCTGGATCTCGTCCATGGTCTTGAACGAGGTGACCAGCATGACGAACAGCGGCATCAGGTAGAACAGCGCAAACAGCGCCAGCAGGCCGTAGATGACGATACGGTTCACGAGCTTCATGTTGACGCCGCCGGATGCGCGGCGAACGGGAGCGGTGACAGCGCTCATCGCGGCTTCTCCCTGAGTTCGGAATAGAGATAGGGCACGATGATCGCGACGATGGTCATCAGCATGATCACGGCACTGGCCGAGCCGACCGCCATTTCGTTGCGCTTGAACGTGTACTCATACATGAAATTGGACGGCAGCCAGGCCGAGCCGCCAGGTCCGCCGCTCGTCAGCGCGACGACCAAGTCGTAGGACTTGATGGCGAGGTGGGCGAGCACGATGAAGGCCGACAGGAAGATCGGCCGCAAGAGCGGGATGACGATGCGGCGATAGAGCTGGAAGGTGGTGGCGCCATCGATCTGCGCCGCCTTCATGATCTCGCCGTCAATGCCGCGCAGGCCGGCCAGGAACATCGCCATGATGAAGCCCGATGCCTGCCAGACGCCGGCAATGACCACCGTGTAGATGACGAAGTCCTTGTTCTTGATCCAGTCGAAATGGAAGCTCGTCCAGCCCCACTGATGCAAGGTCTGTTCGAGGCCGAGGCCCGGGTCGAGGAACCATTTCCAGGCGACGCCGGTGACGATGAAGGACAGCGCCATCGGGTAGAGGAAGATCGGACGCAAGACGCCTTCGCCGCGGATCTTCTGATCGAGCAGGATCGCCAGGAACAGGCCGAGCGCCAGGCAGATGGCGATGTAGAGAAAGCCGAAAATGCCCATGTTGGTGATCGACGTGTACCAGCTCGACGGCGGGTCGGTGTCGAAGGTCCAGCCCCACAGCCGCTGATAGGCGCGGGCGCCGGTTATCGCATAGGACGGGAAGGTCTTGGAATTGGTGAAGGACAGATAGATCGTCCACAGGATAAAGCCGTAGACGAAGACGATGGTGATGGCGAAGCTCGGCGCCAGCACGATCTTGGGTAGGGCGTCCTGCAGGCGCGAGCGCACGGAAGCGCGCGGACGCGTGTGCTCCGGCGTCAGTTTGATCTGGGTCGTCGCTACACTGCTCATGAGGCTCCTCCCGTCGCGGGTCGTCCATGCCCGGCCGTCAGGCGGCAAGGCGGCCCGCTGCATACGGGTCCTGGGTCGGCATAATGTCGAGCCGGCCAATTGCAAGATGGAAACCTTCCCCACCGAAGCGGGGAAGGTGTCTTGTGACTAGCGCTTACTTGGCGTCGTCGATTGCCTTGACCAGTTCCGTCACGGCCTCGTCCGAGGTCTTGATCTGGCCGTGGACGAACTTCGACACGACGTCCTTGTAGGCATTGGCGACGGCTGGCGGGGCGCCATAGCCCTGGGCCAGCGAGCCGAACAAGGTGCCGCCTTCGTTGGCCTTCTTTAGGTCGGCGATGCCCTTCTTGCCGCAAGCGTCGAAGTCGGTGTCCGGCACGTCGGTGCGGGCCGGGACCGAACCCTTGACGACGTTGAAGGCCGACTGGAAGCTCTTCGACAGCGTGGCGGTGGCCAGAGCGACCTGGGCGGCCTTGCGGTCGTCCGGAACGTTGAACATGCCGAACATGTCGGAGTTGTAGATCACCGAGCCGTCAGTGCCGGGGAAGCGGTAGCAGAGGAAGTCCGTGCCCGGGGTCTTGTTGGCGGCGTGGAACTCACCCTTGGCCCAGTCGCCCATGACCTGAACCAGCGCATCGCCCTTGATGACCATGGCGGTGGCGAGGTTCCAGTCGCGGCCCGAGAAGTTCGGGTCGACATAGGTGACGAGCTTGGCGAGGTTGTCGAACGACTTCTTCATCGTGTCGGATTTGAGCGACGCGTCATCGAGGTCGTTCATCGCCTTCTTGTAGAAGTCCGGGCCGCCGGTCGACAGAACGACGGAGTCGAACATCGTGGCTTCCTGCCAGTTCTGACCGCCAAGCGCGAGCGGGGTGACGCCGGCAGCCTTGGCCTTGTCGAGCAGCGCTATGAAGTCGTCGAAGGTCTTCGGCTCGGTGCCGCCGATCTTGTCCATCACTGCCTTGTTGATCCACAGCCAGTTGACGGAGTGGACGTTGACCGGAGCGGCAACCCACTTGCCGTCATAGACGGAGAATTTCTGCAGGGCGGCAGGAACGGACTTGTCCCAGCCTTCCTTCTTCGCCGTCTCGGTCAGGTCGCCCATCACGCCTGCCTGGGCGTAGTCGAGCACGGTGTAGCCGAGCATCTGCGATGCGGTCGGATAGTTGCCGGCCGCGACCATTGCCTTCAGCGCGGTCATCGCGGCGTCGCCGCCGCCGCCAGCCACCGGCACGTCCTTCCAGGCATAGCCTTCCTTGGCCAGATCCTGCTTCAAGACGTTCAAAGCAGCCGCTTCGCCGCCCGACGTCCACCAATGCAGCATCTGCACTTCCTTGACGTCCGCGGCATGCGCCGAGAACGCAAAGCTCGTCGCAAGAGCCGTTCCGATAAGCAGTTTGCGCAACATGTACTACCTCCCTTGTTGCATTACACGACCGGTGGAAGCCCACCGGGTTCTTCCAAACTCAGCCGACCCACCAACCGGTGCGCTGGCCGCGATGAAACTGGATTGTCTTTTCCTCGGTATAATCCTCGACGGCGCGTTTGCCGAGTTCGCGTCCGAGACCGGACTGCTTGTAACCCCCGAAAGGCAGTTCGGGATAACCTTCCATGAATGTATTCACCCAGACGGTCCCCGAACGCACACCCCGCGCTACCGACATGCAGGTGTCGATGCTGGGGCTCCACACCCCTGCGGACAGACCATAGGGCGTGTTGTTGGCGATGCGCAATGCCTTTTCAATCGTTTCAAAAGTGAGCACCGAAAGCACCGGGCCGAATACTTCCTCGCGGGCGATGGCCATATCTTCCGTAACGTTGCGAATGATGGTCGGATCGAGGTATTGGCCGGCATTGGAGGCGCGCTGCGCGCCGCCGCTGAACAATTTGCTGCCGCCGCTTGCAGCTGCCGCGACGTAACCTTCGACCTTGGCCAGATGGTCTGCGGAAATCATTGCGCCGACCTTGGTTCGATCGTCCAGCGGATCGCCTACCGTTACCTTGGCTGTAAGGGCCTTCACGGCCGCGAGAAACGCGTCGGCGATCGCCTCATGCACGATCAGGCGGCTGCCGGCGTTGCAGCACTCGCCGGCGTTGAAAAAGCCGCCGAACACCGCCGCGTCGGCGGCCGCTTCGAGGTCGGCATCGGGAAAGACGATCTGGCCGTTCTTGCCGCCGAGCTCCATCGAGACCTTTTTCAGCGTAGCCGAGGCCGTCGCCATGGTCATCTTGCCGACGCGGGTCGACCCGGTGAACGACACCATCTCGACCAGCGGATGGCTCACCATCGGCGCGCCGACATCGGCGCCGAAACCGGCGAGAATGTTGACGACGCCCGCCGGCAGGCCTGCTTCGAGCAGGATGTCGCCGAGCACGAAGGTCGAAGCCGAAGTCATCTCGCTCGGCTTGACCACGGCCGTGCAGCCGGCGGCAAGCGCGAAGGGCAGTTTCTGGCTGACGATCAGGAACGGGAAATTCCACGGCGTGATGATCGAGACGACGCCGATCGGCTCGCGCAGCACCACGCCCAGCATGGCATCGCCGAGATTGGCGTAGCTTTCGCCATGCAGCGTGCGGGCAAGCGAGGCGGCGTAGCGCCAGATGTCGACGGCGCCGCCGATCTCGCCGCGCGCCTGGGCGATCGGCTTGCCGGATTCCAGCGCATCGAGCCGGGCGATGTCCTCCAGCCGGCTTTCGATCAGGTCTGCCGCCTTGAGCAGCACGGCGGCACGCTCCGAGGCCTTCATGCGCGGCCACGGGCCGGTCTCGAATGCCCTGTGCGCGGCCTGCACCGCAGCCTCGACTTCCGGGGCACTCGCCTGCGCATAGCGCGAGACGACAAAGCCGTGGCCGGGGCTTGCCCGCTCCATCGCGCGGCCGTCGCGGGCCTCGACATGCTTGCCGTCGATCAGGAGCTTATAGGCTTTCGGCGCCTGGGACGCTTCGGCGGGCATGGCAATGTTGAGCGGTGCGTTCATCATGCTTTCTCTTAGGATCTCGAAAATTCCGGCTTCTGCTTGGCCTTGAAGGCGTCGACGCCGGCCTTGAGGTCGCCGGTCAAGGCGATAAAACCGCTGGCCAGGGCTTCCGTCGCGGCGGCACTTTCCTCGCCTTCGGCGACCGCGATCATCAGCTTGGCGGCTTCGGTGGCGAGCGGTCCGCGCTCAGCGATTTTCTGCGCCCAGGCCCTGGCGTCGTCGGAGCCTTTACCTGTCTCGGCGACACGGTCGACGATGCCGTGCACGAGCGCGTCGCCCGCCGAGAAAATCTCGCCTCCCAGCGCCATACGACGCACAATTTGCGCGCCGAAGCGGCGTACGGCGCGCTGCGTGCCCGACCATCCGGGGACGACGCCGATCGATGTTTCGGGAAAGCCGATCTTCACTTGGGTTTCGGCAACGCGAAAATCGCAGGCCGCCGCCAGCTCCAGCCCGCCGCCCAGCGCGTGGCCGGAGAGCACGGCGATGGTCGGTTGTCGCAGCCGCGCCAGCCGGTCGAAGACACGATGGCCGTACCGAACCCATTGCACCTGGAAGTCGGCGGCGCTCAATTGTGCCCAGGCCTCGACGTCGCCGCCGGCGCAAAAGCCCTTGCCTTCGCCGCGGATGAGCACGGCGCGCACGCCTTCGGCTAATTCCGCGTCATCTAGTGCTGCTTCGAGCGCGCGCAACATCGGGATGTCGAGCGCATTGAATTTTTCCGGCCGGCGCAGTGTGACGATGCCGATGGCGCCGTCCTGTTCGAAGGTGACGAGGGCCTCAGCCATGCGCGCCTCCGAGCGAGGCGCCGCCGTTCAGCGACAGGCCGATCGGCCGGTCCTGATAGAGCGCCGCCGGTGTCACCTTCAGGTCGTTGGCGACGCCGAGCGGAATCTCGGACTGAGCCAGTACATCGCGGTCGAGGTCGATGCCGGGCGCCAGTTCCGTCACCATCAGGCCAGCGGGCGTCAGCTTCATCACGCAGCGCTCGGTGACATAGGTGATGTCCTGGCCCTGAGCGACCGCGCGCTTGCCGGAGAAAGAAATGTGCTCGACCTCGTTGACCACTTTCTTGACCTTGCCTTCCGCATCGATGCGGATGCCGCCATCGGCGAGCGATAGTTTTGCGCCGGCATTGAAGAAGCCGGAGAAAACAATCTTTTTCGCACGCGCGGTGATATCGACAAAACCACCGGCGCCGGCGGTGACATGCGGCCGCGCGGAAAGCTTGGAGACGTTGACCGAGCCGTGGCGATCGATCTGCAGGAAGGACAGCAGCGAGGCGTCGAAGCCGCCGGCCTGGAAGTAGATGAACTGGTGCGGCGAAGGCATGAAGGCGTCGGCATTCGACGAACAGCCGAACTTGAAGTCGAGCAGCGGCACGCCGCCGACCGCGCCCTGTTCGATCACCCAGGTGACCTTGCCGTGCTGGCCTTCCTCCAAGAGGATGCGCGGCACGTTGGCGGAGATGCCGAAGCCGATGTTGACGGCCATGCCGTCGCGCAATTCCATGGCGACGCGGCGCGCGATCACCTTTTGAACGTTCATCTCCGGCGTGCGGAAGGTCGACAGCGGCCGGAAGATCTCGCCTGAAATCGCCGGATCGTAAGGCGTCAGCGTCGTCTGCAACTGTTCAGGCGCTTCCACGATATGGTCGACCAGCACGCCGGGCACGCGGACATCATGCGGCTTCAGCGTGCCGTTTTCGACGACGCGCTTGACCTGCGCAATCACGATGCCGCCATTGTTGCGGGCGGCGAGTGCTTGCTCCAGCCCGCCGAGATAAGCACCTTCGTGCTCGTAGGTGAGATTACCGCGCTCGTCGGCGGAAGTGGCGCGGATGATCGAGATGTTGGGCACGATCGAGCGGAAATAGAGCCATTCCTCGCCATCGAATTGCTGCACCGAAACGATCGGCTCGCTCGCCGCCGCGTTCATGGCGCAGCCCTGGTGGCGCGGATCGACGAAAGTATCGAGACCGACCTTGGTCAGCACGCCGGGACGCTTGGCTGCGGCCTCGCGATGCATGTCGAACAGGATGCCGGACGGCACGTTGTAGGCGGCGACCGAATTGTCGCCGATCATCTTCCAGATCTGCGGCGGTTCGGCCGAGGACGGGCCGGACGGATAGGAGCCGCACAGCGTGCGCGTCAACAGGCCGGGCTTGGCAAGGTGGTCGATGCCCTTGATGCCATACATGTCGCCGGCGGCGATCGGATGCAGTGTGGTGATACCCTTGGGATGGCCTTCCGCGTCGAAGCGTTCGCCGATGGCGGCAAGCACGGCATCGGGGCAGCCAAGACCGCTCGACGACGACACCGAGACGACCATGCCATCCTTGATCAGGCTGGCGGCGTAGGCCGCCGTGACGAGCTTGCTCACGCGCGGCTCCCGAGTTGTGGGTCGATCATCACGGTCTTGCCGGTCTTCGACGATTGCAGGGCGGCTTCGGCCGATGCCAGCGACCAGATGCCATCCTCGCCGGTGGCGGCGGGCTGGCCTTCGCCGCGGATCGCGGCATGGAACTGGCCGAGCGAACGGATGTAGAGGTCCTCGCGGTCGAAATTCAGTTCTTCCTCGCCGCTTGCGGTGCGCAACAGCACCGAACCGACCGGCTTCTGCGTCATCACATTGGTGGCGATCAGCGAGCCTTCCGATCCGTGCACCTCGAAGCCCGTGCCGGCGAATTTCGTCGTGAAGCCCTCATGCGATTGTGCGATGAGGCCCGACCTGAAGCGCCATATGCACATGGCGCCGTCCTCGAGCCCGTTGCCGGCCATGCCGGCGGACTGCGTGAAAGCTGATATCTCGACCGGATCGTCGCCGAGCACGAAGCGCAGCGTGTCGGCATCGTGCACGGTGATGTCGAGCACCACGCCGCCGCCCGCCTCGGGTTTCGTGATGCGCCAGCCCTGCAGGTTCTCCGGCAGATAGACGGAATGGAAGACGCGCGCCGCGATCGGTTTGCCGATACGGCCGGCGGCGATAGCTTCGCGCATGGTGCGGTGCGCGCCGGCATTGCGCAGATGGTGGTTGGTGCCGAAGACGATGCCGGCGGCTTTCGCGGCGGCGAGCATCTTCCTCGCATCGGCGCTGGTCAGCGCCAGCGGCTTTTCACACAGCACATGCTTGCCGGCCTTGATCGCCGCAAGACCCTGTTCGAGATGCAATTCGTTTGTGGTCGAGATGTAGACGGCGTCGATGTCGGCCGCGAGAAGCGCGTCGAGGCTCGAGACAGCGAGCGGGATACCGTTTTCCTCGGCGTAAGCCTTGGCACGCTCGGGGCTGGAGCTCATCACGGCGGCGACCTCGCCATCGGCCTGCGCACGGATGGCGTTGATCATGAATTGTTTTGCGATCGTGCTCGCGCCGATCAGACCCCACCGCACGTTCATGCCGCGTCCCCCGCTGCAATGTCTTGCTTGCCGCGATCCGGGCCGCTGCTTTCGCGCACGACGAGGTTGACGGCGCCGATATGGTCTTCCGCGCGCGTCGTGCGCGACTGGATCATCTTCAGCATGACATGGGCGGCGCGCTCACCAAGGCCGGCGGTGTCGACCGCAACGCTGGTCAGCGCCGGCATATAGTGCTCGGCCTCGGCGACGTCGTCGAAGCCGACGACGGCAAAGTCGGTCCCTGCCTCGAGGCCGCGCTTGCGCAGGGCGAGCATGACACCGAAGGCGACCGCGTCGTTGAAGCACAAAGCGGCCGTCGGCGGCTGCGACGCGGCAAGCGCCGTATCCAGGCAGGCCATGCCGCCCTTGCGGCTGGTCTCGCCCTCGACGATCAGCCGGCCGGTCGCCGGGATGTTGAACGCCTCACAGGCCTCGATGAAGCCGCCCATCCGCTCCTGATAGACGACCAGGTCGGACGAGCCGCCGAAGAAGGCGAGGCGGCGATGGCCCTTGCCGATCAGATGCTCGGTGGCGATGAAGGCGCCGCGGCGGTTGTCGGGCGCGATCACCGGAATGCGGCTTTCGGGCAGCCGGCGCATGGCGAACACGATCGGCACGCCGGCAGCCTCGATACGGCGGAAGGCGCCGGGCACGGTGCCGCGCGCCGGCGAGACGATGAGGCCGGCCACGCCTTGTTCCATGAGCGATTTCAACACCTCTTCCTGGCGCACAGGGTTCTCCGCCGTGTTGGCGATAAAGGGAACCACGCCCGCTGCCTGGAAGACGCGCTCCATGCCGACCGCAAGCTCGGCGAAGAAAGGGTTGGTGAGATCGTTGATGACCATGCCGATGACGTTGGAATGAGCCTTGCGCAGATTGGCGGCGCCGCGGTTGTAGACATAGCCGACGTCCTCGATCGCCTTGCGGACCTTGCTGGCTGTTTCAGGCCGGATCAGCCCGCTGCCCTGCAGCACGAGCGAAACCGTCGATTTGGACACGCCGGCCTCGCGGGCGATGTCCAGGATCGTTGCCTTGGCCCTGCTGGCCATGTCCGCGCTTTCCTCCGCTTCAGGCGTCAAATTTATTGGAACGTTCTAATCACCACTCAAAATCGGAGTCAATCGAGTTTCTCGCGGAATCCGAAAAATTGATGGCCAGCGTTCAAACGTATGCATCTTGGGGTTTGGTTAGGTATTGAACCGGTTCATTTCTATGAATCATAAAGGTTCTTGATTTATTGGAACGTTCCATTTATAGGCAGCCGCGAAGGGAGATTTTCATGGACGTCATCCTGCCTGCCGAGAATGGCGGCCGCGCCGGCTACCGGCTCGTCGGTGTGCCGGTCGAGCCCAGCGTCGGCGCATCCTTCTCGCGCATCGCCTATGCGGCCGCGCATGTCGTTGCAGACCCGATCGCGATGACCGATCCGTGGTCGCGATCGGCGATCGACTGGGAGAAGACCATGGCATTTCGCCACCATCTGTGGCGGCTGGGCTTCCGCATTGCGGAGGCGATGGACACCTCGCAGCGCGGCATGGGATTCGACTGGGAGAGCGCGAAGGACCTGATCCGGCGCTCGATCGCCGAGGCGCGCAGCGTGCCGGGCGCCGATCTCGCTTCGGGCGCCGGCACGGACCATCTGGCGCCGGCGAGCGCACGGACGATCGACGACGTCATTCGCGCTTATGAGGACCAGTTCGCCTTCATCGAAGGCGAGGGCGGCAAGGCGATCATGATGGCCAGCCGCGCGCTTGCCGCGGTCGCCAGGGGGCCGGATGACTATATCAAGGTCTATGACCGCATACTCGGCCAGGCCGCCGGCAAGGTGATCCTGCACTGGCTGGGCGACATGTTCGACCCGGCGCTGAGAGGTTACTGGGGCAGCGAGAGCTTCGAGGCCGCGCTCGACACCGTCGTTGCCATCATCGAGCGGCATGCCGGCAAGGTCGAAGGCATCAAGATATCGCTGCTCGACGCCGATAAGGAGGTCGCTCTGCGAGACCGGTTGCCGGAGGGCGTGGTGATGTTCACCGGCGACGACTTCAACTATCCGGAGCTGATCGCCGGCGATGGCAAGGGACATTCGCACGCGCTGCTCGGCATTTTCGACGCCATCGCGCCGGCCGCCAATGCGGCGCTGGCAAAGCTCGCGGCGGGCGACCGGGCCGGCTACGACGCGCTGATGGCGCCGACCGTGCCGTTGTCGCGCACGATCTTCGAGGCGCCCACGGCATATTACAAGGCCGGCGTCGTGTTCATGGCCTGGCTGAACGGGCACCAAAACCACTTCACGATGGTCGGCGGCATGCAATCCGCGCGTGGCATATGCCATTATGCCGAAGTCTTCCGCCTTGCCGATCAGGCGGGCCTGCTGGCCGATCCGGAACTTGCAACGGCCAGGATGAAGACCTTGTGCGCGGTGGCGGGCGTCTGAACCCGGCAAGGCAAATGACCCAAGCCTCTCCCGCTCGGGGGATTTGCGTTCCGTCGGCAAATCTGTATCGCTTTGCCGGACGCAATGCGGACGAACGCAGCAGTGGCAGAGAAAGTCGCCCTTATAACTGGCGTGACCGGTCAGGACGGTGCTTATCTCGCCGAGCTCCTGCTTGGGAAGGGTTATATCGTCCATGGCGTCAAACGCCGTTCGTCCTCTTTCAACACCGAGCGTGTCGACGACCTCTATATCGATCCGCATGAGAACGGCGCGCGCTTCTTCCTGCACTACGGCGATCTGACCGACGCGACCAATCTGATCCGCCTGGTGCAGGAGACAAAGCCGACCGAGATCTACAATCTTGGCGCCCAAAGCCATGTCCAGGTGAGTTTCGAGACGCCGGAATACACCGCCAACGCCGATGCGCTGGGCACGCTCAGGCTGCTCGAAGCAATCCGCATCCTGCGCCTCGAGAAATCGGTGCGTTTTTACCAGGCCTCGACCTCGGAGCTTTACGGCCAGGTGGCGGAAATTCCCCAGAGCGAGGACACGCCGTTCCGGCCGCGTTCGCCTTATGCGGCCGCCAAGCTTTATGCCTACTGGATCACGATCAACTACCGCCAGGCCTATGGCATGTTCGCGTCCAACGGCATCCTGTTCAACCATGAAGGGCCGACGCGCGGCGAAACCTTCGTCACGCGCAAGATCACGCGCGCGGTGGCGGCGATCCATCACGGGCTGCAGGACACGCTCTATCTCGGCAATCTCGATGCCCGCCGTGACTGGGGCCATGCGCGCGACTATGTCGAGGGCATGTGGCGCATCCTGCAGCATGACGAGCCTGACGATTTCGTGCTGGCGACGGGCGAGGCGCATTCGGTGCGCGAATTTGCCGAACTTGCCTTTGCCGGAGCCGGATACAGCATCCATTGGCAAGGCGAAGGTGTCGACGAGGTGGGCATCGACGCCGGCTCGGGCGCAGTTGTGGTGCGCGTCGATCCGCGTTATTTCCGGCCGACCGAGGTTGACATGCTGATCGGCGATGTCTCCAAGGCGCGAGCCAGGCTGGGCTGGTCGCACACCGTCGGATTCAAGGATCTGGTGACGGAAATGCTGCAGGCCGATCTGGCGCGTGCCGCCGCCGGTGGCTGGCGCAACGATCGTTCCTAGAGCGTTTTGCCGTTTCGCGGAAACGGCGAGCCGCTCTATCTCTTTGTTTTGACATAATTTTGGACGGAAAACGGTTTCACACTTTTCCTGGAATTGCCTGGTAGGATTGCGATGGACAAGATTTTCGATCTCAAAGGAAAGCGTGTCTTCGTGGCCGGACATCGCGGCATGGTCGGCTCGGCGCTGGTGCGCCGCCTGGCCAGCGAGGATTGCGAGATCCTGACCGTCCCGCGCAGCGAGCTTGACCTTCTCGACCAGGCCGGCGTGCGGCGTTGGATGGCGGACCGGCGACCGGATGCGGTGGTCATGGCGGCCGCCAAGGTCGGCGGCATTCTGGCCAATGACAGCCTCCCGGTGGACTTTCTCTATGAAAACCTCGTTGTGCAGAACAACGTCATCGAAGCTGCCTTTCGCAGCGAGGTGCGAAAACTGCTGTTCCTGGGTTCATCCTGCATCTATCCGAAACTGGCGCCGCAGCCGATCCAGGAAGACGCGTTGCTCACCGGCCCGCTTGAACCCACCAACGAATGGTATGCGGTCGCCAAGATCGCCGGGTTGAAGCTCTGTCAGGCCTACCGGCGACAATATGGCGTCGACTACATCTCCGCCATGCCAACCAATCTCTATGGTCCCGGTGACAATTTCGACCTCAACAGCAGCCATGTCGTGCCGGCGCTGATGCGCAAGGCCGATGCGGCCAGGCGCACCGGTCAAAAAACACTACAGGTGTGGGGATCGGGCAGGCCGATGCGGGAATTCCTGCATGTCGACGACGCCGCTGACGCGTTCGTCTGGCTGTTGAAGAACTACGCCGGCGACAGCCACCTCAACATTGGATGCGGGGAGGACGTCACCATCGCCGAGCTTGCCCGTACCGTCGTATCGGTTGTCGGCGCCGACGCCGATATTATTTTCGATGCGACGAAGCCGGACGGCACGCCGCGCAAGCTGATGGATGTGTCACGGCTGTTTGCGACCGGCTGGCGTCCGCGCTACTCGCTTCGCAGCGGATTGGAGCAAACCTATGCCTGGTTCCTGGAGCATGTCGAGACCGGGCAGATCCGGCTTGGGCAGCCTGGTTAGGCGCGGCCCGGGCGTGTGAGGCCGACAGCGCTTGAGTGACTTCTCCACGAAGATTTTCGCGGCGACCAGAACCGACGGCTTGGGCGGACGTCTGCTGGCCATGGTCAATGCAAAGAGCCTCGCCGACAGGATGGGATGCCGTTTCGGATTCACCTGGAACGGCCAGTCGGTCGAACAGATGGAATTCCATGCGGTCGAACGCGTCGACAAGGTGTTTTCCGCTGATTTCGTGGAAAAGCACTGGCTGGGCGACGAGATCGATGTCAGCCGGTTCGGCGCTCTCGACGGCGCGTTCACCCGCCACAGCCTCGAGGCCGAGGCCGGAGGGCTCGGCCTGCTGGGGTGGAGCTGCAACGAGTTCGGCGTCCTGAGATCATTGCGGCAAGGTTGGTTCAAGGCGCGACTGCCGGCCAACAAGCCACGCAGGTGGAGGCATCAGGCATTCGCCAGCTTCGGCTTTGCTCCCGCCGTGAAGGCGGCTATTGCCGCCGCTGACGAATGCCGGTTCTCGCGGCCGATGGCGGCGCTCCACCTGCGCAGCGGCGATATCGTCTATGGCAGCTATCGCTCGCGGCTCGAGTTCGGCGAGAAGGTCATCCCCGCGCCGCTGGTCAGGGGGATCGTATCGAAGCTGGCATCGAAGGGTCTGGCGACCCTGCTTGTCGGGCAGGACCAGGCGATGCTTGCCTATCTGAAATCGGAGACCGGCGCTCTTCTGGCAGAAGATTTCGGGGCGGGCGAGTTCACGGACGAGATGCTCAAGGCGTTTTTCGAAATGGCGCTGATGGCGCGGTGCCGTCAAATCTACGCTGGAAGCAGCGCCTTCGCGACAATCGCCTCCGCGATAGGCGGCGCACCGGTGCTGCGCAGCAAGGCCTTGTTCAACCAAGGTCGGGCCGCAAGCCTGATCCTCGAGGAACTGAGGATAAGGGGCGCCGACTACCATCCGCTGGAGGCGGCCTTTGGTTATCAATGGGCCTTCCGCCTGAGGGAAGATAGGATCAAGCCTGGTGGCGCCAGAGAAATCCTTGAGAAGGCGCTGGCGCTCGATCCGGAGAACCGGGCCTATGCGCTAAAGATCGTGGCCAGCCATTTCCGCGAAAAGAATTACCTGTGCGGCGAGGCGATCCTAAAAGCGTTCATGACGAAGGAATTCGATATTTCCGGCGAAATGCCGACCGAGATCATGCGACTTTTGACCAGTCGGTCGTGGCGCGGCTTTGTCATGGGTAATGACTTCGCGCTCTATCTTGCCGCGGCCAGGGCCGGCCATGCCCATGCCGCGACATGTGCGGCGCACATTCTTCATGCGGCTTTGGGCAAAACGGAAGCGGCACTGGCGATGGCGGCCTTGCCCTTGAAGGCAGACCCTGCCAACAGGATTTTCCAGGAAAACGAGTTGGCGATCCGGTCGTCTGCGGCCGCAAAATCGAATTAAGCATCCGGCGCGGGGGCGTCCGAGGTTTAATAAGCATGTGGAATAAAGTTACGTCGGCCCCCGAGCCCGGCCCGACACTGATCGCCGCCACCAGGACGGATGGGCTGGGCGGTCGTCTGCTTGCGATGGCGAATGCCAAGTCACTGGCCGACAGCCTGGGCTACCGATTCGGATTCACCTGGAACAGGCGGGCCATCGCCGACGAGTCGTTTCACATCATTGATCTCGCCGACCAGATCTTTTCGGCCGACTTCATCGAAAGGCATTGGCTGGGCGAGGACATCAGGAGGGCTGAGTTCGGTATTCTCGATGCTGCCGCTCTTGCCGCCGGCGACAGCCTCGGCGAGATCGCCAAAGAACGCAAACTGCGCGGTTTTACCTGCGACGATTTTGCTATTCTGAGAGATATCACGCCACCCGTTCGCGTAACCGAAACGCTGCGCGGTTTCGATTATTCGCCGGCAGTGAAGCAGGCGATCGCCGCCGCCGACAGCAGCCGGTTTACGCGACCGATGGCGGCGCTGCATCTGCGCAGTGGCGACATCGTGCACGGCAAGTATCGCACCACCCTCGTCTTCGCAGGAAAAGTGATCCCGTCGACACTGGCCAGGGCGATTGTGGCCGAGCTTTCATCGATGGGACTGGGGACGCTGTTGATCGGGCAGCATCGAGCGACGCTCGACTATCTCAAGGCCGAGACGGGAGCGATGCTGACCAGCGATTTCGGCGTCGATGCGTTCGAGGACGAAACCCCGAGAACGTTTTTCGAGATGGCGCTGATGGCGCGCTGCCAGCGGATCTATGCGGGCAGCAGCATCTATGCCGAGATCGCATCGCTCATGGGTGACGTTCCCTTCATGCCAGCAACCGCACTGTTCGACGCGCCGCGCGCCGCCGGCATCATCCTGGACGAATTGAAAGCGCGGCAGGTCGACTATGACCCGCGCGAGGCCGCCTTTGGCTACCAGGCCGCATTCCTGGCCGTCGAAGACAAAGCGGCTCCCGGCGAGGCGCGTGCGATCCTCGAGAAGGCCTATACGCTCGATCCGGAGAACGATGCCTATGCCCTCAAGATCGCCGCCGCCTATTTTCGCGAGCGCGATTTTGCGTCTGGCGAGGCCGTGCTGAAATCCCTGATGACGCGGCAGTTCACGGATCGTCCGAGAATCCCGCTGAAGGCGATGGGGCTGCTTGGCGACATGGTGGGCGACAGATATCCGATGGCCAAGGATTTCGAACTTTTCTTCACCGCGGCGGAAGCGGGCTGCCCTTACGCCGCGGCCTGTTCGGCGTGGATCCTCCAACAAACCACGACGGACCGCGTCCGGGCGCTGGCGACGGCCGAGCTTGCAGTCAAGGCTTCGCCCGCAGATCCAATCCTGAGGAAGGTCAGGCGGCGAATCCTGCAGGGCAAGAAGCCGAGATCGGGTCTGCTTGCCAAGGCAAGATGGCGACTGGCCGGGCTACGCGCATTGGCCTCGACCTGAAGTCAGCGCCGCCGCCGGAACGGTGAGATCGCGCAGTCCGGATGGAAGGACCCGCCAATAGGTGTTAAGGCCTCGGCTCCGGGTGGACCTGTTGCGGCTTGCTTCCTGGCAGAGCCTCGGCTCTGGTTTCTCCATCTATAACTCAGTCCGAACAGGACGCGATCCGATCGACCTGATCGTGACGACAGGTGAGCGAATGGAAGTTCCCGGCTTGAAGGGGCGGGTCGCGGTGATCACCGCCGCCGGCCAAAATATCGGCAAGGCGACCGCCCTGGCATTCGCTCGAGCAGGGTCGCACATCGTTATCACCGGTGGCAGCGACCCGGCCAAGATCGAGGCCGTCGCGGACCAGGCGCGATCTTTCGGTGTAAAGGCGATAGCCTCGGTTTGCGACGGCACCGACGAGGCTGCCACGACCGCCTTGATCAAGCGGGCCGTGGCCGAGCTCGGCAGCATCGACATCGCGGTATCCTGCGTCGGCATCAGACCGCACCAGCGACTGGATGAGATCACCCTTCAAGACTGGCAGACGGTGATCAACACCAACCTCGGATCGGCTTTCATCCTGACCCAGGCGGTGCTTCCCCACATGCGGGAGAGGAAGCATGGACGCCTGCTTTACATGGCCGGCACGGATGCGCTTTTCCCGCTGGCAAACCGGGCGCATGTCGTCGCCGCAAAACACGGCATGCATGGCCTGGCCAAGGCCGTGGCGCTGGAATGCGGACCCGACGGGGTGACGGCAAACAGCATCGCGCCAGGGTGGCTGGACACCGACAGGAACGCGGCGTGGTATCCCAATCTCGAAGAAACCTACGAGCATGTGCAGGCGACGGTGCCGCTGAGGAAACTGGGAACTGCCGAAGACGTCGCCAATGCCTGCCTCTATCTGGCATCGGACATGGGCAAGTTCGTTACCGGCCATTTGTTGCACATCAACGGTGGCGAGTTCATGGTGTAGGCCTGCAATCACCAGGGAGCGTTTTAGCGTGAAGGGATACTGGCTCATCGTCGGAACCGAGATTTCCGATCAGGAAGCACAGGCCGAATATGGCCGCCTCTGGAAGCCGATCGGCGAAAAATACCAGGCGCGCACCAACACGACAAAACAACCGCCTTTGCTCATCGAGGCGCGTGATGCCGGCCGCATGATCCTGGTGGAGTTTCCGTCCCTGGAGATCGCCAAGGCCTGCTATGCCGACCCGGCCTATGAGGAAGCCATGCACTTCGCGCTGAAGGCGTCGAAGCGGACGCTCGTGATGTTCGAGGGCGAGCTCGCGTAACTGCTATCAGCAGTGCCGTTTGACCGCGACGTTGGCTGGGGGCAGCCATCCAGGCCGATTCCAGGAGAACGCGGCGAGGTCTAAGCGCGGGCGTTCCGCGTCGACCAGATGTCTAATTTATTGAAAGGATGGTGGGCGTGACAAGGATTGAACTTGTGACCCCTGCAATGTCAATGCAGTGCTCTCCCGCTGAGCTACACGCCCATCCGAAGCCGCGCATACACCATTTTTGGTCCGGCGCGTCAATAGCAGGAATGTGGAAAGAAAGCTTCTCTTTGCCGCATCGGCTAAGTGGCCGCCGATGCCAGCCGAAAGGTGGCTCAGGCCGCCTGCAGCATCTTCTCGACCTCATTGACGAGGTCGCGCAGATGGAAGGGTTTTGACAGCACCTTGGCGTCCTTGGGCGCCTTGGAATCCGGGTTGAGCGCCACGGCGGCGAAACCGGTGATGAACATCACTTTCAAATCCGGGTCGATCTCGGTGGCGCGGCGGGCGAGCTCGATGCCGTCCATTTCCGGCATGACGATATCGGTCAGGAGCAGCGAGAAGGGCTCTTCACGCAACCGCTCATAGGCGCTGGCGCCATTGTCGAAATCGCTTACCTGATATCCAGCGCGTTCCAGCGCCTTGACGAGGAAGCGGCGCATATCGTCATCGTCTTCCGCCAAGAGAATGCGTGCCATCGTATCCCGTCCGAATCACCCGCCCCGAGCTTGCCGCCGGGCAGGCCTGTTAACCATCCTGTATATGAGGTGGTGCGGGTAAACATCAAGTGAATGCCGGGCATTGTACTTCCGGCCTTAAGCGCGGTTTTGCCGTCTGAAATGCTGGACATGCCGCCCGCTCAGTGGCAGTTTTATGGGATGATGCAGTGCTGTTTCCTGGTTCGTTCAAATTGAAGACGGCAGCCGAGGACTTTTCGGTCGTTCCACCCTTCGAAATCCGATCGGGCGCCGAACAGCGCGTACCTTTCCTCTTCAATTCACCGCATAGCGGACGCCACTATCCCGAACGCTTCCTGGCCATGGCGCGACTCGACCGCAACGCCATCCGCCGTTCGGAAGATTGCTATGTCGAGGAGCTTTTTGGCGGCGCCGTGGCGCTTGGCGCGCCGATGCTGGCAGCCAACTTCCCGCGCGCTTATCTCGACGTCAATCGCGAACCCTGGGAACTCGACCCGCGTATGTTCGCCGAGCCGGTGCCGTCCTTCTGCAACATCCGCTCCGCGCGGGTGGCCGGCGGCCTCGGCACCGTGCCGAAGCTTGTCGGTGAGGGGCTCGACATCTATGCCGGCCGTTTGCCGCTGGCCGAAGCGATTGCCCGCATCGAGGCCGTCTACAAGCCTTATCACGAGACGCTGAAAAGGCTTCTGACCAGGACCCATGCCAGGTTCGGCTATGCCGTGCTGATCGACTGTCACTCGATGCCGGCCAGCATCCGGGTCGGCGACAACGGCGCGCGGCCCGACTTCATCATCGGCGACCGGTTCGGGATTTCCGCCAGCCCGGCGCTCACCGACATGGCGATCAATCTGCTCACCGGCATGGGCTACACGGTGGCGCATAACAAGCCTTATGCCGGAGGCTTCATCACCGAGCATTACGGCAGGCCGGCGCGGCACCTGCATGCGCTGCAGATCGAGGTCAATCGCGGGCTTTACATGGACGAGAGGACGTTCCAGAAATCGGCCGGCTTCGACGCCCTGGCTGACGATCTGACGCGCTTTTCGGCCGATATGATGTCGATGCCCGACCATCATTTCGTCGATCTGCCGCTTGCGGCCGAGTGACGGCGGCCAGCGTTCGCTCCGGCTCTTTGGTTTTAACGCAATTCCGGACGGAAAACGGTTTCACACTTTTCCTGGAATTGCTCTAAAAAAAGACCGCATCGTTTTCACGACACGGTCGAAGTCTAGGGAGGAAACGCCCAAGGAGGGCATAGACAGGAAAACCTGTCCGATGACAAAATTATTGTGCGCCGCACAAATGTCAATCGACATCGGGGTTTTTAATTCAATATGATGTGGAAACTCCGCTGCCGCGGCTGAAGTGTGATATTCGAGCAACAGAAAAACCGGCCATAAACGGCTTTGTGCCGCTAAATTGGGCAGAAAAACAGCGTTGGCGACCGCCACCGCCATGGGAGAATGGGTTGGATATCAGCATCGATTTTATCCGGCGCATCGCTGATGCAGCCGCCGCGGAGACCCTGCCGCGCTTTCGCAGCCAGGGCGCGGTGGCCAACAAGGAGGCGGGTAGTTTCGATCCGGTGACCGAGGCCGATCGCGAGTCCGAGCGGGCGATCCGGGCGCTGATATCGGCCGAATATCCTGAGCACGGTATCCTGGGCGAGGAACATGGCAGCCAGAACCTGTCGAGCCGGCATGTCTGGGTCATCGATCCGATCGACGGCACGCGCGCTTTCATCTCCGGCATCCCGGTCTGGGGAACGCTGGTCGGGCTGACCGTCGATGGCGATGCCGTGGCCGGCATGATGTCGCAGCCGTTCACCGGCGAGCTGTTTTACGCCAATGCCTCAGGCTCGCATTACGAAGGCCCGGGCGGGCCGCGCAAGCTCGCGACCCGCAAGACGACCGAGCTCGCCAACGCGACGCTGTTCACCACGACGCCGGCGCTGTTCAAGGGCGAGGCGCGCAAGCGCTACGACCAGTTCGAGACGAAGGTCCAGCTCGCCCGCTACGGCACCGATTGCTATGCCTTCGCCATGCTCGCGGCCGGAAGCGTCGATATCGTCGCCGATCCCGGTCTGAAACCCTACGACATCGTCGCGCTGATCCCGATCATCGAGAAGGCCGGCGGGGTCATCACCACCTTCGAAGGCGGGCCGGCGGAGAAGGGTGGCGACATAGTGGCGGCGGCAACACCGGAGCTGCATGCCGCCGCGATGGCCGCGCTTCGCGGCTGAGCCCGAGCAGATTTTTAGTTTGATGCATGTCGTTGCCCCAGAACCGCTACACACTACTGGGCGACAACTCTTTGTTGGAGCATGATCTTTTCCGAAAACCGGTTCCCACTTTTCGGGATCATGCATTAGCGCCTGATAGAACGCTGGAATTCAGCCGGCGTTCGTCCGTAAACCTGTTTGAACGTGGCGCTGAAATGGCTGTGGCTTGAGAAGCCAAGATCCATGCCCAGCGTCGTCAGGTTCTCGTAACTGCCGAGAAGGTCGAGCGCGCGCGCCAGCCGCAGGCGCAAATGATAGCGATAGAGCGGCATGGCCTCGACCTGCTGGAACATTTGGGTGAGATAGACCGGCGAGACGCCGACCTCGGCGGCGATTTCCGCCAGCGTCCAGCGCCGCGACAGGTCCGACGACAAGATGAGCTTGGCGCGGTCGACCAGTTTTTGCCGACCGGCACTTGCACCGGCTTCATGCGAGGTGCGATCGCCAAGCGAACGCCGCACCAGGGTGAGCGCCAGCGTTTCGGCTTCGAGCGTCTCGGCAAGCTTGCGACTGAGGCCATGGCGAAGCAGCGCCACCAATGCCTGCGCCCTTGGGTCGATGCGCCGGCGCTGGCGGCGAAACGCGAGTATGTCACCTGAACGCAGCTGTTCCCTGGACACCAGCTCTCTCAGCTGTTCCTCCTCGATGACGAGATCGAGGCAGGCATCGCCCCCTTCGACCGGATGGCTGACCTGGTAGGTCTCGTCCCGGTTGAAGGAGAGAAGCTGGTTGGCTTCGGCGACCGCATCGTTGCGGCCGACATGGCGCACAAAGACACCGCGATACGGAAACACCAGATGCGTGGCCGAGGTGCACTCTTCCGCACTTCTGTGCCGGCACTCGCCGCTGCAGACCACATCCCGCACCCGGATCGTGCCGGTATCGAGAAGCGTTTCCACCTTGAATTGCGACATGGCCGCCGCGTTCCTTCCAGTCGTGCCTCAGCGTACGGCACTCTATGCGACGGCGCGGTCCAATCCTGTCAGGAGACTTGTCAGGGGCGTCTCAATCCCACGGGCGGCGTTTGAATTCCGAATAGGCCTGGCCGCGCGAGAGGCCGATGTCCTTGAGCTGCTCGTCCGTCATCTCGAGCAAGGCCAGGCGGCTTCGGCGCCTTTCCAATTGGCGACCCATCCAGCTCGCTGTGGTGAGAAGCCCGGACCACAGAACCTGTCCGGGAGTGGCGGCGCGGTCCGTCGGTGCCGGCAGAGATATTCTTGCGACCGGATGTCGCGCCACCGCTGTCTGATCACGGTGCATGGCTCAATCCTCGCTGTTGCTGGCTGTCGAAGCGCTGGCTTCGTTGAGCGCCACCGCGCATTCCTCGCAGCAGACCTCGACGGTCTTGCCGCCGACCTTCACGCGGATGGGGTTGGCGTCCAATTGGCAATCGCAGGCGGCGCAGGTTTTGTCGGTCATGATTTCATCTCCTCGGGGTGCGGTTGACGCCGATGAGATGAGCAGTTCGGCGCAGTCGCCGCTGTCAGAATCTTTAGCACTGCAGGTGCCGGAAGCGTGGCCGGCCGATGCTCCTGACAGAAGGGTGTCAGCAGCAGTGCTCGCTGTCGGTCGGATCAGGTCAGGGGGCGTCGCCGGTGCCGGGGATGAAGGCGTCGAAGGCGGCCAGCAGCTGCTCGCGATAGAGGTCCTTTTCCTGCAGGAGCTCGTGTTCGGCGCCGTCGATCATCAGCAGCGAGCCGACGCGCAGCCGCCTGGCATAGGCTTCCACCGCCTTGGTCGAGACCACCCGATCGGCGCCGGCGGCGACGATGAGCATCGGCACCTGGATCCGTTTCATGAAATCGGGATCGCTGACCGCTGCGGCGGCCGCCGCGGCGGCCCTCAGCCAGCGGATGGTCGGGCCGCCGAGCGCAAGCTGCGGCCAGGCTTGGTAGATCGCGACATTGCGCCGGTAGCGCACCGGATCGGATGTTACCTTGTTCGCCTCGAAAGCCGGCGGCAATTTCGGCCTTGGTCCAAGGGCGGCATAAAGCCGGCCGAGACCGATGGCGCAAAACACCGAGCAGACGCGCCGGACGGTGGCGATCGAGACCGGCAGGTCCGGCACCTCGAGAAAGGGCGCAAGCAGCACCATGCGCCGCACGCGGTTGACCATGAAGGGCGAGGCAAGCAGCGCGATCACCGCGCCGGTCGAGTGAGCGAGTATGTAATAGGGGCCGCGGCAATCGGGCAGCACGATCTCCTCGAAGAACTGCTCGAGGTCATGCGTGTAATCGCGAAAGGAGCGGACATAGCCGCGCTGCCGGTCGCGCAGCAGCCGGCTGGAATCGCCCTGGCCGCGCCAGTCGAGGATGGCGACGCCGAAGCCGCGATCGGCGAGGTCGCGGATGGTCTCGAAATATTTCTCGATGCATTCGTTGCGGCCGGTCAAAAGCACCACCGTGCCCTGCAGCGGGCGGGCAACGGCGGCGAAGACGCCGTAGCGGATCTTCTTGCCGTCGCGGGTGGTGAAGAAACCACCGGCAGCGTTCTGTGGCTCTGGATTGCCCTCGGTCTGGTGGAAAAGATCCGTCATTCGGCGCGTCGTTGGTTGTTACCGGCCCGCAGGCGTCGGCATGGTGATAGACGGCCATGCGGCAAAAGCAAAGGCGTTACACGGATTTAGCCGAGTGCCGTGAAAGCGGTAAGGCCGGAAGTGCCTGCGGCGCACTTCCGGCCTCTGTCGATCCGGGAGGAAGGGACGTTACACCCGGTTCGGCCTGTTCGCGGCGCGGGGAAAAGGCGCCGCTTGTTGGTCATCTTGGCCAAAGCCTAATGTTGGCCGGCTGAACGGATGCCGAAGCCATGGTTCATCCGCCGTTCATGAACGTGGCGACTTTGTGCCGATCAAAAAGCCTTGAAATGGGTTTTCGAGCTTCCCAAATGTGGGTTGCGGCCGCCGACTGTCGGGGCCGCTGGCCTATCCGGAACGCCTTCCTAGGGTTTCGCACGGCCACACGCAAACCATGTTGCTCAACAGGAGAACACCTCATGCGTCACGTTGATTTTTCCCCGCTTTATCGCTCGACCGTCGGCTTCGACCGGCTGTTCACCATGCTCGACACGCTCGGCCAGCCCGAGACCGCGCAGACCTACCCGCCCTATAATATCGAGCGCACCGGCGAGAACGCCTATCGCATCTCAATGGCCGTCGCCGGCTTCTCGGAAGACGAGATCTCGATCGAGGCTCATCGCAACGTCCTGACCGTCAAGGGCGAGCGCAAGGAAGAGAATAATGGCGAAGGCTCCGAGCTGCTCTATCGCGGCATTGCCTCGCGTTCCTTCGAGCGCCGCTTCCAGCTTGCCGATCATGTCGAGGTCCAGGGCGCCACGCTGAAGAACGGCCTGCTCTTCGTCGACCTCACGCGCAACATTCCCGAGGAGCTGAAGCCGCGCAAGATCGCGATCACCCAGTCCTCGGACAAGGCCAAGCAGATCGAGGCCAAGGCGGCCGCGTAATCAGGCCGGCTGCGCGTAACATCGCCCAAGGATAAAAGCGTCTCCTCCCGAGACGAAAGCGGCGCCGCGAGGCGCCGCTTTTTTGTCGGCCGTCGGCAACCGGAACGCCCCTGCTCGGAATGTGGCTTGGACAGGGTGTCGCGCCAGCGGATCAGCCCCGCTCCCTTCCGTCGCTGGTTCCTGATTCTTCTGATCCCGCCCGGCATCGAGCTGTTGCCGCGGCTCTTTCTGGCCTAGACCGTTTCACCGTTTCCCGGAAACGGCGAACCGCTCTATCTCTTTGTTTTGACGCAATTCCGGGCGGAAAACCGATCACACTTTTCCTGGAATT
>NZ_JBFUPO010000011.1:0-198723 GCF_041355295.1 Mesorhizobium sp. RCC_202
AATCATCAATGCCTCCAAAACGAGGCTTGAATCATTCAAAAGCTCTCAGGGGAATCCTGATTCTCAACAGGCCCTAGCCCATTTCACGAGGCAAGATGACCGTCGATCACGCCGTCGGCCACAACACGCTGCGCGGCATCGCGCTGAAGATCGTCTCGGTGGCGGTCTTTGTCGGCATGCAGACCTGTATCAAGTCGGCGGGCGACGTGCCGGCCGGACAGATAGTCTTCTTCCGCTCCTTCTTCGCCATCTTCCCGATCATCGCCTTCCTGGCCTTCAAGGGACAATTGGGCACGGCATTCGTCACCAAGCGGCCGTTCAACCATATTGCGCGCGGTGTCGTCGGCGTCGGCGCCATGGGGCTCGGCTTCTTCGCGCTGACCCGGCTGCCGCTTCCGGAGGCGATCACGCTGAACTATGCGCAGCCGCTCCTGGTGGTGGTGTTCTCCTCGGTCTTCCTCGGCGAATCGATCCGCGTCTATCGCTGGAGCGCGGTCGCGGTCGGTCTCATCGGCGTGCTGATCATCTCCTGGCCGGAACTGACGCTGTTGAATTCCGACGAGGGGCTCGACGACCAGGAGGTGCTGGGCGTCATGGCGGCTTTGACCGCGGCGGCGATTTCGGCCGTCGCCATGCTTCTGGTGCGCAATCTCGTGCAGACCGAGAAGACGGCGACCATCGTGCTGTGGTTCTCGTCGACGGCAACGGTGCTGTCGCTGTTCACGCTGCCTTTTGGCTGGCAGGCGCTGACGCCGATGCAGGCGGCGCTGCTCGTCTTCGCCGGCTTCTGCGGCGGGCTCGGCCAGATACTGATGACGGCTGCCTATCGTCATGCCGAGGCTTCGGTCGTGGCGCCCTTCGAATACACGTCGATGATCCTCGGCGTGGTGGTCGGCTATTTCGTTTTCGGCGATGTGACGTCGCTCAACACGCTCATCGGTGGCGTGATCGTGGTTGCCGCCGGCATCTTCATCATCTGGCGCGAGCGGCAGCTCGGCCTGGAGCGGACGCGCACCAGAAAGGCCGCGCCGCCGCAGGGGTGAACGAGATCGCCGGCATGTCTATCGAGTTGGTCTGTTTCTCACTCCAATGAGGAATTGAAAATGAATGATAAGGATCGCCCTTACGTCCTCCATACGAACCGCGAACTGGCGATGATGCTTGCCGGGACCAAACCGTTGGCTGTGTTTACCCACGAGAAGGTGGACGGTTTTGAAAAAGCCGACGCGCTGGCCAATCAGGACTTCGCGCCGCATGTCGCGGACGGGACGTTTTCTGAGCATATGAAAACAAGGACAATATCCCTGCCAAGCGGTCGCGATGTCCACATCGACTACTGGTTCTACACGCACAGGGGCGAGGAATGGCGCGTCGAAGCATATTGGCTGCTTTTCGAATCCCTCCACCACAGGGGTTGGTGCCCGCAATTCGAATGGCTGGAGGGAAAGCTGCTTGGCTATACCGATCAGCAGAATGACTATCATCTTTTACGGAAATATCCTGCAGACCGATGGGTTGCCGAAATTTGCGGATCGCAGGGTTCGGAGGGTGGCTGAAGCTTAGCCATCTTTCGCGTTGGCTCGCTCCTTAGCCAGCCGTACCAGGACTGCCCGCGTCTGCTCGTCGGCCGGGAAGAACGATTCGATCGCCAGTTCCGACAGCGTGACATCGAGCGGCGTGCCGAACACGGTGATGGTGCTGATGAAGGACAGCACCTGGTCGCCATGCGCGAGCTTTAGCGGATGGACGATGCCGCTTGGCTCGACCGGCGCCGGACGGCTGCTCTTCAGGCCGGACGGATAGGCGCGCAGCTCGCGCTCCAGCTCGATCAGCACCGGGTCGCCGGTGGCGTCGTTCTGGTGCTTCAGCCGTTCGATGAGATGCGCGCGCCATTCCGCCAGATTGACGATGCGCGGCGCGACACCGCCCGGATGCAGGCTGAGCCGCAGCACATTGACCGGCGGCTGGAGCAGGGACGGTTCGGAAATATCGGCAAGGAACGGCGCGATCGCGGCATTGGCCAGGACGAGGTTCCAGTGCCGGTCCACCGCCAGCGCCGGAAACGGTTCGTGACCCTTGAGCACGGTCTCGACGGCGGCCATCGCCGGCGCCAGCGTTTTATCGGTCAGCGATTTTTCGCTGAAGCTCGGCGCGAAGCCGGCGGCAAGCAACAGCTGGTTGCGCTGTCGGAGCGGGATCGACAACTGCTCGGCCAGATGCAGGACCATATCGCGCGACGGCTGCGCGCGCCCGCTTTCGACGAAGGAGAGATGTCGCTGCGAAATCTCGGCCTCCATGGCGAGGTCGAGCTGGCTCATGCGCCGCCGCGTGCGCCATTCGCGGATGAGGCTGCCGGCGGAGAGTTCGGGTGTGGTCATGGGGGAATGACTAGGCCGGAGCGAGGTGCAATTCAATTACCTGGGAGGTCATGGCTCCCCATCGCTGGAGATTGGCGAAAGCGCCGGTGACGGCCAATCTCCCCCCTTGTGGGGGAGATGCCTGGCAAGGCAGAGGGGGGCGCTGTCCCGCCAGCATAGCGGTCAAGTTTCCGAAGTGGGCGTTCCTTCGCGCCCCCCTCTGTCCTGCCGGACATCTCCCCCACGAGGGGGGAGATCAGCTAATCTCCAAGCGACCGCAGCTTAGCCTTCACCTCGAGAAAATCCCGCCAGGCCAGCTTCTTGTGCGCCGGCGTTCTCAACAGATACGCCGGGTGCAGCGTCGGCATAGCCGGAATGGCGACGCCGGACGCAGTCGTGTGCACCCGCCAGTTGCCGCGCAGGCGCAGGATGCCCTCGGTCGTGTTGAGCAGGGTTTTGGCCGACGGCCCGCCGAGATTGATCAGCACCTTGGGATTGACCAGCTCGATCTGTCTTTCGATGAACGGGCGGCAGATCTCGGTTTCGTGCGGCGTCGGCGTGCGGTTGCCCGGCGGCCGCCAGGGAATGACGTTGGCGATATAGGCCGACTGTCGGTCAAGCCCGATCGCAGCGAGCATGCGGTCGAGCAGCCGGCCGGAGCGGCCGACGAAGGGCAGGCCCTCAAGGTCCTCGTCGCGGCCCGGCGCCTCGCCAACCAGCATCAGGGCGGCATTCGGGTTGCCGTCGGCAAAGACCAGGTTCTTGGCGGTGAATTTGAGGTTGCAGCCGTCGAAACTAGCCATGTGCTGGCGCAGTTCCTCTAGCGTCGAGGCACTGGCGGCAAGCTGGCGCGCGAGCAGCGCCTGCGCCTCGTCGGGGACCGCGGCCGTGGCCATGCGCACCGGCGCGTCCGGAATGTTGCTGGCGTCGAGGCCGGGGGCCGATCGCTGCGGCGGGGGGCCCGCCTCAAAGCCGGGTCGCGCTGCGGATTGCTCCCGAGGCCTGCTTTCGCTGACGGGCGCGGCCGGCGGGCGAGGGCGTTCCGCCGGTTTCGGCCTGGCCTCCGCGAAGCGGTTGATCGGCGCATCCTCAAGCGCGTCATCGACGCCGGCGCTGGCGTAGAAGGCGAGCAGTTCGGCGATCTCGGCTCTGGGGGAGGCGGCAGTCATGGCGCCACCATTGTCCGCGCGGCGTCGATTTGCAACTGCGATGAGATCATCCGGTGGGGATGCGTGGATCCTGCACGATATAAAACGTCCAGCGCGGCGTGTAGTCGGTGATCAGGAAATCGAAGGTCGCCGTCTTCAGCGGGTCGACCTTGCCGTTCTTGAACAGGAGTTGATCGTAAGGCTCGAACCGGCGGTCGAAATCGGCGAAATTGCTCGACCAGATGTTGTCTGGCGTCTTGTTGCGCTGGTCGAAGGACAGGCCGTCGCCGAACACGCTCGGATGGTCGAGGATTTCCTGCAGCTCGAACTGGAATTCCACCCAGGGCAAGGCGCTGTTGTTGAGCACGTCGATGCGCATATACATCACGCCATTGGCGACCTCGCCGGCCTTGCCGAACGGCTCGATCGGCTTGGTGGCGCGGATCGTGAGCGTCACCGGCGTCGCCGTGTTCAGCTCTTCCTTGATGATCAGCGGGTCTTCCTTGGTGCCGATGCCGGAAACGCTGGTGATGTGGAAGCCGCCAAGCTCGTCGGAGAAAGAATAGGCGCCTGTGGTCCAGACCTTCACCGGATCGGCCAGCGCCGGCTCGGATAAAAAATATGCCGGCACGGACAACACAAGCGCCGGCACGGATAAATACAGGAGCGGAAGAACCGCACGCCAGGCGGTGCCGGGCGTCAACAGCAAGCGCTTCAGTGGAAAGCCGGATGGCTCGAACATGCGCATGCGCCAAGTATTGCCGATAACCAAGCCGTCGAACAATTAAAAAGATGCGGGCAGCAGGCTGGTCTGCGATCCGGTTTGTCCTGGCCTTGGCTAACGCTGCCTCCACTTCGTAGGAAAACCGCGACTTTTTGTCGAAATCGGCGTTGTCACGTCAGCGCCGGTTTCGCGTCGCGAATTGATGCGCTATGCAGCGCAGGAGCCAGCACAATGCGAGAATGCGGCAAGCCAAAGAGGGGTCGATGAGCGATATCGAACGCGAAAGCATGGAATTCGACGTGGTGATCGTCGGAGCGGGTCCCGCCGGTCTTGCCGCCGCAATCCGTCTGAAGCAGCTCAATCCCGATCTTTCGGTCGTCGTCCTGGAAAAGGGCGGCGAGGTCGGCGCGCACATCCTGTCCGGCGCCGTCGTCGATCCGATCGGCATCGACCGGCTGCTGCCCGGCTGGCGCGAGGAGGAGGGCCACCCGTTCAAGACGCCGGTCACCGCCGACCATTTCCTGGTGCTCGGGCCGGCAGGCTCGTTCCGTCTGCCCAACATCATGATGCCGCCGCTGATGAACAATCACGGCAATTACATCGTCTCGCTCGGCAATGTCTGCCGCTGGCTGGCGACCAAGGCCGAGGCGCTCGGCGTCGAAATCTATCCGGGCTTCGCCGCGGTCAGCCTCGTCTACAACGAGGTGGGCGCCGTCATCGGCGTCATCACCGGCGACATGGGCGTCGAGAAGGACGGCACGCACGGGCCGTCCTACGCGCCGGGCATGGCGCTGATGGGCAAATATGTGCTGATCGGCGAGGGCGCGCGCGGCTCCTTGGCCAAGCAGTTGATCGCCAAATACAGGCTTTCCGACGGTCGCGATCCAGGCAAATACGGCATCGGCCTCAAGGAACTCTGGCAGGTCAAGCCGGAGAATCACAAGCCGGGCCTGGTGCAGCACACCTTTGGCTGGCCGCTCGACCTGAAGACCGGCGGCGGCTCCTTCCTCTATCATCTCGAAGACAACCAGGTGGCGGTCGGCTTCGTGCTCCACCTCAATTACAAGAACCCTTATCTGTCGCCCTTCGAGGAGTTCCAGCGCTTCAAGACGCATCCGGCGATTGCCGGCACGTTCGAGGGCGCCAAGCGCATCGGCTATGGCGCGCGCGCCATCACAGAGGGCGGCTGGCAGTCGGTGCCGAAACTGTCCTTCCCGGGCGGCGTGCTGATGGGTTGCTCGGCCGGCTTCGTCAACGTGCCGCGCATCAAGGGTTCGCACAATGCGGTGCTGTCCGGCATGCTGGCGGCCGAGCATGCGGCCGAAGCGATCGCCGCCGGCCGCGCCAATGACGAGCTCGCTTCCTATGAAGAAGCCTGGCGCGGCAGCGACATCGGCAAGGACCTGAAGAAGGTGCGCAACGTCAAGCCGCTGTGGTCGCGCTTCGGCACTGTTCTCGGCATCGGCCTCGGCGGTCTCGACATGTGGCTGAACACGCTGTTCGGCTTCTCGCCCTTCGGCACGCTGAAGCACGGCAAGGCCGATTACGCGTCGCTCGAGCCCGCCGCTCAGCACAAGAAGATCGCCTATCCCAAGCCTGACGGCGTACTGACTTTCGACCGGCTGTCCTCGGTGTTTCTGTCCAACACCAATCACGAGGAAAACGAGCCGACCCATCTGATCGTCGGCGATATGGCGCTGCAGCAGCGCTCCGAGCACGACGTCTTCGCCGGCCCCTCGACCCGCTATTGCCCGGCCGGCGTCTATGAGTGGGTCGACAAGGACGGCAACGCCGCCGCCGATCCGTCGGCCAAGGATGTGCGCTTCGTCATCAACGCGCAGAACTGCGTGCACTGCAAGACCTGCGACATCAAGGATCCGAACCAGAACATCAACTGGGTGCCGCCACAAGGCGGCGAAGGCCCGGTCTACCAGGGCATGTGAGCCTCACTGCCGGCCGGGCCGTCTCGACCGCCGCCTGGAAAAAGGCGGCGAAGGCCCGGTCTACCAAGGCATGTGAGCCGGGCTGCCGGCCGGGCCGTCTCGACCGCCGCCTGGAAAAAGCCGGCGAAGGCCCGGTCTACCAGGGCATGTGAGCCTCACTGCCGGCCGGGCCGTCTCGACCTCCGCCCAGGAAAAGCGGAGCGGGCCGTTCACCAGCGTATGTGAAGCGGCTAGCCCATACTGTTGAAGCCGAAGCGTTGTTGTGGTTCTTTCTCCGCGGACAGGGGAGAGACAAATGCGATTGAAGGTTTTGACGTGTCTTGTTGCCGTCGCCGCGCTGTATGCGCCGCAGGCCTCGGCCGGCAGCAAGATCCGGGTCGAAACGCGCACATATGACGTCACCGGCGCTTCCGGCATCGAGCTCATCCAGAACATCAATCGCAAGGGTCCGAAACGTGGCTTCATGGCGCACGCCATCGCCCTGACCGCCTATAGCGCCAGCTGGGATCTCGTGATGCTCCGGCGCAACGGCTCGTGCCGGGTGCGGCAGGCAAACGGCACGATGGACCTGGTCTTCACCTTTCCCCGCGTCGTTTCGCCAATGTCGCCGGCACTGAAAAGGCGTTGGAGCCGGTTTATGGCGGGCACACACGCTCACGAGGCGACCCATGGCCGTCTTGCCAGGGACATGATGCGCGCCGCCGAGCGGTCGGCCGTCGGCCTCGAAACCACCGACGACCCGTCCTGCAGCAAGGCGCGCCGTGAAGCGGGGCGCCGCATCGAGGCCGTCTCCGCGCAGTATGAGGCGAAGCAGAAGGCGTTCGATGTGACGGAACATCGTGGCGGCGGCCATGTCGAGCATCTGGTCTTGGCTTTGATCAAGCCTTGACGGTCGGCCCGTCGTTATCCTCGGGTCTTCGCCCCAAGAACACGACAGCCATGCTCAGCCGGGCTACTTGCCTGGTAGGTCGTTCGCCGCCAACGCGGACTCATGCTCTTCCTGAGGCTTGTCGTCGGGCCGCAGCGTGAATTCGACCAGCACCGGCAGATGGTCGGAGCCGGTATCCTCCAGGCGGGTCGACGACAGGATCGCTACGCCGCCCTTGCTGAACACCTGGTCGATCGGCAGGCCGGCATAGCGGCGCAGGAAATCGGGCAGCGTCCGGTGGATCCAGGTCGGACCGGCCGAGGGCATCAGCGTCAGCCCGCCAAGCCGCGCCACCCGCCGCACGGCGGCGCTCCACGGCACGGCGTTGCAGTCGCCGGCCATGACAGCGGTCTCGCCGAGCGCTGCCAGCGGCTGCGCCAGCTCGCCGATCTGCCAGTACTGCTCCTTCGGCCACGGCCAGCTCAGATGGATCGCGGCGACGTCGACCGGGATGCCGCTGAAATCGATCGTGGCGATCGCCATCGCCCCGCGCGGTTCGCAATGCGGCGCGGTGCCGGCGGCGAACGGCCGGCGCGACAAGAGCGCGACGCCGAACACGCCATTGGGGTAGTCGCACAGGATGCGGTAGGGGTAGGCGTCCTTGATATAGCCGAGCTCGGTCGCCCACATTCCCGACACTTCGTCGAGGGTGATGACGTCCGGATTGGTCCGGCCGATCAGCGACAACACCTTCTTCGGCGTCGGATTGTTGAAGCGCAGGTTCATCTGCAGCAGGCTGTAGACCATCCGGTCTGTCGGCTTGGCCACCGCCTGCGGTGACAATCTGGGCAGAGCGCCAGTCGTGGTGGCGAAACAGGCGATGGCAAAGACAAGTGCCGCGACCGCCTGCAGCCGATAGGAGCTGGCAAGCAGCGGCAGCGCCAGGAGCGCCGTCAGCAGGCTCAGATGCATACGGAAATGCGAAAAGGAATCGAAGGCCGGATGCAGCGCGCCGAAGAACCCGGCCAGGAGTGCTGCCGAGAACGCCGTCATCGCCAGGAATGTCAGCTGAGCCATCATGCTCAAGCGCGCACCGCCTGTTGTCATCTCGCTCCGACCGCTTGTTCGGATCGCTTATCGGCCAAATTGCGGCTCAAGCAAGATGACCGATTGCCTCGCCCTGTTCGACAATGATCGCTTACTGGAAGGCCGTCTCGGAAAAGCTTCTGAGTTTGCGCGAATGCAGCCGCTCCATCGGCATTTCGGCGAGCTTCTCCATCGCCCGGATGCCGATGGTGAGGTGCTGCGCCACCTGCCGCTTGTAGAACTCGGTCGCCATGCCGGGCAGCTTCAACTCGCCATGCAGCGGCTTGTCGGAGACGCACAGCAGCGTTCCATAGGGCACGCGGAAGCGGAAGCCGTTGGCGGCGATGGTGGCCGATTCCATGTCGAGCGCGATGGCGCGCGACTGCGACAGGCGCTGCACCGGCCCGCGCTGGTCGCGCAGCTCCCAGTTGCGGTTGTCGATGGTGGCGACGGTGCCGGTACGCATGATACGCTTGAGGTCGTAACCGGACAGGCCGGTTACCTCGGCTACCGCCTCCTGCAGCGCCACCTGGATCTCGGCCAGCGGCGGGATCGGCACCCAGACCGGCAGATCGTCGTCCAGCACGTGGTCTTCGCGCACATAGGCATGCGCCAGCACATAGTCGCCAAGCGCCTGCGTGTTGCGCAGGCCGGCGCAATGGCCAAGCATCAGCCAGGCGTGTGGTCTGAGCACCGCGATGTGGTCGGTGATGGTTTTGGCATTGGACGGACCGACGCCGATATTGACCATGGTGATGCCGCCATGGCCGGGCTTCTTCAAATGATAGGCCGGCATCTGCGGCAGGCGCGGCGGAGGCGAGCCTTCGCTCGGCGCGGCGGCTCCAGCCTTGGTCACCACATTGCCGGGTTCAACGAACTCGGAATAGCCCCCGCCGCCGTTGGCCATCTGGTCTCGGGCCCGCGCGACGAACTCGTCGATGTAGAACTGGTAGTTGGTGAACAGCACGAAATTCTGGAAATGCTGCGGGCTGGTCGCCGTGTAGTGCGTCATGCGGTGCAGCGAATAGTCGATGCGCTGCGCGGTGAACGGCGCCAGCGGCCTCGGCTCGCCGAACGCCACCTCGAAGGTGCCGTTGGCGATCTGGTCGTCGGTGCCGTCGAGGTCGGGCACATCGAACAGGTCGCGGATCGGCCGCTTGATGCGCTCGGCGGCGGCGCCGTCGACATAGGTGCCTTCGAGGAAGGCGAAATGCAGCGGGATCGGCGTCGTCGATTCCGACACCGTCACCGACACGCCGTGATTGCGCATGATCAGCTTCAACTGCTCGGTGAGGTAATTCTCGAACAGCAGCGGCTGCGTGATCGTGGTGGCGAAGTTCCCCGGCGTCGGCATGTGGCCATAGGCCTGGCGGGAGTCGACCTGGCTGAACGAGTTCGTGGTGACGGCAATCTGCGGATAGAAGGCGCGGTAGCGCTTGCCCTCGTCGCCGCCGGCCGCAAGTGCGGCGAAGGAGTCGCGCAGGAATTTGGTGTTGCGGTCGTAGAGCGTCTGCAGCGCCGCGACGGCCTTTTTGGCGTCGCCGAAGCTTTGCTTGCCGAAGGGCTCCGGCATGACGACCGATTCGATGGCTTGGGGGTAGATTCGCTTTTCCATGGCTCAATATAGAGACTCAGGATGACGGTTGGGAGGGGAGACGAGCCTGAGACAGGTGTGAAGTTGAGTTTTTCTTGGGCGCAGGACTCAAGGCGCGTCGGGATTGACGTCGGTCGACGTCACCTGACCGCCTATGAAGCTTGCCCGCGCTGCAGGCTGATGAGCAGCACGAAGCCGACGCTCCTGTCCTTGTGCGCCGGCGCCTCGATCCTGTGGCCGGTATCGGCACGCATCATCGGCATTGCCAGCACCGGGACGGCGAGCAGCATCAGGAAGAGGGTCGCCCGCGGCAGCAGCCGGAGGCTCGTCGCGGCAAGGGTGGTGAAGCGGTTCATGGTCGTGGCGTCCCCGGTTTTCAGCTAACTTGTTTCATCTTGGTCGTTTCAGCGGTTGAATTGGTTCACGCAATTCGGACGGCAGCTGCCGGCCATTTCCCATGAGCGCGCCGGACGTCCGGCTTGCGCCACGAGGATGGCGAAGCCCATCCCGAACAGGCCCATCAGCAGGCAGACGATGGTGAAGCGACGGGCAAGCATGTCTCTCTCCTTCAATGCGGGAGAGAATGCCAAAATGCCTCTGAACCGGTTCTGAGACCGGCATTCATCTGAGGTTCAAATTGATTGACGGGGTTTTGAGTGCACGTTTGCGTCGACAGACGGAGCGTCCCGACAAACGTTCAAACAGGGTTGACCCTAAACCGAGTTCGGGAAACATATCGCCAAAACGGGGGAGTTTAGATGGCAAAGCAAGCAAAGGCCTCGAAAGAGGCGAGGACCTTCGTCGCGCGATTTATAGACGCGCTGACCCGGATGTCGGGTCCTGAAGGAACCAGCGTCAACGGCAACACCCTGCGTGATGAGCTTGGTTGGGCGGATGTGACATTTAACCGGACCAAGGCGGTGCTCCGTCGGCAAGGTAAGATCAGGGTCAGCCCGGGAAGAGGAGGTCAGATAAGCCTCGTTCAGCCCTCCCAAAAACCGAAGCCCAAACCGCTCAAGGCTTTCATTTCTTATTCTCACGCCGATGTCGCCCTCAAAGCCGAGTTGATCAAACACTTGTCCCCGCTTAAACGGGCCGGCCTGATCGACGCTTGGCACGATGAAAAAATTGAGGCGGGAGAAAAATGGGCTGAAGCCATCGCCAAGAATCTGGAGACAGCGGAAGTTGTGGTGCTCCTGGTCAGCGTTGACTTTATAAATTCGGATTATTGCAACACAGTAGAGTTGACCCGAGCCCTTCAACGTGAGCAGGAGAAATCGCTCGTGGTCATTCCTGTAATTGCACGAGAGTGCCTCTGGAAGTACGAACCCTTCAGCCAATTTCAAGCGGCTTTGGGTGGAAAAGCCATTTCCAGTTTTCCCGATAGGGACGACGGCCTCACTCAGGTCGCGGAGGCGATCAAAACGAGGGCGGAGGCGCTACGCAAGGCGAAGGAGGCCGTTTCATCCTAGATGTAGAATGATGCGACATCGAAGGTGCGGTCTGCGTATGAGCCCCCGTCGCTGTTGAGCCGATCTCCAGAAGGCGCAACGCTCCCAAAACAAAACGGGCCCCGTTTCGGACGGTCGGTTTTTCGGCGATCAGAGCTTGTGCCAGGTCTGGCTCTTGCAGATTAGCCCGCCCAGCACACAGCCGCTCATCTTCAGCGAGGTGCCCGAAAGCGTGGCTTTGCCGGAATAGGTCTTGTCGTTCGCCGGGTCGGTGATGTTGCCGGTGTATTTGTTGTCGCCGGCCGCCTTCAGCGAGCCGATGGTCTTGCCGGCATATTTGCCGGACTTCAGTGTGATGGAAAACGAGCCGCTGCCACCGATCGCGGCGGTGTCGCCGGCCTGCGTCTTCCAATTGCCCTCGATCGGGTCGGCCCATGCGGCGCCGGCCATGATCAAGGTGGCCGCGAGCGCCAAGCTTACTTTTCGAAACATGTCTGTCCTCCCTGTAGGTTGCCGGCGGGGCTACGATCCGCCCGTCTGCCCCTTACGCAAAGGTAAAGCTAATCCAGCTCCCACCAAAACAAAAGCGGTGCCGCCACGGAAGGTTGCAAGGATTTTGCCGGCCCGGATCGTCGAAAATGAACGGTGACGAAAAAGGCTTCGGAATCCGTGGTTAGCGAAGTCTTGCTTCCGGTTCGCGGCATTTTCATCGAATTTGAGGCAAAACGGCGCAATCGCTGGATTCCCATGCTTAACGAACTTTCACGTTTACCTCTTGTTTTAGCTTTGTTTTCTTCAAATTAAGCACGCCATTTAACGACGGATTCAAGGCCAGGCGTCATCCTCGAAAGCATCGAAAGAGCGGCCCACCCCAAGCGAACACCGGGGACAGAAGGAGGCAGCTCTCGGGAGCCAGACAGGGGATTGAAATGGCACGCTTTGAAATGCTTGAAGCCGGCGTCGGCGCCATGGGGGCAACCGCCCAGGCCGACATTCTTTTCGAACTGGGCATGATGTATGCGACCGGCCGCGACTGCGAGACCGACGTCGTCGCCGCCCACAAATGGTTCAACATCGCCGCCATCAAGGGCTCGACCCGCGCCGCGGAATTGCGCTCGGAGCTGTCGGCGACGATGTCGAAGACCGATATCGCCAAGGCGCTGCGCGAAGCCCGCGAATGGATGACGATGCACTGATCCCGCGGACACAACGGCGGGGACCAATCAGGGGACAGGGCCGCGGCAAGACGGCCGACTGACAAGACCAAGAACGCGGCAAGTCAACTGCCAAGCCGCGCAGCAAGAAACAGGGAAGCGAGCGGGTTTCAGGCGCGGGGGCGTCCAGGGAGCTCGACTGCAAAAGCCGCGACCGACCGGTACAAGGTTGGCGCGGCTTTTTGCATTAGGCTAATGCATGTCGCGCAAAAGTGGCTTCGGTTTTGCGACGACGACATGCATCAAACGGCGAGCTAAAGCGCGCCGCGTCGATTCCATTCGACGCGACGCGCTTTAGGTAATCAGGTGGGCCCCTTGGCCCAAGAAATCCTCGCCGGAATGAACCAAAACCAGATGCACTGTCCTCTCGACAGGTTCAGTGAACGGTGAAATTGTCCCGGCTCTGTAGAACAAGCGCGACCATATCGTCGCGCGCAAGTGGAGGAGTTCTTATAGTCATGAAAAAATTGGGTATTTTGAGCGCGGCCGCATTTGGGCTGATGATGAGCGCCCCGGTTGCCTTCGCCGACGACATCACCATTTCGGTGGTCGGCCCGATGACCGGCCAGCTCGCCACCATCGGCGATCAGTTCAAGCAGGGCGCGCAGGCAGCCGCCGATGCGATCAACGCGGCGGGCGGCATCAACGGCTCACAGATCAAGCTCGACATCGAGGACGACCAGTGCGATCCGAAGCAGGCGGTCTCGGTCGCCAACCGCATCGTCGCCAACGGCGTCAAGTTCGTCGACGGCCATGCTTGCTCGGGCTCAAGCATTCCGGCCTCGGCCGTCTATGCCGAAGCCGGCACGCTGATGATGAGCCCGGCCTCGTCGAACCCGGTACTGACCGACGCTGCGGCCAAGTCCGGCTGGCCGACGATCATGCGCCTCTATACGCGTGACGACGCGCAGGGCGCCTTCATCGGCCCGTGGATCGCCAAGAAATATGCCGGCAAGAATGTCGTCGTCCTGCACGACAAGAGCGCCTACGGCCAGGGCGTCGCGGACGCCGTCAAGGCGACGATGAACGCCGGCGACCTCAAGGAAGTCGACTATGAAGGCATCAACGCCGGTGAAAAGGACTATTCGGCCCTCGTCACCAAGCTGAAGGAGCTCAAGGCCGACGTCGTCTATTTCGGCGGCTACCACCCTGAGGCGGGCCTGATCCTGCGCCAGGCGGCCGAGCAGAACGTCAAGTTCCAGCTGATCATGCCCGACTCGATCGCCTCGCCGGAATTCTGGCAGGTTGCCGGCCCGGCGGGTGAAGGCACCCTGTTCGTGTTCCCTTCCGACCCGCAGGCTAAGCCGGAAGCCAAGGACGCGGTCGCCAAGATCAAGGCCGGCGGCTTCACGCCGGAAGGCTTCACGCTGTTCTCCTACGCCGTCGTCCAGGCGGTGGCCGAAGGCGTCAAGCGCGCCGGCACCGACGATCCGGCCAAGGTCGCCGAAGCGCTGAAGGACGGCAAGCCGATCAGCACCGTCGTCGGCGATGTCATCTTCGACGAGAAGGGCGACCTCAAGAACGCCAGCTACGACATCAACCAGTGGCATGACGGCAAATACGCGCCGATCCAGCCGTAATTCGGTTCTGTCTTCGGAGATGGCCGGGCTTGTCCCGGCCATTTTCGTTTGGCCTGTCCTGTGGCTACACTCGGGTCGCGCCTGGAGAGATTCGAGAATGGCTGACGACGGCACCCGGATAATTCCAAGGCGCACGCCGGAATCGGCGGCCATGACGGCCAACGTCAAAAGAGCCATGGCGATCACCGCCAGGCTCAACCGTTTGACGTATGACGATGCCGATGACATCCGCGCCTTGTTCAGCGAGCTCATCGGGCAAAAGGTGGACGGCAGCTTTCTGCTGATACCGCCCTTCTACGCGACTGGCGGGCTGGATACGCGGGTCGGGCGCAATGTCTTCGTCAACCAGAACTGCACGTTCTACGATCTCGGCGGGCTCGACATCGCCGACGACGTGATGATCGGGCCCAATGTCAGCCTCATCACCTCCGGCCATCCGATCGAGCCTTCGCAGCGGCGCGCTTGCGTGATCGCAAGGCCGATCGTGATCGAGAGGAACGTCTGGATCGCAGCCGGCGTGACGGTCATCGGCGGCGTGACGATAGGTGAGAATTCGGTCGTCGCGGCCGGTTCGGTTGTCACCCGTGACGTTGCGCCAAACACCCTTGTCGGCGGAAATCCGGCAAAAATCATTCGCTCGATCGCAGGCTGAACAGCCTCAGCCCTGGCCATCCTCCGCGAAACGCACCAGCACGGTGCCGTCGCTGACCTGCGCGCCTTCAGTCGCGATTTCGGCGATGACGCCGTCATGCGGCGCGGCGATGGTATGTTCCATCTTCATCGCCTCGAGGATCAGCAGCGGCTGGCCTTTGCTGACGGTATCGCCGGCCGCCGCGCGCACCAGCTTGACCAGGCCAGGCATTGGCGCGCGCAGGCTGCCTGACGCAGCCCCCGCCTCGTCGGCCCGGGACAGCGGATCGGGAACCGCGAATGTGTGGCCGACCGCGCCTTCGAACACGGTGACGTGGCCGGGCCAACGTGCCGTGCGCGGCAGATTTCTCAGATCATGCGAATTGATCGCATCGTGCGGCGCCTCCAACGCCACCTGGAAGCGGCCGTCCGGCCGCGCCGAGATCCGCGCCAGGATATTTTCCTCGCCATAACGAAGCCGGGTACGCCGTGACAGCGTATGGTAATGCGCATAGCCGGCAAGCGCGGACCAAGGATCGCCGGCCGTCCCCGGCGCGCCGGCATCGGTTGCCGCCAGTGCCGCCGCGGCGATCGCCTCGTCGCTCGGCGCCGGCAAGATGGTGAGCGCTTCCTGATGCCGGCCGATCAGGCCGGTATCGACATCGCCCGCCGCGAAATCGGCGTCGGCGGCCAAAGCCGCGAGGAACGCGGTGTTGACCGTCGAGCCGGCCACTTCGGTTCGCGCCAGCGCTGCACTGAGCGCGGCAAGGGCCGCGTCTCTGTCCTTGCCGTGCACCACCAGCTTGGCGATCATCGGATCGTAGAAGGGCGAGATCGCGTCGCCGGCCCGCACGCCGGTCTCGATGCGCATTTCAGCACCTTCCGGTGCCGCATCGGGGAATTCGAGATGATGCAGCGTTCCCGTCGCAGGCAAAAACCCTTTCGCGGCATCCTCGGCATAGAGGCGCGCCTCGAAGGCGTGGCCGGCAAGCGCGATCTCGTCCTGCGCCTTCGGCAGTTTTTCGCCGCTGGCGACACGCAATTGCCACTCGACCAGGTCGACGCCGGTGACCATCTCGGTGACGGGATGCTCGACCTGCAGCCGCGTGTTCATTTCCATGAACCAGAAGCGGTCGGGTTTGAGTCCTTGCGAGGCGTCGACGATGAATTCGATGGTGCCGGCGCCCGAATAGCCGATCGCCTGGGCGGCCTTCACGGCGGCCTCGGTCATTGCTTCGCGCAGCTCAGGCGTCATGCCGGGGGCGGGCGCTTCCTCGATGACCTTCTGGTGGCGGCGCTGCGCCGAGCAGTCGCGTTCGAAAAGATGCACGGCATTGCCGAAATTGTCGCCGAAAACCTGCACTTCGATATGGCGCGGCTTGTCGACATATTTTTCGACCAGCACGCGGTCGTCGCCGAAAGCCGCCTTGGCCTCGCGCCGGGCGCTGGAAAGCGCTTCGGAAAAATCGTCTGGATGGTCGACGCGGCGCATGCCCTTGCCGCCGCCGCCGGCGCGCGCCTTGATCAGAACCGGGTAGCCGATCTCGCGCGCCTTCGATGCCAGCAGCACGATCTCCTGCGCCTCGCCGTGATAGCCCGGCACCACCGGCACGCCGGCCTTTTCCATCAGCCGCTTGGCGGCGTCCTTCAATCCCATGGCGCGGATCGAGGCGGCCGACGGGCCGATGAAGACCAGCCTCGCCGCTGTCACATGGTCGACGAAATCGGGGTTCTCCGACAGGAAGCCGTAGCCGGGATGGATGGCCTCGGCGCCGGTGGCAAGTGCTGTCGCGATGATCTTGTCGCCGCGCAGATAGCTTTCACCGACAGGCGAGGCGCCGATATGCACCGCCTCATCCGCCATCTCGACATGCAGCGCGCGCGCATCCGCGTCCGAATAAACGGCGACGGTGCGCACGTCGAGCTTGCGGGCGGTGCGCATGACGCGACAGGCAATCTCGCCGCGATTGGCGATCAGGATCTTGCCGAACATGGGACCTCCGCGGTGGGTGTGTGCCTTGCAGCAGACCGGCGTTCCTTCGCGCCCCCCTCTGTCCCGCCGGACATCTCCCCCACAAGGGAGGAGATCAGCAGCCTTGGCGGCGCCGTGCCTCTTTCAACGGTGACAATTGGCGAAAGCCGTGACGACACCCAATCTCCCCCCTTGTGGGGGAGATGTCCGGCAGGACAGAGGCGGGCGCTGTCCCGCCAGCCTATCCAGGCAAGCATTTGTGTGGTGTCGACCTCTTCCTTACCAAGGGAGTGCTCTACCCGAGGTGAGGAGCGATTTACTTCGAAACCGCGATCGCGCAGCCGCCGCTTGCGGTCTTGACCTTCCAGCGGCTGAAGCCGCTCTGACAGGCCCGCAAGGCGATATCTTCCGCCGCCTTCTGCGAAGGCGCGTTCAGCTTGACGCTGCAGAAAATGTGAAGATCGACGACACGCGAATAAAATGTCGTGGCGTAGGCAGAGTGGCCGCTCGCGGCGATATAGGCGAGATAGGATTTGTAGCAGGCTTCCTTGGGATCGAGTGACAAGGTCGGAGCAAACCGCTTGTCGCCCATCTTGCCTGCAAGAGATTCCGCTGTCGCCGCGCCTACGGTTGCCACGACGAGTGCTCCGGCAAGCAGGGATGCGGCCACCAATTTCAGATTCGCGTTGCCCCCCACGGAAAAATTCCGATCCGCCATCTATTTCGACGCCGCGAGGTAGCAGCCGCCGCTCGCCGTATTGAGCCGCCACTTCTTCAGGCCGCCCTGGCAGTTGCGCATCGCGGCGTTCTCGGCGGCCTGCTGGGACGAAGCGTTGAGCGCTTTGCCGCAGACGACGTAGAGGTCTCTCACGCGCGTGTACAAAGTCGTTGCATAGGCCGAATGGCCGCCCGCCGCGACATAGGCATTGTAGGCCATTCTGCATTGGTCCTTGGGGTTCATCGCCAAGGGCGGCGGGAAGCGCTTGTCGCCCACGCTGCCTGCCAGCGACCCGGCCATGCCTATCCCTGGGGCTGTAACAATCAGCAACCCGGCCAGCACCGATGCTGCCATCTGTTTGGAAACCACGACCCCCATTCCATCCCTCCCAGAAAGAAAAACCGTGCTGCCTGTTGTCTATTTGGACGCGGCGATGCTGCAGGCGCCGGCGACCGTGACCTTGTATTTGCTTTTGCTGGCCTGGCAGGATTTGAGCGCCAGGTCCTCGGCCGCCTTTTGCGACGGCGCATTCAGCTTCGCGCCACAAATGAAGTACTCGCTCTGCGGAACGATCGGTGTTGCCGCAAACGCCGAATGGCCCGAAGCCGCAATGTAGGCCGCATACATTTTGCCGCAGCCGCCCGTCGTGCCCCAAGGAATGGTCACCGGGTAGCGTACGTCGCCCTTGCCGCCGGCCAGCGATTGAGTTGACCCGGCAGTAGGCATTGCTAATATTAGAATTCCTGCAAGTATCGACGCAGTCGACTTGCGGCAGTATTTCGAAATCATGTCCAGCCCGCCCAAAATCCCCAATGCAGCTTGACGAATAGCGAATATTTTCGGCCCGCGCCAGTTGGCTCCTGAAAATTCGCATTGGCCTGTATTGGGAAACCTGTCGGTCCATAAGTTTAGCCTTCCCCGGAATCAACAACGGCCTGTCGGTAAAAGTCGGCTGTCTCGTCGTCGAAGCAGCAGAAAGTAACGACGTCCGGCACTGCGTTTTGCCGCAGGAAGTCGCTTGACGTGGCAACGGCGATCCTCGTCGCCTGGTCCTTGGGAAAGCGGTAGATGCCGGTCGAGATCGCCGGAAAGGCGATCGTTCGGCAATCATGGTCGCGAGCGATTTCGAGCGAGCGCCGGTAGCAGGAGGCAAGCAGTTCGGCCTCGCCCTTGCCGCCGCCTTGCCAGACCGGCCCGACGGTGTGGATGATGTAGCGCGCCGACAGCCGATAGCCCTTGGTCAGCTTGGCGTCGCCGGTCTTGCAGCCGTTGAGCATGCGGCATTCGAACTCGAGTTCCGGCCCGGCCGCGCGGTGGATGGCGCCGTCGACACCGCCGCCGCCGAGCAGCGAGGAATTGGCCGCATTGACGATGGCATCGACCGCAAGCCTGGTGATGTCGCCGGTGTGGATGCGGATCCTGTCACGCACGCTCATCATCACATCCTGAACACGCCGAACCTGGTCTCCTCGATGCCGGCATTGAGCGCCGCCGAAAGGCTGAGCGCCAGCACCTCGCGCGTCTTGGCCGGATCGATGATGCCGTCGTCCCAAAGCCGCGCCGAGGAATAGAGCGGGTGGCCCTCATGCTCGTATTTCATCAGGATCGGCTTCCTGAATTTCGCCTCCTCATCGGCGCTCCATTCCCCGCCCTTGCGTTCGATGCCTTCGCGCTTGACCATGGCAAGCACTGTCGCCGCCTGCTCGCCGCCCATCACCGAGATGCGCGCGTTCGGCCACATCCACAGGAAGCGGGGCGAATAGGCGCGGCCGCACATGCCGTAATTGCCAGCGCCGAACGAGCCGCCGATGATGACTGTGAGCTTCGGCACCTTCGCGGTGGCAACCGCCATCACCAGCTTGGCGCCATCCTTGGCGATGCCGCCGGCCTCGTATTTCCGGCCGACCATGAAGCCGGTGATGTTCTGCAGGAAAACAAGCGGAATGCCGCGCTGGCAGCAGAGCTCGATGAAATGCGCGCCCTTCAGCGCGCTTTCGGAAAACAAGACGCCGTTGTTGCCGACGATGCCGACCGGCATGCCGTGCAGATGCGCAAAGCCGGTCACCAGCGTGGTGCCGTAATTCTGTTTGAACTCGTCGAATTCCGAGCCGTCGACCAGGCGCGCGATCACCTCGCGCACGTCGTAGGGCTGGCGCAGATCCGTCGGCACGATGCCGTAGAGTTCGCTCGGGTCATGAAGCGGCGGAGCAGGCGTGCGCAGGTTGAGGCTCATGGCCTTGTTGCGGTTGAGGTTCCTGATGATGCGCCGGCAAATCGCCAGCGCGTGCTCGTCGTCCATCGCGTAATGGTCGGCGACGCCGGAAAGCCTGGTGTGCACATCGGCGCCGCCAAGCTCCTCGGCGCTGACATCCTCGCCGGTGGCGGCCTTCACCAGCGGCGGCCCGCCGAGAAAGATGGTCGCCTGGTTGCGCACCATGATCGTCTCGTCCGACATCGCCGGCACATAGGCGCCGCCCGCGGTGCACGATCCCATGACGCAGGCGATCTGCGGGATGCCGGCCGCCGACATGTTGGCCTGGTTGTAGAAGATACGGCCGAAATGCTCGCGGTCGGGAAACACCTCGTCCTGGTTGGGCAGATTGGCGCCGCCACTGTCGACCAGGTAGACGCAAGGCAGGTTGTTCTGCAGCGCGATCTCTTGCGCCCTGAGATGCTTCTTCACCGTCAGCGGATAATAGGTGCCGCCCTTCACCGTGGCGTCGTTGACGACGACCATGACCTCACGGCCCTCGACCCGGCCGACGCCGGTGATGATGCCGGCCGCGGGAATATCCTCGCCATACATCGACCAGGCCGCGAACTGGCCGACTTCCAGGAACGGTGAGCCGGTATCGAGCAATTGCGCCAGCCGCTCGCGCGGCAGCAATTTGCCGCGTGAAACGTGCCGCTCGCGCGCTTCGTCGGAGCCGCCGCGCTCGACGCTTGCCGCCTTGTCGGAGATGTCGGCGACCAACGCCCGCATGCGCTCGGCATTGGCGCGAAAAGCGTCGGAAGAGGGGGAGATCTGGGAGGTTAGGACGGGCATTGACGAACCTCAAATGATATCATATTTCAGTATCAATTCGGGCTCTCGCCCTAACCCCTGAGGAACTGACCATAAAGGTATTCGATTGGGGGGCGAAAGGCGATGAAGGCGGCGCACCGGCAAACACTGGACAAGATATTTGCGAACCCGGTCAGCGCTTCCACCAAATGGCGCGATGTTGAGGCGTTGCTGATCGCGCTCGGCGCGCGAGTTGTCGGAAGGACGCGGCTCGCGGGTCCGATTCACGTTGAACGGGATAACGCTTCGAGTGCATCGACCGCATCCATCGCCAGATACGAGAGCATATGTGATCCGAGAGATCAGGACTTTCCTGATAGATTCAGGTGTAGAACTATGAAGCCGTACAAGGGATATTTGGGAACGATCGAGTTCGATGAAACCGATGTTGTGTTTCACGGTCGTATCGTGGGTATTCGCGACATCTTCACATACGAGGCCGATTCTGCGGAAGAATTGCTGAAGGCTTTTCATGGATGCGTCGACGACTACCTCGAATTTTGCGCTGAACAGAATAAGGAGCCGGAAAAGCCCTTTTCTGGCAAACTCGCTCTGCGCACGACGCCGGAAGTCCATCGGCTTGTCAGTCGAGCGGCCTCCAGCGACGGCAAGTCGATCAATCAATGGGTGTCGGACACGCTGGCCGAAGCGGCCCGTAAGCGGATCGACGAAGGTTCGACGAAAGTGACGAGCAGAGCGCACTAAATCCCCTCCGCCATGATCTCGCGGCCGATCAGCCAGCGGCGGATTTCGCTGGTGCCGGCGCCGATCTCGTAGAGCTTGGCGTCGCGCAGCAGGCGGCCGGTCGGGTAATCGTTGATATAGCCGTTGCCGCCGAGCAGCTGGATGGCGTCGAGCGCCATCTGCGTCGCCTTTTCGGCGGCAAACAGCACGCAGCCGGCGGCGTCCTTGCGGGTCGTCTCGCCGCGGTCGCAGGCAGCGGCCACCGCGTAGACATAGGCGCGCGCGGCATTCAACGTCGTGTACATGTCGGCAAGCTTGCCCTGCACCAGCTGGAACTCGCCGATCGGCCGGCCGAATTGCTTGCGCTCGTGCACATAGGGGATTGCCACGTCGAGGCTCGCCGCCATCAGCCCGAGCGGCCCGCCGGAGAGCACGGTGCGCTCATAATCGAGGCCCGACATCAGCACTTCGACGCCGCGCCCTTCCTCATGCAGCACATTGTCGTACGGCACCTCGACATCCTGAAACACCAGCTCACCGGTGTTGGAGCCGCGCATGCCGAGCTTGTCGAGCTTCTGCGCCACCGAAAATCCCGCAAAAGTCTTCTCGACGATGAAGGCGGTGATGCCGCGCGATTTCCGCTCGGGATCGGTCTTGGCATAGACCACCAGCGTTTCGGCGTCGGGGCCGTTGGTGATCCACATTTTTGAACCGTTGAGCACATAGCGGTCGTTGCGCTTTTCGGCGCGCAGCCTGAGCGACACCACATCCGAGCCTGAACCCGATTCCGACATGGCGAGCGCGCCGACATGGTCGCCCGAGCAAAGCGCCGGCAGGTATTTCTCCTTCTGCGCCGGCGTTGCCCAGCGGTTGATCTGGTTGACGCAAAGGTTCGAGTGCGCCCCGTAGGAGAGACCGACCGAGGCGGACGCGCGCGAAATCTCTTCCATCGCCACGACATGCGCGAGGTAGCCCATGCCGGTGCCACCGAAATCGGGGTCGGCGGTGATGCCGAGCAGGCCAAGCGCGCCGAGTTCGGCCCAAAGATGCGCTGGGAACTCGTTCGATCGGTCGATGTCGGCCGCGATCGGCGCGATCCTGTCCTGGGCGAAGCGCCTTACCGTATCGCGCAGCGCCTCTATGTCGGCGTCATGCCCGAAGTTGAGCGTATTGGTGTACATTCTGTTCCTCCCTGCGCATGACCCCGAAAATCAACTTCGATTTTCGGAAAGGATCATGCGCAAAATTCAAAGTGCTACAGCGTCCTTTGCGCGTTCAACTGGACGCGCGGCGCTGTAGGCATCGATCTTTGCGCCGACGAGCCGCATTGTCATGGAAAGATATGTCGAGGTGACTTCGGCCACCGACAGCCGCTCGCCCGGCCGGAACCAGACGATGACGCCGGTCATCATCTGGATCAGCGCCATGGCGGTCAGGCCGATATCGTCGATCTGGAAACGGCCCAGTTCGGCGCCGTCGCGCAGGATCGCGCGCAGCTCCTTCTCATAGGCCGTTCGCATCTTGAGAATCTGCGTCAGCCGCTCATGCGAAAGGCTGCGCAGCTCCATGTTGGAGACATGCGTGGCGTGGCGCCGCTCGATATGGAAGACGATATGGTTCTCGACATAGGCAGCAAGCCGGACAACCGCGTCGTCGCTGGCCGGACGCGCCGTGTCCCAGGCTTTGAGCAGGCCTTCCATATGCTCGCGCATCAGCGTGAACAGAAGGTCTTCCTTGGTTGGAAAATAGCGGTAGAGCGCAGCCGCCTGCACGCCGACTTCCGCCGCCAGCTGGCGCATCGACATCGCTTCGTAGCCGAGACGCGCAATCAGGCTGACCGCCGCCTCGCGGACAGCCGCTTCGGTCTTTTCTCCGTCGGAGCCTGTGGTGCGCGCCATGCCCTGCCTCAGTGTTTCCTACTAATAAAACGAACGTTCAATTAATTCAAGCGCTCCAACCAAACTCTGGTTGTCATTGAAATTTACTTGACTAGGTCAACTAAAAACAGAAGCTTTAAGCCGGTCAACCGGGTTGAAACAGGATGCTGGACGACAAGCGCAAGGCAGTGGTGGCTGAAATTCGCCGCTTCAACCGGTTCTACACGCTCAGGATCGGCCTCCTTGAAGAGACCTTGACACAAAGCGCCTTCACCCTGACCGAGGCGCGCGTGTTGTTCGAGCTTGGACACCGCGAACACCCGGCCGCCGCCGATGGTTCAGGCGAACAACGCTTTCTCGCGCGCGCCTTTCATCTGGATCTTGGGCCGGCCGCCGCGAGCTTGGCCAGGCATCTCTTCGTCGATGCAAGCTATATGACACGCATCCTGAGGAAATTTTCCGGAGACGGGCTGGTTGAGACCAAGGTCGATCCGGCCGATCGTCGAAAACGCTTGCTGCGCCTGACGACGAAAGGCGAAAGCCTCCTTGCCGCCCTGCAAGGGGCCGCGGATCGGGATATGGCGCGGCTGGTCGATGGCCTGTCCGACGACAAGCTGGTGGATTTGCGCGCTGCCTTGCGCAGGGCCGCCGAACTGCTCGCAGACCCCGGCGCTGACCTGAGTGGCGCTCTCATCCGCTTCTCAACGCCGGCTTAAGGGGCCGGCTTAAGGGGTGATACGGAAATCGGCCGGCGCTGCGTCATACGCCATTTCCTCGATCTCGACTTTCGAGACTGCCGCGCCGCGTGGCCCTTGCCATAGGCGTTCGATCATTGTCGCGACGGCCGCTGCGTCGCCGGCAATCAGCGTCGACACCGAGCCGTCGCCTTCGTTGCGCACCCAGCCGGTCAGTCCAAGGCGCATGGCCTCGCCGCGCGTCCAGACCCTGTAGCCGACGCCTTGCACGCGTCCGGAAATCCGCGCCTGAACGGTTCTATGCTCGCCTTTCATTGCCTGCGCTCCGCCTGTCGGAATCTGGCTCAGCAAAGGGCAAAGGCAACAGGGGCTTGGAGCTAATTGCCCCGCGCCGCTGCCAGCGCGCCCGGCAGTTCCTCGGCGAAAATGTCGAGCTCGTGGTCGAGCCCGACGCTCACCCTGATGCAGCGCTCGAGCACCGGCACCATCGGTTTGCGGATGAAGACGTCGCGCGACAGAAGGTTCTGCATGACTTTCAGCGCGAAGGCGCCGTCCCTGCCGCAATCGATGGTGACGAAATTGGTGGCCGATGGCAGCGGCTTCAGATCGTTTTGCTCGGCGATCGCCGCGATGCGCCGACGCCCCGCGGCGACGCGCTCCACCACGGAGCGCAGGTAATCCTGGTCGGCCAGCGCCTCGAGGCCGGCGATCTGCGCCATGCGGCTGACGCCGTAATGGTTGCGGATCTTTTCGAAGTCGCGGATCACCTCCGCTTCCGCAACCGCGTAGCCGCAGCGTATGCCGGCTAGCCCATAGGCCTTGGAGAAGGTGCGCATGCGGATGACGTTGGGCCTCGTCACATCGATCGGCGGCAGCGCCGAGGCCGGCCCCAATTCGCCGTAGGCCTCGTCCAGCACCAGCATGGTGGTTTGCGGCAACGCCTCGATGAAGCGGGTGACGTCCGGCGCCTCCCACCAGCTGCCCATCGGATTGTCGGGATTGGAGAGATAGGTGAGCGGCGCTTTTTCGCTCGTGACCTTGGCGAGAAGCCCGTCCAGGTCTTCCTTGTTATCGGCATAGGGCACCGTCGCCAGGCGGCCGCCGACGCCGGCGATGTGGAAGTTGAAAGTGGGATAGGCGCCGAGCGAAGTGACGACGGCGTCGCCCGGGGCGACATACATGCGCGCCACCACGCCGAGCAGCCCGTCGATGCCTTCGCCGACCACCACATTTTCGACGGCCACGCCGTGATGCGCGGCCACCGCCACCTTCAATTCGTAATTGTCGGGATCGCAATACATCCACTGGTCGCGCGCGACACTCTCCATGCGCGCAATGACGCGCGGCGAGGGCCCGAAACTGCTCTCATTGGCGCCGATGCGGGCCCGGAACGGCCGCCCCCGCTCGCGCTCCTGCGCCTCGGGGCCGACGAACGGCACGGTGGTGGGAAGCGCGCCGACGATCGGCGTAAGGGAAGGGCGCTGGCGCATGGCAAAGGCTCGCGTGAAAGGGAGGCTCTTGCTAGCCCGACGCGGTCGGTGCGCGCAAGTTCGGGATTGGCTGTTATGACGGTCGAATAAGAACAAGGTTCTATTTCAGGAGCGACTCGAGACAATGCTAGGTCGCCGAAAGCTGGATTCCATAGCCCGATTTTGCTAGCCGTGGGTCATGAGCTCACGATTGCCGCCTGCCTGGTCCAAGCATCTCGGTGCTGCGCAAAAGGCCAAACCTCAATCGATTTCGCAGCCGAAGGCGAGTCGGCCGCTCGGGCTGACCGATGACATGGTCCTGAGGCAGGCCTTGGAGCATCAGCAAGCCAAACGGCTGTCGGAGGCTCAAGAGCTCTGCCATCGTGTCCTGGCGCGCTCCCCCAATCACGCTCTTGCCCTATACATGCTAGGGACGCTGGGATTGGGCTTCGATGATGAGCTGGCGATAAAGTATTTCGCACGGGCGGCTGCTCAAGAGCCGAACAATCCTTACTATCAGCTAAGTCTTGGTGACGCCTGCCTGAAGGTTGGGGATTATCCACTGGCAATAAAGCATTTGGAGCGCGCTCGCGAACTGAAGCCAGATTTGATTGAGGTGATATGTAAATTGGCAGAAGCTTATACTAAATTTGAAAAGGCAGACCTTGCACTGCCTCTCTATAAAACGGTGCTCGAAATGGATTCCCACGACGAGACAGCCCGAATGGACCTCGCAAGCACTCTCGTTGCGCTCGGGCGAATGGACGAGGCCACAGCCTGTCTGAATGAAAACATCGCCCTACGGATCGATGTGCCCTCGTCCTACAGAATCTTGGCGGAGGTTCGGAAATTTTCCAGCGAGCCGCCCGAACTGAAGTTCATTCTGGACGAGCTTCGCAAAGCAGCGACTCCGGCCGATGAGCCCTACGAACTTCATATGGCGGCCGGCAAGATTCTGGATGACCTCGGTCGCTACGACGAAGCGATCGGTCATTTCCTTAAGGCCGCAGAAAATCGGGCGTACAATTTCGACATCGAATCTTATCGTCGCCAGGTTGATCTCCTGATTGATCTCTTCAGTCCTGAGTTCTTTGCAGCTAGGGCCGGATACGGTACTCAATCCGAAGTACCGGTATTTGTATTGGGAATGCCGCGCTCGGGCACGACGCTCACAGAGCAGATCTGCTCGAGCCATCCGGACGTTTATGGTGCGGGGGAGCTTACCAAATTGGCGCGAATGTCGGTCGCCAACGGTCTCAACCTCCAGCCAGGACGTGCGTTCGGCCAGGCTATTGTATCGATGACGAAACAACAATCGATAGGGCTGGCTGAGGAATATCTGTCGAATTCGCACATTTATGCACCCTCGGCGCATCGGATCATCGACAAGATGCCTCATAACTTCGAACGAGTCGGGCTGATTGCCCTTCTTTTTCCGAATGCCAGGATTATTCGTTGCACGCGTGACCCGGTTGATAATTGTTTTTCATGTTTTATTTCAAATTTAAACCAAGCTCATCAGTATATCGCCGATCTTTCGGTGCTCGGAAAATACTACCGTGAATACGACCGCCTCATGCGGCATTGGGAGACGGTTCTGCCTGGGCGTATATTTGAAAATCGTTATGAAGACCTTGTTGCCGATCAGGAAGGACAGTCGCGCCGATTGATGGAGCATATTGGCATGGGCTGGGATGATGCCTGCCTTCGCTTTTTCGATAAAACGGGAGCTGTCAGGACGCTGAGCCGCTGGCAGGTCCGTCAGCCGATCTATAGATCGTCACTCAAGCGCTGGAAGAACTACGGAACTCGGCTCCAGCCGTTGGTGGATGCCTTGGGCGATCTGGCGGATGCATAAGTCCGGGACCGGATTTTGAATGCCCAGATCAACGGGTTCAATCTGTCTGTGCGGTAAATCCCGCCCGGTCGTGATCCGCGCGGGAAAGCATTGCGGCGACGAAGTTCGCGTGGAAGAAAATCCTATTGCTCGCCGACCCTGCGCAGTGCAAGCGTCCTGGGTGTAACCGAGTGCTGGATTCCTTCGCCTCTTTTTGCTAGCGAGGCGCCATGAACAATCGTCTGCCGCCAGCCTGGTCCAAGCATCTCAAGCCCGGACCCGTGTCAAAGCCACGGTTGCCGCCGGGAGTGCTGCCGAAAACAAGCACCGTGCCGCGTGCACCGGACGACGACGCGCTACTGAAGCAGGCATACAGCCTTCAGCAGGCCAGGCGGCTCGACGAAGCGCAGGATCTGTGCCTCAAGATTCTTGCGCGGACGCCAAACCACCCCGCGGCGCTTTATACCTTGGGAACGATTTATCTAGGCTACGACGACGAGAGGGCCTTGCGCTATTTCGCGCGCGCCGTCGGCGAGGAGCCTAACAATCCCTATTACCATCTAGGCTTGGGCACGGCCTATGTGAAGGTCACCGAATATTCGTCGGCGATCGAGCATATGCAATATGCCTTGGAGTTGCAGCCGGACCTTATCGAAGCGCTTTGTGAATTGGGCAATGCCTACCTCGAATTTGGCAAGCCCGGCATGGCTTTGCCGCTCTACGAGAAGGCACTGAAAATCAACCGGGACCATCCAAAGGTCAGGGTCGGATTGGCGCGCGCGCTCACCAGCGTGGGACGCATGGATGATGCCGCTGCTTACCTCCATGAGGCAATCGTACGCCGCATCGCGGTCCCGACAGCCTATAACGACCTTGTGCAGACAAAGAAATTCACCGAAGAGCCGGAGGAACTCAAATCCATCCTTGGCGAGTTGCGAAATCCGAGACTGGATCCCGACGGCGTGGAAAAGCTCCATCTGGCGGCCGGTAAGGTGCTGAACGACCTTAAGCGCTACAAGGATGCGTTCTACCATTTCAACAAATCGAAACAGGCCTCGGGCCGATACTTCAATATCGATCAATACCGGCGTTGGATCGATTCGTTGATCGAGACGTTCACGCCTGAGATGTTTGCCGCCACGGCCGGCTACGGAAATGCTTCCGAAGCGCCTGTTTTCGTGGTCGGCATGCCACGCTCGGGGACGACGCTTACGGAGCAGATCTGCGCCAGTCATCCCGATGTCTACGGTGCGGGCGAACTTATGAAGCTGAGGCGGGTGGCGAACGCAATCGAGCTCAGGAAGTCGGCCGGAAATTTGGGCCAGGCGGTGGCGTCGGTCACGAAAGACCTGTCCGCGACGCTGGCCGAAGAGCATCTGAACTATTTAAGGGAGCGTGCACCTGCCGCGCTTCGGATCATTGATAAGATGCCGCACAATTTTGAACTGATCGGGCTTATCGGTCTGCTGTTCCCGAACGCGAGAATTATCCACTGTCGCCGTGATGCCATCGACAATTGTGTTTCTTGCTTTGTGCAGAAATTCGGTGAAGGACACAGTTACAATACCGACTTGCAGACATTGGGTCTCTATTATCGCGAATACGACCGCCTGATGCAGCATTGGAATAGGGTTTTTCCCGGTCGTATCTTTGAAAACAGATACGAGACCCTGGTGGACGATCAGGAGGTGCAATCGCGCCAGCTTATCGATTACCTCGGATTGCCTTGGGACGATGCCTGTCTTCGGTTTTTCGACAAGGATGGTTCGGTCAACACGCCCAGTCGATGGCAGGTCCGTCAACCGATCTACAATTCATCCGTCAAGCGTTGGAAAAACTACGAAAACGAGATTCGGCCGCTGATCGATACGTTAGGCGATTTGGCCGACATCTAGCACGCGATTTGGCGCTTCCTTCATGGAAACGGTGGGGCGTTGTTGTCGGCGGGCGTTGCGGATCTCCCTGAAGCATAGGCTGGGGCAGTCGGGATCGCACTCGATACCACCGACAATGTGATGGCCCGCGCGGTGCGCCAAGCTGGATTCGACCCGTCGTTTTTGCTAGCGAAAGTCGATGAATAACCGACTGCCGCCCGCCTGGTCCAAACACCTGAAAGCTCCGTCGGGACCCAGGATCTCCCAGTCGAAAACCGGGCCATCCAAAGCAACGCCGCTGTCGCATACGCAGGCTGACGACGCCTTGCTCAGGCAGGCGCTTGATCTTTACCGGGCAGGCCGTCTGCTGGAAGCGGAGGAGTTGTGCCAGCGGGTGCTGGCCCATTCACCGCGGCATCCCCTTGCCCTCTATTTGCTGGGAACCTTCGCGCTCGGCCTGGACGACGAGATGGCCATTCGGTGCTTCGAGCGAGCGGTGAAAGAAGCGCCTCAAAATGCCCAATATCATTTCATGTTGGGCGAGACGTATCTGAAGGTCGGCGAGCATTCCGATGCTATCGAGCAGTTGGAGCTTGCCAGCGAACTGAAAGCCGACTGGGCCGAGGTGCTTTGCGCGCTGGGCCGGGCTTATACGGAGTTCGGCAGAGCCGATATCGCGCTGCCTTTTTACAAGAAGGCGCTCAAAATCGACGATCGATACCCCCTCGTTCGAATGGGGTTGGCCAACGCGCTTGTAAGTTTCGGCCGCATGGATGAGGCGGCGCAATACATGAAGCAGGCGGTTGGCCATCGCCAGGATATCGGCGCCGCTTACAACGGCTTGGTCAGCATTCGAAAATTCACTGAAGAGCCTGCGGAGCTCCGATCTATCCTGCTTGAAATCGATAATCCGGAGCTTGATGAGAAGAGCATACAGCGGTTGCACTACGCGGCCGCCAAGGTGCTCAACGATCTTCGTCGTCATGAAGAAGCGATGGATCATTTGCAAAGAGCAAAGGCGCTTTCGCCGCATCGTTTCAGCATCGATGAATACCGTCGCAGCGTTGACTTCATGATCGAGCTGTTCAGCCCTGAAATGCTGGCGGCCAGGGCCGGATATGGAAGCGCTTCGGAGGTGCCGGTCTTTGTGCTCGGCATGCCGCGTTCGGGCACCACCTTGACCGAGCAGATCTGCGCAAGCCACCCCGATGTCCACGGGGCCGGCGAATTGACGAAGCTTCGGCGGATCATGAACAGGCTCGCCCCCAGGACACGGTCTCCGGATGAATTGCGGCAGTCGATCTTGGAGATGACGGCCGATCAGTCAAGATCCCTGGCCGATGAATATCTCGGCCACATCAGGCAGCGCTCGCCCAATTCTCTAAGGGTCGTCGACAAGCTCCCGCATAATTTCGAACTCGTCGGCCTGATCCGGTTGCTGTTTCCCAAGGCGCGCATCGTTCATTGCCGGCGCGATGCCGTCGACAATTGCATCTCATGCTATTTTCTCAATTTCAACGACCACAACACCTACAATGCCGACCTCGGGTCGCTTGGCCGGTATTATCGCGAATATGACAGGTTGATGCGTCACTGGCAGAGCGTTTTTCCGGGTGAGATTCTGGAAAATCGCTACGAAGACATGGTCTCCGATCAGGAGGGCCAATCGCGCCGGCTGATCGATCACCTGGGTCTGCCGTGGGACGACGCCTGCCTGCGGTTCTTTGACAAGGGTGGTTCGGTCAACACGTTCAGCCGTTGGCAGGTCCGGCAGCCGATCTACACCTCGTCGATGAACCGCTGGAAAAATTACGGAAGCACGATTCGTCCGCTGATCGAGGCCCTGGGCGATCTCGCCGGATCTTAACTCGCGATCAGCCCGAAGGCCGCTGCGAGCGGCCGGGCGCGGTCACAACATATCCGTCCGATCGATCAATGGCCTGGTGCCCGAAGGCGCGATTCTTGCCTGAACGCGATGAAACCTGAAACGCAATGAAAAAACCCGGCGGTTGCCCGCCGGGTTTCGATTTCGCCGAGGCGAAATTGTTAGAAGTCGCGCTGGAAGCGCAGCAGGCCGCCAACGTTGTTCTTCTTGGTCGCGCCGAACAACACCGAGTCATGGTCGATGGAGCCCTGGCCGACACGCTGCCAATCGACTTCAGCCGTGACGGTCATGCCGGGAACGATGGTGTAAGCGACGTTCGCTGCCAGACCGATGTCCTTCCAGTCATCATACGAGGCCTGCAGGTTGAACGCGGTCTTCTCGTTGAACTTGTAGGTGCCACCGCCCCACACAGCCCAGCTGCCGCCCCATGGCTTGTAGAAGCCGCGGCCGAAAGCGTTGACGTTGTTGGTCGTGTCCTCGAGGTGGTTGGTCGAGCCGTAGCCGACCATGGCGAACAGCGACAGCGCGTCGTTGACGGTCACGTCCAAGCGGACCTTGCCGGAAACCGACTCGTAGTTGCTGTCATAGGCGACGACACCGGTGATGGCGCCCCACCCTTGAGTCCACTTCAAGCCGCCGACGACATGCGGAACGTAGCTGTCGATCGTGCCGACCTCGCCCGAGCCTTCTTCCAACGAGGCCACGGCCGAGATGCCATTGCCCGCGTCGAAGTAGTACTGGATGACGTTGGTCTGGAAACCGCCGTAAGGAACGATCGTGTCGTTGATGACATTGCCGGCATAGCCGACGAACGTATCGAACGCCGATTCGTCAGCACCGACACGCAGGCCACCGAGCTGGATGTAGGCGAATTCCAGAGCTTGCGAGTCATTCTTGTTGCGCGCAATCCAGCCGTCGCCATTGCGGTTCGGATTCCCCAAACCGTCAATACCGCCATTGTTGCCGAAGTCGCCGTAGCTGTTGCCGAAGTTGAAACGAAGCTCGGTGTAGGTCTTCAACGTGCCGAGCTCGGTTTCCTGGCCGGTCCAGGTCTTCAGCGTGAAGCGGGTCTGCTTCCAGTAGCTCGAGTGGGTGTCGCCGTCCATGTGGTCGGTGACATGGTTCACGCCATCGAGCGAGCCGGCGTCGCCCACGCCGATGTCCTCGCGGATGTAGCCGCCGATGCGCAGGCAGGTCTCGGTGCCCGGGATGTAGAAGTAGCCGGCGCCGTAGACGTCGCAAATCTTGACGTATTCGGCCGGTTCCGGCTCGGCGACGGTCACAGCGTCGGCGGCGCGAGCACCGGAAACTGCGACGAGGGCCGCAGCTGAGCCGAGAAGAAGGCTCTTGATGTTCATTTTCTGACCTCCAGTCAGAATCGGACGCGAGCGATGCGGGCTCTCGACCAAAATCATAGGCAATGCCTTGTTATTGCGCTATTTTTTGCTCCAGGGCAGCGCAACGGAGGGCGTATGCCGGTGATTGTGTGTCCGGTCACCGCTCTGCAATGGCACTCCAATGAACTCGCCTCTGCCGGGCTCGAAAAGGACGCGCAAGTCACGATTCGCCATGTCTGGCCCGATGCGATGCCGATGCCGCACCGCCACCCGGAGCTGCCGGCCAAAACGATTTTTGACGATTATGTCGCCGGCTTGTTGATTGTGCCCGCGCTTTTCTTTATCCACCGGCGCGACGGAGAGGTGGCCGAGTGGTCGAAGGCGCTCCCCTGCTAAGGGAGTAGAGGTCAAAAGCTTCTCGTGGGTTCGAATCCCATCCTCTCCGCCATCTTCCCCCGCGCTGGTCGCTACAAGCCTTTCCTCGCAAGGCGATTCTGCGGCAACAACCCGACAGGGCGACTCGCCAGGCCGCCGCAATTCAGCCGGCCGATCACCGGATTCGCCCAGATTCAAGGGCGATACCGGCCTCGATGGTTAACGAGAGCTTTCTGAGTGAGGCCAAATCGTGTCATTTGTGCAACAACGCTCGGGGATAGCGTCCGGATGGGGCTCGCGCCGACACGATCGTGGTTGAACGCCGCCGGCTCATGGGTAATGTCAGCTTCGAAGGAGCGGCGCGGTGCGCATCTTTTTCGGTAGTGGGGATGGGGCAGGGAACGCTGTCCTTCAGCAAAAAATACCCAGACCCGTTTTTTAACTTTTGACTGGAGGTCAGAAAATGAACATCAAGAGCCTTCTTCTCGGCTCAGCTGCGGCCCTCGTCGCAGTTTCCGGTGCTCGCGCCGCCGACGCTGTGACCGTCGCCGAGCCGGAACCGGCCGAATACGTCAAGATTTGCGACGTCTACGGCGCCGGCTACTTCTACATCCCGGGCACCGAGACCTGCCTGCGCATCGGCGGTTATGTCCGTTACGACATCGGCGTGGGTGACTCGGGCGTCATCGACGGCTCGAACAACGCGCCGGACCATAGGGACGGCGACCCCCATGACACGTACTGGAAGCGCGCTCGCTTCACGCTCAAGACCTGGACTGGCCAGGAAACCGAGCTCGGCACGTTGAAGACCTACACCGAGACCCGCTTCAACTTCGGCAACGGCCCGCACGACAGCTTCGGCTCTACCGCTACCGATGCTCCTTGGCGCGCGAGCAGCTCGTCCTCGCTGAACTTCGCCTGGATCCAGCTCGGTGGTCTCCGCGTTGGTAAGGACGAATCGGCTTTCGACACGTTCATCGGCTACGCCGGCAACGTGATGAACGACACGATCGTTCCTTACGGCGGCTTCGACACCAACGTCGTTCAGTATTACTTCGACGCTGGCAACGGCTTCTCGGCGGTCGTCTCGCTCGAAGAAGGCTACGGCGCCTACTCGATCGACAGCTACGTTCCGCATGTCGTCGGCGGCGTGAAGTGGACTCAGGGTTGGGGCGCCATCACCGGCGTCGTTGCTTATGACAGCAACTACGAGTCGGTTTCCGGCAAGGCCCGCTTGGACGTGAACGTCAACGACGCTCTGTCGCTGTTCGCTATGGTTGGCTACGGTTCGACCAACCATCTCGAGGACACCACCAACAATATCTTTACTGCCGGCCGCGGCATGTACAAGCAGTGGGGTGGCAGCTGGGCTGTGTGGGGCGGTGGCACCTACAAGTTCAACGAGAAGACCTCGTTCAACATCCAGGCTTCGTATGACGACTGGAAGGACATTGGTCTTGCTGCGAACGTCGCCTACACCGTTGTTCCCGGCTTGACCGTCACGGCCGAAGTCGACTGGCAGCGTGTTGGCCAGGGCGCCATCGACCACGACTCGATCTGGTTCGGCGCTACCAAGAAGAACAGCGTCGGCGGTATCCTCCGCTTCCAGCGCGACTTCTAAGGGCTGGTTCGATACAGTTAAAATCCGGCCCGGGCGTCAACACGCTCGGGCCGTTTTTTGTTTTCGCGATTGGTCAACGCAAACGAAAGGATGGGGGTAAAACGGTAAGCTGATGATCCCGTAGGACGGTTCGTGGGATTCGCCTCTCGGTGGATGGAATCACGACTGCGTGATCGAAAACTCTTGAAAGGACACCTCCAAAGGGTTAGGGCTGGTCCCATAACCACAGGGGGTGTGGCTAAAAATGTCGAACGAAGCGGTTCAAGAGGCCGAGGCCTCCGGTCAATTTGCGTTCTTTTCTTCTCAGAATTCGAAGTTTAACTACACGTTCAACAAGATCAGAGAAGTAAGATCGTATCGGATCGGGGAGCTTTTCGCAGCTTATCGAGATATACTCTGGGATGACGGGCGGCATAAATACAATGTCAGCTCTTTCATCGGTGAAATAGACGAGATCCTTCTGGGAGAGCGTTTCAGCACCTTTGACCAGAATACCCTCGACACTCTTATCGGTACATTGCGCCAGCGCGGCAACAGCAACGCAACCATCAACCGCAAGATGGCTGCCCTTAGTAAATTGCTCCGCAAGGCTCACAAGATGGGAGATATCCACAGCCTGCCCGAGTTCCGCCGCCAGAAGGAGCGGGCGGGACGGATTCGTTTCCTCGAAAGGGACGAAGAAGCAAGGCTGTTCGCCGCCATCAGGAGCCGCAGCGAGGATGCGTATCGACTCTCCGTCTTCCTGGTCGACAGCGGTTGCCGCCTCGGCGAGGCGCTCGGCTTGATCTGGAACGACATCCAGGAGCACCGCGTCTCCTTCTGGATCACCAAATCCGGCCGCAGCCGCACCATTCCGATGACCGAACGCGTCAAGGAAGTCATCAAGCTGCCGCCAAACACCGAAGGACGCCGGCCAAAAGGCCCGTTCACCAAGCTCACCCAGGCACAGTTCCGCACGATCTGGAACGACGCCAAGGCCGAAGTCGGTCTCGGCGCCGACGAGCAGGTGGTGCCGCACATCCTGCGCCACACCTGTGCGTCGCGCCTGGTCCAGGGCGGCATCGACATCCGTCGCGTGCAGATGTGGCTCGGCCACCAGACGCTGTCGATGACCATGCGTTACGCGCATCTCGCCACCAATGACCTCGACGGTTGCGTCGTCGTTCTCGAGAAGCCACGTAGCGAACCCTCATCGCATGGCGCCGAGCATTCGGCATTTGCGTCGCCGCTGACCACGCTGTCGCCGGCCCCGGAATCGAAAAAGAAGCGGGGGTCGGAACCTGCGAAAGCGCCCCGTAAGCGCTCGAAGGGCGAATAGGTCGGGGCGAGGGCTCCTCGAAGACGAGGGCGAATTTATATTGCCATGATAGGCCCGGGGCTAATCTAGTCTCGGGCTTTACTTTTGTTGGACTTGTCTCTCAGCCCGATCGAGGAAGGCCGCGATCCTTTGCGGCAGATCGCCCATCTCCAGGAAGGGCGCATGGCCCTGGCCCTCGACAATGATTGCTTGCATGGCGGGATGCCGCTTCTGCATCTCGCCAAGCGTCGTCGCGGAAAACAGTTTCGAGTTGGCGCCGCGGATGGCAAGCAGCGGCACGGCGGCGAGAGCCTCGAACTGCGGCCACAGATCCGGCGGCGCTTTTGAGAAATCGATGCCGGCCAGCGTATCGACCAGCGCCGGATCGAAATCCGGCACCCACCCGGCACCGATGTCGCGGCAGATCGCGCCGACCATGCGCGCCCAATCGGCCTCGCCCAGCGCCGGAAAGTCCGCGCCATGGGTTCGCCGCTGGGCATCCACCGCCTCGGCGAAGGGTTTAGGCTTCGGCGCGCGGTCAAGATAGGCGCGGATATTGGCGAAGCCTTGCGTCTCAATCACCGGACCGATGTCGTTGAGGACGATGGCTTTCAGCGCGGCCGGCTTCAGCGCGCCGAGCACATGGATGATCAGCCCGCCGCGCGATGTGCCGACGAAAGCGGCGGCCTCGATGCCAAGTGCTGCCAGCCCGGCAAGCACATCGCCGGCTTCGACGCCGATGTTATAATGGCCGATGTCGGGGTCATGGTCGGACTGGCCGCGCCCGCGATAGTCGAAGGCGACGACCCTGCGCGGCGTTTCCGCTTTCCTCGACAGACAAAGCGCCAGCTCATGAAAGTCGCGGGCGTTGCGGGTCAGGCCAGGCAGGCAGACGACTGGCCAATGGCCGCTGATCTGCTCGCCATAGATTCTGGCATGAAGCTTCAGGCCGTCGGGCGCGGTGTAGAAGAAATCGGAGAAACCTTCGCCTGTCATTGCCTGCCGCTCCTCACTGGAGTGACCGACAGCTACAGGCGAGGGGGGAAATCGTCAAATGGGAAGCGCCTTTTCCTTCTCCCCTTGTGGGAGAAGGTGGATCGGCGCGCAGCGCCGAGACGGATGAGGGGTGTTCCAGCGGAGTGAGACGCCGGCGTTTCCTGGAGCACCCCTCATCCGTCGCCTGCGGCGACACTTTCTCCCACAAGGGGAGAAGGAAAAAAGCGCCTCAGCTCCGCCCGTTCACCAGATCGCCCACGATGTCGTACTTCCCTGAAATACGCATCTTGTAGACTTCGTAATTCTCCATCACGCGCTGCACGTAGCTTCTTGTTTCCGTGTAGGGAATCCGTTCGATCCAGTCGACGACGGCGTCGATGTCCTTGCCGCGCGGATCGCCGTATTTCGCCACCCACTGCGTGGCGCGGTTCGGTCCGGCATTGTAGCCGGCGAAGGTCAGCACGTAGGAGCCGCCGAAGCGGTCGAGCTGTTCGCCGAGGAAGGCGGAGCCCAGCGTCGCATTGTAGCCGGCATCGGTGGTCAGCCGGGCCTGCGAGAAAGCCATGCCGGCCTTCCTGGCCAATTGCTTGGCGGTGCCGGGCATCAATTGCAGCAGGCCGCGCGCGCCGGCGCTGGAGATCGCGCCGACATTGAACTCGCTCTCCTGGCGCGCAATGGCATAGGCCAGCGCCTTGCCGGAGCCGGAAATGTTAGCCGTATCGGGAATCACGCCGAGCGGATGCGACAGCGCGCCGACATCGATGCCGCGCTGCGCGGCGATCTTGCCAACCTTCAGCGCCATGAAATGGTTGTCCTGCTTTTCCGCCAGCACCGCGAGCAGCGCCAATTCACCCGGGCTGGTCAGCTGTCCGGCAAGATCGCGATAGAGCGTCTCGGCATAGCGGTCATAGCCCGCTTCCTGCAGCCGCTTGATCGCGCTCACCGCCTCGCGGCCGTCAAAACTCTGGCGATCGGCGGCGCTGGGCTTGGGATAAACGATGTTGAGGGTGCGCAAGCCGACGCGCTCGCCGGCGAGCTGGCCGTAGAAGGTCGTGCCATAGGCGGCGGCGCGGGTGAAATAGTCCTTGGCGTTGCCCGGACCGCCGACTTCAGCCGCGCGGCCGAGCCAGTAATAGGCGCGCGACAGCGACACCGGTCCCTGGGCGAGCTCGGTGATGCGGGCAAAATGCCTGGCCGCGGTCGCCGGGTCGTTGAGACCGCGCAGCGCATACCAGCCGGCATGGAACTCGGCCTCGGCGGCGTTGATCAGGCTCTCTGCCGCATGCATGGAGACGATTTTGTAGGCGGTCTTCATGTCGCCCTGGTCGACCAGCTCGCGCGACAGCACGCGGCGCTCGACCCACCAGGCATCGGGATCGACGAGCGAAGCGGCGTCGGTCGGCGCGTTCATGACGATGGCCGCCGCCTCAGTGAATTTCTTCTGCTTGCGCAGATATTCGGCTTCGGCGAAGGCATAGCCGGCCGAGCGCTGTGCCGGCGGAACCGCCTTCAAAAGCTTCGCCGCGTTTTTGTCGCCCTTGTCGGCGGCCGCCCAGGCGTCGGCCAGCGGCTGCGCGACGGCAAGGCCCGCTACGCGCAATGCCGAGGACGGCCGGTCGGCATAAAACATCCGCTCCATGCGGTAGCGATGGTCGGCCGCCGGGATCAGCGTGCCGAACTCCTTGATGATTGTCGTCTCGTCCTTGGCCTCGAGCTTCTCGGTGCGCCAGAACGGCACCAGCAGGGCGCGCGCCGCCGCCATATTGCCGAGCGCCACTTGCGAGCGGGCAAGGATGATCACGCCTTCCGGCGTCAGCGGCTGGCTGCGGCCAAAGGCCTGCACCACCATTTGCGGCGGCGGGTTCTCGCGATAAAGCGCGCGCTCGCTGTTCTTGCGCAAGGCAATGGTGCCTGGCCACCCCGGCAGCATCTTGGCAGCGTCGGCGATCTCGCCGCTCGGCACCTGGTCGCCGCCGTAAAGCGCGACCGCCCAGGCCAGGATGTGCCGGTCGAGCGAAGTGGCGGGCAGCGTGTCGCGCGCATTGCGCGCGCCGACGATGTTGTTGGCGGCAAGCGCGTCGAGCCCGCTCTTCAGCTGCGCGATGTCAGGGGACGGAACAGCCTGCGCCTGTCCAGGCGCCTGAGGCGCATCGGGCGAGGGAATAGAACTCGTCACGCGCACGTCGACGCTGCCGCCGATCGCCATCGTTGGCGTCAGCGCGACGATCGCGCCCAAAAGCGCGAACAGATGAGGCCGCCTCATCGGCATTGTTCTATCCTAGCACATCGTCAGCGGGTACGGGCCTGAAAGCCTAAACAGACTCTAAACTTAGGTGGTGAAGGGCTAGTAAACAAAAGGTTATCGAGGCCGTTCGAATTGCACCCGCTGGTGTCCCGATTCTGAAATTCGCATGACCTTGATATCGGGCGCCGCGCGAATTTCAGAATCGGAAGGACACCAGCCAACTGTCGAAATCCAGTGTCGTTTTGGTTTTCGATGTTCGCTCCGAGCCTGATATCGACGTCTGGCGAACATCGAAAACCACGACACTGGCTCTATGGCGATCCTTGCCGCCGAACCGTGTCGAGACTATGGTGCGCGGCTTCGCTTTCGGTTAGAAGGCGCGCAAACAACCCGACATGCATCAAACCAACGAATTCCAAGGAGTTTGGACGATATGCTGAGAGGCTCGCTGACCGCGCTCGTGACACCGTTCGAAAAGAGCGGGCGCTTCGACGAGAAAGCCTTTCGCTTGTTTGTCGAATGGCAGCTCGCCGAGGGCACGACGGGCCTCGTCCCGGTCGGCACCACCGGTGAATCGCCGACGCTCTCGCATGAAGAGCACCGCCATGTCGTGAAGGTCACCATCGAGGTGGCCAAGGGCAGGGTGCCGGTCGTGGCTGGCGCCGGCTCCAACAACACCGAGGAAGCGGTCGGGCTGGTGAAGTACGCCGAGCAGGCCGGCGCGGATGCCGCGCTCGTCGTCACGCCCTATTATAACAAGCCGACCCAGCGCGGCCTTTACGAGCATTTCGCCGCCGTTGCCCGGGCGACCAAGCTGCCGATCATCATCTACAACATCCCGCCGCGCTCGGTGATCGACATGACGCCCGAGACGATGGGCAGGCTGCGCCACGACTTCAAGAACATCGCCGGCGTCAAGGACGCGACCGGCAAGGTCGAACGCGTGTCGGAACAGCGCATGACTTGCGGCAAGGATTTCATCCAGCTCTCCGGCGAGGATGCCTCCGCGCTCGGCTTCAACGCCCATGGCGGCGTCGGCGCCATCTCGGTGACGTCGAACGTCGCGCCGCGGCTCTGCGCCGAATTCCAGGAAGCAACGCTCTCCGGCGACAGCGCCAAGGCGCTGGAACTGCAGGATCGTCTGTTGCCGCTGCACAAGGCGATCTTCCTCGAGCCCGGCGTCTCCGGCGCCAAATACGCGCTCTCGAAGCTCGGCAAGATCGAGAACGTGCTGCGCTCGCCGCTGGTCACGGTCGAGGCTTCGACCGCCGAGAAGATCGATGCGGCCATGAAGCACGCCGGCTTGATTAACTAGCGAGTCCGTTTGGAAACTCTACTCCTGCGGCCATCTGAAGGCGCCACCTGCGCTTCCGGTGCTCACGTACTATATGTACGCTCCGCTCCGGTTCTCGGTGGCACCATCATATGACTCGCAGGAGCGAGTTTCGAAACGGACTCTAGATGAAATGAATCAAGTCAGAAAAGCCGATCCCAACAACAAGACCGTAGCGGAGAACCGCAAGGCGCGGTTTTCCTATGAGGTGCTCGACACGATCGAGGCCGGCCTGGTGCTGACCGGGACCGAGGTCAAATCGCTGCGCCAGGGCCAGGCCAATATCCAGGACAGCTATGCTTCGGTGGAGGGCGGCGAGATCTGGCTGATCAATTCCTATCTGCCGGAATATCTGCAGGCCAACCGCTTCAACCATGAGCCCAGGCGGCGCCGCAAGCTCTTGCTCAACAAACGCGAGATGGCGAAGCTGTCGCAGAGCATCGAGCGCGAAGGCATGACGCTGGTGCCGCTGAAAATCTATTTCAACGACCAGGGCCGCGCCAAGCTGCTGCTCGCCGTCGGCCGCGGCAAGAAGCTGCACGACAAGCGCGAGACCGAGAAGCAGCGCGACTGGTCGCGCGAGAAGGGCCGCCTGCTCAAGGAGCGCGGTTAAGATCTCAACCGGTCGCGGCGCCTGAAAAAAGCCACCGGTCATTCTCAGCTTCGGCGCGAACACCACGTTCGACAGGGGATGGTCTTGGGGAAGCGGATTGTTTTCTGGGGCCTGGCCGTCGCGGTTGTCGCTTGCACTGTTCTGGCTGGCGCCTTCGTCTGGTTCCGCGGCTTCTCGCCGGATCGAACGGAGTTTCCGATCCGCGGCATCGATGTCTCGCATCATCAAAGAGTGATCGACTGGCGGCGTGTCGCGGCCGACGACGTGGCCTTCGCCATCATCAAGGCGACCGAAGGCGGCACCCATGTCGACACCCGGTTCGCGACCAATCTGCGCGAAGCGCGCGCCGCCGGGCTGGCGGTCGGCGCCTATCATTTCTTCACCTTCTGCCGTCCAGGCGCCGACCAGGCCAGGAATTTCATCGCGGTGGTGCCGCGCGGCGAGCCGCTTTTGCCGCCGGTGGTCGACATCGAATTCGGCGGCAATTGTCCGCAGCGCCCGTCGCCGGAACAGTTGAACACCGAGCTCGCCGCTTTCCTTGGGCCCGTCGAGACGGCGTTCGGCAAACAGGCGATTTTCTATCTGACCGATGAGGCGGCCGACGCCTATTCCAGCACCATCATCAGGCGCCAGCGCTGGCTACGCTCGCTGGCAAGGAGGCCCAGCGAGAATGCCTGGATCTATTGGCAGTATCACAACAGGGGCCGCGTCGACGGCATCACCGGCGATGTCGACCTCAACGTGCTGAAGGGCAACCGTGAGAAGTTGGCCGCGCTGTTCGCGGCACCTGAATCAACCTCTGCGCAAACGCCGCCATCTCCCTGAACGGGCACGCCGATTTCATTTGCCGGCGTCGCATGATCCGCGGTCAGGCGGCCTCCGCCATAGGTCTGGCCAACGCCGTCAGGGCCATCCCCGCCGCCATGATCACGATGGCGGCGAACTGGGCGACCGTCGGCATCTCGCCAAGCACGCCGATGCCGATCATGACGGTGACGATCGGCACGCAAGGCATGAACAAGGATGCCGTCTGCGAACCGAGTTGCCGCACGATATAAGTGTAAAGGAACATGGCGGCTGCACCGGCCAGGAAGCCTTGGATGACGATCTGGCTGACGATCTCGGTGGCTGCCGCGGCATGAAGGCCGCTTGGCGCAAAGACATACAAAAGCGGCAGCGGCAGGCATGACAGCAGCACCACCGCGGATGTCGCCGCAACCGGAGCCACGCGCCATCGCCGTATCAGCGCCGCATAGGCGGCAAACATCGCGCCCGACCCGACGAACAGAAGATCACCGAACAACACGTTCTTCACGGCGCCGCTGGATTGAGTGGGTGAGATGAACAGCACCAGCCCGGCAACGACGGCGGCAACGCCGATGCCACGTTGTCGAGTGGGTTTGTCGACACCTGTGACCTGCGCCAGCAGGAACGAGAAGAAGACGATCGAAGCCGGGCACAGCGCCGCGCCATGGGCCGCCGGCGCATAAGTCAGCCCCCAATTGATGATGATCGGATAGGGCAACCCGGCCAATGCCGCCAGCGCCAGGGCTTGCGGCCAAGGCAAGGTCTTCACGACGGTCAGCCCGCCTCGCCAGACGAAGGGCAGCAACGCCACGCCGGCGCCACCAAAGCGCAGAACCGTGAGGTCGCTCGCCGTAAAATGCTCCCTCAGGCTGAAGCGGGCGGCGACAAATTGCACGGCGTAGATGCCGATCATCGCCAGCCCCGCGACAATTGCCGCCTTTGCGCTTCTGTCTTCCGTCATGCTCATTTGCCTGCCACGCGATCGCTGTTCGAGACCAATTGCGCCTGAGAATCTACTGTGATGGTCGCAAGCTATTGCCGAAAAAAAGGCGATGAAATACGCTATTTTGCAGTCAACTAAGTGAAATTCACCGGGAAGAGGCGATTCGACCGTGAATCCTGAAGCAAGCGATCTCGACACGATCGACCGCAGCCTTCTTCGGCTGCTGCAAGAGGACGGGCGCCGCACCACACTTGATCTCGCCACCCGTGTCGGGCTGTCGCCGACCGGCGCCAGCCAGCGGGTGAAGCGCTTGTTTCGCGAAGGGTTCATCACCGCGGTCAGGGCAGTGCTCGATCCGGCAAAGATCGGCCGCGGCACGCTGGTCTTCATCGAGGTCAGGCTCGATCAGACGGCGCCGCATGTTTTCGACCGCTTCGCCGAGGCGGTCGCCAAGGCGCCGGAAGTGCTGGAGTGCCATATGGTCGTCGGCGGCTTCGACTATCTGGTCAAGGCGCGCATTTCGGAAATGGCCGCCTATCAGGGTTTTCTCAAGCGCGTGATCCTGCCGCTTCCAGGCGTGCGCGAGACCCACACCTATGCGTCGATCGCCGACGTGAAGCCCGACGCGCTGCTGCCCGTATAGGGTCGGCCGGCCGCCATGTCAGCGTTGCAGGAAAGCGGCGATTTCCCTGAACACACTCACAAACATCGCTTCCGTCAGCACGCCGGTATTGGTGTTGTAGCGCGAGCAGTGATAGCTGGAAAACAGCGCGATGCCGCCGGCTTGTTGCCGCCCGCCATGCCGGAACGGAATGGCGGCGACGCGCTCGCCCAGCGCCCGCACCGTCGACTGATGCGCGATCGAGCCCAGCGTCAGGATGGCGCGCAAATTGGGAAAGCGCGCAATGGTGGGCTTCAGGAACGTCCGGCACGTGGTGATTTCGGCGCCGACCGGCTTGTTTTCCGGCGGCACGCAGCGCACCGCGTTGGTGATCGCCGTGCCGACAAGCTGAAGTCCATCATCGGGCCGCGCCTTGAACACACCGCGTGCAAAACCATGCGCGATCATCGTGCCGTAGAGCAGGTCGCCGGCATAATCGCCGGTGAACGGGCGCCCGGTACGGTTGGCGCCGCGCAGGCCGGGCGCCAGCCCGACGATCAGCAGCCGGACCGACGCTTCGCCTTCGGGCGGCAGGAAGCTCGGCACCGGCGCGTTGAACCAGCTTGGCTCACGCTCGCGCCAGCTGGCGATGAAATCATGCAGCCGCGGGCAAAGCGGGCAGTCGCGGTCAGGTTCGGGGGAGGGCGCGGCGGTCAAGGCCGCCGCCCGTCAATAATCGTCCTCATCGACCTCTGCGGGTTCGGGCCGGCGCACCGGCCGTTCCGACGGATCGCGGCCGATATCGCTCTTCAGCGTCATCAGGTCGATGAAATGGTCGGCCTGGCGGCGCAGATCGTCTGAAATCATCGGCGGCTGCGAGGCCATGGTCGAGATGATCGACACCTTGCGGCCGCGCCGCTGCAGCGCCTCGACCAAAGTGCGGAAGTCGCCGTCGCCGGAGAAGATCACATAATGGTCGACGACATCGGCAAGCTCCAGCGCATCGACGGTAAGCTCGATGTCCATATTGCCCTTGATCTTGCGACGGCCGGTCGAGTCGGTGAACTCCTTGGCGGGTTTGGTCACCACCTTGAAGCCGTTATAGTCCAGCCAGTCGATCAGCGGCCGGATCGAGGAATATTCCTGATCCTCGACCAGCGCGGTGTAGTAATAGGCGCGCAGAAGATAGCCGCGCTTCTGGAAGCTCGACAAAAGCTTGCGGTAGTCGATGTCGAAGCCCAGCGCTCGCGAGGTGGCGTAAAGATTGGCGCCGTCGATGAAAAGAGCGATCTTTTCACGGGGATCGAACATGCAAAAATGTCCCTTTCGAAAATGTCTGTCGTCTAAAAGCGTTTGACGAATGGGTCCGACAAATGAGCCTTGGTACCGTCCTATCCGAAATAACGCGAGATTCATGGATATCCAAGGGCGCGGTCGCCAATTGCAAGCAAATGTGATCGCCACTATGTGAACAGGATCATAGCGCGGCGCGCGATATTGAGCCCGGCAAGCTTCGCGAGCGGAAGGCCGGCGCCATAAAGCTTGTATTTCGCTGGCGTCCGCGTTATGGAGCGCGCCAGCTTTCCATCAAATCCATCGCATGAAAGGGGCAGTCCATGGCCCGCGTAACCGTTGAAGATTGCATCGACAAGGTCGATAACCGTTTCGAGCTCGTGCTGCTCGCCGGCCACCGCGCCCGCCAGATCAGCCAGGGCGCCCAGATCACTGTTCCGCGCGACAATGACAAGAACCCGGTCATTGCGCTGCGCGAGATCGCCGACGAGACGCTGTCACCCGACGACCTCAAGGAAGACCTGATCCACTCGCTGCAGAAGCATGTCGAGGTCGACGAGCCGGAAGCCGAAGGCGAGGCGATCGCCGATCAGACCGGCGTCCCCGCCGTTGCCGCCGATACCGACGACGCCGAGGAAAACATCACCTTCGACCGCATGACCGAGGAAGACCTCCTCGCCGGCATCGAAGGTCTGGTACCGCCGGAAAAGAGCGACGACTACTAAGAGCTTTTGATTATTCTACTCAGCCGGCCGCCTGGCGCGGTTTTCTGCGCTTCCGGTACTCACGGACCTGATGTCCGCTCCGCTCCGGTTCTCGAAAACCACACCATGCAACTCGGCTGAGCGAATTCTGAAAAGCTCTTCGCGGAACGTGCCTGGATCAAGCATCGGGCACTTCCGTCTGGTAAGTTTCGTGGCTATCTATGGGATGCGTCGCATGGCTGTGCGGCGCATCAATCATTTCAGCACCGCGAGATCCCGCCCATGATGCGTCAGTATGAGCTTGTCGAGCGCGTGCAGCGCTACAAGCCTGACGTCAACGAGGCGCTGCTCAACAAGGCCTACGTCTACGCCATGCAAAAGCATGGCCATCAGAAGCGAGCGTCCGGCGATCCCTTTTTCTCGCATCCGCTCGAGGTCGCCGCCATCCTCACCGACATGCACATGGACGAGGCGACGATCGCCGTTGCCCTCTTGCATGACACGATCGAGGACACGACCGCGACCAGGGCCGAGATCGACGAATTGTTCGGCCCCGAAATGGGCAAGCTGGTCGAAGGCCTGACCAAGCTTAAGAAGCTCGACCTCGTCTCCAAGAAGGCCGAGCAGGCGGAAAACCTGCGCAAGCTGTTGCTGGCGATCTCCGAGGATGTACGCGTGCTTCTGGTCAAGCTCGCCGACCGCCTGCACAACATGCGCACCCTCGACCATATGCCGGAGGCCAAGCGCCTGCGCATCGCCGAGGAAACGATGGACATCTATGCGCCCTTGGCCGGGCGCATGGGCATGCAAGGCATGCGCGAGGAGCTGGAAGAGATCGCCTTCCGCTACATCAATCCGGAAGCCTATCGCGCCGTCACGGCTCGCCTTGCCGAGATATTCGAGCGCAACAAGGGCGTTCTGCAGGAGATCGAGACGGCGCTTTCGGGCCTGTTTGAAAAACACGCCATCAAGGCAAGCGTGAAGAGCCGGCAGAAGAAGCCGTGGTCGGTGTTCCGCAAGATGGAGGCCAAGGCGCTCTCCTTCGAGCAGCTTTCCGACATTTTCGGTTTTCGCGTCGTCGTCGACACCGTCGAGGACTGCTACCGCGCGCTTGGCGCTATCCACACCGCCTGGTCGATGGTGCCCGGACGCTTCAAGGATTACATCTCGACGCCGAAGCAGAACGACTACCGTTCCATCCACACCACAATCGTCGGCCCGTCGCGCCAGCGTGTCGAACTGCAGATCCGCACCAGGGAAATGAACAAAATCGCCGAATACGGCGTAGCCGCGCATTCGATCTACAAGGACGCCGGCGGCAAGACGAATGGCGTCACCCATTCGATCTCCAAGGAAACCAACGCCTATGCCTGGCTGCGGCGCACCATCGAGCAGCTTGCCGAGGGCGACAATCCGGAGGATTTCCTCGAAAACACCAAGCTGGAGCTGTTCCAGGACCAGGTGTTCTGCTTCACGCCCAAGGGCATGCTGATCGCGCTGCCGCGCGGCGCGACCCCGATCGACTTCGCCTATGCCGTCCACACCGATGTCGGCGACACCTGCGTCGGCGCCAAGGTCAACGGCCGCATCATGCCGCTGATGACGGAACTGAAGAACGGCGACGAGGTCGAGATCATCCGCTCCAAGGCGCAGGTGCCGCCCGCCGCCTGGGAGTCCGTGGTCGTCACCGGCAAGGCGCGCGCCGCCATCCGCCGCGCCACCAAGAACGCCATCCGCAAGCAATATTCGGGCCTTGGCGCCCGCATCCTGGAGCGCGCCTTCGAGCGCGCCGGCAAGACCTTCACCAAGGAAAGCCTGAAGCCGGTGCTGCATCGGCTGGCGCGCAAGGACATCGAGGATGTGCTGGCCTCGGTCGGGCGCGGCGAGCTCGCCTCGAGCGACGTCATGAAGGCGGTCTTCCCCGACTATAAGGACGAGCGCGTCACCGTCAGCGCCCCCAAGCAGCGCGAGGAGGGCTGGTCGAAGATCCGCAACGCCGCCGGCATGCTGTTCCAGATGCCCGGCACGCGCGCCGCGCGCAAGGACAAGGACCAGCCGCGCGATGGCGCGGTGCCGATCCGCGGCGTGCGCGGCGACCTGCCGGTGCGCTTCGCGCCGGAAGGGGCTGTGCCCGGCGACCGCATCGTCGGCATTGTCCAGCCGGGCACCGGCATCACCATCTATCCGATCCAATCGCCGGCGCTGCAGGCCTTCGACGACCAGCCGGAGCGCTGGATCGACGTGCGCTGGGATATCGACGAGCAGACCAAGGAGCGTTTTCCGGCGCGCATTTCGGTCACCGCCATCAATGCGCCGGGTTCGTTGGCCGACATCGCGCAGGTCGTCGCTTCCAACGATGCCAACATCCACATGCTATCGATGGTGCGCACCGCGCCCGATTTCACCGAGATGCTGATCGACCTCGAAGTATGGGACCTGAAACATCTCAACCGGCTGCTGTCGCAGCTGAAGGACAATTCGAGCGTCAGCGATGCGCGGCGCGTGAACGGGTGAGTAGTGAGTAGTCAGTAGTGAGTAGTGAGTAGTGAGTAGTGAGCGGCCCTTCTTTCACTACTCACTATTCACTACTGACTACACCGACATGGAGCGAACAATGAACACCGATGAAGTGCTGGGCATTTTCCGCGAGGCCGGCGCCGTGCTCGAAGGGCATTTCATCCTGACATCGGGCCTGCGCAGCCCGATCTTCCTGCAGAAGGCCCGCGTCTTCATGCATGCCGACAAGACCGAGCGTCTGTGCAAGGCGCTGGCTGAAAAGATCCGCAAGGCGGTGCCGGGCAGGATCGACTATGTCGTCGGCCCGGCGATCGGCGGCCTGATCCCGGCCTACGAGACCTCGCGCCATCTCGGCGTGCCGGCGATCTGGGTCGAGCGGGAAGGGGGCGAGTTCCGGCTGCGCCGCTTCGAGATCGCCGAAGGGTCGCGCGTCGTCATCGTCGAGGACATCGTCACCACCGGCCTCTCGATCCGCGAGACCATCGACTGCCTGCGCGAGCTTGGCGCCGAGGTGGTGGCCGCCGCCTGCATCATCGACCGCTCGGCCGGCAAGACCGATGTCGGCGTGCCGCTGATCGCGCTCGCCGAATATGAAGTGCCGGCCTACCCCGCCGACCGCCTGCCGCCGGAACTCGCCGCCATTCCGGCCGTTAAGCCAGGCAGCCGCAACATTTGAGGTTCCAAGGGAGATGATCGCCGGCATTGATCATTTCGTGCTGACGGTCGGCTCGGTCGAGGCGAGTTGCGACTTCTACCGACGTGTGCTTGGCATGCGGCGGTTGGATGAGCCGAACCGGCCGACGGCGCTATTGTTCGGATCCCAGAAGATCAATTTACACGAAGTCGGCCGCACCTTCGAACCAAAGGCGAAGGCACCCACGCCGGGCTCCGGTGATTTTTGCCTGGTTGCCGCGGTGCCGCTAGCCGAGGTCCAGGCCAGCCTCGAAGCCAATGGCGTCGCGATCGAAGTCGGCCCGGTCGAGCGCACAGGCGCACGAGGCAGGATGATGTCGGTCTATTTCCGCGATCCCGACCACAATCTGGTCGAGGTCAGCGAATATTTGAAGTAGCTGCCCAAAAAGTCACGTGAGCGAAAGCCGCATGGCGCAGCGCCGCTCTGCCGGCAGGCCGCGCGCCGCTTCGTCGCGCATCAGTCCAGCCAGCCGCGGGTCGAGCTCTGCCGCTTCCAGGATGCGAAATCCGCATGTCTCATAAAAGGGCGCACTCCAGGCAATTTCGCGAAACGTGGTCAGCGTGAGCGCCGCGAGCCCGCGCTGCCTGGCGCCCTCGATCGCTTGTTCGACCAGAGCGCGGCCGATGCCCGAACCTTGTCGGTCGAGGCACACGTCAACCTCCCAGATATGCAGCGCATCGCCCTCGATAGCGGCATTAAGGAACCCTATCGGTCGGTCCTGATCATCGACCGCGACAAAGCACGCGCCTCCGGCGATCAGCGCGCGGTGCTGCTCCGGGCTGGCATTGTCGCCGTCGGCAAGCCAGGCCAATTCGGGGATGGCGCGGAACGCTAGTCCAGCCGATTGCTCGATGGCGGGCAATGCTTCGGCATCGTCGGGCCGTGCGGGTCGAATGGTGATCATAAGCTGGTATCCCGGTCCTTTCCTCAGTTTCGCCAGAATGACGGTGTTGTTACCGCCTGCGGCAGACCATCGCGGCGGCGTTTCGTTGTAGCGCGGCCGCGCCGTCGCTATATCAAAGTCGTTATTGCCTTTCTGCGCCCTCGAAGCGCAAGATGTGGATCCATGGCTGGCCCAAGTGGCAAGCCGGCGGGTGTTGGACCGGGAACTGGAACAGAGTGCTTTTTCGACGCCGAAAGCCTGACGGCTTGATTGAGCGGGTGCGTACTTATCTTTGGCCGCGCCGCTCGTTCTCACGTTCCGTGCAATATTTCTCCAAGCGCATCCTGCGGCTGAAGGCGACGCCGCACTCCGTCGCCGCCGGCGTCGCCGCGGGTGTCTTTGCCTCTTTCTTTCCGCTTGGCTTCCATTTCGTGGTTGCCGCGGTGCTTTGCTGGATCATTGCCGGCAATCTGGTGGCGGCCGCACTCGGCGCGGTGTTCTTCGGCAATCCGCTGACCTTCCCGCTGCTGTGGGGCGCGTCGTGGGAGACCGGCAAGCTGATTTTGCATGAGCGCCTGCCCAAACACGGGCCGCCCGAGCATCTCGGCGAAATGATGCACAAGCTCTCCTTCGCCAAACTGTGGCATCCGGTGCTGGAACCGATGCTGATCGGCGCGGTGCCGCTCGGCCTGGTCTTCGGACTTGTCTTTTATGGCATCACCCGCTGGGGCATGACGGTGTTTCGCGAACGGCGCAAGAAACGCATGGCCGAGCGGGCCGAAAAAGCCAGGCATGGCGGGCGGGAAGTGCCGGCGCAATGATCATCGGCATCGGCAGCGATTTGATCGACATCAGACGCATCGAAAAGTCGCTGGAACGCCACGGCCAGCGCTTTGTCCAGCGCATCTATACCGAGGTCGAGCAGGCGAAGTCCGAGAAACGCGCGGCGCGCGGGGCTTCCTATGCCAAGCGCTTCGCCGCCAAGGAGGCCTGCGCCAAGGCGCTCGGCACCGGCATGGCCGAGGGCGTGTTCTGGCGCGACATGGGCGTGATCAACCTGGCCAGCGGCGCGCCGACCATGGCGCTGACCGGCGGCGCCGCCGTGCGGCTGGAAAAAATCTTGCCCAAGGGCCATCGCGCGCTCATTCACCTCACCATCACCGATGATTTTCCGCTTGCTCAAGCCTTTGTGATCATCGAGGCGGTGCCGGTCGAACAAGCGCCACATTGATTCCCTCTGACCACGACGGCATGACGTTGCCCAGCGCGTGCCGAGACTCTATAGAACGAACGCACAATCGAGGACGACATGAGCGTGGCTGAAAAATCAGAGAAGAAATCCGGCGGGCTTGGCGAGACCTTCTCCGTCATCATCCAGGCGCTGCTGCTCGCGCTCGTCATCCGTACGCTGCTCTTCCAGCCATTCTCCATTCCGTCCGGTTCGATGCGGCCGACGCTGCTCGAGGGCGACTATCTGTTCGTTACCAAATGGGCTTACGGCTATTCGCGTTACTCGCTGCCGTTCGGCCCGAACCTGTTCTCCGGCCGCATCTGGGGCTCGGAACCCAAGCGCGGCGATGTCGTCGTGTTCAAGTTCCCGCCGGATCCGTCGATCGACTACATCAAGCGCGTCGTCGGCCTGCCCGGCGACAAGATCCAGATGAAGAGCGGCCAGCTCTTCATCAACGACGTCGGTGTGCCGCGCGTGAAAACCGGCCAGATCGACAACCCCGATGTCACCGAGGTCGACCGTCCCGTCGATGTCTATCGCGAGACGCTGCCCAATGGCGTCAGCTATGACACGCTCGACCTGACGCCGAATTCGATCGGCGACGATACGCGAGAGTGGACCGTGCCGGCCGGCCATTATTTCATGATGGGCGACAACCGCGACAATTCCTCCGACAGCCGCTTCACCGTCGGCTTCGTCCCCGCCGAGAATCTCGTCGGCCGCGCCAACGTCATCTTCTTCTCGATCGCCGGCGGCGCCAGCCCGCTCGAAGTCTGGAAGTGGCCGTCGGAGATGCGCGCCGGGCGCCTGTTCAATTTCGTCCACTAAGGTCATGGCGGCAACCAAGCGTCTGACCGCCGATGCTCTCGCCGAAGCGCTTGTCGAGCGCACCGGCCACGCCTTCACCGATCGCCAGCGCCTGCAACGGGCGCTGACCCACGCCAGCGCGCGCTCGACCCATGCCGGCATCGACTATGAGCGCTTCGAGTTCCTGGGCGACCGGGTTCTCGGCCTCATTGTGGCCGACATGCTGCTTGCCGCCTTTCCCGATGCGGCCGAGGGCGAGCTGTCGCTGCGCCTCAACGCGCTGGTCAATGCCGAGGCGTTGTCCGAGATCGCACAGGAGATCGGCCTGCCGGACTTGGTCCGCGCCGGCTCCGATGTGCGCAACCTCGAAGGCCGCAAGCGCACCAACCTGCGCGCCGACGCGCTGGAATCGCTGATTGCCGTGCTCTATCTGGATGGCGGCCTTGAGATTGCCCGCGCGTTCATCCATCGCTATTGGCAGCCGCGCTCGCAAGCGATCGGCGCGGCGCGGCGCGATGCCAAGACCGAATTGCAGGAATGGGCGCATCAGGCGGCTGCCGGCGCGGTTCCCGCCTATCGGGTCGACGGCCGCGAGGGGCCGGATCACGATCCGCTGTTCACCGTCAGCGTCACTGTCGGCGCTTTTGCCCCGGCGATCGGCAGCGGCCGCTCCAAGCGCGAGGCGGAACAAGCGGCGGCGTCTGCCCTTTTGCTGCGCGAAGGCGTATGGAGCGCGGCATGACAGAAATCGAATCCACCGAAACTACCCCAACGCACTCCGGCTTCGTCGCGCTGATCGGCGCGCCCAATGCCGGCAAGTCGACGCTGATCAACCAACTGGTCGGCGCCAAGGTGTCGATCGTTACGCATAAGGTGCAGACCACCCGCGCCATCGTGCGCGGCATCGCCACGCATGAGCGCGCGCAGATCGTCTTCGTCGACACGCCCGGTATCTTCAAGCCGAAGCGCCGGCTCGACACCGCGATGGTGACGACCGCCTGGGGCGGCGCCAAGGATGCCGACGTCGTGGTGCTGCTGATCGATGCCGAGCGCGGCATCAGGGGCGACGCCGACGCCATCCTCGACCGGCTGAAGGACGTTCGCCAGCCGATGCTTCTGGTCCTCAACAAGGTCGACCGCGTCAAGCCGGAGACGCTGCTGGCGCTGGCTGCGACAGCGAATGAGCGCGTACCGTTCAAGCGCACCTTCATGGTCTCGGCGCTGACCGGCTCCGGCTGCAAGGATCTGCTCGACTATCTGGCCGAAACCCTGCCGGCCGGCCCCTGGTACTATCCCGAAGACCAGATATCCGACCTGCCAATGCGCCAGCTGGCGGCCGAGATCACCCGCGAAAAGCTTTATCTGAGGCTGCATCAGGAGCTTCCCTATTCCTCGCATATCGAGACCGAGAAATGGGAAGAGAAGAAGGACGGCTCGGTGCGCATCGAGCAGGTCATTTATGTCGAGCGCGACAGCCAGAAGAAGATCGTGCTCGGCCACAAGGGCGAGACGATCCGCGCCATCGGCCAGGCCGCGCGCATGGAGATTGCCGGCATTCTCGAGCAGAAGGTGCACCTCTTCCTGTTCGTCAAGGTGCGCGAGAACTGGGGCGATGACCCCGAGCGCTACCGCGAGATGGGCCTGGAGTTTCCCCATTAGCGTCAACATCGACGCCGACCTCGCGCGCCGGCTGGTAGCGGCGCAGTTTCCGCAATGGCGGCATTTGCCGGTGAGCCCGGTCGCGTTCGGCGGCTGGGATAACCGCACCTTTCATCTCGGCGACGAGATGACGGTACGCCTGCCGAGCGCCGCGCCCTATTCGCTGCAGGTCGAAAAGGAACACCGCTGGCTGCCCAGGCTTGCGCCGCTTTTGCCATTGCCGATTCCGACGCCGCTGGCGATGGGTGAGCCGGCGCAAGGCTACGCCTGGCATTGGTCGGTCTATCGCTGGATCGACGGCGAGACGGCAAAGACAGCGCACATCACGGATCTTCGCGCGTTTGCCATCGCGCTGGCCGAATTCCTGGTTGCGCTGAGGGGCATCGATCCGGCGGACGGCCCAGGGTCGGGCCAGCACAATTTCTACCGAGGCGGTCCTTTGGCCGTCTATGACGGCGAGGCGCGGCAAGCGATCGCCGCGCTCAAAGGCCAGGTCGACACACAGGCCGCAACCACCGTCTGGGAAGCAGCGCTTGCCGCCACCTGGCACGGTTCGCCCGTCTGGTTCCATGGCGACGTCGCCTGGGGCAACCTCCTGGTCGCGGATGGCGATTTAAGCGCCGTTATCGATTTCGGCACGTCCGGTGTCGGCGACCCATCCTGCGACCTCGCGATCACATGGACGTTCTTCGAAGGCGATAGCCGGGAAGTCTTTCGCAAGCGCATCGCCGTCGATGACGCGACATGGGCGCGCGGCCGCGGCTGGACGCTGTGGAAGGCGATGATCACGGTCGCAGGACATGACGCCAACCAGGTCGAAGCGGAAAGGCAGCGCCGCGTGATCGACGAGGTAATCGCCGATCACTGCCGCTGGGCGTAATGGCCATCTCACTCTGCGATTTTGCTTTGAGCAATGATCTTCGCCGAAAAGTCCGCAACTCTTCGGGATCATGCCCCAGGGTTCCCGCCACCCAGGGCGGCCTTGCCGCGGCGCTCCATTTCGGCCGGCGACACGTCTTCTTTCCATGTCAGTAGTACCCAGACATGGCCGAACGGGTCGCGCACGCTGGCGGAGTTCGCGCCGTAAAACATGTCCGTTGGCGGCTGAACCTGCTCGCAACCTGCCGCTACCGCACGAGCCAGAATTCCCGCATTGTCGTCCACCATCAGATGCAGGCCCGCCGTGCAGGCTCCGAGTTGCCGCGGCTCGCCGTAGAGCTGACTGGTTGGATCGCCCAACATTACCGTTGCATCGCAGATAACAAGCTCGCTGTGGATGATCCGCCCGTCCGGTGCCGCGATGCGCAAAAGCTCTTCGGCACCGAAAGCCCTGGTGTAGAAGGCCACGGCTCCGGCGGCGTCCCGGACATAGATGTGCGGAACGACGGCGTTTAGATACCGGGAGGGTCGCAGTGTCATTGCCGGGCTCATCGATGCTCGTGTTCCCTAAACACGGGCCCACTCGCTCCGGTTCCAGAACGCGACGCGGAATATGCCGAGCATTTCGCTTCGTGCCGAGCTTTGTCGCGCCGCTTCCGACGGATCGATTGGTGATGAGCCTGATCTATAGCAAGCCCTTTGCCCTAAGATCGGCAGCGAAGGTCGCCAGCGGCATGACGAGGGTCAGCGGCTGCAACGAGAGCGACTCGGCGCCGTATCCGCGATACCAATTCGCAGCACGTTCGTTCTTGGCGTCGATGATCAGTAGCAGGCCGCCGCCCTCGGCAGCGACCCGCAGACAACGCAAGGCCGCCGCCGCGAGAAGCTGGCCACCGAGCCCTTGTCCGGCCATGGCCAGATCGGTTGCGAGGTGGGCGAGCTTGAAGCCGGAGACCTCGTGCCGGGCGAGCTCCTTTGTAAGGGACGCGGGCACTTGCTCATGTGTAACGGCAGAAGGCGCGATCGTATAGAAGCCAAGAATGCGACTGGGGTTTGTCTTGTCGACAGCACAAAATGTCTTCGAAGCATTCTGCTCATGGCTCTGTCTGGCGAAACGCCGCAGAAAATCATTCATCCGCTCGTCGCCGCAGTCGAAGGAGGCACGGTCGTGCGATTTCGCGATCGGCTCCTCTTGCCATCCAGGCAGCATTATATCGTGTCAGGCAGAGCCGCGATGGCGGCGCGCAGTTTCGCATTGGGCTTTGGAGGATGTTCAAGCAAATCGAGAATTCGCTTGAAGTCGCGTTCCGAGACCTCAATCTTCTCGACAGCCTTGATCACGGCTTCAGCCTCAGGCAGCACTTTGTCGAGGATGAAATCGGTCATGTCTTTATTCGATAGTGCCGCCGCGCGGGCTATCATCGCCTTTTGCGCGGGCCGAATGCGAATATTGAAGCGTTCGGTTCTGTCGCCGGCTGATTTGGACATGGCAATTTTCCTTCTCGGCAAATATAGCGTACGTACACTGTGCGTACAACTGCAAATCTTGATTTCGCCGTGCAACCGGTGAATAGCTCCCGTCCATGGAATGGCGCGACGAGGGAATCATTCTCGGCACCCGCAGGCATGGCGAGACCAGCGCCATCCTCGAGGTGATGACCCGCGCCCATGGCCGCCATCTCGGCCTGGTGCGCGGCGGCCGTTCGCGCAAACAGCAGCCGGTGCTGCAGCCCGGCAACCGCGTCGAGCTTCTGTGGCGGGCACGGCTCGACGAGCATCTCGGCACTTTCCAGGCCGAGGCGATCGAGATGAACGCCGCTCGCCTGATGGACAGCGCGGTTGCCGTCTACGGCCTGCAGACGATGGCCGCGCATCTGAGGCTGCTGCCTGAGCGCGACGCCCATGGCGGGCTCTACGAGGCGCTGGCCGTGATGATTTCGCATCTCGACGATGCCGACGCCGCCGGCGAACTGGTGGCGCGCTTCGAGCTCTTGATCCTCGACGAGCTCGGCTTCGGCCTCGACCTCAGTGAATGCGTGGCTACCGGCTCCAAGCAGGATCTCGCCTATGTCTCGCCGAAATCCGGACGCGCGGTTTCGCGCGGGGCTGGCGAGCCCTGGCATGACAAGATGCTCAAGCTGCCGGCCTTCCTGCAGCGCGGCGCCGGTCTGCGCGCCGATGCGGCGGCGCTGGAAGACGCTTTCCGGCTGACCGGCTTCTTCTTCACCCGCCACGTCTATGAGCCGCGCGGCCTCGAACCGCCCGATGCCCGCGCCGGCTTCCTTGGTGCGCTGCGCCGCCATCATGCCGCGGCAGGGGCGATCGCCGCTCAAAGCAACGGAGAGACCGCACAGTGAGCGAAGTGGAAATCTATCCCGGCCGGGTCTCGCCGCTCGGCGTCGGCACCATTCCGCATGCGGATATCGAGAAATACTCGGGATTGGAGCTGCTGCAGCGGATCATCGACGGCAAATACCCGGTGCCGCCGATCTCGTTCCAGCTGAACTTCACCCTCACCGAAGTCTCGGAGGGCCGCGCGGTGTTTCGCGGCATGCCGAGCGAGCGCCATCTCAACCCGCTGGGCACGGTGCATGGCGGCTGGGCGGCGACGCTGCTCGATTCGTCCCTTGCCTGCGCCGTGCAGACGCTGCTTGCCAAGGGCGAGGCTTACACCACAGCCGAATTCAAGGTGAACCTGACGCGGCCGATCACGCCGAAGACCGGCGAGGTGATCTGCGAGGGCAAGGTGATCCACAAAGGCCGCACGCTCGCCGTTTCGGAAGCGACGCTGAAGGATCTGAACGGCAAGCTGCTCGCCTTCGGGACCGAGACTTGCTCGATCTTTCCTGCCGGCAATCTGGCAGCGCGGTGAGGGCTCAGAGTGCCAGTCCAATCGTTAAGAACGGCACGCCAAGATTTCAGATTAACACGATCTCTACCTTGCCGGCCGCTTGATCGGGTCGAGCCTCCATAAATTCAATGCTTGGATACAAATGAGCCAATTTCCGAATTTCTACTCGATCGGTACCGGATGTACGCGGTCCAAATATAATACCGTCAATTTCGTTAATTCCAAACGGCAAGTCCTCGAATGGAGCATCTTTGTTGCGGCCGTTTCCCAAACTAATGCGCCACTCTTTTTCGTATGACCAATAATTCATTTTTGTGTATATAATTGAATTTGTGATCTCCCGCGTATTAGTTGAATCTTGCCCAGAAAAACTGTTAATCAAGTAATCTTCTGTTAGCAGAGATGGGCGAATATCGCTATAAAATATCGGTTTTGCCATTCCAAACATACCGTCAATTTCAGGTATCGATCTAAAGCGAATAACAATGCCTTTGTGTGAGTTGGCGTAGTGAGACCACATCAGGCCAATATCGGGGCTGCTTGTTAGCGATAGGATTTTTATGGGCGAAAGCTCAGCCAGGATTTCTTTGCGATTCTTTGGTAGTTTCGCATGAAGAACAGAAATTCCTTCGTCGAATCCTTGCCCAAACACGTCAAATATGTATTCCTTAGGCAATCCTGGAGTCCTAATTCTAAGCGTTTCTAGAGCAATTCCGAGTTGGTTTCTCGCTGAAATTGGATCGGATCCCGAATAGAGATTCCATATCTTTTCAAGAGATCCTTGTTTGACCTTAGAAAAATCTATTCCATCTGCGGAAACCTGAAGCTGCATTTCGAACGGGTCGTTTAACGTTGCTGCGGTAGACCAACGCAGGGTGCGATTTTCAAGCACTTTCTTTGCTGTTGATTCGCTCATATATTTAAAGAAATGAAGGCGATTGTTCGCCCACGTTCCGGGCATATTTGGAATCGTTTCATCAAAGGTCATTGAAGGACTAAACACTGAACTAGCGCACAAGTCACCTACGCAGTTCCGATGCGATGCCACATTCGACAACGCGCTGTAACCCACGTCGTTAACGAACGAATTTATAGGATGACGCAATGCCAATGCATAAAGATTTTCGGCGCTTATGGGACGTCGCTGGATATGGAACTCAAATGGGCAGCGCCGAGGTAGTTCGCCCTCCTAGCGACAACGTTGTCCGCGTTTATCACCTGACAACCGCCGAATACGGAATAAGCAACCTGGCACTCAAGCGCCTAAAGGTAGCTCGGTTTTTTGAATTGAATGACCCTTTCGAATTGCTCTCCGCTAACTGCAAGGACGTCAGTTTGAGGCGGGCGGCCCAAAGGCACAAGGAAGAATTTAGTACCAAAAATGGTCTCTTGTGTTTCAGCAGCAATTGGACCGATCCTGTACTATGGAGTCATTACGCCGGGAAGCATTCTGGGATATGTCTGGGTTTAAACGTTGACCGGAGGGTGGCCCAAAGAGTTGAATATGAAGATAGCCGTAGAGTGTTTAAGCTCGACATGACATCCCCCGGCGGTCTTTCCGTACAGGTAAGGGAGCTGCTAGTTAAAACCAAGTTCAAGCATTGGGAATATGAGGGTGAGCAAAGAGTAATTGTCGAACTTAACGCAGCAAGCCCAGAAGGCCCACTATATTTCGTACCTTTTAACGCAAATATGGAACTGGCGGAGGTTGTCTTGGGGCCCCTGTGCCATCTTGATTTGGCTGCGGTTCGAGCCTTGGTTCGATCTAGGTACACCGATGATGTGAAAGTGTTCAGATCGCGACCGGCATTCGGTGGTTTCAGCATCGTACCAAAAGAGAGTACAGTGAATTGGTAAGTGCCACGCTCACAAGGTTATCCACAAAGGCCGCACGCTCGCCGTTTCGGAAGCGACGCTGAAGGATCTGAACGGCAAGCTGCTCGCCTTCGGCACCGAGACCTGCTCGATCTTTCCTGCCGGCAATCTGGCGCGATGAACTGCGCGGCGCCTAATCGGCCCCCCGCCGCCGCTCCAGGAAATCGTCGAGAATGGCAAGCTGGCCCTTGAGGATCTTGAGGCCGGCTTCGGGCAGCGTAAACCAACCTGCTTTGTCCACTTCGGGAAATTCCTTCATGGTTCCCGATTTCGGCGGCCATTCCATGCTGAAAACATTGCTCTTGACGGCATTGACGTCGACATCCGTCTCGACGCTGAAGGCAATCACGATCTTGCCACCCGGCTGCTTGTAGCTGCCGACAGGCTGGAAATCGCCGTCGATGCCGACGCCGAGCTCCTCCTGCGCCTCGCGCTTGGCAGCGTCGAGCTCGTCCTCGCCGTCTTCGATCAGCCCCTTCGGGATCGACCATGCGCCTTCATCCTTGCGCGCCCAGAACGGCCCGCCGGGATGGACCAGCAGGAATTCGAAGACACCGGCGGTATGCCGGTAGATCAGCAGGCCAGCACTTCGCTGCGGCATCGGTGGTCCTCATCGCGTTTCCCTATACGTTCGAGAATAGCACGAGTATTTCGCGGCGGATGGTTGGCATTTTCATTGGGAAATCGCGACCCTACCGGCGCATTGCCATTGGATAAAGCCGGCAAGTTGCTGGCAACCGGCATCGAAACATGCTCGATCTTGCTGGCCGGCAAGGCGCTGATTTGGATAGCCGTCTCATTGCCGTATTTGTCGGCGACGACTGGTCCGGTTTGAGGGGAACCGCCGTGTTTTTCAGCCTGATCGCGATTGCCGCCGTCATTGCCTTGTTCGTCATCGTTTCGCGCCTGCAGAAGCGCATTGCCCTGGTCGAACGCGAACTCACCACGCTACAAGGCGTTGTCGCCGCAGGGGCTGCGCAGCCCGCCTCCAGCACGGTTGAAGGCGCTCGGCAAACTGCCCGCGAACCAGCCAAGCTGGCCCCGGCGGCGGCCGCCGCTCTGCCCGAGGACGAGAGCGTCGCCAAGCCTGAGGCCGCCGAGGGCGAGGTTGCGGCGGGACCCTGGGCGAAAGGCGAGGGGAGCCTGGAAGGTCCCACCGATCCGGCCAATCCGGAAGAGCCTGCCGCACCTGTCGAGGCGGCCGCGAAGGCTGCGCGCAAGACCGATGTCGAGACGGCGCTCGGCACCCGCTGGGCGGTCTGGGTCGGCGGCATCGCGCTGGCGCTGGGCGGCCTGTTCCTGATCCGCTACACCATCGAAGCCGGCATTTTCGGCCCCGGCGTGCGCCTGACCATGGCCGGCATCCTCGGCCTGGTGCTGGTTGCCGGCGCCGAATTCATCCGCCGTACCGGCTTCAAAGTACCGGTGCAGGGCGCGGCCGGCGCCTACATTCCGGCAATCCTGACCGGGGCCGGCGCCTTCATCCTGTTCGGCACCGTCTATGCCGCGCATGCGATCTATGGCTTCATCGGCCCGGCACCGGCCTTTGCGTTGCTTGGCGCCATCGGCGTCGCGGCCATTGCCGCTTCGCTTGTGCATGGCTTGGCGCTGGCCGGCATCGGCCTTGTCGGCGCCATGGTCACGCCGGCACTGGTTTCCTCGCAAGCGCCTAATCCCTGGGCGCTGTTCGTCTATCTGGCGATCGTGCTCACCGCGACCGCCGCCGTTGCGCGCATTCGCAACTGGCGGGCGCTGGTCGCCACGGCCTTCGCCGGCACCGGCATCTGGACCATCCTCTATATGAGCGATGCGCCCGATGCGAACCTCGCTTCGATCCTTTTCATCAGCCTGGCCACGCTCGCCGTGCTTGCCCTCGTCTGGCTTGCCGGGCAGGACGATACCGAGCGCGGCTTCGACTGGCCGTCGATCGTACCTGGATTGTTCATTGCGTTGAGTGCGCTCGGCCTGTCCGTCGATCCGGCCTTTGCCCCTGCGGGCGATGCCTTGCATGGCGCGATACTGCTTGCGGCCCTTGTCGGGGTGGCGCTCTACCGGCCGCTCGCGATGCCGTTGGTCTTCACCGCCGGGCTGGCCACGGTGATGATCTATCTCGGCATCATCCCGCCGACCACCGTTGGCGCCGATGCGCTCGATGTCGGGCTCGACGCCCAGCCTTTGGCGGCGCCCGGAGCGCTGACCTTCCGCATCGGTATTGTGCTTGCCCTGATCTTCCTCGCCGCCGGCTTCTGGGCCGCAAGGCACTTCGTCGTCACGGCGCGGATACGCGCGGCCTGCTGGGCGGCATGGGGCGTCATTGTCCCGTTGGTGGTGCTGATGGCGCTGTGGCTCACCTTCGGCGATATCGACCGCGATCTCGGCTATGCGCTGCCGGCGCTGCTCCTGGTGCTTGTCTTCGCCGCCGGCGGCGAATGGATCGCGCGCGCGGAAAACCCGTCGTTTACCGGCGGCCTGGCCGTTTCCTTCGCGCTGGCCGGCGCCGGCCTCGCCGGCCTCCTGATGCTGCACATGGCCTTCGGTTCCGGCTGGACCACCGTGCTGCTCGGTGCCGCGGCCATCGTGCTGGCGCTGGCGACGCGCTGGCGCTCTTACCCCATATTGGGCTGGATCGCGGTGGGTGCGGTGATCGCCGTGCTCGGCCGCGTCGCCTTCGATCCGACCATCGTCGGTGCCGCGGCGCTGACGAGAACGCCGGTCTTCAACTGGCTGCTCGTGGGTTATGGCGTGCCGGCGCTCGCCTTCGGCTTTGCCGCCTGGCAGCTCGCCCGCACCACCAATGGCAGGCCGCGCCTCGCCATGGAGGCGGCCTCGGCGCTGTTTGCGCTGTTGACCGTTGCGATGCTGGTGCGCCACGCCATGCATGGCGGCGTCATCGACACCGGCACCGTGACCCTTGCTGAACAGGCGATCTACACGCTGATCGCGCTCGGCGGCGGCGCCATACTCGTCGCCATCGACATGCGTTCACCGAGCTCGGTGCTGCGCTATGGCTCGATGGCGGCCGGCGTGGTCTCGGTCGGCCTGATCGCCGTCCAGCATTTTTTGCTTCTGAACCCGCTCTTCACGGACGAGTCGACCGGCACCATCCCGGTCTTCAACCTGCTGTTGCTGGCCTATCTGCTGCCGGCAATCGCCGCCGGCGCGTTGGCGCTTTATGTCCGCGACAAGCGCCCGAAATGGTATGCCGCGATGCTGGCGCTGGTCGCAGCGCTGCTTGCCTTCGTCTACGCAACACTCTCGGTGCGGCGCGTGTTCAAGGGCGAGTTCATCGCCTGGTGGAACGGGCTCGGCCAGCTCGAGACTTACACCTATTCAGCGCTCTGGCTGGTCATCGGGGTTTTGCTGCTCACCGCCGGCGTCTGGCTGAAATCGCAGGTGCTGCGCATCGCTTCCGCCGCGCTGATTGCGGTGGCCGTGGTGAAGGTCTTTTTGTTTGACATGTCCGAGCTCGAAGGCGTGCTGCGCGCGCTCTCCTTCATCGGCCTCGGCGCGGTGCTGATCGGCATCGGCCTGTTCTACCAGCGGCTGCTGACGCGGGCGGCGAAAGAGGGGTGAGGTCTCCCGGCTTGTTTGAATATCCAAAATGGAATATATGAATATCCACCGGGAGATATTCATATGCCGCTCTACATTCGTGATGACGAGGTCGATGCACTGGCGACAAAATTGCAGCGCGAGACCAATGCTTCGAGCAAGACAGAAGCCGTGCGGACAGCCCTCCTGCACGAGCTTGAACGCCAGCGCGCCAAAGTGCCGCTGAGCGATCGGATCGCTAAGCTGCAAACAGAGGCGAAGAAGCTCGGCCTGCCCAACCCCGTCAACATGAAGAAATTCACCGATGAGCTGTGGGAAGATTGATGTTTGTCGACGCTTCGGTGATCGTCGCCATTCTCAACCAGGAACCGGGCTGGGAGGAATTGTCCAAACGGCTTTCCGAACCGGTCGACTTCTACGTTTCCGCGATGGTCCGTTTTGAGGCGACACAGGCTCTGGCGCGCGCCGGCGCCGGTGCCCGCAAGCTGACCGCTGAAGCCCTCCTGAAGGCGCGCGATCTGGTGGATCAACTGATTGTGGAAATCGGCGGAGAAAATGTATCGATCGGCGAGGAGATCGGTTCGCGCGCCATCGACGCCAGCGCTCGCTATGGCAAGGCCGTCGGCCATCAAGCCGATCTCAATTTCGGCGACTGTTTTGCCTATGCTTGTGCGAAAACGCTCGCCATTCCGCTGCTCTATAAGGGCAATGATTTCATGCTGACGGATTTAAGATAATTCGGCTTTCTCGTTGATTAGCGGGAATAAATTGGCCAATTGCCTCGTTATTCCTGTGCTTGGGTAACCGGAGCGGGTGGTCCGCTTCGTGCTGACTGCTTGCGCCGCGCCCTGAAGGCGCGTTTTATCGGGACGAAAGCGACCTCGAAAACAAGCGGTCATGGACGACAAGAAGGCAGCGATCCTGAGCGAGATACCGCGGTTGCGGCGCTATGCGCGCTCGCTGCTGCGCGACCGCGATTCCGCCGACGATCTCGTCCAGGACTGCCTGGAGCGGGCGCTCGTGCGGCTCGACAACTGGCAGACTGGAGAAAGCCCCCGGAGGTGGCTGTTTACGATCATGCACCACTTGTTCATCGACCAGATGCGCAAGGTCAACCGGCGCGGCGAGGCGGCGATCCTGCCTCTCGAAGCCGGCGAAGCCCAGTCCGCGCCCGCCGATCAGGTCGAAACCATAGCCTCGCGCGAGATCATGGATGCCTTGCAGGCGATCAGCCCCGATCGCCGCGCCGCGCTGGTCATGGTCGCCATCGAAGGTTTCTCCTATGCCGAGGCCGCCAACATCCTCGGCGTGCCGGCCGGCACGCTGATGTCGCGCATTGCGCGCGGCCGCGAGGAGTTGCGCGGGCTGCTCGACGATACCGCACGCCGCCGCTCGATAAGGGTTGTCGAGAAATGACCCGCCGCGATTTCTCCGAACGCGATATCCACATGGCCCTCGACGGCGAACTGCCGGGCGAGGAACGCATGGCCTATGACGCTTGGCTGGAGACCAATCCCGAGATGAAGGCGAGGGCCGCGCGCTATAGCGCCGACCGTGCAGCACTTCGCTCCGCCTTCGCCGGCGTGATGGACGAGCCGGTGCCGGCGAGGCTGCGCCAGGCGGTATTCGGTGAAACGGCAGCGAGAATGCCGGCCTGGCGCTCGCGCTGGTGGTTGTCGGCCGCTGCTGCCGTGGTGCTCGCGGTTGGCGGTCTTGGCGGCTATGCCGCCGGCATCGATGGCGTCGGCAAGACCGACGACAGCGACGACGTGCTCGCCGAGCAGGCGATCGCCGCCCATGTCATCTACGCCGCCGAAAAGCGCCACGCGGTCGAAGTTCCGGCAAGCGACAAGGATCATCTGCAGACCTGGCTCTCCAACCGCATCGGGCTGAAGCTGGTGGCGCCCGATCTGGCCAGCGAAGGTTTCGAACTGGTCGGCGGCCGGCTGCTCCCGGCTGGCCAGGGCAAGGCCGCCATGCTGCTCTATGAAGATGCCAAGGGCGAACGCATCTCGCTGTTCGTCACCGCCGAATCGTCGGCGACGACCAATGGCACCTACACGGCCGAGGCCGATGGCCCGGAGGCCGTCTATTGGCTCGACAAGGGCTATGGCTGCGCCGTCGTCGGCTCGCTGCCGGCCGAGCGCCTGTCGGCGGTCGCCAAGAGTGCCTATGGCCAGCTTGTGGCCGGTATCTCGAGCTGAACCGGCGCTGGTCTCGGCAGCCGGCGGTCTTTCAAAACAAGGATGCTGTTCAAAGATTCCGCCCTTCCTTGCCGATGCGGAAACTGTCACAATTCGGCCCTAATCAAGGAGCGATAGCGCTTGATGGGTGCCGGTGTTTCGGCCGGTGTCCGCTTTATTGCCGGGGCCTTTTCCACAAACTCAATCGAGGTTCTCCCAAGCCCTTATGCCTGCCGAGATCCGCAAGGCCCGCGCATCAGACGTCGATGACCTCGCCGCCATCGAAAAGGCGGTGTTCAGTAGCGATCGCTTGTCGCGCCGCTCCTTCCGCCAGTTGATCGAGCGCGAGACGGCCAACATGCTGGTGGCTGAAAACGAGGGACGCGTCGCCGGCCATGCGGTGGTGCTGTTTCGCAAGGGCAGCGGCGTGGCGCGGCTCTATTCCATCGCGGTCAGCCCGTTCTTCGGCCGGCTCGGCATCGGCCGCCAGCTCCTGGACGCGGCGGAGGATGCGGCCTTCGAGCACGACCGCCTGTTGCTGCGCCTCGAAGTGCGCGAGGACAATGACCGCGCCATCCGCATCTACGAGCAGGCCGGCTATCGCAAATTAGGCCGAGAGCCCGACTATTACGAAGATGGCGCGACCGCGTTGCGCTATGAAAAGACGCTGCGTGGCGACACACCGATCGCCACCGAGGTGCCGTTCTACCAGCAGACCTGCGAATTCACCTGCGGCCCATGCTGCCTGATGATGGCGATGGCCAATTTCGACCATGGCTTTGTCCCCGACCCGGTGATGGAAATCCGTTTGTGGCGCGAGGCCACCACGGTCTTCATGATGTCGGGTCCGGGCGGTTGCGAGCCTTTCGGCCTGGCGGTCTCCGGCTATGAAAGCGGGCTGGCGGCGGAGATCTTCGTTTCCTTCTACGGCGCGCTGTTCCTGCAGTCGGTGCGCAGCGAGGACAAACGCCGCGTCATGGAACTCGCCCAGGTCGATTTCCGCCGCCGCGCGGAACTCTACGGCATTCCGGTCAATTACCGTTCGTTCGGCATCGACGACATCCGCGCCGCCCTGGCTCAGGGCAAGCTGGTGGTGGTGCTGGTCAGCGGCTTCCTGATGTTCGGCAAGAAGGTGCCGCATTGGGTGCTGGCCATCGGCGATGACGGCGACCATATCCTGATCCACGACCCCTGGGTCGAGGACGAAAGGCAGGAAACCATTCTCGACGCCGCCAACATTCCAGTGCCTTACGACATCTTCATGAACATGGCGCAGTTCGGCCGCGACGGCTTGCGGGCCGCCATCACTCTGGGAAAACGCTGAGACAATGACCTGGGTCATCCTTACCGGCAGGCAGAACGACATCGATCAGGTGGCCACACCCCACAAGATCATCACCAACCGCGACTACCTCGCCCATCCCGCGCTGTTTCGCGGCCAACGGCCGAAGGTGATCAACCTGTCGAACAATTACGCCTACCAGAGCCGCGGCTATTATGCATCGCTGCTGGCCGGATCGCGCGGCCACAGGGTGATCCCGACGGTCGAGACAATGATCGACCTGTCCGAGCGCAAGCTCTACGAGCATGCGCTGCCGGAACTCGAGCTCGCCTTGAACAAATGCCGCAAGGATCTCGGCGGCGTCTTTCCAACCAAGGTCGCGATCTTCTTCGGCATTGGCCCGTCCAAGATATGGGACCGTTTCGCCAAGCTTCTGTTCGACTGGTTCCGCGCGCCGGCGCTGGAGGTCCACATCAAGGACAGCGCCGAATGGGCGTCGATCCGCAAGATCGGCTTCCTGCCTTTGGCCCGTATGAGCGACGAGGAGGAACCCTTCTTCCTGCAATGCCTGGATACCTACACCAATCGCGAATGGCGCGACACCAAGGGTCGCACGCCGGCCCGCTACACCTTCGCGACGCTGGTCGACCCGCATGAAGAATTGCCGCCGTCCGAAATCTCCTCGCTGCGCTACTGGGCAAGGATCGCCGAGAAGATGGGCGTCGAAGTCGAGCCGATCACCAGGAAGGACCTGGCCAAGCTCGCCAACTATGACGCGCTGTTCATCCGCGAGACGACCTCGATCTCCAACCACACCTACCGCTTCGCGCGCCGCGCCCAGCAGGAAGGCATGCCGGTGATCGACGACCCGTTGTCGATGATCCGCTGCACCAACAAGGTCTATCTCAACGAGCTGATGACCTACAACAAAGTGCCGGTGCCGCCGACGGTGATGATCGCCGGCACCTCCGATTTCGAAGTCGCGGCGCAGACGCTGGGCTTCCCGCTGGTGCTGAAGATCCCGGACTCCTCCTTCTCGCGCGGCGTCAAGAAATGCGAGAACATGGCCGAGCTGACCACGCTCGCAACCGAGTGGCTGGACGATTCCGACCTGTTGATCGCGCAGAAGTTCATCCCGACCGAATATGATTGGCGCGTTGGCGTGCTCGGCGGCCAGCCGCTGTTTGCCGTGCACTATCTGATGGCGAAAAAGCACTGGCAGATCGTCAACCACAAGGCCAGCGGCAAGCCGGACCAGGGCGGCATCAAAACCTTCACCCTGAAGCAGACGCCGCAGCATGTCGTCGAGACGGCGGTCAAGGCGGCAAAATGCATCGGCGACGGCCTCTACGGCGTCGACCTCAAGGAAACCAAGGACGGCGTCTTCGTCATCGAAGTCAACGACAACCCCAATCTCGACCATGGCTGGGAGGATTCCGGCGAGAAGGACGAGCTGTGGGTGCGGCTGACCCAGTGGTTCCTGGAACGCCTGGAACGACCGGATAAGTAGAGGAATTGAGGAACTGGGGAATTGAAGAACTGGGGAATTGAGGACGTGAGGAAGTGAGGAAGTGAGGAAGTGAGGACGGATGGCTCGCGGGACGCTCAATTCTTCAGTTCCTCAGTTCCCCAATGAACTGAGGCAAAAGAATGCTGTTTTTCGTCATCGAGGATTATCGTGGCAGCGATCGTAAGGAGACCTACCGTCGCTTCAACGACAAGGGGCGACTGAAGCCGGACGAACTTGTCGTCCATCACAGCTGGATCGCCGGTGACATGAGCCGCTGCTTCCTGCTGGTCGAGACCGACGACGTCACGATCCTGCAGCGCTGGGCCATCGAGTGGAACGACCTGGTCGAGTTCGAGATCATCCCGGTGGCGACCAACAAGGACATGGTCGCGGCCTTGGCCGGGCACCTCTAGGCAATCAGCGCCGGCGATTTGACCGCGCGCACGCATTCCCCGATCAGCCATTCCCGGAACGCGGCCACGACATCGCGTCTTGCGCTGCGTTCGGGGATCGTCAGGCAATAGGGCTGGCGCAGTTCCAACGCTCGGGCGGCGGGCCGAACCAGCCTGCCGTCTTCCAGGGCCTGGGCGCAGTAGATGCCTTGCGCCAGCGCCACGCCCAGTCCCGAAATGGCAAGGTCAAGCGCCGCCCGCGACGAATTGGCCGACAGGCCGCGCTGCGCGGATCGGGCGGGCTCGATGCCTGCCGCCTCGAACCAGTTGCGCCAGGACGGAAAGGATGCGCCGGTCGGCCCCCAGTCGGTGTGGATCAGCGGCATGCCGGCGAGGGCCGGGGATTTGACCCTGTCGGCAACCCCCGGCGCGCAGACCGGGTAGACGGCGTCCCTGACGATCTCCTCCGTCGGATGCTCGCGATAATGCGGCCCGTAGGAGAGCCGGATGTCGATCAGCTCGCGGTCGAACGGCACGGGGTCATCGTCGCCCCTCAGCGAAATATCGGCGGCGCCGTGTGTCCGGACAAAGCCGGCGAGGCGCTCGGAAAGCCAGCCCATCGCCATCGATGGCGGCACCGAGATGACCAGCCTCGGCCGGAAGGCATCGCCGCCGACATCGCGCGCGACGCTGCCGATCTCCTGGAAGGCCATGGTGAGCCGGGGCAGCATCTCGACGCCGGCTTCGGTCAGCACGACGCGCCGGTTGACGCGGTGAAACAGTTTTCGACCGAGCTGTTCCTCGACGGTGCGGATCAGCTGGCTCACGGCCGCCGCCGAGACCGACAATTCGTCGGCCGCGGCGGCGAAGCTGCCGGTGCGTGCGGCGGTCTCGAAAGCCTGGAGTCCGCGTAAGGAGGGAAGGGCGACCATGGACCATCAGTTAGATAAGTTCAGCTTATCTATTTTGCAGAAATCCTCGTTTTTCGAAAGGTTTCTTTTCGGAGTAAAGCTTGCTCATGAGCACGATCGATCACCACGACGCCGTCGACCACCGTCAAATCATCGCTTCGCTGACCAATGAGCAGCGCAGCCGGCTGACCGGCAAGTCGGACGGGCCGGGCGCTATCCAGTTCGGCCTGCATTTCGGCGCGATCATCGTTCTTGGCGCGCTGATCGCGGCCAAGGTGCCGTATTGGCCGGCGCTGATGCTGCCCCAAGGCATCCTGATCATCTTCCTGTTCACGCTGCTGCACGAGACGGTGCACAGGACGGCCTTCGAAACCCAGTGGCTCAACGACGCGGTGGCGCGGCTATGCAGCCTGGCGATCGCGCTGCCCGCCGACTGGTTTCGTTACTTCCACTTCGCCCACCACCGCTTCACCCAGGACCCCGACAACGATCCGGAGCTGGCCTTCCCGAAACCCGAGACGCTGCGGCAATACATCATCCATGTTTCGGGCCTGCCGGTATGGCGGGGTCATTTCACGACGCTTTACACCAATGCGACTGGAGCCTGCCGCGACAGCTATGTGCCGCCCAAGGGCCTGCCCAAGGTAAAGGCCGAGGCGCGGGCGATGATCGCGTTCTATCTGGCGGTCCTGGCGCTTGCCGTCTGGTTCAAGGCAAGTGTGCTGCTCTATGTGTGGCTTGTGCCCGCGCTGCTTGGCCAGCCCTTCCTGCGGCTCTATCTGCTGGCAGAGCATGGCCGCTGCCCCTTCGTTGCCAACATGCTGGAAAACACCAGGACGACGCTGACCAACTGGTTCGTGCGCAAGCTCGCCTGGAACATGCCCTATCACGCGGAGCACCATGCTTATCCCGGCGTGCCGTTCCACCAATTGCCGGCCTTCCACCAGCTGATCGAGCGGCACCTCAAAGTGGTCGAGCCCGGCTATGTCAGCTTCCACGAAAAATACATCGAGACGCTGCGCTGACGGTAGCGTTCAAACCGGCCCCTTGGCTGCCAAGGTCTGCTCGACCAGCGTGACGAAATAGCGGAGCACGGTGGGCACGATGGCGTCGTTGAAGACATAGCGGTCGCCGTGCAGCCCTTCGCCCGGCCCGACGGCGCCGGCGCCGATCCAGGCATAGCAGCCACCCGCTTCGCGAGTCATATAAGCAAAATCCTCGCAGCCGAGGCTCGGGTTGAACGCCGTCTCGACCTGCTCGCGGCCGACGACAGCGGTCGCGGCCTGCACAGCCTGCCCTGTCGCGGCCTGCGTGTTGACCAGCGGCGGGTAGCCTTTCTTGTAAGCGAGCTTGCAGGTCAGGCCATGCGCCGAGGCGATACCGTTTGCGATATCGCCGATCAGCTTTTCGCAATGGTCCGATAAAGCTGGCTCGAAGAAGCGGCAGGTTGCCTGCACCCAGACCTTGCCCGGCACAATATTGCCGACATTGCCGCCATGGATCTGCGTGATCGAGACAACCAGCGCCGTCTGCGGGTCGACCGAGCGGCTGACGACGCGCTGCACGGCCTGGACGAAGGCGCCGGCGGCAAGGATAGGATCGTCGCCAAGCTGCGGCATGGCGGCATGCGCGCCGGTTCCCTCAAAACTGAGCTCGAAATTGTCGACAGCCGCCATCATCGGGCCGGCACGCGCCGCGATCGTGCCGAGCGGCAGTCCCGGCCAATTGTGGACGGCGTAGACCGCCTCCACCGGGAAGCGGCTGAAGAGCCCGTCCTCGATCATGCGCATGCTGCCGCCTTCATTCTCCTCGGCCGGCTGGAAGATGAAATAGACGGTGCCGTCGAAGGCTCTGGCGTCGGCGAGCAGCTTGGCGGCGCCAAGCAGCATCGCAGTATGGCCGTCATGGCCGCAGGCATGCATCACGCCGGCCTTTTTCGAGGCGTAGGGCAGCCCCGTCTTTTCCAGGACAGGCAGGGCGTCGAGTTCGGCCCTGAGCCCGATGGCGCGCCCGCCCGCCCGGCCCTTGAGGACACCGACCACGCCGGTACCGCCAATGCCTTCATGGACTTCATCGAGCCCGAAGGCTTTGAGCTTTTCGGCAACGAAGCGCGCGGTCTCGTGTTCTGAGAAACCGAGCTCGGGATTGGCGTGGATATGATGCCGCCATTCCAGCACCTGCGGGGTGAGGGCAGCTATGGGATCGTTGTGCAGCATTGCGAACTCCTGTCCGGCCGGCGTAAATTGGTCTTGTCGAGGCCAGCATCTAGGCACTTGCGCCGGCAGCGTCTTGAACAGGATTGACCGTGTCGGGAATTCGAGAACCGCAGGAGACGACGCAGTTCTGGCGCCACCCGCGCTTTCGCGATCTTGGCATGCTCAAGGCGCGCTTCACGCGGCACCGCTACGAGTTGCACACGCATCCGACCTATGTCGTCGCGCTCATCACGCAGGGCTGCGAGCGGGTGCGCGTCGCCAACGAGAGCGTCGTCGCGCCGGCGGGCAAGGTTCTGCTGGTCAATCCGGAAGTATGGCATGACGGCGAGGCCGGCGCCGACGAGGGCTGGGCCTATCGCACCTTCTACCCTTCGGCAGCCCTTATGGGTTCGATCGCGGAAGAGCTCGGGCAGGACCGCGCGCCGCTGTTTTCCCGCGCGATCGTCGACGACCGCGATATCGTCCAGGCGGTGGCCGCCGCGCATCATGGCTCGGCATCCGGTGACCCGACAAACTCTGAAACCTCGATGCTGATCGCCTTGCGCAAGCTCATCCTGCGCCATGGCGATTGGGGCGGCCGGCGGCGCGAGGCGGTCGAAAACTTCGGTTCGCAAGGCAGGCTCTCGATCTACGAACAGGTTATCGCGGACAATCTGAGCCTTGATCTCGATTTGCGGCGGCTCGCCGAAGCCGCCGGCGTGACGCGCTTCCAGGTCATCCGGGATTTCAAGAAGGTGCTCGGCCTGACGCCCGCCGCCTTCATCCGCGACCGCCGGCAGCGCCGCGCCAGCCTTTTGATCCAGCAAGGCGCGAATCTCGCGGATGCCGCCTTTGCCGCCGGCTTTGCCGACCAAAGCCATCTGTCTCGCATTTTCCGTTCAGCGCACGGGATGACGCCGGGCATGTTCAGGCGCGCTGGCGCCTGACGACATTCATGCCATGCTCACCCTGACTGGCGAAGCGCGGCCGTCGCGCTCAAGAGACGGTTGATCTCGGCCGCTCCCGCCGGTTCTCCGACCAGATAGCCTTGCGCTTCGCCGCAGCCGGCCTTGCGCAGCATATCGAGCTGCGCTTCGTTCTCGACGCCTTCGGCGGTGACGGTGATGCCGAGCTCGGCGCCGAGCCCGATCACCGTGCGCACGATCGCGGCCGTATCGCGCGTGTCGAGATCGTGGATGAAGGAGCGGTCGATCTTGATCTTGTCGACCGGAAAGCGCCGCAGATACCCAAGCGAGGAATAGCCGATGCCGAAATCGTCCAGTGCGATGCGCACGCCGAGCGCGCGCAACTGGCTGAGCGTCTTCAGCACCGTATCGCTCTCATCCATCATCACCGTTTCGGTGATTTCCAGCTCCAGCCGGCCGGCCGCCAGACCGGAATGGGCAAGCGCTGAGACCACGCTGCGGGCAAAACCGCCGCTCTTGACCTGCGCCGGCGAGACGTTGACGGCGATGCGAACGTTTTGCGGCCAGTTCGCGGCGGCGCTGCAGGCCTTGCGCAAGGCCCAGTCGCCGAGCTGCACGATCAGCCCCGTCTCCTCGGCCGCGGCGATGAAATCCTGCGGTGGCACCAGCCCGCGTGACGGCGAACGCCAGCGCATCAGGGCCTCGGCGCCGACGATGCCGCCCGAGGCGATGCCGAGGATCGGCTGGAAGTCGAGCTCGAACTCGCGCCGCGACAAGGCTGCCTCGAGGTCGATTTCGAGCGCACGGCGCTCGCGCACCGTCGCGTCCATGTCCGGCTCGAAGAAGCGGTAGACATTGCGTCCCTCGCTCTTGCCCCGGTAGAGCGCGAGGTCGGCATTGGTGAGCAGCGTGTCGGCATCGGTCCCGTCGCCGGGATAGAGCGCGATGCCGAGGCTGACGCCGACATGCATCTCGCGGCCCTTCTCGCGGAAGGGTTTGTCGCGATAGGGTTTGCCGACGACATCGATGACGCGCTTGGCGAGCTTTTCGGCATCGGCCATGCTTTTGATATCGAATTGGACGATGGCGAATTCGTCGCCGCCGAAACGCGCCACCACGTCCTTTTCGCCGCGCAGGCAGCGCTGCAGCCGCTCGGCCACGCATTTCAGCAGCCAGTCCCCGGCCGGGTGCCCGAAAGTGTCGTTGACGGCTTTGAAGCGATCGAGATCGACCGAGAAGATCGCCATCGGCGCGACCGTGGTCTCACCGAGAGCCTGGTCGAGCCGGTCACGGAACATCGAGCGATTGGGCAGGTTGGTCAGCGTGTCGTGATGCGCAAGATGCGTCATGCGCTCTTCGGTGCGCCGGCGCTCGGTAACGTCCTCGAAGGTCGCCACCCAGCCGCCGCCGGTAAGCGGCTGGCGCGAAACGAACAACGTGCGGCCATCGACCAGTTCGCGATAGCTCGAACGGGATTGGCCGGCCTCCAGGAGCGCCTTTGTCCTTGCCACCTCCGCATCGATGTCGATGGCCACGAAGATGCCGCGCCGCACAAGCTTTTCCAGCATCTGGCGATGGGTCATGCCGAGCGCGAAATCGGCGGCTTTTGCCTTGCACAGATCCAGAAAGCGCTGGTTGCGCACGATCAGCCGGCCTTCCGCGCCGTACATCAGCAGGCCTTGCGACATATTGGCCAGAGCCGCGTCGAAAAGCCGGTGCTGCTCCTTCAACTCCGCCTCGGCGCGCCGCTGCGCGGTCTCGTCCTCATAGATCGAAACCCAGCCGCCGGAAGCCAGCGGCCGGTGCGAGATGACGATGATGCGCCCGTCCGACAGCGTTTCTTCGTAAGTCGAAGCTTTCGCACCGTCGATATAGGGCTTGCGGATGGCGTAGAGTTCCTCGGCACTCTGCGAGGCGACACCGATTTCGACGCTGTGCTGCAGGATGTCGAAGAAGGCGATGCCCGGCTTGATCAGCTTGGCATCGAGGTGGAAGATATCGAGATAGTTGTGGTTGCAGATGATCATCCGCTCATTGGCGTCGAACATGCACAGCCCATGCGACATGTTCTCGACAGCGGCGGAAAAGCGCTCGTTCTGGGCGCGCAGCTCGTCCGCCATTCGTCGCGCCGGACCAACGCTGGCCGCTCTCCGCCTCCTTGCGGTCGAAGCAGCCTTCATATGAGCGACGGGCATGGGCGCGCCTGCGGACCGTGACTGAACACGGTAGTGTCGCGGTCGCAGGTTAATTTAACGTTTTTGCAATCAGCCGACTGCACCAGAAGCGAGACGCTGCCGCGACGTCTCCAGCGCCTTGAAGCGCTTCAGGAAGGCCGCCTGCGCCCAGGTCACCGAGCGCGGCGTGAAATCGAAGCGGTCGGCGGAAAAGCCGCGCGGCCGGCCGAAGAACTCCGTCGCTTCCGCCGCCGAGAAGCCGGCAAGCAGCGTTGCCTCGTAATAGGCCGCGATCTGGTCGGCGCGCTTGATGTCCTTGCGCAGGGCGGCGTCGAGCTCGGCTGGCAGCGAGAAGCGCAGATGGATGGCGTGCTGCAAACGCAGCTCGCAGTCCTTGTAGGAGCCGCCCATCACCGATTTGAACGGCGAGATCATGTCGCCGATGACATATTCCGGCGCGTCGTGCAGCAGCGCCGCCAGCCGCGCTTCGGCCGGCGCGGCCGGCACGAGCTCGCCATAGAGCGCCTCGACCAGCAGCGAATGCTGGGCGACGGAAAAGGCATGGTCACCGCTGGTCTGGCCGTTCCAGCGGGCGACGCGGGCCAGGCCGTGGGCGATATCGGCAATCTCGATATCGAGCGGCGAGGGGTCGAGCAGGTCGAGCCGCCGGCCCGACAGCATGCGCTGCCAGGCGCGCGGCGGCGCGCCGACCCGGTCGGCGGCCATCAGGCCTCCTCCGCGCTGGCCGCGTCCTGCGGGAAAGAGAACTTCGCCCAGGAGGGGATGGCCAGCGCCACGGCCACATCGCCGGCCATGATCGCTTCGCCGGCATCGACGGCCGCCTTGACGCGATCGATGCGGGCAATCGCTAGAGCGGTCTTGCCGCTGACCGATCCCAGCGCCCCGACCGGCCGGCCGGCAACGGTGAGCTCGGTGCCCGAAGCGGGCAGGGCGCTGCCGGCGGAAGCGATCAGCACGCGGCGTCGCGCGGTGCCGCGGTGCTGCATGCGCGAGACCACTTCCTGGCCGATATAGCAGCCCTTCTTGAAGCCGACGCCATCCGTCTCGTCGAGCAGCACGTCATGCGGAAAGGCGTCGCCGAGCTGGTAGTCAAGACCGCTTTCCGCAATACCGCTGCCGATGCGCAGCGCCTGCCAGGCATTGATGTCACCCCCGTCCCGCGCGACGCCGCCATAGGCGCGTTTGACCGCGACATCTCGGAAGCGTGTGTCGGCGAGCGCGCTTGAATCAGAAAATGAGGCGGTTGAATCATTGTCCCACGAGACCGTAACAAGCGCCTGATCCTGCTTGGCAATGTCGGCCTTGGCCCTTAGCCGGTAGAGCATCAGCCGGCGCACGAAATCATCGGCGATGTCGGCCCGGCATTCGAGCCGAAAAGCGTTGTCGCCGGCGCGCGAGATCAGGAAATCGAACAGGATCTTGCCTTGCGGCGCGAGCAGCGCGCCGGGCTTGGCCTCGCCGGGTTTCAACGCATCGAGGTCGGTGGTGAGGATGTTCTGTAAAAAATGCTCGGCATCCGGGCCGGAAACGGAAATGAGCGCGCGGTTGTCGAGCTGGGCAAAGGGCATGAGCGGATTGGGCCTGATCTTGCAAAACGGTCGCTCATTACGTAAGCCGGCCACACTCCCCCCGCAAGAGATTGGACCTGCCCATGGCAACCACCTTCGACCTCATCCTGACAGGCGGCACGGTGGTCAACCATGACGGCGGGGGTTTTCGCGACGTTGGCGTCAGGGACGGGCGAATCGCGGCCATCGGCGATCTCGGCCAGGCTTCCGCCGGCGAGACCATCGACTGCACCGGCCTGCACATTCTGCCCGGAGTCGTCGACAGTCAGGTCCATTTCCGGGAGCCTGGGCTGGAGCACAAGGAGGACCTGGAGACGGGCTCCCGCGCGGCGGTGCTGGGCGGCGTCACCGCCGTTTTCGAGATGCCCAACACCAATCCGCTGACCACCAGCGAGGCAGCGCTTGCCGACAAGGTCCGCCGCGCCACCGGCCGCATGCATTGCGACTTCGCCTTCTGGGTTGGCGGCACGCGCGACAATGCCGGCGATGTCGGCGAGCTGGAGCGGCTGCCGGGGGCTGCCGGCATCAAGGTGTTCATGGGCTCATCCACCGGCGACCTTTTGGTCGAGGATGACGAGGGCGTCGCCTCGATCCTGCGCAACACGCGCCGCCGCTCGGCTTTCCATTCCGAGGACGAGTTCCGCCTGCGCGAGCGCCTTGCCGAGCGTATTGAAGGCGACCCATCTTCCCATCCGGTCTGGCGCGACGAGATCGCGGCGTTGCGCTGCACGGAGCGCCTGGTGCGCATCGCCAGACAAACCCGCGCGCGCATCCATGTGCTGCACATCTCGACGGCCGAGGAGATCGTCTTTCTCGAACAGCACAAGGATGTCGCCACCTGCGAGGCGACGCCGCACCATCTGACGCTGACCGCAGACGACTATGCGCGGCTGGGCACGCTGATCCAGATGAACCCGCCGGTGCGGCCATCGCGCCATCGCGACGGCGTCTGGCACGGCATTTCGCAAGGCATTGTCGATGTGCTGGGCTCCGATCATGCGCCGCACACGCTTGCCGAGAAGGCGAAGCCCTATCCGGCCTCGCCGTCGGGCATGACCGGCGTGCAGACGCTGGTGCCGATCATGCTCGACCATGTGAACGCCGGCCGGCTTACCTTGCAGCGCTTCGTCGACCTGTCCAGCCACGGTCCCCAGCGCATCTTCGGCATGGCCAGGAAAGGCCGCATCGCCGCCGGCTATGACGCCGACTTCACCATCGTCGACATGAAGCGCCGCGAGACCATCACCAACGCGCAGGCCGGCTCCAAGGCCGGCTGGACGCCCTATGACGGCAGGAAGGTGACCGGCTGGCCGGTCGGCACCATGGTGCGCGGCACCCGCGTCATGTGGGAAGGCGAGATCGTCACGCCCGGGCAGGGCAGGGCAGTGGAGTTTTCCGAAGCGCTGCCGGCTTAGGGCCTCGTTGGATTTCTTAAGCGCTCTGCATTATGTTTGGCGGGCTATGACCGTTAACATTGCGCCGATCGTTCCCGCGGAATTTCCCGAGCTCCAGGCCCTTGCCTGGAACCGCGATGCCGCTCGCCCGATCCCGGCGCAGGAGGCCTTCGCGCTTTATGAGCGCAATTGGCGTTTTGTCGACCAGAAACGCCTTACCGCGCGCGAAAAGCTGCTTATCAAGAAACTGGCTGACGAATTTGGCCACGGTATCCTTCTGACCACGTCGTGAAACCCGATCTTCCTGTCCTGACGGTTGCTGCCACGGCACCGGACGGGAACACCGCGAGCAGAGAGATCATTAAGGCGTTCACAAAAACCAGAACATCGGACCATCGCTGAGGCCCTCGACGCGACTGAAGCTTTGCAAATGGAGGCTTCGGTTGGAGAAGATGCGATTGCTGCCCTGCGGCTGGAAGCAACTCGTATATGGCCGCAAGCCAGTTTCGGAGAGAGGAACTCCTAGCTCTCAATCCCCGGCGACAAAGAACAGCCACTGGCCGCTCGGCGTGATGCCGACACGATAGAAGATGTAGGCGCCGAACTGCTTCATGTCATCATAGTCGCTGGCGGTGACCAGCTTGAACAATTCGACGCGCTGCCTGGCATCGAGCTTGTCGAGCGGCAGCGCGAAGAAATACGGCCACACATAGAGTTCCTGCGGCGTGCCGACGTCGACATGGACGTAACCGGCCGAAAGCACCTCTTCCAGGATGGCGAGGATTTCCTGGCCGTCGCTGTCGCCGGACAGCCCCTTGAGGAAGGTGATCGGGTCGCCGTCGATGTCGCCGAGCGACAATTGCGTCATGGATTCGCCCTTGCCGATCAGCGGCCGGAGCTTTTCGATGTCGCCGCTCTTGCAGGCTTCGATGATCAGTTCGTGCATGCGCTTGACCGGCTCGGGAAGCGTGTTGAGATCGTAGACGACGGGCGGCGGCGGCGCGTCCGGATCGGCGCGCGGGCTGGTGATGCCGCCATTGGCCGGCACGTCTGGCTCGGTCTTATCGGTATCGGCCGGCTGGTCCGAAGGCTTGGTGCCGGGCGCCTGCGGCATCGGCACGGTGGCCCCGGGCGCGGCGGTGCCGCTGTTGGCCGGCGGCGCGACCGGGGAAGGCAGGTCCTCGCGCTGGATTTCGCTCAACGCATAGGAAGGCGTGCTGGTCAGGCATAGAGCTAGCGGAAACGCCAGGCAGCACACGGCGGTCAAGATGTTGAGGGCCAGCCTGCGCGGCCGGCCTGACATCGAAAATCTCACCGCTTGCCTCTCCATGGTTCTCGGGCTCGCCAGAGCAATTCCAAAGAAAGTCCGCAACGGCTTTCCGTCTGGAATTGCGTAAACAATGGCTAGAGCAATTCGGCGATTCTACCAAATGCTGAATTGCCATGGGTCGGCGCTCTGAATTGTTGCGAGCGCGTGGTGATGATGCCCAAACGGCGCGTCGCCGTCAAAAAACGACTGTCAAAACAGTTAGCTAGTGCTTGAACCGTTCCGGCTCGAAAGCGCCGGCGATCACCTTCTCGCGCATCCGGTCGAGCAAAGCGAGTGCCGAGGTCTCGCCATTGGCGCGCAGCATTTCGCCGAAGGCGGTCTCGAGTGCTGCCTCGGCGATGATTTCCGGCTCGATGCCTGCCGACAGGCCCTCGGCCCAGGCCTCGCTGTGGCTCTCCACGGCGGTCAGGCGCTTTTCTTCCCGGACCAACGCGTCGATGTCGCTGACACCATGTTCCATGCGATTACCACCTTTTGTCAGCGGGCGATCCGGCGAGGATGGATCGGGCTTGACCAGTCAGTTCGTCCGCAGTCTCGATTAAGTCTTTGTAAATACGACATTTTTAGGGTCGAAGCAACGAGACTGCTCTCAATCGAGATCAAGCTTAGCCGATTAGGCCGGCCTGCGGGGTTAAAACCTTCAGTTTGAGTTAATTCCGCAATTGCGCACTAACGTTTCATTAACGCTGTTGCACAAGTGCAACATATGATTGCACCAGAGCGGCACAGGAAACAATAAGGCACGTCACTCAGGCGCCAATTGTCACAGAAAACTGCATGGAACGGTCGGATTCCGGCAGTTCGGCATCAATTGCCGTAGCGCGACGCGATATCGCGCGACAGCGTCTCGCCTTCCTTCATGTAGCGGGCAATGGCCTCGGTCGCAGAAGGCGTGCACTGCGTATAGATGCCGCTGAAGGAGCGGTAGCCGCGGTTGAAGGAAGCAATGAAGCGGGCGCGCCGCTCGGGATCGGGGTTTTCCGACTCGAGCAGTTTTTCCATCTCGCCCCGCCACTGGTCGCCCTTTTCGCCGCAGAGATTGCGCAGGAAATGCAGCGAGCCCAGCACTTCGGCGAGCCGCATCAGTCCCGGTTCGAATGGCGCCTCGGCGGCCGGCGCCGGACGCGCCGCTATAGCGATGCTGACAGCAAGGCATGCGGCGAGAAGGGGCGAGGCGCGGTTCATCAAGGCTTTCTGACGAAACATTCTATCGCCCGCAAGGCTATTTTCGACGGTGTCCCGGTACTTCAGACCGGCCCGAGCAATTCCTCTGCCACCGAAAACACATCGCCCGCCAGTGGCATTTCAGCCATTTCCGCCAGCGTGTAGAAAGCGGCCGTTTCGGCATCGTCGCTGGCCACCGGCTCGCCGCCGGCATAGGCGGCGCCGAACACCGTCAGCAGATAGTCGACCGCGTGGTTCTCGCCACTGCCGTCGATATGGATATCGCGCAGCGGGCGGTAGTTGGTGACCTCAAGTCCAGTCTCTTCAAGCAACTCGCGCGCGGCGGCGGCAGCGAGTGTTTCACCGGCTTCGACCTTGCCGCCGGGATAGGCGTAGAGGCCCTGCGACGGCGCCCGGGCGCGCTTGACCAGAAGCACCGTCTTGCCGCGCACGACGGCGACGGAAACGGCGGGGATGATTTTGCGTGCTTCCATCGGATTGCCGGATGTTTCCCGAAGGCCTGTTGTGGATCGATCGGCCCGATCAAGCTTTAACCGTTGCGATGCGGCGGTTCCATCGCCACTTTCATCGAGACATCAATCGAAGAGCCCGATCCCATGTGCGGACGCTTTGCCCTGACCGCCACGCCCGATCAGACCGCCGCCTTCCTTGGCCTTGCGGAACTGGAGGAATTTCCGGCCCGCTACAACATCGCGCCGACGCAGCCCGTGCTGATGGCGCTTGCCGGGCCGCAGCGCGAGCCGGGCTCGAACCTGCCGGAACGCCAGGCGATGCTGGTGCGCTGGGGCCTGATCCCGGCCTGGGTCAAGGACACCGGGGAATTTCCGCTGCTTATCAACGCCCGCTCCGAAGGCGTGCTGGAAAAGGCCTCGTTCAAGACCGCCATGCGCCATCGCCGCGCGCTGGTGCCGGCCTCCGGCTTCTATGAATGGCAGCAGTCGGGCGGCGGCAAGGGCCAGCCTTACTGGATCCGGCCGCGCCGCGGCGGCGTGGTTGCCTTCGCCGGCCTGATCGAAACCTATGCCGAGCCGGGTGGTTCCGAGATGGACACCGGCGCGATCATCACCACCCAGGCCAACGCCGGCATCGCCCATATCCACGACCGCATGCCGGTGGTCATCGACGAGCGCGATTTCGCCCGCTGGCTGGATTGCCGCACACAGGAGCCGCGCGACGTGCTCGATCTCTTGAAGCCGGTCGAGCCCGATTTCTTCGAGGCGATTGCGGTTTCCTACCTCGTCAACAAGGTCGCCAACACCGGGCCGGGGATTCAGGAGCCGGGCATGGTTTCGCCGCAGCCTGAAAAGGTCAGGCGCCAGAAGCCCGGCGCGGACGAAAACCAGATGACCTTATTCTAGCGAAGGCTCTTTCGGAGGCCTTCATCTCCACGGCGCTCGTCGACACCCTCATCGCCGGCGCCTCCGTTGTCGGAGGCTGTGGCGCCGTTTCAGGCGGCGCGTGGCGAGACAATCTTCTGGGCCGGCTTCTTCTTCTTGGCGGTATGAAGAAGGGCTGCGACAATCGCGGCCGGGCCGATGGCGCGGTAGTGGTTGGCCAGTGCGGGCTGCGCTTGTCGGTTCTGTTCCTGCTTGCTGCGTGCCATTGTTCTCTTCCCTGGTAACGTTTCCGTGTTGAGCGTTTGCCGGTCGATTCGGACCAAATCGTGACATGGCGACGGTCTAGCCGGCGAATGTTTCATCACTGTGCCGACATGTTTAATAAAATGTTTCGGCCGGTTTTTACCTGTGATCCAACGACATTTTTCCCAAGCAGAGCGACTTGACGGCAACACCGGCGGGCGCGATAAAGCCGGCCATGAAAACGTCTTTCGCCATTTGTGGCATTTGCATTATTGGCTAGCCTCGCGCTGGTCCGGACGTTTTCGCCTCATCTTTCCCCAGATTGGACAAACGCCCCGGCCAGCAGGCTGGAGCCCGATTTGTGCCTTCGGCACGAAGTTGGTTCCAGCGAACCCAAACCAAGGACCGGGACCGCATGTCTGACGCATCGAAGGGCCTCAATCTCTACAACACGCTGACGCGGACGAAGGAGCGGTTCGTTCCGATCGATCCGCAAAACGTGCGCATGTATGTCTGCGGCCCGACGGTCTACGACTTTGCCCATATCGGCAACGCGCGGCCGGCGATCGTCTTCGACGTGCTGTTCCGTTTGTTGCGCCATCTCTACGGCGAAAACCACGTCACGTATGTGCGCAACATCACGGATGTCGACGACAAGATAAACGCCCGCGCATTGCGTGACTTCGGCGATGACATCGCGGCCGGAAGGCTGTCGCTCAACGAGGCCATCCGTAAAGTCACCGAAAAGACCGCCGGCCAGTATCACCGGGATGTCGCCGCACTCGGCTGCCTGCGGCCGACCTACGAGCCGCGCGCCACCGAATTCGTGGCGCCCCGCGCCGACGGCAAGGCCGACATGCTGTCGCTGATTTCACAGTTGATCGAGCGCGGCCACGCTTATGTCGCTGGCGGCGAGGTGCTGTTCGACACCGCCTCGATGCCCGACTACGGCGAATTGTCGAAGCGCAATCTCGACGAGCAGCAGGCCGGCGCCCGCATCGCCGTCGACGCACACAAGAAGAGCCCCGGCGATTTCGTGCTGTGGAAGCTGTCCTCCCCGGAAGAGCCCGGCTGGGAAAGCCCGTGGGGCAGGGGTCGTCCAGGCTGGCACATTGAATGCTCGGCCATGTCGGCCGCCTATCTCGGCGAGGTCTTCGACATCCATGGCGGCGGTCTCGACCTGATCTTCCCGCACCACGAGAACGAGATCGCCCAGTCGCGCTGCGCCCATGGCACCAGGGTGATGGCCAATGTGTGGATGCACAACGGCTTCCTGCAGGTCGAGGGCCAGAAGATGTCGAAGAGCCTCGGCAATTTCTACGCGATCGCCGAGCTGTTGGAGACCGACAGTTTCGGCGGCCGCAAATGGCCGGGCGAGGTACTGCGGCTGGCGATGCTAATGACGCATTACCGCGAGCCGATCGACTTCTCCGTGCGCAAGCTGGAAGAGGCGGAAAACACGCTGCGCAAATGGAAGCGCGCCGCGGATCTCGCGCCCCAGGCGGCCGGCGAGCTCCCGGCCGAAGTGGTCGAGGCGCTGTCGGATGACCTCGCCACCTACACCGCCTTCCAGCGGCTAACGCAGCTTGCCGGCGAGGCAATCGATGCCGGCGGCGAAAATGCGGCGGCGTCGCTGAAAGCGGCGCTTACCTTCCTCGGCTTCGATGTCGGCGCGGCCCAGGTGGATGAGACAGCGGTCGCCAAGGCCATCGCGGATCGCCTGAAGTTCATCGCGGCCAGGAACTGGGCTGAGGCGGATCGGGTTCGCGACGAGCTGTTGACGCAAGGCGTGCAGCTGAAGGATGGCAAGGACCCGATTAGCGGCGAACGCGTGACGACGTGGGAGATCAAAAGGTGAGGGTGGGTGCTCGGACTGCAGGATTGGAACGGTTGGAGCGAGGCCCCCCTCTCTGTCCTGCCGGACATCTCCCCCTCAAGGGGGGAGATTGGACGTCGTCTCGGCTTTCGCCAATCGCCGACGTTGAAAGATGGGCGCCGTCATCGAAGCTGCTGATCTCCCCCCTTGAGGGGGAGATGCCCGGCAGGGCAGAGAGGGGGGCCTCGCGATGACCCATCATCGGGTACCCACCCTCAATCGCCGCAATGCGCGCAAGATGCGCAAGGCGATGACCGATGCCGAGCTGAAGCTTTGGAATGAGGTGCGTGCCGATAGGCTGATGGGAATGGCGTTCAGACGCCAGATGCCGATAGCTGGCTACATCGTTGATTTTGCCTGCCCCAGCAAGAAGCTGATTGTCGAGTTGGACGGATCGCAACACGCTTCGCCGGAGATAACCGCATCCGATGCCGCGCGTACTGCCAAGCTCGAAGCGCTAGGCTGGACCATCCTGCGCTTCTGGAACGACGACGTCATCCGCGATATCGACAATGTCTGCCGGCACATCGTGATTGCGGCCAGACTGGCCGTGGCCAAGGTGCCCGCACCACGAACGGAGGAGCTCGTCCCATGATCGATCATCTCGGCATCAACGTTGCCGATTTCGACGCCTCGAAAGCTTTCTACGACAAGGCGATGGCGCCGCTCGGCGCTTCGCTGCTCTATATGGTGCCTGAGGAATATACCGGTGGCGCCAAGGTTGGCGGCTATGGCCGTGACCGGCCGGTGTTCTGGCTGCAGGCCAGCACGGATGAGCCGAGGACCCATCAGCACGTCGCCTTCACCGCGCGCAGCCGCGCAGAGGTCGATGCTTTCCATCTCGCGGCACTTGCCGCCGGGGGCAAGGACAATGGCGGTCCAGGCCTGCGCCCGCACTATCATGCCAACTATTACGGCGCCTTCGTCTTCGATCCCGACGGCAACAATGTCGAGGCGGTGTGCCATGCCCCTGAGTGACCTGATGAACCGGAGGGATCGATGAGCCTCGACAACCGGCCGATCTATACCGGCGGCTGCCAGTGCGGGGCCGTGCGCTTCCGCGTCGAGGGCACGCTGGGCGACGCCTCTGTCTGCCATTGCCGCATGTGCCAGAAGGCGAGCGGCAATTTCTATCTGCCGCTGGTCTCGGTGCGCGGCGCTAAGCTCGACTGGACGCGCGGCGAACCGAAGCGCTTCCGCTCCTCCAACGCCGCCTGGCGCGGTTTTTGCGCCGAATGCGGCACGCCGCTCACCTTCGAAGCGCCTGACGGCGTGGCGCTTGCGATCGCCGCCTTCGACGACCCGACCGGCATCGCGCCCACCATCCAGTGGGGCGTCGAGGCAAAACTTCCTTATGTCGACGGCATCCCGAAGCTGCCGTCCGAGGACACGATGGGCGACGTCTCATCCGCGCCCTATCTCGTCGAACTCGTCTCTTACCAGCACCCCGACCATGACACCGACCAATGGCCGCCGGAGGAAAGACCATGACCGATCAAGTTCGAACCGGCGGCTGCCAGTGCGGCGCCATACGCTTTCGCGTGCACGGCAAGCTCGGCCGCCCGTCCATCTGCCATTGCCGCATGTGCCAGAAACAATTCGGCTCCTTCTTCGGCGCGCTGGTGACGGTACCGAAGGACAGTGTCGAGTGGACGCATGAGGAGCCGAGCTATTTCCAGTCCTCGGTCAACATCGATCGCGGCTTCTGCGCCCGCTGCGGCACGCCGCTGACCTACCGCCAGCCCGGCGCGCTGGAGATCGCCATCGGCGCCTTCGACGATCGCTCGGATCTCGCGCCGCAGATCCAGGTCAATTACGCGGTGCGATTGCCCTGGGTGGAAAAGATCTTCGAGGCGCCGGTCCACGACGATCCCGACTTCTACAGAAGGCAGGAGCAGATCATCTCCTTCCAGCATCCCGACCACGAGACGGCCAACTGGCCGCAACAGGGCCTGAAACTATGACTGTTCACAGCACGTCCTTGCGCACGCTCTACCCCGAGATCGAGCCGTTCGAGACCGGCATGCTCGATGTCGGCGACGGCCACACCATCTATTGGGAGCGCTCCGGCACCAAGGGCGCCAAGCCGGCGGTGTTCCTGCATGGCGGCCCCGGCGGCACGATCTCGCCAAAGCACCGGCGGCTGTTCGACCCGAAACTTTACGACGTCATTTTGTTCGACCAGCGCGGCTGCGGGAAATCGACGCCCAACGCCTCGCTGGAGGCTAACACCACCTGGCATCTCGTCGCCGATATCGAGCGGCTGCGCGAGATGGCGGGCTTCGACACATGGCTGGTCTTCGGCGGCTCCTGGGGCTCGACGCTGGCGCTCGCCTATGCCGAGACGCATCCCGAGCGCGTCAGCGAGCTCGTCGTGCGCGGCATCTACATGCTGACCCGTGCCGAGCTCGAATGGTATTATCAGTTCGGCGTCTCGGAAATGTTCCCCGACAAGTGGGAGCGCTTCCTGGCGCCGATCCCGGAGACCGAGCGCGGCGACATGATGGCCGCCTATCGCAAGCGGCTGGTCGGGTCCGACCGCAAGGCTCAAGTTCAGGCAGCCCTTGCCTGGAGCCTGTGGGAAGGTGAGACCATCACGCTTCTGCCCGAGCCCGAGACCAGCGACCCGTTCGGCCAGGACGACTACGCGGTGGCGTTTGCCCGCATCGAGAACCATTATTTCGTCCATGCCGGCTGGCTCGAAGAGGGGCAATTGTTGCGTGACGCCTGGAAGCTGAAGGATATCCCCGGCATCATCGTTCACGGCCGTTACGACATGCCATGCCCGGCGAAATATGCCTGGGCGCTGCACAAGGCGTGGCCGAAAGCGGATTTCCATCTGATCGAGGGGGCAGGGCACGCCTATTCGGAGCCGGGCATTTTGGACCGACTGATCCGGGCAACGGATAAGTTTGCTGGCGGCAAGGCCAGTCACAACGAAAGCTGAAAAATGGGCGAGACCCTCACCGGCGGCTGTCAATGCGGCGCTATTCGCTATAGGGCGCGTAATGCCACCGATCCCGCAATCTGCCATTGCCGGATGTGCCAGAAAGCCGCCGGCTCGGTGTTTTGGCCTTTTCTCAAAGTGCCTCTTTCGGATCTCGAATGGACTCGTGGCCGCCCAGCCCTCTATCGCAGTTCGGAGGTGGGAGAACGTGGCTTCTGTGCCGACTGCGGGACTCCGCTGACCTTTTGGCACGTGGGCGCGGAGACGATCGATCTTTCAATAGGCAGCCTCGACGACCCTGCGCTTATGGAACCAATTCGGCAACATTGGGCTGGGGCTCGTATGCCATGGTTCACTAAATTGGCCGGCTTGCCCGAGGTAGGAAGTTCGGCTTCCCCGGAAGAGATTCTGCGCCGGCGCCCCTTTCAGCACCCGGATCACGACACGGGCGAATGGCCGAACTCAGGAAATCTCCGATGAAGCAACGCCTCTATCTCTTCGACACCACGCTTCGCGACGGCCAGCAGACGCCGGGCATCGACTTTTCCGTCGAGGACAAGATCGCGATTGCCAAGCTGCTCGACGCGTTCGGCATGGATTATGTCGAGGGCGGCTATCCCGGCGCCAACCCGACCGACACCGCCTTCTTCCAGAAGAAGCGGACTGAGAGCGCGAAATTCGTCGCCTTCGGCATGACCAAGCGTGCCGGGGTTTCCGCCTCGAACGATCCGGGTCTCGCCGCGCTGGTGCAGTCGAAGTCCGACGCCATCTGCTTCGTCGCCAAGAGCTGGGATTATCATGTGCGTGTGGCGCTCGGCTGCACCAATGAGGAAAACCTGGAATCGATCAGGACTTCGGTCGAGACCGCCGTCGCTTCGGGCAAGGAAGCGATGGTCGATTGCGAGCATTTCTTCGATGGCTTCAAGGCCAATCCGGACTATGCGCTGGCTTGCGCGAAGTCGGCATATGATGCCGGCGCGCGCTGGGTGGTGCTGTGCGACACCAATGGCGGCACGCAGCCTTCGGAAGTGCGTGCCATCGTCGGCAAGGTCATCGCATACGGCATCCCGGGCGACCATCTCGGCATCCATGCCCATGACGACACCGGACAGGCGGTGGCCAATTCGCTCGCAGCCGTCGAGGCCGGCGTGCGCCAGATCCAGGGCACGCTGAACGGCATCGGCGAGCGCTGCGGCAACGCCAATCTGATCTCGATCATCCCGACATTGTCGCTGAAGCCGGCCTTCGCCGACCGCTTCGAAACCGGCATCTCGGCCGAGGCGCTGACCGGCATCTCGCGGCTTTCCCGCGCCTTTGACGAATTGCTCAACCGCGCGCCCGAAGCGCAGGCGCCCTATGTCGGCTCCTCCGCCTTCGCCACCAAGGCCGGCATCCATGCCTCCGCCTTGGCCAAGGAGCCGGCGACCTACGAGCATGTGCCGCCGGAAGCAGTCGGCAACCGCCGCCGCGTCATGGTGTCCGACCAGGGCGGCAAGGCCAATTTCCTCGCCGAGCTGAAGCGGCGCGGCATCGACGTGCCGAAGGACGATCATCGTCTCGACGCGCTGATTTCGGTCGTCAAGGAGCGCGAGGCCGAGGGCTATGCCTATGAGGGCGCCGACGCCTCGTTCGAGCTCTTGGCGCGCAAGATGCTGCACGGCCTGCCGGAGTTCTTCAACGTCACCTCGTTCCGCTGCATGGTCGAGCGCCGCTTCGATGCCAATGGCAATCTGAAGACCGTGTCCGAGGCCATCGTGAAGGTCGAAGTCGACGGCGACGAGAAGATGTCGGTGGCCGAGGGACACGGCCCGGTCAACGCTTTGGACATCGCGCTGCGCAAGGACCTCGGCAAGTACCAGAGCGAGATCGTCGATCTCGAGCTCGCCGACTTCAAGGTGCGTATCCTCAACGGCGGCACTGAGGCGATCACCCGCGTGCTGATCGAATCGCATGACGGCACCGGCGCGCGCTGGTGGACGGTCGGTGTCTCGGAAAACATCATCGACGCCTCCTTCCAGGCACTGATGGATTCGATCGTCTACAAGCTGATGAAGAACCGCGAGATGGCTGGGCTGGTGGCGGCGGAGTAGGGCGCGTGGGCTTCTCGATAAGCTGGTTCGGCTTTCGCGGTTACGGGATCAAGGACGCCGCGGCCCTGTTCGGCAGGGACGTCGGCGATTCGTCGGAAGATTTTGATGCTCCCATAAGCGCCTATCGAAGCAACAAGAACTGGGCGATCATCATCCTGGATTATTGCAGCTTTCTCAACCCTCCCGACAGTTACCTGTCCGTGTTCTCGCAGGGTAGGGAGGTGGCCGTCGTGCACGTAGAGGAACATCAGATGTTCGCGCGCGCCGAATTCTGGAGCAACGGAAAGAACATCTGGCGAGTGTGGCATAGTGGCGACAAAAACATCAGGGATCTTCACACCACCGGCGATGTTCCAGCCTCCTTTGACGCTTTGAGGCAGCAGGCCTTTTCAAAGCAGGACAAGGACGACGATGGTGCCGACCACATCTTCGATATCCCTCTCGATCTGGCGGCCGAGCTGACAGGGTTCAGGCACGACGAAGGAGCGCCGGACCGCCTCTTCTTTGAACTTGTCGAGAAACCGGCCAAGCATTGAACATTGGTTCGCTGACCGGACGGCTCTGTAGCCCGCCGCTTGACCCATCACCGAAAGTCCATTGATCCATCATAACTTTGTGATGGTCTTGTGAGGCCCGCTGGGCCATAGCGTCGGGCCATGGCCACCGAAACCGCTCAGCTCGATCAAGACGCCAAGGCCCGCCGTGGCTTTATGCTGGCGCTCGGCGCCTATTTCCTGTGGGGGTTGCTACCCTTCTACATGAAGGCGGTGGCGCATCTGCCGCTTGCCGAAGTCATCTCGCACCGCATCCTCTGGTCCGTGCCGATCGGCGCGGCCGTGCTCGTCTGGGCCGGCCGTACCGCCGACTTCAAGGCGGCGATCCGCTCGCCCCGGAGCCTTGCCATGGCCGCGCTGACGGCGGTGCTGATCTCGATCAACTGGGGCATCTATGTCTGGGCGATCTCGGTCGACCGCACCGTCGAGACCGCGCTCGGCTACTACATCAATCCGCTGGTCAGCGTTGTTGTCGGCGCGCTGCTGCTTGGCGAGAAACTCGACCGGCTGCAGATCATGGCAGTCGCGTTGGCGGCGATCGCGGTGGCGGTGATGACCATCGAGGCCGGTAAGCTGCCCTGGGTGTCGCTGGCGCTCGCCTTCTCCTTCGCCGCCTACGGCTTCTTCCGCAAGACGCTGCCGATCGGGCCGAGCCAGGGTTTCCTGCTCGAAGTGCTTTTGCTGTCGGCGCCGGCGCTCTGCTACATCGTCTACCTGATCGCCACCGGACAGGACCATTTCGTCTCCGGCACGGCCGGCGATACCGCGCTGCTGCTCGGCTGCGGCCCGGTAACGGCGATCCCGCTTCTGTTCTTCGCCTTCGGCGCCAAACTTCTGCGCCTCTCGACCATCGGCATCATGCAATACATCGCGCCGACCATGGTGTTCCTGATCGCCGTGCTTGTCTTCGACGAGCCCTTCGGCACGACCGAGGCGATCGCCTTCGTGCTGATCTGGATAGCGCTCGCAATGTACAGCTGGTCGATGTTCAAGGGCCGCGAGATCCGCCAGCCGGCGCCGGCGACGCGCTAAATTCAGAAGGGGCAGGTGGCGCATGTATACGCTTCACATCGCCAACAAGAACTATTCGTCCTGGTCGCTGCGGCCATGGCTGTTGCTGCGTGTCCTCGGCATTGCCTTCGAGGAGCGGCTCACGCCGTTTCCAGGCGGACCGAGTTTTGATTTCTACAGGTCGTTCTCGCCCAACGGCCGCGTGCCTTGCCTGATCGATGATGGCTGGGCGGTCTGGGATTCGCTCGGCATCGTCGAATATCTGGCCGAGCGGCATCAAGGCGTGTGGCCGGCCGACGCCAGGGCGCGCGCCTGGGCGCGTTCGGCCGCGGCAGAGATGCATTCGAGCTTCACGGCGCTGCGCAATGGCTGCCCGATGAGCTGCGGCGTGCGTGTGGCGCTTTCGCCCCTGTCCGACGCGCTGAAGCACGACATCTTCCGCATGGGCGATCTGTGGAACGACGGCATTGCCCGCTTCGGCGGGCCTTTCCTGACCGGCGATCGTTTCACGGCGGTCGACGCCTTCTTCGCCCCAATCGCGTTCCGGGCGCAGTCCTATGGGCTGGTGTTCGAAGGCGCCGCCACTGCCTATCCTCAGCGGCTGCTAGACCTGCCAGCGATGCGCGAATGGTACGCAGCCGGCCTCGCCGAAACCTGGCGGGAGCGAGGCCATGAAGCGGAAGTCGCGACCGCCGGCACGCTCATCGAGGATTTGCGCGCGACCGCTTAGCGCTACACCCGCCCGATCCGCCGAACGATCATATACACGATGCCCGCGATGATGGCGGAGATTGCCGTCACTACCCAGAAGCCGAGCGGCGTGTCAACCAGCGGCAGCCCGCCGACATTCATGCCGAACAGCCCCGAGATGATGGTCATCGGCAACAGCACCGCCGTCATGACCGAGAGGATGTAGAGCAGCTGGTTCGACCGCTCTGTGAGCTTGGCCATCAGCTCGTCCTGCAAGAGACGCGTGCGCGCCTGCAGCTGTTCGCCGTCGTGATGCAGTGTGTGCGCCCGGTGCGAGAGCCGTGTCGCCATGTCGTTGATCGGGTCGGGCAGCTCGTCGCGATGCGCATGGTCGAGGTGGCGGAAGAGGTTGGTCAGCGTCGCCATCTGCCGGTGGATGATCACCAGCTGCCGGCGCGCATCGACCAGCGCCTGGCGCTCGCTGTGCCATGCATCGACGACGATGCGGTCCTCGATGCCGTCCAGCGTGTCGCCCATCTTGTTCAGCTCGGCCGCCATGCCGTCGAGCGACTGGCCCATCACCGCCTCGATCAGCTCGGCCGGCGTGCGGAATTTTCGCGTGCCGCTTTCGACCAGCTTGCGGATCTTGTCGACCGATTCCAGCGGCTGCTTGCGCGCGCCGACCAGCATCGTCTCGTTGAAGGCGAAGCGGAAATGGGTGAGCCCGCGCGCCTCGGCGAAGTCATGCCTCAGGTCCGGCAGGTCGCCATAGAGAAAATCATCCTCGAAGTCGATCTGGCAACCATGGCTGGGCGACAGCAGCGCCTCGCGCACCGGCCCCGGCAGGGCCTGCTCGGCGCCGATTTCCTGGCGCGCGCGCATGTCGGTGATCTGGTAGCTGCGCCAGGTCCAATGCGCCTCGGCGGGATCCTTGGTGCGCGAGCCGTCGGCCTTGAAATGATAGATGAAAAACAGCCCGTGCTCGTCGGGCAGATAAGGCGACAGGTCTGTGCCTTCGGAAGGCTGCGCGATGTTCATGGTGGCTTCGCCGTCTGATGTACCTTGGTCGCTGCGCGGCCAACGCAACTTTATCACGGCGAAGATTGTCTGGTGTGACGGTTTGGTGAAGGGCCGCGACCCCGAAACCCATGCCGTCCTATCCGCGCCTGGCGAACGGGTTGCGCAGCCAGCGCAGTGGCGCGGTCAAACGCCAGCTGGTCGAAGCGAGCATGGCTTGGCGCGCTTTGAGAAGGTCATCTCTCTCCCGATTGATCGCTTCCTTTTCGCGAAGCAGCTCATCGAGCCTTGCGGTCTCGGCGTGGAACTCCGCGAGTTGGGTTTGCAGATTGCCGATCGAGCGTCTCGAGGCGGATTGTTCGGCGCCGATCATAGGCCCGAGCGCCGCCCTGGCACCGTCAAGCCGGATGCGGATCGCATCGAGTTGGCCGCGCAGGTCCGGGCTGTCGCCGTCGCTCGCCATCGCACGCAACAGCCCATAAGCCTCGATCACTATCGCTGGGGCGTCCCGGTGATCGCGAAGGTCCTGCATTGTGCATCGTTGGTGTTGCAGGTCTTGCGAGAGCAAACTCCCGGCGTCGATGCCGGGATGTTTTGGCCATGCAAAGCCAGCCGTCTCTGCGGCCTTCTTCAACTGACCTTGCCAGTCCGCGAGGAGTTCCTCGTGCAGCAGCAAACAGCGCGGCATGCCTCTTGAGTGATGCTCGGCATCGAGCACGTGCCGCAGCCAGACCAGCAACGAGCTGGCTACCGGGAGACCGTCCCGCCTCGCGATCGAATGGGCGACTTCGAGCGGGTTTCGGATCGGAAGCAGCGCGATCGGCTCGATCCGCATCTCGCCGAGGATCGACGACACCAAGGGAACGAAACGGCAGATACGCGGATCCTTGATGAAGAACAACGGCTCGTCGCCGAACTCGCTGGCCAGGATCGCCTTGAGCTTGTGGCGGTGCCCTTCTACTTTCGTGGAAGCCATCCAGTCCGGGTCGAGCGGCAGCCAGTCGTGCCAGCGGGAGCCAGCCGCGGCGAGCAGGTTGTTGGCGGCGGCGTTGACGCGCAGGCTTTCGAAGTAGCCGCGCGGATTGTCCTTGTCTCCCGACATGAGGGTCTTCGGACCGGCCGCTCCAAGTGCCTTGACCATGCCGCCCAGCAACGAAGTGCCGCTGCGGTGCATGCCGAGGATGAGGATCGCCTTTCTTTGCGCGGGAGCGGAGCGAATATCCGCCGCGGTGCCGGGCTCGGCATGCTCCTCGAGCGGCAGCCGCGCCTGAAGCCATTCGGCGATCCCGGCCGGCAGGTCCAGCCTGCCATCGAAGATCGGGTTCGCTTCCGTGGAGCCCGCCGTGAACAGCCCGTGATAGTGGATATGGACCAGCCGCGCCGGGTCGATCGGCTTCGGCCGCGTCAGATTGTGCAGCGGAAGATTGTGCGTTTCCGGCAGGCAGCGGACCGCGTGATTGCCGGCCACCGCGGCCAGCGAAAAAGCCGCCTGGCTGGTGCCCCAATGGGTCGTCGCATCGCCGCTTTTCGTGCCCGTGCCGGTCAGGTAGGTCGGCTCCTGGTCCCGCCATGGTTTCAGCTCCGCGGCCACCAATTGCCTGAAGATGTCCTCGGTGCGCTGGAATAGGCCGCACGCCCGGCGGGCGGCGATCAGCCCGCCATTGTAGCTTGCCTTCACCACTGCGGAGCCGTCCGTCGTCGCCACGAACGGCACATGGTCGTAGTCGACGCCGGCAAGCTGGCACGCGGCTTTCCAGAACGGGTCGAAGGGGTCGCCCGGACCGGTCGTGCACATGCCCTTGCTGTCGACCGGGCGCGCCGCGGCGTCGCAGCCTTCAAGCGAAAAATCGGGTTCGTCGATGAAGATCGCGTCGCTGTCCAGCTGGACGATGATCGGGGGCCCCGGCCGGCGCTCGACATGCGCAAGCGAATGAACCTTATAGGAGGGGCCATATCGCGGGCTGCAGCTATCGATCTCGATCGGCAGGTATTCTACTTGCAACTGCTCGAGTTTGCGGAGCGTCGACGCCGATGGGCGGCGGTCGCTTCTTGGCGAAACCACGCTTATCCTGCATCGCGCATAGGCGCCGGCGAAAGAGCGTATGCTTTCGCAAAGCAGCAGCGCCTGCGCTTCGAGCACGCCGGCCTCGGCGATCAGAACGAATTCGACGCTCTCGGCCGGACTTTCGAGCAACGGCTTTGCCACGGCAGCCGGCAATCCGATCGGCGGGCCTGCTGTTGCGAGCGGCACGGTCTTCTGGACGATGAGCTGCTCGCCGCGATGCAGTTCGCGATATTCGCCGCGATGGCCGCTGAGGAAGGTGTCGATGCCAAGCTTCGGGCGGTCGGTTTCTTCCGCGAAGAACGACCACTCGTAGTCGTCGAAGATGATGAGCCCGCCTTCGTCGAGCATCTGCCACGAGGCGACCGCATCGGCCAGCACGTCGGCGCTACGGTGGCTGCCATCGATATAGATCAGATCGAAGCGGCGCCGCGCGGCGACGAGGCTGGCCAGCGCCTGCGACGACACGGCCTTGATCTTTTCGAACCGTCCCGCGAATTCGGCGAGATTGGCGTCGAAACGCTGCTCGATATGCGGCAGCTCCGTCGACCATTTGAGGCGAAGCGCGTGCTCGGCGCTGCCCCCGAAATTATCGATGCAGGTCAGATGGCAAGACGGCAGATAGCGCAGGAAGAAGATCGCCGACCGACCTTCCCATGAGCCGATCTCCAGCACGTTGAGCGGCTGCTCGCGCCGCGCCGAGAGCACCGAAGCCCACACCGGGAAGAATCGCGATGTCCAGTCGGTCGAGAGCGTCTTGCCTGAAAACCATGTTGAAGGATCGGCGTGCGTCATTCCCCGTCCCTGCGTCGCCGAAGGATCGGGCCCGGCCTGATGTCGAACCGTGCTTGATCGGATACGCGACGCGAAGCCCAAAGCCACGCGTCTGGCGGCGGCACGGGTCGCCGCAAGCGGATGCAGGCGCCAGCATCGCAAGCACAACATCAGCGTATCCGTGAGCCTGAGCGGCGGACTGGCCAGCATGCGCGCCGCGATCCGGCGCTCGAGCTTGCGCGCCGCCGCCGCATCGTCCGCGCGCTTGAAGGGTCGCGACGCCGCGAGAAAGGCGCCGAGCACGCCAAGCAGCTTGCGGTAGGCCTCGGCCCGTCTTTCAATCGCGATGTCCGTGCCGCGGATGAAGCCGGTCATGTCGCGCGCGAAGGCATCGTCGTAAAGATCGTAAGTCAGCCCGATGCGGGCCCAGGACGCCTCCCGGATAGCATGGGTGCGGTTACGGGCATTCTTGGCGTTGGCCACGGTCAGCCCAAGCGTGTTGAGGCGGTAGAGCGTCAATGGCTCGGCAAGGTTGCGTGCCCTGCATAGCGGCAGCATGTCGAACCACAGATAGTGATCCTGCGAGACGAGTTCGTGCACCCGGTAGGTGCCTGCCGTTTCGAACAGGTTTTTGCGATAGGCGACCGCCGAATGATAGAACGGGCAGTGGAACAGTATGGTCCAGCGGATTTCGAGGTCCGTCTCAGGCATCGGTTGCGCGCCGACGACCCGGTCCTGCTCGTCGATCAGCGTCACCGCGCTGCCGACCAGGCCGAGTTCGGGGTCCTCGTCCAGCGCCGCCAGCAGCCGCCCGACATGCGCGGGCTCGGCGATGTCGTCGGAATCCAGCCGCAGGATGATGTCGCCGCGCGCCGCCGCGATGCCCCGGTTAGCCGCCGCGGCCGTGCCGAGATTGGCCGGGTTGGTCAGGATCCTGATGCGCGGGTCGCGGCGCGCCAGGGCCTCGAACACCTCGCCCCGGCCGCTGGCGTCGTCGACGATGATGAGCTCGAGATCGTCGAATTCCTGGGCAAGGATGCTGTCGACCGCCGCGTCGAGAAACCGCTGGTCGGTATAGGCCGTCATCACGACGGATGCGCGCGGAACGTGCCCTGACGTCTCGTCTCGTCTTCCCTGCAAGCCCAGCCTCCGATCGGTTCACCCCGGATAACCAAGCGGGCCGGGCATCGCAAACGAAAATGTGATCGGGCTGGCCCCGGCAGCGGAATTCAGCTTCCGCCAAGACGCCGAACCTCGGGCCCCAAAAATTCTTCCGAACCCTGGGAATAAAGCTCCGGGCTTCCGGGTCTTGCTGTGTAGCGAGGCCATCCTCCCAAGGCACGCATCACCAACCCGGAAGGAATACGCACATGAACAAGATCGTCTTCACCGCTCTCGCCGTCCTCCTTGCCACCGGCAGCGCTTTTGCCGGCAGCGACCATTTCTCCGCGAATGCCGGCCAGCAGGCCGCCGCCTTCGATACCACCACCACCGCTTCCATCGCCACGCCCGACATGGCCGGCCACGACATGCAGCCGGTGGCAAGGATTGCTGCGGATGAGCCCGGCCGGGGCATTTGGGGTCATTAGGCCGGTTGGACCGTAGGTCCTCATCCAGGAGTCAGGACCATGGCTCCTGATCCCCGATGGGACCGACGGTCCTCATCCAGGAGTTCGGAACCAAAGGTGCTGTTCGCGCGGGGAAGGCACGCCTCGCCAGATCAAACACCCGAGGTCCCGATCTCCCCGGCGCCGGTCGGTCTTCAGTCGGACCGGCCGGCTCCGGTTCCGCAGCCGGCGGAGGGTCGCACCGGGCCCTCCGCCATTCTCTCTCACCTAGCCTGAAACGCAGCCAATCGTGGCCATAAGAGGAGATTACTGATGTTCAACATGACACGCCGCATGGTGCTTGGATCCGCCGCCGCCGCTGCCGCCTTCGGCATCGCCGGCAAACTCGAATTCGCCCCGGCGGCGCACGCCGAAACCCCGGTCGAGCCGCTGGTCGGCTTCTACAAATACAAGGTCGGCGCGCTCGAGGTCACCGCCGTCTATGACGGCATCTGGCGCAAGCCGCACGATCCGGCCTTCATCAAGGACGTCTCTGTCGACGACACCAAGGCAGCGCTCGCCAAAGCGGGGCAGACCACCGAATTCATGCCGATCCCGCTTACTGTCGTAGTGCTGCAGATGAACGGCCGCACCATCATGATGGATGCCGGCTCCGGCGTCGGCCAGTGGCAGGCCAACGCCACGCATCTGCCGGCCAACATGAAGGCCGCCGGCATCGACTACAAGTCGATCGACACCATCTTGATCTCGCATTTCCATCCCGACCATGTCTGGGGCCTGATGGAGAAGGGCACCAACAATCCGGTGTTCCCGAATTCCGAGCTGATCGTCAACGCCACCGAGTACAATTGGTGGACCGACCCGAGCCGTCTCGCCAAGCTGCCCGAAGGCCGCAAGCCAGCGGGAAAACGCATCGCCGAAAACTTCCCGAAATGGAAGAACTGGAAGCTGGTCGACGACGGCACCGAAGTGGTGCCCGGCATCCGCATCATGGCAGCACCCGGCCACACGCCCGGACACTCGGTCTACCATGTCGACGCCGGCACCGAGCAGTTCCTCGTCTCGGCCGACACCATGTATGTGCCGGCGCTGCTTGCCCCGCATCCCGAATGGCAGGGCAGCTACGACCAGGACGGGCCGATGGCGATCACCACGCGCCACAAAATCATCGACCAGGTGATCGCCGACAATGTCCGTATCTGCGGCTCGCACTTCCCCTTCCCCGGCACTGGCAGCTTCGTCAAGGACGGCAGCGCCTACGCCTTCACCCCAACCCAGATCTGATGTGAATCGGATCCTGAACAGAAAGCGACAACTCCAATGAAACACGCACTTTTCGCGATGCTCGGCGCCATTGCGGTGCTGACCGCGGTTCCAATCGCCATCGCCGTTCCGGCCTATGCCGTGGACGACGTCGAAGGCGCGGATGCGCCCGACCTGACGGCCGTCAAGGCCAAGATCGACGCCAAGGACTACAAGGGCGCGCTGGCCGACCTGCGCGACCTCGCGCAGGACAACCAGCAGGCCGATGTCTACAATCTGCTCGGCTTCACACTGCGCAAGACAGGCGACTACCAGACCTCGCTGACCTACTACAACAAGGCGCTGGAGCTTAAGCCCGACCACAAGGCCGCCCACGAATATCTGGGCGAGCTCTATGTCGAGACCGGCGACATGGCCAAGGCCAACGAGCAACTCGCCTCGCTGCAAAAGCTCTGCCCGGCGGGCTGCGAGGAACTCTCGGACCTCAAGCAGGCCATCGACACCAAGGTGACCAAGTAGGTTCACCAAGGTGACCAAGTAGGTTTTGCGCAGAAATAAATACTTAGAGCGGTTCAGCGATTCCGTGAAATTGAACCGCTCTGGCGGAGCCGGCGTTTTCTTCCCTCACGCCGGTTCCGCGCCCCTACAGCAGGCGATCGGCACCAGGTGGCGACGTCGACAATAAAACTTTTGGGCGCCACGGCGGTAGCGCCCGAAAACCGGAGCCGGCGTCTTCTCCCTCGCGCCGGCTCCGACCCTTTCAACACCAAGCGCACGCAGGCGCGCGTCCTTCAGGGCGCGTGGCGCCTGCCTGTTTCCAAACTGGAGCCGACCATGACACCGATCGAACTCGCCGAGAAATTTCACGCCAGGGATGCGGTGCTGCTTGCCGGCCGCTTGCTTCTGTCGCTGCTCTTCGTGCATGAGGGTGTCGAGCTGGCGACCCATTTCGAAGGCGCGCAGAAGGCGATGGCCGCGCTCGGCGTCGGCGCGCCGCTGCTTCTCGCCGTCATCGCGCTGCAGCTCGGCGCCGGCCTGTCGGTCGCGCTCGGCGTCCTGGCGCGGCTCGGCGCCCTTGGGCTCGGCCTGTTCTGCCTGATGACGGCCGGTCTCTTCCACACCAACTTCGCCAGCCAGAACGAGCTTCTGCACTTCGAGAAGGACCTGGCCATTGCCGGCGGCATGTTCATCCTGATGCTGAGCGGCGCGGGCCGGTTCTCCGTCGACCGCGTGCTGTGCGCGATGATGAAGGGCAGGGCAGGCGCTAAGGCGGACAACACAGCCGCGCCATCCGAGCCGCATCTGTCGACAGGTGTGACCAGCCTGCCGGTATGAGGCTGGCGCCCTACAACACGCTGGTAATCCCGCCATCCACCAGCAGCGTCTGCCCCGTGACGAAGCTTGCCGCATCCGACGCCAGGAACACGGCGGCGCCGGCAAGCTCCTCCACATCGCCCCAGCGCCGCATCGGGGTGCGGCCGGTGAGCCAGGTCGAGAATGTCTCGTCGGCGACCAGGGCGGCGTTGAGCACCGTCTTGAAATAGCCAGGCGCGATCGCGTTGACGCGCACGCCGTACTGGCCCCATTCGCCGGCCATCGACTTGGTCAGCATGGTGATGGCGCCCTTGCTTGCCGCGTAGGGCGCGATCGAGGGGCGGGCGAGCACGCTCTGCACCGACGACACGTTGATGATCGAGCCCTTGCGGCGCGTAATCATCCCCTTCACAACGGCGCGGCTGACCTTGAACACGCCGTCGAGATTGGTCGCCATCAGCGCGTCCCAGTCGGCGTCGGAAAAAGTCTCGAGCGGCGCCCGGCGCTGGATGCCGGCATTGTTGATCAGGATGTCGATCGGGCCGACATCGGCTTCGGTCGCGGCGATGGCAGCGTCGACCGATTGCGTATCGGTGACGTCGATCAACGACTCCGAGATATCATGGCCCTCGGCGCGCAAGCGGTCGCCGGCTTCTTTGAGCTCGTCGGCCTTGCGGCCGCCTATGGTGACGCGCGCTCCGGCGCCGGCAAGCGCTTCGGCGAAGGCAAGCCCCAGCCCGCGGCTGGCGCCGGTGATGAAGGCATGCCTGCCTTCGAGGCCGAACAGGCGGCCGAGATAATCAGTCGAATGCAATTTGCACCTTCATCGATTGCGATTTGTCGCTCGCCAGCTCGAAGGCTCTGCGCGCTTCGGCAAGCGGCAGCGTGTTGCTGAGCAGCGGCGCGACATCGATGCGGCCCGAGCCGATCAGGTCGACCGCGAGAGCGAATTCCGTGTCGAAGCGGAAGCTGCCTTTCAACTGGATTTCCTTGCTGACGATCATTGAAATCGACAGCTCCGCCGTCGCGCCCTGGCCGACGGTCACCAGCGTGCCGCGCGGCTTGATCACAGGCAGGGCGCTCGCCACCGTGGCGCCTTGGCCGGCGGCTTCGAAGACGACGTCGAAAGTGCCTTTGTTGGCGGCAAAGTCGTTCATGGCGTCGGGATGCGCGCCGACATTGATCGTGCGGTCGGCGCCGGCTTTGGACGCATAGGCGAGCGGCTTGTCCTGCACGTCGGTAATGATGATTTCGCGCGCGCCGGCAAAGCGCGCGGCCAGCACCAGCAATGTGCCGATCGGCCCGGCGCCCATGATCAGCACCCGGCTGCCATAGACCGGCGCCTGGGCCACCGCATGCAGCGTGACGGCCAGCGGCTCGGCAAAGGCGCCGGCGGTCGGGTTGGAGCCGTTGACCAGAGGCACGGCATTTTCGGCGCGGCAGACGAGGTGCTCGGCAAAGCCGCCCTGCACATGCGGCGTGCGCATCGCCGAGCCGAGGAAGCGCATGTCGAGGCAATGGATCGGCTGTCCGTTCCGGCAGTAGGCGCAGACGCCGCACGGGTTGGCGGGATTGACCGCCACCGCCGTGCCGACAGCCAGGCCGGAAACGCCGGCGCCCAAGGCCTCGACGCGGCCGGCGATCTCATGGCCGAGGATCATCGGCTCCTTCATGCGCACGGTGCCGAAGCCGCCATGGCGGAAATAATGCAGGTCCGAGCCGCAGATGCCGCCGCGTTCGATGCGCACCAGCACCTCGCCGGGACCGGGCGTTGGCGTCGCGCGCTCTTCGACATGAAGATCGAGCGGCTGGCGCAGCACCACCGCGCGCATCGAGGCTACAGGCGACAAACCGGCTCTCCGCATTTTCCGCGCTTCTACGGCTAGCAGGAAAACGCTGTCCGGTTCAACGATTTATCCGACAAATCGGACCACTTGGGTAAAGCGACCGGAGTGCCCCGGTTGCTGTCCCCCTTGGCGAGATATCCAGTGACGCTCATGAACGAGACGGCGAGGCGTGTTCACATCTTTGCGAGCATGGATCGGTCGCAGCCGTGTCATGCCGGGCGAAATTGCGCCGGATCTGAGATATGCCGGATCTTGCGCCGGCCGAGTAACGGGCTACTCGCCCACGATGCGCTGGTGTACGCGGCCGAGGCTCTGCGTGAAGGCCTCGAACGTGCCGCGTTCGGTCAGCTCGCGCAGCACCTGCTCGTTAATGCCGCCGCGCGTCGCATAGTCCTGCGCAAGATGCATGAAATCTTCGTCCGGGGCGGTGTCCGGTGCATTGGCCAGCGCCTTGAAGATGCTGGTGATGTACGCGCGGCTCTTGTCACTCGCTACACCTTGGCTCCGCACCCAGGCATGGATGGTGTCGAGATATCTGAAATAGCCGGCATAGGTCGCGGTGACGACGCTGAGCGCGTCGAACTCGCTTTGGTCCTCGACCTCGATCACGCCGCCCAGCCGGCCGAAGAACGCCGCGACGCTCGAGTCCGGCGGGCAGATAAGCGTCGCGCCCTGCAAGCGGGCGATCATCGGCATGGGCAAGGCTTTGGTCACGCGCGTCGCCGGAGCAACGAGCGCGGCGATCTCTTCGCGCGACACCGTGGCGATCAGGCTGACGACGTGATGGTCCGGCCGGAACCGCAACCCTTGCAGCACCTCGCGTGCGATCTGCGGCCGCACCGCGAGCATCACGGTGTCGCTGTGGTCGAGCACAGCCTGGTTGTCGGCGGCGACGCGCACATCCGGATAGCGCGCGGCAAGCTCGGCGGCGATCGCCTCGTTGCGCGGCGAAATCGCCACCGGCGTCGTGTCGCCCGGCAGCGATTTCAGCCCGGTGACGATCGCCGCGCTCAGCGCGCCCGTGCCGACAAAGCCAAGTCTCATGGATGATTCCGCCCCTGTTTCGGATTGCCGGCGACAATAGCGACGGTTCCGTTGCGGGCAAGCCTGGCCCTGAGGCTGTCGCAACACTTTCCGCGACAGCCCCGTTCAGCAGGCTTCAGCGCTTCGGTCCGAAGCCGGGATACGGGCTGAGCGGGACGACCGAAGCGATGTCCATCATCCCGGCCTCGATCAGCGGCAGGGTGGCAAGATGGCCGCGCACTTCCTTCTCGTCGGCCGCCTCGAACATCATGCCGCTGCCGGGAATGTCGCCCCGGTTCCAGATCTGGCGCACCGCGCCCTGCGCGTAGAGCGTCTTGCGTTGTTCGGACTCCGGCGGCAGCAGCGGCGCGAAGTCGGCGTCGCTGAACTTCTGGGTGTTGCGGGTAAGCAAGGCAAAGAACTGCATGGCGGTCTCCTGTGTGGCTGGTTGATGCCAGGAGGTATCGCGCCGGCTGGTCAGACTGTCCAAGACTGATTAGGCTATAGTTCAGACGTTTGCAGACTGATAATACTGGGAGCGAAAAATGCTCGACCTGCGTCAGATAAGATATTTCGTCGCCGTCGCCGAAGCAGGCAATGTCGGCCGCGCCGCCGAGCAGTTGCACATCTCGCAATCGCCTTTGAGTCGGCAGATCATGCAGCTGGAGGAGCAGCTCGGCGTCGCTTTGTTTGAACGCGCCAGGCAGCGCGTCCATCTCAATGCCGAGGGCAGGGCCTTTCTTGCCGAAGCCCGCGCGTTGCTTGCCAATGCCAGGCGGTTGGAGGAGCTCGGCCGCAACCTCGCCACCGGCGTCACCGGCAGCCTTGTTATCGGCTATGTCGAGGGCGCGGTGCATGCCGGGCTGGTCGCGGCGATGCTCAAGGATTTCCGCCGCGCGCGGCCGGAATTTCATTTGCAGTTGCGCAGCCTGCGCACGGCGGTGCAGTTCGAGGATCTGCGCAGCCGCGTGCTCGATCTCGGTTTCGTCTATTCCCCGGCGCCGGAAGGCGCCCCCGATATCGACAGCGCGCTGGTGCGACGCGAGCCGCTGGTGCTTGCGATCCCGCAGAACGATCCTTTGGTCGACGTCGCCGACATCCAGCCCGGCGATCTCGATGGCCGCGTCTGGATCACCGTCGTGCGCCAGCCCGGCGACACCAACCGCGCGCAGTTCCTGACCGCCTGCGTCGAATCCGGCTTCGTGCCTGACATCGTCTACGAAACGGCTGACCCGTTGACTTCGCTCGGCCTGGTCAGCGCCGGCCTCGGCCTTGCGACGGTGCAGGAAAGCCTGCGAAACGCCGCGCCGCCCGGCCTGGTCTTTCGCGACCTGCCCTGGTTCAAACGCAGCGTCTCGATCCATCTGGCATGGCGGCGGCAGGATCGGAGGGTGGTGGTGGGGGATTTGAGGAAGGCAGTAGTGAGTAGTGAGTAGTGAGTAGTGAGTAGTGAGTAGTGAGTAGTGAGTAGTGGGTAGTCAGTAGTCAGTAGTCAGTAGTGCGCAGGTCGTCAGCTAATTGCTCACTACTGACTATTGACTGCTCACTACTGCCCTACATCTTATCTATCACCGCCCTAACCCCTTCCGTCGGCGCGTCGACCGACGATCCAGCCACCATGATGGCGGCGACGATGGCCTCGGGGTCGTCGACCACCAGCGGCTTCACCCGCTGCGCGGTGTGGATGAAGCCCTCGGCCGACATGTGGTCGATCAGCGCCAGCATGGGGTCCCAAAAACCCTTGACGTTGGCGAAGACAATCGGCTTGCGGTGATGGCCAAGCTGCGCCCAGGTCATGATCTCGACGATCTCCTCGACCGTGCCGATGCCGCCCGGCAGCGCCACAAAGGCGTCGGATTTCTCGAACATGCTATGCTTGCGCTCGTGCATGTTGTCGGTGATCAGCAATTCGTCGAGCTTGTCGAGCGCGGTTTCGGTCGCTTCCTTGTTGATCAGGAAGCGCGGGATGATGCCGGTGACCTTGCCGCCGGCCCTGAGCGCGCCCTCGGCAACGGCGCCCATGATGCCCTTGGTGCCGCCGCCATAGACGAGTCGCAGTCCGGATTTGGCAAGCGAGCGTCCAAGCAGATGGCCGGCCTTGATATAGGCTTCATCGCGGCCCGGAGACGAACCGCAATAGACGCAGACGGATCGAATCGTGTTCATGAGGATCATTGGTGATGGGGCCGATTGGCCGGGTCAAGTCCGGGCAAGGGCTTTTTCTTGTGAGCGTGAAAAAAACACGTTAGAGCAATTCCAGGAAAAGTGCGTTGCGGTTTTCCGTTGGGAATTGCGCCAAAACAAAGAGTTAGAGCGTTTCACCCCCTTCTCGAAGGCGGCAAAACGCGCAAAACCGGGCGTTAGGTGGCTAAGGGGGCATAAAATATATGGCTATCAATCCTTCTAAGGCGTTTTTGTTCGCGGCGGGCGGTGTCGCCGTCGTCGCGGCGGTCGCCTACGGGTCGGGCGCGCTCGATCCCTACATTCACAAAGACAATAAGCCGGCGCAGATCGCCGCGCTGCCGCAGACCGACGCCAAACCGGCCCAGTCCAGCAGCACCACGACCGAGGCGCGCCTGCCGGCGCCCGCAAACACAATGGCGCCCGCCAACACGATGGCGCCGGCGAACAATGCAATGGCGCCGGCATCGACCGCTCCCGCGGCGTCTTCATCCGCGGCGCCCGCTGCCCAGGCGCCGGCCCCCGCAGGCCCCGCGCTGCCGAGCTTCGATGTCGTGCGCGTCGAAAGCAATGGTTCGATCGTCGTCGCCGGCAATGCCGCGCCCAACGCCAAGGTCGAAATCCTGAATGGTGGAACCGCGCTCGGCTCGACCCAGTCCGGCCCCGACGGCGCCTTCGCCATCGTGCTCGACGATCCGCTGAAGCCCGGCGATTACACGATCACCTTGCGCCAGACGGTGGCCGGCACCGCCGTTGCCTCGGCGCAGACAGCGGTCGTCTCGGTGCCGAAGAGCTCGACCGGCCAGGTGCTGGCTATGGTCGAGGAGCCGGGCAAGGCCTCGCAGCTGATCACCGTTCCGCAAGCCGAGACCAAGCCAACGGCTCCCGCCGCCACCGACCAGGCGGCCCCGGCCGCCACCGACCAGGCGGCCCCGGCCGCAACCGACCAGTCGGCGACGCCGGCGGCACAGGCTCCGGCAACGACCGCGCCGGCCGCAGCCGGCACGGCTGCAGCGCCCGCGGCAACGGCGCCGGCTGCAACCAGCCAGGCCGCCGCTCCGGCAGCGCCTGCCGCGACCGCGGCCGAGCCCAAGATCGCTGTCGAGGCGGTCGAGATCGACGGCAGCAAGATCTTCGTCGCCGGCACTGCTGATCCCGGCCGCAAGGTGCGCGCCTATGCCGATGCCATCCTGCTCGGCGACGCGCAGACCTCGCCCGATGGCCACTTCCTGATCGAGGCAACGCGCGACATCCCAGTCGGCAGTTACACCATCCATGTCGACGGCCTGGGCGATGACGGCGTCAAGGTCATTGCCCGTGCCGCCGTGCCGTTCGAGCGCGAGCCCGGCGAGTCCGTCGCCGCCGTAGCCCCAGGCGCGACGAAGCCGAGCGAGGCCAAGTCGGCCGAGATCAAGACCGCCGAGGCCACGCAACCGGCCGCGCAGGCCAACCCCGCCGAGGCTCCGGCCACGGCGCCGGCGCCGGCCGCCACCGCGGAGGCGCCTGCAGCCACGGACATCAAACCCGCCGAAACCACCGCGCCGGCCGCCGCGACGGCTGAGGCCGCCAAGCCCGCAGCCACCGCCGAGGCTCCGGCCAAGACAGCGGAAGCGACGCCGTCGGCCGACGTGCCCGAAACGATGGCGCCGAAGCTCGAACATGCCGACGGCGCCGTCATCATCCGCCGCAACGACACGCTCTGGCGCATCTCGCGTCGCGTCTACGGCCATGGCGTGCGCTATTCGACCATCTATCTCGCCAACCAGGACCAAATAAGCGATCCCGACCGCATCTGGCCGGGCCAGGTGTTCAAAGTGCCGTCCAAGTCCAAGGAAGGCGAGGACGCCGACATGAAGTCGATGGGCGAGCAGGCGACGGCGCCGACGAAGACGGAGTAGCGGCACTTCGTCATTCTAGGGCGGAGCAAGGAGCGAAGCGACGCGCGCAGACCCTAGAATCCATGCCGTGACATAAAGGCGATGCCACGGTGCAGACCTATCCCGGCATGGATTCTAGGGTCTACGCGACGCTTTGCGTCGCTTCGCCCTGGAATGACGAACGAGAGGGCTGCGCGTCTCCTTCGAACAAATCTACCCATCCGCCTAGCTTGCCCTATCCCGCTCCATCGTCTATCGGCGATGGACGATGACCGAATCCCCCGAAGAGCGCTGCGGCAGCGACAGTCACGCCATGGCGCTGCGTCTGGCGGCGCTCTCGCATCCGGCGCGCATCGAGATCCTGAAGCGCCTGTCGGCCAGCCGCTGCTGTTCCTGCCGTGAAGTGGTCGATCACCTCGATCTCGCGCAATCGACCGTCTCGCAGCATCTGAAAGTGCTGGTCGAGGCCGGGCTCGTGCGCTTCGAGGCCGACCGCCAGCGCTCGCGCTATGCGGTCGACCATGCAGCACTTGCCGGCGTCTCGGCCTCGCTCACCCAACTCGTCGCTACCTGCTGCCCGACTCCGGGATAGAGCATGATGTCACTCGAAAACCGCTCCGCACTTTTCGGCATCATGCTCTGGCGCCGCTGACACTCTCACCCAAAAGGCAAGACTTGTGGCCGAAAAGACCGTATCCGCCGAAGCCGACACGCTGACCACACTGCGCAATCTCTGGCCGTATATGTGGCCGGCTGACCGCGCCGATCTCAGAGCCCGCGTCACCTGGGCGACTTTGCTCCTCGTCGTCGCCAAGGTGACGCTGGTCGCCGGTCCCTATTTCTTCAAATGGGCGACGGACGCGCTGGCCCACGCCGCCAAGACGCCGCCGCCGCTGCCGGCTTTCCTGCTGGCGCCGGTGATGCTGGTCATCGCCTATAATGTGCTGCGCCTGATCCAGCTCGGCTTCAACCAGCTGCGCGACGCGCTGTTTGCCCGCGTCGGCCAATATGCGGTGCGCCAGCTCGCCTTCCGCACCTTCGTCCACATGCACCAGCTGTCGCTGCGCTTCCATCTCGAGCGCCGCACCGGCGGCCTGTCGCGTATCATCGAGCGCGGCACCAAGGGCATCGAGACGATCGTGCGCTTCATCATGCTGAACACGGCGCCGACCATCCTCGAATTCGCGCTGACGGCCGGCATATTCGCCTTCACCTATGGCTGGAGATACGTGGCCGTGGTGGCGATCACCGTCTGGTTCTATGTCTGGTTCACGGTCAAGGCGAGCGACTGGCGCATCTCGATCCGCCGCGACATGAACGACAGCGACACCGATGCCAACACCAAGGCGATCGACTCGCTCTTGAATTTCGAGACGGTCAAATACTTCACCAATGAAGCCATGGAGGCCGAGCGCTTCGACCGCTCGATGGCGCGCTACGAGGCCGCCGCGACCAAGACCTGGACCTCGCTCGGCTGGCTGAACTTCGGCCAGGGCGTCATCTTCGGCATCGGTACGGTTGTCGTCATGTGCATGTCGGCTCTGGAAGTGCAGGCCGGCACGCAGACCGTCGGCGATTTCGTCTTCATCAACGCCATGCTGGTGCAGCTTTCGGTGCCGCTCAACTTCATCGGCTTCATCTACCGCGAAATCCGCCAGGGGCTGACCGATATCGAGCACATGTTCGACCTGCTCGATGTGCCGCAGGAAATCGTCGACAAGCCGGGCGCAAAACCGCTGGTCGTCAGCGCCGGCAAGGTCGAATTCCGCGACGTGCATTTTTCCTACGACGCAAACCGCAAGATCCTGAAAGGCGTTTCCTTCGAGGTGCCGGCCGGCAAGACGGTGGCGATCGTCGGCCCGTCGGGTGCCGGCAAGTCGACCATCTCCAGGCTTCTGTTCCGCTTCTACGACGTGCAGTCCGGCCAGGTGCTGATCGACGGACAGGATGTGCGCGACGTCACGCAGGCGAGCCTGCGCGCCGCGCTCGGCATGGTGCCGCAGGACACCGTGCTGTTCAACGACACGATCGCCTACAACATCCGCTACGGCCGTGTCGGCGCCAGCGAGGACGAGGTGCGCAAGGCCGCCGAGCTCGCCCAGATCGGGCCTTTCATCGAGAAGCTGCCCGAAGGCTACCGCTCGATGGTCGGCGAGCGCGGCCTGAAACTGTCGGGCGGCGAGAAGCAGCGCGTGGCGATCGCCCGCACCATCCTCAAGGCGCCGCCGATCCTGATGCTGGACGAGGCGACCTCGGCGCTCGACAGCCACACCGAGCAGGAAATCCAGGCGGCGCTCGACCTCGTCAGCAAGGGCCGCACCACCATCGTCATCGCCCACCGCCTGTCGACGGTGATCTCGGCCGACGAGATCATCGTGCTCAAAGACGGCCAGATCGCCGAGCGCGGCACCCACGCAGCACTCCTCGCCAAACACGGCCTCTACGCCTCGATGTGGGACCGCCAGCGCGAAGCCACCGAAGCCGAGGAGCGCCTGCGCATCGCGCGCGAGAGCGACGAGCTGGGTGTTGTCGTGCGGCGCAGGACGGCGGAGGTGAGCTAGAGCTGATGCCTCTTCCTTCTCCCCTTGTGGGAGAAGGTGGATCGGCGCGCAGCGCCGAGACGGATGAGGGGTGTTCCAGGGAATACCAACGCCTCACTCCGCTGGAACACCCCTCATCCGTCGCCTTCGGCGACACCTTCTCCCACAAGGAGAGAAGGGGATGAGCCGCCCCGCCAAAAATCCCCCTTGACCTCAACTTACCTTGAGCTTGCAAACCATCTCCGAGCCGCCTGCCAGGCAAGCAAAAAATCGGAGATGAATGAAATGAACACCGACAATCACCACAATGGCAGCGTCTTCCGGGTCGACAAGTTCGTCGTGCCGGCCGAGGCGCGCGATGAGATTCTGAGCAAGGTATTCCAGACGCATGCGCTGCTGCGCCAGCAGGACGGCTTCGTGCGCGACTACCTGCTCGAGCAATTCTCCGGCCCGGGCGAGTTCAACCTCGTCACCATGGTCGAATGGGAAAGCCAGGCGGCGGTCGACAAAGTGGTGCCGATCGTCAAGGCCGCACATGAGCGCATCGCCTTCAGCCCGCAGGAGACGCTCCAGCGCCTCGGCGTGAAGGCCGACATCGCCAACTATCAGCGCGTGCCGGAGCTGTAAGAAGGCCATCCGGTTCCCGGCGAGGCCACTGCGACGCTCAGCACCTGGCCGGTGCGGGCGTCGCTTACCATGTGCTCGAAGCCGCGCCATTGCGCGGCAAGGATGAACAGGGTCCTGCCATCGGCGCCGCCCAGCATGCAGGCGAAACAGCCGCGATCGACTTCGACCCGATCGACTTTCGCGCCGTCCTCACGCACCCTCACGCAGCATCGGTTAGGCACGTCGGCATACCAGACACAACCTTCGGCATCGACGCAGATGCCGTCGGGATGATCGCTGACGAGATCGGCCCAGACGCGCCGCTTGGAAAGGCTCCCGTCTTCGCCGATGTCAAAGGCCGTCAGCCGCCTGGCGTGGGATTCGGCGACGATCAGCGTCCGGTTATCCGGCGTCACCGCCATGCCGTTGGCGAAGGCGATATCCTCGGCGACCTGCCGAACCGTGCCGTCAGGCGTGATCAGCACAATGGTGCCCGGTCCGAAATGCTCGCCCGGCGCCGGTTCCGGCCCGCCGCCATTGACATAGATGTTGCCGCGCCCGTCGACGACGATCTCGTTCCACGGACTTTTCGACAGGTCGCGCAAATCGGCATGGGTGACGAGCGTTCCGTCCGTTTCCTGCCGCAACAGCAAACCTTCGCGGCCTGAGACAACCAGCAGGCGGCCGTCCGGCAACCAGTCGATGGAGTAGGGCAGCACAGCCGGTACGGTGAGCATAATCTGGCGGTTGCCGGCGGCATCGACGGCGATGATCTCGCCGGTACCCCAGTTGCAGATCCATAGACGTCCGTCATGCCAGCGCGGCGATTCACCGAAGGCGAGGCCCTCCGTCAAGAGACGTGCTTGAAGGGCTGATTTCTGCATGTGTGGGTGCTCCTCATTGCGCGCGTCATCATGGCCCGGGCGGTCCATGAATGACGCTGCCTCAGCAAGGACGGGCGAGGGCGCGCGTTGCCGACATGCATCGCGCAACAAATCGACTCAGCCGCCGCAACACTGAGTTCCTCAAGCAGCCTCAAAGTCGGTGTTCTTTAGAATATTAGCGAGCTAGACATGGTGAAAATGAATTTCAAGCTCCCTTTTATCCGCTCTTCCAGGTGATATTCTGCCAACGGAATCTGATCTCTCGGTACTGCTCTGCTGTAGCTAAGAAGGCCGCTGGAATGTTCAGAATTTTTTCGCGGAAGAAAAAGCTTCAGCAGTCGGCAACGGTTTCGGCAGATCGTTCTCAGCAGCCGGTGGCCAGCCCGCACGTGTCTTCAGTTATTGTCCCGTTTTCGGCAGTCGAGCGCGCTGCCAAGGAAAACTATGCCGCTGATCTCGTGACGGCGGTCATGGATTTCGTGAACGCAATGTTTGATCAGGGTCTCTACAAAGATCACGAAATACCGGCGTCGGCGAGGCAGTTTTTTCACACTTACCTCTACGGCCTGGAAGTAAATAATGGGGGCCATAGCCAATTTATCCGCAACTACCGTGGTCACCTCGACAAAATTACCTCCGATGCGTGTTTGGCCCTGGCTGGAATGCGGGCAACAAATCATTTGGCTGCTTTAGAGAAAATGGTTGCTTGGGTCAGGGAACATCCCAGGGAAGCCGAGGAACAGACTGGATTTGAGGGTGGACGCGCTGATTTTCTCGATGGTCTCGACGATATTTTCCACAAGGAGGAAGATAGTGTCCCACTGCTTGCACGCGCAGTGGGGTGGATCGCCTCGTGGCCTGAACTGGAGATTGTCGACGATGCCGAATGCCAAGAGGCCATTCTCGATGTTGTGATGGCTAACCCCATGCGCGAACCTCGGTTGCGCCATCGCTCAGTGTTCCATCTGAAAGCAGTGATGACCAGCCGACTTCAAGTGGGCATCGGTCTCGCTTGTGCAGGGTTGCCGCACCCCGAGGTTAAGCTCGGGGTCGGCGAAGGAACGATGTTGGACATAGACGGCGAGAAGCAGATGGTTTTTCCCGTCGTTACCAATGCCGCCAGAGCGCTTTTGTGCGTAGTCACGTCAACACATGCGGCTGCGTACCAGTATCTCGCTGCTGATGGCACGGAGAGGCAACTCGACCTCGGTCCGACCGACAGCGTCGATGAGCTATTTGGCGAAGATGCTCCTCGTGTTGGCCTGAAACTGTCGCATGTCAGCGCTGATTCAATAACAACAGTCATCAAATTGGCGGAAGTCTACCGGGCACCAGCAGCCCTCGACCTCCTTTTGCGTAGGGGCGGAATAGACACGGCAGGAGCAGTTGCCTTGCCATCGATGCTGGTCCCGAGAGAGGGAGGATCGGTCGTCAGTTGGACAGTTGCCGCTGGTGGTAGACCGTTGATTTTGTTGTCCGCTCCCAACTGGAGCATGCTCTCGAGATCGGGTGCCGAAGATCCGCTGGCGGACGCCCATAGGCTTGAGATCGAAGAACATTTTGCGCGCGCCGAAGCCGATGGTGCCGACTAATCTGGTCTGACTGTCTCGATGGGCCGCGTTATTTCTCCGTCAGAAAAAACGTTCCGTCGGCATGGCCGTTGGCGCCGCATGTCGGCGGTTCCGTTAGGCCGTCCTTGCCCTCACCGTTCTGCTCCACGACCAGCGCGTCGCCTGAATGGCGAAATGTGAAGCTGAACCCGGTCGGCTTGTTGTTATCATCGGTGTCGACAAGCTGCAGGTCTTTGCGAATCTTGACCGTGCCGCCGATTTCGCACGACCCGTTGCCTGAAACGGGATCGGCGACTTCCTCCGAGATTTCAAGCTTGAAGGCGCTTGCGGCTTTGATCTCGACCGTACCGCGCATGCTGCTCCAGGTGCCGATGAGGCCGGCAGCCGACGGCTTGCGGATATCGGAGAGGAAGGTGGCACGATCGCGTATGAATTCGCCAAGATCGAATGTCCGCTTGTCCTTCGGCGTGTCTTCGTTGAAGGCGGCGATCTGGTCGCGGTAGCGGATGAAATCGCTCTGGTCTTCGCGCAATGCCTTGCCGGCAAGGGCGTCCAGCAGCTTCAGCGCGGCGGCGTAGGTCTTCGCCTCATCGGCATCCGCCTGCGCGAGAGCCGGATCGGCGCAGATGGCCTTTTCCGCCATGCTTGCCGCTTTGGCGCAGTCGAAGGACGGCTTGGCCTGCGCCTTGGCGTCGCCGTTTGAAAGCAGCAGCGCTGCCAGAACGGAGCCCGCTATCGCCAACGGCGCGGCCGCCAGGCTCGCCTTGCTCGCTTTTGAGATCATCGGCCGCCGGCCTTTCCCCACTCCATGAACCGGCGGTGGCCGCAATTCTGGCGGCAACGCTAGGGACAAGCAAGGGTGCGGTCTGCAGCCGCGCCATTGTTACATTGCGGGCAGGGGGGCTTTCCGCTATTGAGGCGCAACCTGAAACAGGGACCCGCTCCAAGCCCTATGAGCCTTCTCGACTCGGTCAAGAATACCTTCGTTCCGATCCATCGCGAGGGATATCCCTTCATCGCCGCCTTCGGCGCGGCGACGCTGTTTCTCGGTTATTTCTCCTCGGTCCTGTTCTGGATCGGCCTGATCCTGACCGCCTGGTGCGTCTATTTCTACCGCGACCCCGAGCGCGTCACGCCGGTTGACGACCGGCTGGTGGTGAGCCCCGCCGACGGCCTGATTTCGGCGGTCGGCCCGGCCGTACCGCCGAGCGAGCTTGGCCTCGGTTCGGGCGAGATGACCCGCATCTCGGTATTCATGAATGTGTTTTCCTGCCACATCAACCGCGCCCCGGTGCGCGGCCGCATCACGCGCATCGAGCACAAACCGGGTAAATTCCTCAATGCCGAGCTCGACAAGGCAAGCTCGGAGAACGAGCGCAACGGCCTGGTCATCGACAGCCCCAACGGCACGATCGCCGCTGTCCAGATCGCCGGCCTGGTGGCGCGCCGCATCGTCTGCTGGGCCGAGCAGGGCGGCACCATCGCCATCGGCGAGCGTTTCGGCCTGATCCGTTTCGGCTCGCGCGTCGACGTCTTCCTGCCGAAGAACGCCGTGCCGCGCGTCGCGGTCGGCCAGACGGCGGTGGGCGGCGAGACGGTGCTGGCCGAATTCGGCGGCACGGCGGTCACGCCACTGGTCAGGATTTCCTGAACGGTGGGCGCGCCCTTCAAGAAGTTCGAGGCCCATGCCAGCGGCGGTCCGCGCATCCGCGAGATCCCGATGCGCATGGTGCTGCCCAATCTGGTGACGGTGCTTGCCATCTGCGCCGGCCTGTCCGGCATTCGCTTCGCCTTCGAGAACCGCTTCGAGACGGCGGTGGTCATGGTGCTGCTCGCCGCTTTTCTCGACGGCATCGACGGGCGGCTGGCGCGCATGCTGAAGGCGACCTCGAAATTCGGCGCGCAGATGGATTCGCTGGCCGACATCGTCAATTTCGGCGTCGCGCCGGCGCTGGTGCTCTATGCCTACTTGCTCGACCGCGCCGGATCGCCGGGCTGGATTGCCGCCCTTCTGTTCACCATCGCCTGCGGCATGCGGCTTGCCCGCTTCAACGTGCTCACCGAAGACCACGACCAGCCGGCATGGCAGACCGAGTATTTCGTCGGCGTGCCGGCGCCGGCGGGCGCTGTGCTGGTCATGCTGCCGCTCTATTTGTCCTTCCTGCGACTGGGCATCGAGCCAAGCCGTCCGGTCGCCTTCATCGCCACCGGCTTCACCGTGCTGGTCGCCTTCCTTTTGGTCAGCCGGCTGCCGGTCTATTCCGGCAAGAGCGTCAAGGTGCCGGGCGACAGGGTGCTGCCGATCATCCTTGGCGTCGTGCTCTACATCCTGCTCCTGATGACCTATCCCTGGTACACGCTGACGGCTTCCGTCGCGGGGTATCTGCTGTTCCTGCCGTTCTCCGTGCGCGCTTATTCGAAGCGGGCCATGCGCGAAGGCGAGAAGGTGCCGCCTTCGGATATCGGTTAACGTTGCAGTCCGCGCAGAAGCAGATCGCTCCACGCCAGCGCGAAGCGTTCGTCGCTGATGTCGATCGCGCGCTCGCCCCAGATCGCTTCAAAGACGCGAAACATGGCGGCGCTGCCGACGATGACGGCAGACACGGCTTCGCTGTCATGCGGGCGTAGCTGGCCGCTCTCTTGATGCTCTTGCAGCCACTCCGCGACGGCGAGATATGTCCTTTGCATGATCTCGTCCCGTGCGGTGGCCTTGAGATCCGGAAAATGCTCCAGATCGCGCCACAGAATCCTGAGCACGTCGCGGTTGGCGCCGAGCCGTGCCAGCATGCCCTCGACGAGTTGCCGCGCTTTTTGATCTATCGGCAATGATGTCTCATCAAGCTCCGTCCGCCCCTCGCGCGCGATGCCGACAAACTGGTCGATCGCCTCGGTGAGCAGCGCCTCTTTCGACGGATAGTGCTTGTAGAGAGCGCCCGAACCCCGCGATAGCCCTGCCGCGGCCTGTATCTCGGGAATGCTCGTGCGGTCGTATCCGCGATCGGCAAACAGCCGAATGGCCTCACGAAGGATCCGTTCGCGTCCGTTTGAGGGCGGCTTCATTGTCTTTCCTTTGTGTTGCTCTGTCTCGTTGGGACTCGCGACCGAGGATAACATCGCGTCAGCGAAGTCCGCCGATATCGATATGGTCACGTTCGACGTTCGTGCTCTGAAAGCCAGTCCGTCCAGTGTCTTTTGCCAAGGTGCTCGGCCGTCTCGACCAGACCCATGGCAAGGCTTATCCTCCGGCTGACCGGTAACGGTACTACCAGACGGCGGAGGCCCAACGCATCTCGATATCGCCTGCCGAAGGTCGAGAACGGCATCATGTCAGGGCCTCCGATCTCGGGCCGCATGCCGCGTTTCCCGTCATCGACGGCCTGCGCGATGTAGGTGGCGACGTCGCGCGTATCGACCGGGTTCGACGCAGACGTCGGCAGCGGCCAAACCGGCAGCCATGTCAACCCGCCAAGCATCTTTGCCAGAAGGTAGTAGAACGGCGTTGCGCGGATGACAGACCAGGAAAGCGACGACTCGCGCACCAAGCGCTCGCCCGCCAGCTTCACTCGACTGTAGGGTAGGGTGCTGCCTTCCAGGCCGACGATCGACACAAAGATGAAATGGGCAATGCCAGCTCGTTGCGAAGCGGCAAGCAGTTGCCGCGTGCCGTCGACGTCGACATCAGACGGGCTGGAGAAGAAATCGACGAGCCGCATGCCTCGCTTGGCGATAGGCGATAGAGTCGCGGCATGCACGACGGTGTGGATGCCAAGCAGTGCGTCCTCCAGGCCGTCTCCGGTCGCCAGATCGCCAATTGCCCACTCAACGGCCATGTCTGGTTGTGCTTTTCTGGCCAGTAGTCTGACGCCATGTCCCGATTTGATCAGGGTCGGCACCAGATCGCGCCCGAGGTGCCCGGTGCCCCCGGTGACAAGGATTTTTGCCATGGTCTCCTCCTCGCGTTGCGTTTTCTAAGGTAAGTAAATGGTCACTCACCTGAGATTGTCCACTCGATGGCGTGCGGCATGAAGGCGCGGCCAAGGTGGCGCCAGGCAACGTATTCAGAACCAGCAGAAGAGTGACGCGCCTACGCCGCCACCCCCAGCCCCAGCCGGTCGATCGCCAGCTTGCGCGCCAAGACGTAGTCCGTCTTGCCGGAGCCCAGCACCGGGATTTCATCCACCTTGATGATGTCGTTCGGCACCATCAGCTCCGCAGCGCCGGCTTTCTTGCCGAACTGGCGCAACTGCTCGGCGCTGGCGTCGTCGGCGGTGGTAACCAGCACGATGCGCTCGCCGCGCCTTTTGTCGGGCACGGCCACCGCCGCGTGGCGTTCTTCCGGCCACAGCGACTGCACCAGCATCTCGACCGCGCCGAGCGACACCATCTCGCCGGCGATCTTGGCGAAGCGTTTGGCCCGGCCGCGGATGGTGATGAAGCCGTCGCGGTCGACGGAGACGATGTCGCCGGTGTCGTGCCAGCCTTCCAGCGGCTGCAATTCGCCGGGACGGTCGGCGGTCATATAGCCCATCATCATGTTGGGGCCGTCGAGCCACAGCCGGCCGCCTTCACTGATGCCCTCGACCGGCTCGAGCTTCATGCGGATCGCCGGCAGCGGCCGTCCGACCGTGCCGTCGCGGCCATGGATGGCGGTGTTGACCGCCACCACGGGGGCGGCCTCGGTCAGCCCGAAACCTTCGACGATCGAAGCCTGGAAGCGGTCGCGATAGGTGCGCCGCGTTTCCGGCTTCACGGCCTCGGCGCCGGCCACCACGAAGCGCAGGCTGGAGAAATCGCCGTCCTTGGCGGTGCGGGCATAATTGGCGAGGAAAGTGTCGGTGCCGAACATCACCGTCGGCTTCACCTTGCGGGCGATCTCCGGAATGATCTTGTAGTGCAGCGGCGAGGGGTAGAGGAACAGCTTTATCCCCAGCACCAGCGGCAGGATGGTGCCGCCGGTCAGGCCGAAGGAATGGAACACCGGCAGCACGTTGAGCAGGATGTCGGCCGGCGAGACCGAGACTCGCGCCTCCGCCTGCATGACATTGGCGAGCAGATTGCGGTTGGACAGCACCACCGCCTTCGGCGTGCCTTCCGAGCCGGACGTGAACAGGATGACGGCCGGCTTCGCGGCCAGCTGCCGCTGCAGCGGCAAGCGCCACAAAAGCGCGGCCGCAACCTTGTCCAGGGTGGTCACGCTGGCGCGGATATCCTCCAGCCACAGCATTTTGGCGCCGCCCGCCTCGACGGCGGCGACGATGTCGTCGATGGCTGCCTTCTCGATGAAGGCGCGGGAGGAAACCACCGTCCGGATGACGGCGGTGCGGACGGCGGCGGTCACGCTGGCCGGCCCGGCGGTGTAGTTGATCATCGCCGCCACGCGCCCCGCCGAGATCAGGCCGACGAAGGTCAGCACCACGCCATTGGCGTTGGGCAAAAGCACGCCGACCGCTTCGCCGGGCGCCGTCACCGCCTCGAAGCGGCGGCCGAGCACGCGCGCGCCGATGAACATCTTGCGGTAGCTGAGCGAGCCCGAGATCACGTCCTCGATGATCGGCCGCGACGGGCCGATGCGGTCGGCGGCGTCGCGCATCGCCAGGAACAGGCCGCGGTCGAGATTGGTGCCATAGAGCCGCGCCTCGGCATAGCGGTCGAACAGCGCATTGGTGTTGGAAGCCATGTCGGGGTTGCGCGCCACCAGTTCGGCGATCGTCATCGGCTCCAGCACGCTGATCGACAGGCGCTGGAACCAGTGACGGGGTGCTTTCTCCTTCGGCGTCAGCGACACCGGCAGATCGCGCGCGCCGGCGACGAAGATCGGTACGATGCGGGCATCGGCCTGCATGGCAATGCGGGTGACGGCGCGAAACAGCCGGAACGACTTCATGTCGGGCTCGACGTCGTCGGGCAGATAGACGGCGAGCCGGCCCTTGCCCTTCAGCACCCGCACCAGCCGGCGGCTGACGAAGACATGTTCGGCGTTGAAGGCGATGGTGCGGCCAAGCTCGCGCCACGGCTCCAGCCAGGGCGAGCGGGCCGAAGCCTCGTCGAGTATATGCAGCGTGTCGTCGGGCAGCAGCGACAGCATCAGCGCCGGCTCCAGCCGCGACTGATGCGAGATGACATAGATGACCGGCGTTTTTGCGCCGCGGGCGATGCGGATGCGGCCGTCGTCAATGCGGTAGGCGAGCTTGAACGGCACGTAGAGCAGGGCCTGGGTAAAGCGCAGGTCAAGCCGGAAGGTCTCGATCGCGCCGATCAGCAGCCAGGCAAAGACAAGGCCCGCCAGCAGCGCCAGGGTCAGGATCATGCCGCTCTCTCCCAGTCTCCTCGACGCGGCTCTTGAGCGGCCGCTTCGAGCGCAGAGGGTAGCGGAATGGAGGACAAGGTCAATGCGGGCGTGGCTAACGCGATGCCTCGATTCCTTGCTGGGTAGCGATGGGCCAGGCAATCGCCCTTCATTTGAAAAGCACCGGCTTGAAAAGCATAGACACATGTCGTAAATAAAGCGACACGTGACGGAGAAATAGCATGACCAGTTTTCCAACGGGATTTGCCGAAGCACCGCGCATGGAGCCGGAGTTCGAACGACTGGTCGATCTGTTCGGCGGGCAGAAGGTTCTCGGATTCTCCTTATCCAGTCCGCTCGAGGCACACGAAATGATACTGCATGGAATTCCGAGCCAGGCCCTGGAAAGTCTTGTCGGACAACTGACAGTCATTGATGCAGATGCCTTCGAGGCGGCATTCGGCATGAGCGAGCGCACATTTCAGCGGCACAAATCGGATCACTCCAGGACCCTCAATCGGGAGCAGGGCTCCAGAACCTGGAATTTCGCCAGGGTTCTCACCAAGGCCACATCCGTTCTTGGAACTCAGGAAGCGGCCGAAAAATGGATGATTGAGCCGGCCATGGGTCTAGACGACCGGAGGCCGATCGATCTGCTGGCCACCGCGGCGGGGACTATCCTTGTACAGGAATTTCTCGAGCGCCTCGACTACGGTGTCTACGCGTGACGCCATTGCCGGGTTCTCTTGGAAAAGGAGATGTCCTCGGCTGGAGGCTTGACCATCAGCGCTTTCAGGCGACCTGGGACAGCGGCGAGGGTGCCTTCAAGCTCGGAGGAAGGTGGAATAGCAAAGGTGTGAGGGCCGTGTACGCCTCCATTGACCCCTCGACCGCCATTCTTGAGGTGGCCGTCCACAAGGGGTTTCGGACGCTTGATACGGTCCGCCACGTGCTGACCGCATTCGAGATTACCGATCCGTCGAAGCTTCATGTGGTGAAAATCGACGATATTCCAAACGCGAACTGGCTGCGGCCGGGCATTCCCGGCGCCGGCCAGCAGCAATTTGGCGACGGTCTGTTGGCAGAGCATTCCTTGTTTCTGATTCCAAGCGCTGTATCCCTGCATAGCTGGAACCTGGTGTTCGATCCAGGCCAGGCCAGCGGCCTTTACAAGCTGCATCTTCAGGAGGATTTCGCCCTGGATACAAGGCTGCATCCTCCTTTGCGAGATAGCGCACAGTCCGAGCGGGCGGAGGGGCGAAGACCGCCTAAGCCGCCTTCAGCCGCCCGCTGATGAAGCGGAACTCCTGCGTCTTGCCGCCATAGCCGTAAGCCGCGGCCGGGACTTCGTGCACGAAGGCGTAGCTTTCCTCATGCACGCCGCCAAGCAGCCGGCCGAAGGCCTCGAAGATCGCCTTGAGATAGGCTTCGAGCTCGAGCTTGGTGTTGGTGCCGTCGACGACCTTGATGTCCAGCCAGAATGTATTGGTGCCATGCTCGGCCAGCGACTTGCTGCCGGCGAACCAGTGTTCCGGGTCGATATAGGTGACGGCGACGGCGGTGATCGTCGGATCCTTGCGCAGCTCCTTGGCGGTGATTTCGGTGGCTTCCCTGGCGATATTGGCGGACAGCTTGGCGTCCGGCTTGCCGGTGACGCTGACATTGATGATCGGCATTTTTCTCTCCTTTGGTTTGGCGCGTCGCGCCTTCGATGGGAGAGATATGGGCTCTTGCATACATCAAAAAAATCGAATTGTTTTTGACAAACACTTCGATAAAATCGAATTATGCAAACCCTCGATCCCGACCTGCTGAAAACCTTCCTCGCCTTCGTCGACGGCGGTTCACTCGCCAACGCGGCGTCCGCCGTTGGACGCACGGCTTCGGCGGTGACCGCGCAGATGCAGCGGCTGGAGGAGATCGTCGGCGAGCCGCTGCTGACGCCGCAGGGCAGGGGGCGCGGCCTGACGCCGGCCGGGGAGGACCTTGTCGGTCATGCCCGACGCATCCTCGCCGTCCACACCGAGGCCTGGCTGGCGTTGAAAGGCGCGCGCGCCGGCGGCCGCATCGCCATCGGCACGACGCAGGATTTCGCCGACCACGGCCTGCCGGACCTGCTCCGAGCCTTTGCCGTCAGCCACCCGCGTGTGCGCATCGAGCTGCGCGTCGGCCGCTCTCAAGAGCTCGGCTCGGCGCTGCAAGCGGGCCAGCTCGACATCGCTATTCTCATGCGCCATGCGCCGTCGCCCGATGAAGTGGCGCTGATCAGCGAACCGATGCTGTGGCTCTGTTCGGAAAAAGGGCTGGCAACGCGGCAGGAGGTGCTGCCGCTGGCGCTGCTCGATCCTTATTGCGGCTTCCGCGAGGCCGCGCTCATGGCGCTCGACGCTGCCGGCCGCCGCTATCGCATCGCCGCCGGCAGCGCCAGCCTTGCCGGCCTGCGCACCGCGGTCAATGCCGGCATCGCGCTGACGCCGCGCACAAGGCGCTTTGCCCATTCCGGCATCGTGGAGGCGCCATACGAGCTTGAGCTGCCGCCGCTGCCGATGGCCAACTTCGCTATTCGCATCGCACGGGAGGCGGAAGCTCCGGCACGCGACCTCGCCGACCTGCTCGCCAGCGGCCTGGTGCCATCCTAAAAAAGAAAAAGCCGACCTTTTGGGTCGGCTTTTAGTCGGACGGGTCGAGGGGTTTGGGGGGACTTGGGGGGTGACCCGTCGCATTGATAATGCCTGAGCCGGATGATGGTTCCGTGACTGGAAAAATATTTTTACGAGCGCGCCGATTTTGCCTTCCACCAGTCGCGTCCGGCATGGGCAAACACCGCGCAAAGCACGATCGCGCCGCCGATGACGCTGGCCACGGGCGGAACTTCGCCGAGGAAAACCAGGGCAAACAGGATGGCGAACGGCACTTCGGCCGAGCCGAGCAGACCGGCCTCGGCGGCGGGAATGAGCCGCGAGCCTTCCGTCCACAGGATCGAGGCAAGCGCAAAGGAACAGCCGAAGGCGCCGAGCAGCACCGCGTCGTGGGCCGAGACCGCCAGCGGATCGGTGACGAACCAGCCGAGCACGAAGAGCAGGAAGGCCGACACCGCACCGGCCCAGACGACGGGCGAGTCGCGAAAAGCGCGCACCATGATCATGTAGAGCGCGCTGCCGGCGGTCATCAACAGCGCCAGTCCATCGCCGAGCAGATGGCCGCTGCCGAAGCCGGCGCCGACCATGATGGCGACGCCGCAGAGCGACACGGCCGCAGCCAGCATTGTCTGCAGCCGGAATTTCTCCCGCACCAGGAGGAAGGCAAGCACGGCCGCGATGAAAGGCGAGGTCGCGTAGATCACCGCGACATTGGCGACATAGGTGTGTTTGAAGGCCGAGATGAAGGCGATGCTGGCCGCCGCCCCCTCGATCGCCAGCAGCCAGCCGCGCCAGCCGAGCTTGAGGCTTTCGCGCCCGCCCGAGCGGCGCCGGCGCCACAGCACATAGAGGCTGATCAGGATCGAGCCGACGAAACCGCGCCAGCAGGTGATGGTCAGCGGGTCGGCATGGATCGACTTGGTCAGCACGCCGGTGAGCGCGAAGGCGATGGCCGAGGCCGACACCAGGATGATGCCGAGCGTCCGTTCCGCCGCCACATCCGCGGCAGCACTTGGCGCGCGCTTCTCCGGCATGTCCAGCGTATCGGTCATGGCGAAAGACTACCGCGTTGCTGCTGACAACCTTCTGTCATGAGCGGCAGCCTCATGTCCGTTTGCGGAAACGTTCGTTGCCGACGATGAGCAGGCCGGCGCCGACGATCAGGGCCGCGCCCATGAACACTTCTCGGCGCGGCACGTCGCCCCAGATGACGTAGCCCAGCGCGAAGGCCCAGATCAGCGAGGTGTATTCGAACGGCGCCACGATCGATACCGGCGCCCGCCGCATGCCTTCGAACAACATGTATTGCGCGACACCGCCGAGCGCGCCGACGCTGATCAGGAGCAGGAGCTGGACGCCATCGGGCATGCGCCACCACAAGAGCGCGGGTATCGCCGAAAACAGCAGGAAATAGAAATTGTTGAGCACCAGCTGGATCATCGTGCGCTCCTGCATCGCGGTCTTGCGCAGCAGCACCACGGCGATGCCCCATAAGACCGCGGCGGCCAGCACCAAGAGCACCGGCAGCGACAGGCCGAGGCGCGTCGGGTCGCAGGCGATGAAGACGCCGACGAAGCCGATGAACACGGCGATCCAGCGCAACAGCGGCACTTTCTCGCCCAGGATCAGCACCGACAGCACGGTGACGATGATGGGTGCCGCGTAATAGATGGTGGTGAGCTCGGCGAGCTGCAGCGAGCGCGCGGCGTTGTAGTAGCAGAGCCAGGCGGCGAGCGTGAAGGCGCTGCGCACCAGCATCGGCTTGACGATCGACGAGTTGACCGTATCGGCAAACAGCCGCTTGCCGCCGATCGCGCCGCAGGCGACGAGCACGGTGACCGAGCGGAAGAACATGATCTGCCACACGCTCATGCCGACGACGAGCAGCTTGATCGAAGCGTCCTGCGCCGAAAACAGGAAATAGGCGACAGCCGTGAACAGGATGCCGGCCAGCACCCTTTCGCGGCTATCGAGGACGACGATATCGACCATGCGGCTTGCTTTGCGTAAAGGCGGCTCCGCCCCTGCTGGAGCCGCTGCCCCTGCTATACGGGTGAATGCTTGCCCGGCGCTGCTCCAGCGTGGCGCTTGCGTTGGCGCAGGGCTGTGTGTGAGCCGATCAGACCTATTGCGTCGCCTGGTAGAGCTCCGAGGCTGCATCCTTCAGCGCGCGCCGTCCGTCCGGCCTCAGATACATCATGTGGCCGCCTTCAAGGACGTCGAGCCGGATCGGCTTGGCGCCGGCGAGCGTCGGGATCTGGTTCACCAGGTAGCGCGAGCCGAGATAGGGCGTGACGAGGTCGGTGTAGCCATTGACGATGACGACGCCGAGCGACGGGTTGAGCGCGCGCGCCCGCTGCAGATCGTTCATCACGCCGGCATAGCCTTGCCCTTGCGTGCCGTAGTCCCAATTGTGGCCGACATCGCCGCTGAGCAGCCGGTAGCTGACATCGGTATGGTAGTTCAGCTCGTCGCGCGCATAGGCGACGAAGGCAGAGGTCAGCGCCGGCACGCTGCGGTCGAGCACCGGATCGGGGCCGGTATCGCGGGCGCTCTCGGGCTCTATGTCGGCGCCGCCGACGGTGGCATCGTAGGGGCTGAGCACCTTGCCCTTGGCGCGCTGGAATTCCTTCGCGAAGAGGCCGGTCGGCACGCGGGCGAAATTGCGCTGCACGAGATCGAGCGGCAGGCCGGTGATCTCGGCCACGCGCCCGCTCGCCAGCTTGCCGCCTTGCTCCAGGCCGCTGTTCAGCGCGCTCAGATAGTCGCCGAGCGCGTAATGCTCGATATCGGCGAGTTTTTCGCGCAGCGCATCGCCGCTGACACCGTCATTGCGGAGTTTTGCCGCCGCCAGCGAAGGCAGTTCGAGCGCCCAGTGCAACTGGTCGAACTGGTCCGGCCGCACCAGCATGAACTCCAGCGCCGGCGAGATCAGCACGATGCCGCTCGGGCTGAGGCCAACATCCTCCTGCAGCGTGCGCGAAAGCAGCGCGGCGCGGAACCCGCCATAGCTTTCGCCGGCGAGGAACAGCGGCGACCCCGTACGCCCGTTCTGCGCCAGATAAAGGCGGATGAAGGCGCCGACCGAGCTGGCGTCCGCGTCGACGCCCCAAAACTCCTTGCCCTCATGCCCCGGCGCCTCGCGGCTGTAGCCGGTGCCGACCGGATCGACGAAGACCAGATCGCTCATGTCGAGCCAGCTGTCGGGGTTATCGATCAGCTTTTGCGGTGGCGGCAGGAATTCGCCGTCGGCCGAAGTCTGGACGATACGCGGCCCGATGGCGCCGAGATGCAGGTAGGCCGAGGCGGCGCCCGGTCCGCCATTGAAGACGAAGGTGATCGGCCGGTCCTTTGCCGCGGTCGCCGGCTGCTGCGTATAGGCGACATAAAACATCTCGGCGCTGACGTCGCCCTTGGCCGACAAGAGCGACAGCGTGCCCGCCTTGGCCTGGTAGTCGAGCTTGCGGCCGGCAAGCGTGATCGAATGGGTGGTGACCTGCGGCGCCGGCAGCAGCGACAGCACGCCACCCTCTGGCGCCGGGCGCTGCGGTGTTTCGGCGGTCCACGCCGGCTGGGCGAAGGCGGCGAGCGTGAGAAGGACGAGGGGGAAGAGTTTGGATCGCATGACGGCTCCGGGGGGAATGACACCGCAAAGGTATGGCCTGGGCGGGTGAAGTCAAAGCAACAATCGCAAACGTTGCGATCCTTCGCGCCCCTCTCTGCCCTGCCGGCCATCTCCCTCACGAGGGGGGAGATCAGATGTCGCGCCGGCTTTCGCCAATCTTCGACGCAGAAGGGCGCCGCCGGCGAAACTGCTAATCTCCCCCCTCGTGGGGGAGATGTCCGGCAGGACAGAGAGGGGTGCTGTCCCGCCGGTGTAACGGTGCTATCAAGGCATCAAAGATCGATCGAAAGGAACTCCAAATGGACGCGACCGCGCTGAAAACCATGCAGGCGCCGCTGAAGGATGCCTATCGCGAGGACGCTGCCAAGGCGCTGATCACGCTGAAAGCCCGCGGCACGCTCGACGACCAGTCGATCGCCTGCAAGGTGGAGACGGGCAGGGCGCTTAGCGTGGCCGGCCTGCATCCAGCAACCGGCGGTTCGGGCCTCGAACTGTGCTCCGGCGACATGCTGCTGGAAGCGCTGGTCGCTTGCGCCGGCGTGACGCTGAATGCGGTGGCCACGGCGCTGGAGTTCAAGCTCGGCAACGCCACCGTCGAGGCCGAGGGCGACCTCGATTTTCGCGGCACGCTGGGTGTCGCCAGGGATGCGCCGGTCGGCTTTCGCGAGATAAGGCTGAAATTCGACCTCGACACCGACGAGCCGCAGGAGCGCATCGATTCGCTGATCAAGCTCACCGAACGCTATTGCGTGGTGTTCCAGACGATCAACAACAAACCGGTGTTGACGGTGAGCGCGCAGCGCTGAAGCGCCGCGACGCACCCTCATCCGGCCGCTACGCGGCCACCTTCTCCCCGGCGGGGAGAAGAGACTGGCGCCGGCGCTCACGAACTCCTCTCCCCGCCGGGGAGAGGTCGGCCGAGCGAAGCGGAGGCCGGGTGAGGGGCAGCCCGCTACTGTGCCGACGGCGTCTCCGCGTCCCCCTCATCGGTGAACGGCGAGGCGCTCGGCACGCATTGCACGGCCCAGCCCTGCGGCGTCGGCTGCTTCTGGTATTCGGTGACGGCGTTGGTGCACTGTTCGCGGGTGTCGAAGGTGCTGGGCAGCACCACCATGCCGCCTTGCGGGCCGGCGATCACCAGATACCAGACCAACGCCACGCTGGGAGTAGCAGCCATGGGAATTCCTCACTTTGCTGGATGTCGAAGTCGGGTCGATCCTAGCAATTCCCCATCCGTGGCGAAAGCTGGCCGCGAGGAACGCTTCCGCCGCGCCGTTCACAGACCCGTGAACGCGGGGGATGCTACTCCGGCTGCCGGTACGCAACGAACCGGTTGTGCTTGGCCTGGAAGATCAGCCCGGTTTCCTTCAGCGCGGGGCTGGCCAGCGGCACGATGCGCCGGGCGATCTCTGAAGGGTGCGGCAGCGTTTCCGGATCCTCGCCGGGCATCGCCTGCGCGCGCATGGCGGTGCGGGTGGCGCCGGGATCGGCGGCATTGACCCTGAGCGGCAGGCTCTCAGTCTCATGCGCCCAGGAACGCATCATTGTTTCGACAGCGGCCTTGGAAGCCGCATAAGGCGCCCAGAAGGCGCGCGCCGAATGCGCGGCGTTGGAGGAAAGGATGATGGCGCGGCCGGCGTCGGAAAGCCTGAGCAGCGGATCGACCGAGCGGATCAGCCGCCAGGTCGAGGTGACGTTGATGGTCATCACCTTGTCGAAGGTCTTTGCCTCGACATGGCCGATCGGCGAGATGACGCCGAGCACGCCAGCATTAGCGACCAATATGTCGAGCTTGCCCCAGCGCTCATGGATGGCGCCGCCCAGCCGGTCGATGCCGGGCATGTCGGCAAGATCGAGCGGCACCAGCGTCGCCTGACCGCGGCCATCGGCCTTGATCTGGTCGTCAAGCTCTTCCAGCCCGCCGACGGTGCGTGCAACCACAATCACATGCGCGCCGGCCGCCGCCAGTTCCCTGGCGATGAAATAGCCGATGCCGCGCGAGGCGCCGGTAACGACCGCCACGCGGCCGGAAAGGTCGAGGGTCATGCGAGGATTTCCGTAGCGCGAGGGTGACTTGGCGCAGGCAAATGTCAGTCCGGCGACCTACACCCCGTTGTTCGCCAGCAGCGACAGCGTGCGCACATTGTCGTGGCCTTCGAAGTCGAGCAGGCGGGTGGGGTATTGTCCTGTGAAGCAGGCGTCGCAGAATTGCGGCTGCTCATTGTCGCGGCCTGCCTCGCCGACGGCGCGGTAGAGTCCGTCGATCGACAGGAAGCCGAGCGAATCGACGCGGATGAACTCGGCCATTTCCTCGACCGACATGCGCGATGCGAGCAGCTTCGATTTCTCCGGCGTGTCGACGCCGTAGAAGCACGACGCGCTGGTCGGCGGCGAGGCGATGCGCATATGCACTTCCCTGGCGCCGGCGTCGCGCACCATCTGCACGATCTTCTGGCTGGTGGTGCCGCGCACGATGGAATCGTCGACCAGCACCACGCGCTTGCCCTCGATCATGCGGCGGTTGGCGTTGTGCTTCAGCTTCACGCCCATGTGGCGGATCGAATCGCCGGGCTGGATGAAGGTGCGGCCGACATAGTGGTTGCGGATGATGCCGAGCTCGAAGGGAATGCCCGCGGCCTGGGAAAAGCCGATCGCCGCCGGCGTACCGGAATCCGGCACCGGCACGACGATGTCGGCCTCGACCGGGTTTTCCTGCGCCAGCTCGGCGCCGATGCGCTTGCGCACTTCATAGACATTGCGGCCCTCGACCGAGGAATCCGGCCGCGCGAAATAGACATATTCGAAGATACAGAAGCGGGTCTTCTGCGGCTCGAACGGAAACAGGCTCTCGATGCCCTTGGCGGTGATCACCACCATCTCGCCGGCCTTCAGGTCGCGCACGAAGCGGGCGCCGATGATGTCGAGCGCGCAGGTCTCGGAAGCCAGGATCCAGGCGCCGTCGAGATCGCCAAGCACCAGCGGCCGGATGCCGAGCGGGTCACGGCAGCCGATCATCTTCTTGGCCGTCATCGCCACCAGCGAGAAGGCGCCCTCGACCTGGCGCACCGCATCGATGAAGCGGGAATTGAGGTCGCGTTCCTTGCTGGTCGCAACCAGATGCAGCAACGTCTCGGTGTCGGAGGTGGACGAGAAGATCGCGCCCTGCTTCTGCAGGGCCCGCTGCACCGTCATGGCGTTGGTGAGGTTGCCGTTATGGGCGACCGCGAAGCCGCCATCGGCAAGCTCGGCGAAGAAAGGCTGGATGTTGCGCATGCCGGCGCCGCCGGTCGTGGCGTAGCGTGTGTGACCGATGGCGCGATTGCCTTGCAGGCTGTCGATGACGCGCTGCTTGGTGAATGTGTCGCCGATCAGGCCGACATGGCGTTCGACGTGGAACTGCGTGCCGTCGTAAGAGACGATGCCGGCCGCTTCCTGGCCGCGATGCTGCAGCGCGTGCAGGCCGAGTGTGACGATCGCCGCCGCGTCCTGGCGGCCGAAGATGCCGAACACGCCGCATTCGTCATGGAAATGGTCGTCGGCCTCGGCGGAAAGGACTTGGCCTCTATCTGCCGTTGAGTCTGCCATCTGGTGCTCAAGCTCCGCTAAAGCCGCCATATAATGTGATCGCTCGCCGAACGCAACGCACGCTTTCTTGCATTCACAAATTGGCTCGGTCGCCGGCGCGCGCCGGCGAAATCAGTTTGCCGGCGCTGGAGCAGGCGCGGGGGCAGGAGCAGGTGCTGGCGTGGCAGGCGCCGGCTCGTTGTCGGCCGGAGCATCGCCCTCGCTGTCGTCGGGCGCAGGGGCGTTGTCGTCGCCGGCTGCCGGCGGCTCTGCCGCGGGCTGGTCGCCCGTTGCCGGCGCGCCTGCCTGCGGCGTGCCTTTGTGGGTGTATTTGTTGACCAGCTCTTCGGTGTTTTCGGGCAGCACGCTTTCGAGCTTGGCGCCGATCGTCTCGAGCAGCGGCCGCGATTTGGCGTTGGCGATCCAGGCGGGTGCCTTGGCGCCGGCCAGCCAGTTGAAGAACAGCAGGGCCACCGCGACGACCAGGATGCCGCGCGCCGCGCCGTAGAGGAAGCCCAGCGTGCGATCGAGCGCGCCGATGCGCGAATCGATGATCCAGTCGGCGAGCTTCATGGTGATGACGGACACGACGATCAGCGCAATGAGGAAGACGGCGCCGGCCGACGCGGCCATCGCGATCTTGTCGTTGTCGACATAGGGTTTGATGTAGGGCAGCACCGGCTTGTAGAAGAAGAACGCCGCCGCGGCCGCCGCCGCCCAGGATACGACCGACAGCACTTCGCGCGAAAAGCCGCGCACCATGGCAAGCATTGCCGAGACCAGGGTGAAGCCGACCAGGATTCCGTCAAGCAGCGTAATCGGCATGTTTTTGGCCCCACTCCGATCTCGTTTTCACGGCCCGTCGAGCCGTATCAGTCCGTCTCGTCGGCGCGGCTGCGCCGTGAGCCGGCTATGCGCGCCACAAGGTCGGCAAGCTCGGTGGGCTGGAACGCACCGGCCCCGATCCCCCCGGCAACTTCCTCGCTGCCGAGCGGCAGCACGGCGCTTCCAAAACCCAGCTTTTCGGCTTCTTTGAGGCGCTGCTGCGCATGCGCAACCGGCCTCACCGCGCCCGATAGGCTGATTTCGCCGAAATAGACGCAATCGGCGGGAAGGGCAAGACCGGTGAGCGACGAAACCAGTGCAGCGGCGACCGCGAGGTCGGCGGCCGGCTCGCTGATCCGGTAGCCACCGGCGACGTTGAGGTAGACATCGTGCTGGCCGAAGCGCACGCCGCAATGCGCTTCCAGCACCGCCAGCACCATCGACAACCGCGCGCCGTCCCAGCCGACAACGGCGCGGCGCGGCGTGCCGAGGGAGGATTGCGCGACCAGCGCCTGGATCTCGACCAGCACCGGCCTGGTGCCTTCCATGCCGGCGAAAACCGCGGCGCCCGGCGATTTCGCGTGGCGTTCGCCAAGGAATAGTTCGGACGGGTTGGAGACTTCGCGCAGGCCCTTGTCCGACATTTCGAACACGCCGATCTCGTCGGTCGGGCCGAAACGGTTCTTCACCGTGCGCAGGATGCGGAAGTGGTGATTGCCTTCGCCCTCGAAGTAGAGCACGCCGTCGACCATGTGTTCGACGACGCGCGGTCCAGCGATCTGGCCTTCCTTGGTGACATGGCCAACCAGCACGATCGCCGCACCTGTGGATTTCGCATAGCGGATCATCGCCTGGGCGGACGCGCGCACCTGGGTGACGGTTCCCGGCGCCGAATCGGCAAGGTCGGTCCACAGCGTCTGGATGGAATCGAGGATGACGAGATCGGGCCGCTTGCCGTCGGCTATGGTGGCGAGGATATCCTCGACATTGGTTTCGGCGGCGAGCTCCACCGGTGCGCCGGCAACGCCGAGCCGCTGTGCCCTCAGCCTGATTTGCGCGACGGCCTCTTCGCCCGAGACATAGACGATGCGATGGCCTTTCGAAGCAAGTGCCGCGGCCGCTTGCGTGAGCAGCGTCGACTTGCCGATGCCGGGATCGCCGCCGACCAGCAGCGCCGAGCCGCGCACGAAGCCGCCGCCGGTGGCGCGATCAAGCTCGCCAATGCCCGAAACGATGCGCGGCGCGTCCTCGATGTCGCCGGCAAGGCTGGTCAGCACCACCGCGCGACCCTTGCGGGCGTTGCGCGTGTTGGCCGGTCCCGAGCCGATGCCGCCGGACGTGCCTTCCTCGACCAGCGTGTTCCACTCGCCGCAGGCGTCGCATTTGCCGGCCCAGCGCTGATGCACCGAGCCGCAACTCTGGCAGATGAACTGAACGCGCGATTTGGCCATCAGTTTATCGGTTCCAAGAGATATTTCTGGCGATCCCAGTAAATCGGCAAGGCCTCCTCGATCGTATCGAAATGGATGCGACGCTCTTCGTTTCTTTGAGCCCAATTGTCGTAGGCTGACCAGCACGCGTAGCGGAATAAGCCAACCGCCACATCATTCACTTGTCGGACGTCTTCGTGCAGCGTTTCCAACAACTGCAGCAGCGCTACGGAGAGGCGGCGATCTTGAAGCAGATGCATCAGATTGAATGCGCACCCAATAGCGGCCAGAGAGCTGTCGTATCGAGATTCCACCGACCACAGCGCCAAAAGCCTCAACAGATCATCGATATCGGATGGAGTGCTCAGGCGCCAAATCCGATATAGGCCAGTCACTGCTGCGCTGCGAATGTAGTCTTTAGCTTGATTGCCAAGGAATTTCCTCACCAATTCGACGTTCTGGGGTGTCGGATCACTCGAATAGCAGAATACCAGTAAGGCGGTGTTCGAATCTAAGTGAGAAGTTGAGCCGGATGATTTCAAATATTCAGTCAGTTGCGTGCGTTCTTCTTCAGAGATTTGGTACGCCTCGAATTTCATTCGCTGATAGATGTCACTGAAATCCAATCGGCTGCTCCAAACCTACTCGAACCTCTCCGCGATATGATGCTCTTCCGCCAGATCGGAGAACCGCGTGAATTCACCGTGGAAGGCGAGGCTGACCGAGCCGGTCGGCCCATGGCGCTGCTTGGCCACGATGCACTCGGCCTTGCCGCGCATCTCGTTCATCTCGTTTTCCCATTTGACGTATTCCTCGGTGCCGAGCTTCGGCTCGCGGTTCTTGAGGTAGTATTCCTCGCGATAGACGAACAGCACCACGTCGGCGTCCTGCTCGATGGAGCCGGATTCACGCAGGTCCGAAAGCTGCGGGCGCTTGTCGTCGCGGCTTTCGACCTGACGCGACAGCTGCGACAGCGCGATGATCGGCACGCCGAGCTCCTTGGCCAAGGCCTTCAGGCCGGTGGTGATCTCGGTGATTTCCTGCACGCGGTTCTGCGAGGCGCGCGCGCTCGAGCCCTGCATCAGCTGGATATAGTCGATGACGATGAGGTCGAGGCCGCGCTGCCGCTTCAAGCGCCGCGCGCGGGCCGAAAGCTGCGCGATCGAGATGCCGCCGGTCTGGTCGATGAACAGCGGGATTTTTTGCATGGTCTGCGAGCAGGCGACGAGCTTTTCGAAATCCATCTCGGTGATCTCGCCGCGGCGGATTTTCGACGATGAGATCTCGGTCTGCTCGGAGATGATACGGGTGGCGAGCTGCTCCGACGACATTTCCAGCGAGAAGAAGCCGACGACGCCGCCATTGGCCGCCTTGAAGGAGCCGTCGGCCTGCTGTGCCGGGACATAGGCTTCGGCGATGTTGAAGGCGATGTTGGTGGCCAACGAGGTCTTGCCCATGCCGGGGCGGCCGGCAAGCACAATCAGGTCGGATGGCTGCAGCCCGCCCATGCGGCGGTCGAGATCGCGCAGGCCGGTGGCGATGCCCGACAGATGGCCGTCGCGCATGAAGGCGGCATTGGCCATGTCGACGGCGGTCTTGACCGCATCGTTGAAGCTTTCGAAGCCGCCGTCGTAGCGGCCCGTCTCGGCCAGCTCGAACAGCCGGCGCTCGGCATCCTCGATCTGGTCGGAAGGCGACATGTCGACCGGCGCATCATAGGCGATGTTGACCATATCCTCGCCGACGGTGATCAGCGCCCGGCGCGTGGCAAGGTCGTAGATCGCGCGGCCATAGTCGGTGGCGTTGACGACGGTGACCGCCTCGACGGCAAGCCGCACGACATATTGCGCCACCGTCATCTCGCCGACCTTCTCGTCGGCCGGCAGGAAGGTCTTCAGCGTGATCGGCGTCGCGATCTTGCCCATGCGGATGAGCTCGGCCGCGACCTCGAAGATCCGGCGGTGCAGCGGTTCATGGAAATGCGCCGGCTTCAGAAAATCGGAGACACGGTAGAAAGCGTCGTTGTTGACGAGGATGGCGCCAAGCAGCGCCTGCTCGGCCTCGATGTTGTTCGGTGCCTCGCGATAAAGCGGCGTTTCCGCCGCGCCGAATTTCCGTGCCGCCTCTGCCATGATGTCCCCGATTTCGATCCCGCTTTCTCGATATCAGAACGAGACGATTGGGTGCTGACCTTTCTGCATCACCGCGCAGCCAACCGACCTTGATTTCACGTTGTTCACAGGGACGGCAAACCATCCACAGGACAGAATTCCGGTGGCCCGATTCCGGTTGACTCGGCAAGCGGTGATTCTTATTCGGCGTTATCGAACAAAGCAAGAACAATTTGGATAGCCGGTCGCTGGGGGACGCGCTTGCAGCGGATCCATTATGTGCATTCGGGGCAGGTGGCACGAGCGTTCAAGATTAGCCGAAACACCCGTCAAGTCGTCATCCACGGGCGGAGCAAGGAGAGAAGCGACGCGCGCAGACCCGAGGATCCATGCCATTACTTACGAGCGTTGCAGCGGTTCAGAACGAACTCCATTCTGCGCCGCCTTACTTCTTCGGCTGATGTCCCGGCATGGATCCTCGGGTCTGCGCGTCCGCTTCGCTCCCGCTCCGCCCGTGGATGACGAAGTTCGGGTGCTTCCGGCTAATCTCCAAAGTCGGCGATCTGCCAAGGCACCGCCGCTGCGGCCTTTCTCGAGGCCGACGCCACCGGCGTCCGCCGGGACCTATCCCAACGCATCGCCCCAATCGACCCGCCGCGCAGCCTTGAAACCCTCGCCATCGCGCTTGCTGAACAACTGCTCGCCGGCGCTGCCGTCCGGCTGGCAAAGTTTGAGCACGACCTTTCCCGATCCTGCCTTCGGCGGCGCGATCACCCGCGCCGGGCGCGCCGGCGCAGGCTGCCGCGAGGCGGCGAGATAGATGGACTTCTCGTCTTCCCACGGCACATCCGCGTCCTTGACGAGGCGATGCAGGCGCGAGCGGGCGACGCGGCGTGCGAAATGGCACCAGTCGGGCGGCGTCAGCGGGCAGGGCGCCCGGTGCGGACAGGGCGCCAGGAGATGCGCACCCGCCTCGATCAGCTGCTGGCGGGCGGTCAGCACGCGCCGCCAGCCAGCCGGCGTGCCGGGTTCGACGATGAGCAACGTGTCGGCGGTCAGCCGCCAGAGCCGATCGATGAGTTTTGGCAGCGAGGCCGGCGCGACCTCGTCCAGCACATAGGCAATGCTGACGAGGTCGGTAGGCTGGAGGCCATCGAGGTCGATGGTGGCGTCGCCGGCAATCCAGTCGGTGCGGACGGCGATCATGCCGGCAGCAAGCGATTGCCCGACCTTGCGCACGGCGGCACTTGCCTCGACCAGCACAGCCTGTTCCAGCTCCGGCCAGGCGTCGGTGGTGGCCCAAAGCATCGTGCCAGGCCCGGCGCCGATATCGAGCAGCGTCTTCGGCTGGAAATCAGGCCGCGTTGCCACCAACGCATTCAGGCTGGCGCGCACGGCGGCATAGGTGGCGGGCAGCCTTGTCGCCAGATAGGCCTTGACCGCCATGTCCTCGCCCATATGCAGGCGGCCGTCGCGCAGCTCCGCGCGGTAGCGTTCCGAAAGCGTCTTTGCCGCCTGCTTCAACGCCGGCAGCGGCACGTTTTCGAGCAGGCCGTCGACGCCTTGGCGGAGCGGGGCGGGGAGTTCCATGGCCTACGCTCCGCGCGGTGCCAGGAGGATGACGGAAGCACCCGCGATGCAGAGCGCCGCCCCCGCCATGTCCCAGCGGTCGGGGCGCACGCCTTCGACCAGCCACATCCAGCCGAGCGAGGCGGCGATGTAGATGCCACCATAGGCGGCGTAGGCACGGCCGGCGGCGTCCGTTTCGACCAGCGACAGCAGGAAGCCGAACAGCGCCAGCGAGACCAGGCCCGGAACAAGCCAGAGCGGCGACTTCTCCAGCCGCCACCAGGCCCAGAACGAAAAGCAGCCGGCGATCTCGGCAAGCGCGGCTGCGATGTAGATGAGGTAGGTCATGAAAAAGGTCTCGCGAACGAGACCTTTTTCGTGTCGTCGGGCCGCAATGGCAAGCGGCAATGCGTAGAGCTCACTCCACCGATTTGCGGCGGCGGGTCGATTTGGGGGCGGCTGCGGGTGCTGCCGCCGGCTCCTCACGGCCATGGTCGCGCAGTTCCAGCGCCTTCTCGCATTTGGCCATGTAGTCGCGCGTCACCGGCAGCGTGTCGTTCACCTTGGCGATCTGGAACTGGAAGATGACCAGGTCCTGCCAGCGGAAGGCGGCTTCGGAGGCGGCGAGGTAAAACTCCCACATGCGGCAGAAGCGCTCGTCATAGATCGCCCTGGCCTTGTCGCGGTTGGCGGCGAAGCGCTCGCCCCAATGCTTGAGCGTATCGGCATAGTGCAGCCGCAGGATTTCGACGTCGGTGACCACGAGGCCCGACTTCTCGATCGCCGGCAGCACTTCCGACATCGCCGGGACGTAGCCGCCGGGGAAGATGTATTTGCGGATGAAGGCGCTGGTCGCCCACGGCACGCCGGAACGGCCGATGGTATGGAGCAGCATCACGCCGTCGGGCTTCAGAAGCGTCGCCGCCTTGTCGAAGAAGGTGCGGTAGTGGTTGAGGCCGACATGCTCGAACATGCCGACCGAGACGATGCGGTCGAACCGCTCGTTGAGCGCGCGGTAGTCTTTCAACTCGAAATGCACACGGTCCTGCAAGCCTTGCGCGTGCGCGCGGTCGGTGGCGACACCGTGCTGCTCGGTCGACAAGGTCACGCCCTGCACGTCGACGTCGAAGGCATTGGCGAGATAGATGCCAAGTCCGCCCCAGCCGGAACCGATGTCGAGCACGGTCTGGCCGGACTTCAGCCTCAGCTTGGCGGCGATATGGCGCTTCTTGGCGAGCTGCGCCTCGTCCAGCGTCATGTCCGGCTGTTCGAAATAGGCGCAGGAATACTGCATGTCCTCATCGAGGAAGAGCTTGTAGAGCTCGCCCGACAGATCGTAGTGGCGCTGCACGTTGCGGCGCGAGCGCGCCGCCGTGTTGATCTGCTGCAGCCGGCGGAAGGCATGGCGCAAGCCCTCGATGGCCTTGGACCAGGCCACGTCGATGCCGCTCGAGCCCATGTTCTGGAAGGCGATGCGCATCAGACCGAGAACACCGCCTTCGAGCACGTCCAACTCGCCGTCCATATAGGCTTCCGGCACCGCCAGCATCGGGTCGAAGGTGATGGCGCGCTCGGCATGCGGCGTCTTGATGTGGATGTGCACCGGCTCGCCGCTGCCGTCGCCGAATTTGTGCGTCGAGCCTTTCGGGCCGGTTACCGTGAGATTGCCCACATGCACGAGGCGCTCGAGAACGTGGTTCAGCAGGATATTCATGACCAAATGTCCCCTCAGTCGGACCATCCGGCAGTCGGACTGGAATGCCAAATCAAAAGTACCGCAGCGCATCGCCCGCGTCCTATCGACGCGCCACGCTGCAATGTGCACCAAGATATAGGGTTTAGAAAAGTTCCATTTGGCACAAAAAAGCCCGGGTCGGAGACCCGGGCGTTGGTCCAGAAAAATCTGGAGGCTTGCAAACCGGAGCTCTGCCCCGGCAGCAGGCCTGAAATCAGGCGTTGTCTTCGCCGCCTTCGAACTCGGCGTTCGGGTCGAAGAAATTTTCCGGACGGGCGTTGTCGTTGATGTCGTCGCCGTAGATGGCCTCGGCGGTGGTCAGTTCCTCGCCCTTGGCCTGACGCTCGGCCTCTTCCGTCGAGCGGGCGATGTTGAGCGTCACGGTGACCTCGACTTCCGGATGCAGCGCGATCGCCACATTGGTCAGGCCAATGGTCTTGATCGGCTGGTTGAGCTCGATCTGGGTGCGGCTGACGGAGAAGCCCTCGGCGGTCAAAAGGTCGGCGATGTCGCGCGTCGACACCGAGCCGTAGAGCTGGCCGGTCTCGCCGGCCGAACGGACCACGATGAAGCTCTTGCCGTCGAGCTTCTCGGCGACCTGGGTGGCCTCCGACTTACGCTCGAGGTTGCGGGCTTCGAGCTGGGCGCGCTGGCCCTCGAACTTCTTCTTGTTGCCTTCGTTGGCGCGCAGCGCCTTGCCCTGCGGCAAAAGGAAATTGCGGGCGAACCCGTCCTTGACCTTGACGGTGTCGCCCATCTGGCCGAGGCGCGAAATGCGCTCGAGGAGAATGACTTCCATGGTTTCGTTCCTTCGTTTGGCGCCATCCGGGATGGCGTCGGATTCTTTGGAACAGGTCAGGAAGCAAAAGGGGCGTGGCGCCGGTGTCGCTGTCCTGCCTGCGTGGCAGTTAGAGGTTTGTGGCCTCAACTCGGGATTTAATGTTCAAGCCGACACGCCCGCCGTGCCGGTGAATGCGCGGGCGGCAAGCCGCCCGCTGAAGAGGTTAGCGAACCACGTAGGGCAGCAGGCCGAGGAAGCGGGCGCGCTTGATCGCCTTGGCGAGTTCACGCTGCTTCTTCTGGCTGACGGCGGTGATGCGCGACGGCACGATCTTGCCGCGCTCGGAAATGTAGCGCTGCAGCAGACGCACGTCCTTGTAGTCGATCTTCGGAGCGTTGGCGCCGGAGAACGGGCAGGTCTTGCGGCGGCGATGGAACGGGCGCCGGGTCGGGATCTGGTTGATGTCGACCATTATTCTGCACCCCCTTCAAAGCCTTCGCGCGGACGGCGCGGGCCACGGTCGCCGCCTTCACGGTCGCCGAAAGAACGCGGGCCACGGTCGCCACGGTCGCGATCGCCGAACGAACGCGGGCCACGATCGCGGTCGCCGAAGCTGCCGCGCTCGGAACGCTCTTCGCGCTTCTGCATCATCGCCGAAGCGCCTTCCTCATGCGCCTCGACCTTGATGGTGAGGAAGCGAAGGACGTCTTCCGACAGCCCCATCTGACGCTCCATTTCGTTGAGCGCGGCCGGCGGGCAAGTGATGTCCATCAGCGTGTAGTAAGCCTTCCGGTTCTTCTTGACCCGGTAGGTGAGGGACTTCAGTCCCCAGTTCTCGATCCGGCCGATCGATCCGCCATTTGCTGCGATGACGCCCTTGTACTGTTCGACAAGCGCGTCAACCTGCTGCTGCGACAGGTCCTGCCGGGCAAGAAACACATGTTCGTAAAGAGCCATAATGTTTAAGTGCCTTTCTTCGTTTCTCTTACCGGCCCTCGCGGCTAAGCCTCTGCAACTTGTCTGACCCGGTCGCGAACGAGCGGAGAAGAAAGGAGCATCACGAGACGGTCGAGAGCGGAGACACGGGAGGCTGGAAGCGCTTGTCGCTTCGTGTCGTGGCTTTTGAAAACCACGGCCCTCCGTTCAGCCCCCAGCAAGGACCGGCAGATTGCGCGGGTCTATACAGCAATTTCAGCCGAAGGCAAGGCTAGGAGACCGCCGGGCCGGGCTCCAACATGTCGCAGCCAATGCATGTCGCCCAAAAGTGACCTCAGTTTTGGGAAAACACACATGCATTAAACAAAGACCTGAAGCGCGTCGCTTGAGCCTGTTTCAGCGTTCGGCGCAGAGCGCTTTAGGGAAAAACGCCAACATTTCAAAATTGTCGAATTTATCGATTTTCCGGTAATCCGACTTTAACCACCCCATAAGGTTGTGCCGGGTTGTAACCACCCGTTTATCATGAAAGGCGCATGAACTCCCCCGCGGGCCGCATGGCGGCGGAAAATTGGGCAATTCCGGGGGTAGGAAATGCTTCTCAGGCAATTTTGGCGCTCGCGGAGCGGCAATTTCTCGTTGATGCTGGCGCTCGGCGTGCCGGCGATCCTCGGCGCGGTGGCGTTCGCTACCGACGTCTCGACATTGATGCGCGCCAAAAGCAATCTGCAGAACGCGCTTGATGCCGCGAACCTTGCCTCCTCGCATCTCGGCGATGCCGAGACGACGCGCAACGACGCCTTCAACAGCTACTTCCAGGCCAATGTCGCCAGCCATGGCGAGCTTTCCAACGCCAAGGCCACGCTGACCGTCGACAGGGGCGTCAACTTCGTCAAGACCAAGGCCGTCGCCTCGGCCGACGTCAATCTCAACTTCGCCTTCCTGTTCGGGGCCGAAAAGCACATCAGCGTCGACGCCGGCGCGGTGGAATCCAACAACCAGCTCGAAGTGGTGCTGGTGCTCGACAACACCGGCTCGATGGCCGGCGCTCGCATCACGGCGCTTCGCACGGCGACCAAGTCGCTGCTCGATTATCTCGAAGCGGTCAAGTCGCCGACGCGCCAGGTGCGCGCCGCCCTGGTGCCCTTCGTCACCGCCGTCAATGTCGATGGCCCCGAATTCGATCCGTCCTGGATCGACATGGACGGCAAGTCGCCGACCAACGGCGTCAATTTCCCGGTCGTCAACGGCAAGCGCCCGAACCATATGGCGCTCTTCAAGCAGCTTGGCCGCAACGGCGGTTGGAGCAACACCGGATGGAAAGGCTGCGTCGAGGCTCGTCCCGGCGCGTTGAACATCGCCGACACGCCGCCCGACCCGTCGAAGCCGGAAACGCTGTTCGTGCCCTATTTCGCGCCGGACGACCCAGATATCGCCAGGAAGCCGTCGGCCTCCTACGGCAATTCGGCGACCGGCTATAACAATTCCTATCTCGACGACACGATCGACAACAGCAAGCTGGGCGGCAACATCCTGGGCATCGATCTCAGCGGGCTGCTCACCGGCCTTCTCAATGCGCTGCTCAGCGCCGATCTGAAGACGATTGCAAAATACGTCGCCTCGACCACCACGCTGATCACCGAAACCGGCAGCCCGGTGACCATCGGCCCGAACCGCGCCTGCCCGACGCCGATCGTGCCGCTGTCCACCGATTTCGACCAGCTGCGCACCGCGGCCGCGCAGATGAGTGAATGGAACGGTTCCGGCACCAATGTCTCGGAGGGTCTGGCCTGGGGCATGCGGGTGCTGTCGCCGCAGCCGCCCTACACCGACGCTTCGCCTTACAAGACGCCGGGCGTCACCAAGATTGTGATGCTTCTGACCGATGGCGAGAACGTCGTCTATGGCGCCTCGAACACGCCGCAGAAATCGGACTACACATCCTACGGCTATCTCGCCAGCGGCCGCTTCGGCTCGGAGAACCAGACGTCGGCGGCGCGCAATGTCGACGGCTGGACCAAGGATGTCTGCACGCAGCTGAAAAACCAGGGCGTCCAAATCTACACCATGGTGCTGCAGGCCGACACCGCCGCCAACCGCTCGCTCTACAGCGGCTGCGCGTCCGACCCGAGCGACTACTACGCCGTCGAGGACCCAGCCAAATTGCCGAACGTCTTCCAGACGATCGCCAACAAGTTCTCGAGGTTGCAGCTTACGAATTGATGAGTGTGGCGCGCGTGGCATGAGAGCGGTGATGGCGGAGTAGTTCCGCCGCGACCGTTGCCATGTAACACAGGCACTTCCGTGCGGGCATCGCAGAAATGCCTATCGGGTTGTCGGTCTGGGTGACCTTCAGCCTAAAGTTTGCGAGCGTCAGAAATGTCCGCTTTGCGCCTATTTAGGACATTCAGGATATAATCAGCGCTCCCCAAAGCGGACCAATCTTATTCCAATTGGCTCAGAGCCATCAGCCCGCGCAGATATGCGATTGGGAGCCCAAGGTCTTGCCGTTTTCCGCGGTAGAAATAACCCTGACCGATTAGGATGGCTTGGCGGCCTGTCCGGCGACCAGAAACCATGCGACGCGATCCGGACGCAGCAGGGAAGCAAGAACGCTGGAAATCCGGACCGCGGGAGACGCCAGTACAGTGTCAGCGCTCAGATGCGCTTTGATCTTCGACCATTCGGCCACGAGATCACGGACGCTGAACACGGTGTGGCCTATGTTTAACGAGAAGTTCGTCCCGTCCTCGATAAGGCCTGCTCCGAATGTGCTGAAGTCGGTGGGGACGAAGATGTTGATGTTTATGTGGTCGAAGCCCTTCATCGCACCGTCGGCGATATAACCGAGCCCGCTTCGGTCCATGACCAAAAGCACCGCTGGCAAGAGGCTCGTCGGATTCGCCAGAATGTTTCGAAAGTCATCGCAACGCCCGTCGGCAACGGCAGTCAGAAACCGTAGCGCGTCCTCGCCATTCAGCCCCGGAGCGGCGATCCGCCCGCCCCGTTGATGAAGAATCCTGAGCAGCAGGCCAGAAATCGATTCCATCTCCTCTTCGCAGCCCAAGACATCGGCGGCACCCGCAAAAGACACGTAGAACGGGGTCATCTCGTCAGAAACTGGCACGATCGAATTACTGTAATGCGCCATTATCAGGCGCACGAGGTCGGCCGCCTTCGGAGCGATCACCGCTGTGCTCTCGCCGGACATAGTCTGGATGTGCGCCGCGGCACCGAGCCAACCCAGGATGCTCATCAGCCGCAGCGGCAGGAAGTAGAAGTCGGCAATGCCGCCGTCCTTCGAGAGCAACGCATAGGTGCTTTCGGTAAAGTCGGCCAAAAGCTGATCGGTCCCCTCGCCAATCGACGCAACGACCTCTTTCGATAGTTGCATGATGGCATCGGCGCAGTGCGTGCTGGAAACCGCCATTGGCAGAAGCGCGACCGCGCACGCAGACCGGAGTCTGGCAACGTCGAAGTGATCGCCCGTTGCAGCAATGCGGGCGCCGAAGGTCGCGGCCAACCCCATTATGAAGGCGGAAGCGACCGCGGGCTCGTCCTCTAGGTTTGCGCAGACCGGCTGGACGACATCCAGAAACCGCTCGGCGTCAAACTCTCTGGTGAGCGACAGGTACTGCTCCCAGAGTGCATCCGACGCGGCGCGGATATGCTCGTTGCCTGCGCCGTCCGAAGCCAGATCCGGGAACGTCTCGCTGATGTGTGCACTACCTCCGGAGAAGCGAGGATTCTTAGCGAGTTGGGAAATACCGAAGAGATTGATCCCCCAGCAGACTGGGGACTGGCCTGTGCCATGCATCAGCCTTGACACGACTTGTCCGACCTCAACTAGGTCAAACGACGGTCGGGTGGTCTGAACGGGTGTTTCTCCTTTCAGGCACGACATCAGCGCGCTCGTGCAGTGCCCGGTTCCATCCGATTCTCCTGCATATTCGTCGGAACCCGCCGCCGCCAGGATCGAAATGGCCAATGATCCTGCCTTCCCAATCACATTAGGGTTGAGCAGGACGCCGATGTCATGGACGACCCCGCCCGCGTGGCAGGCGTCGATGATCAGGTTGGTGTGACGGATCTTTGCCTCGGTTATCCAGCCGAAGAGCTGTGGCATCGACAGCGCGTTCAGCGACATCCTGCTGACGTCGGTATCCTTCAGACAGAGAAAGTAGGCGTTGTCCTTCACGCCGCCGTGTCCGGCAAAGAAGAACGTCAATTCCTCGATGGGCGGGCCGGAGAAGAGTGCGGCTTCGATGGTCGATCGCAACTCCGCCATCGTCGGCGACAGTAGCAGCTTAGACTGCGCCTGATCGTACTCACCCCAGTTCTTCGCCGCGAGGTGCTCGAAGATTGTCGCGGCGTCGTTCTCCGCGCCCGCAAGGGGCTGGAGGGGCGGATTGTCGTAGACGTCGCAACCGATGGCGATCAGCACTCTCAAAGCGAGTCTCTTTCCCAAGCCGGAGGAAATTTCGCATGTCGCTCGCTTTCCCGCTGTCTGGCGAGTTCGGACTTCTCGGCCTTCACCTGTTCGATGCGCTCGGTGAACTCCGGTCCCTGCGCTTCGAGATCAGCTATGGTCTTTTCGAAGCGTTCTCGTCCCATGTGAAATTGCGGCAGACTGACCTGGCCATTCTCGTCAATGCCAAATTCGATCATCTCAAGGGCGGCTAGGAAGGCCTCGGCAGGAGACTGCCCCGGGCCGACGACAACTGTATTTCCCGATTTCTCGGTAGACTGGCTGATCGTCTGGTAAAGGGAAGCTTGGAACTGCGTCGTCAGCCCCTCGACCAAACGGTTTCTCGCCTCAACGAACTTGGTAAGGTCGTGATTGACGATGTCGTTGAAGTGGGACAAGAACTCGAAAGAATGCGCCTGCATTTCGCCGGCGTCGTCGCCGTGCTCCGTAGGCTTTGTCTTCCACATTCGGCCATGCTGGAATTTCTGCGCATTCCGGGGGGAGATGAGTTCGTCGCGCCGCTTCTGCAGCTCGGCCGCAACTTGTTTGGTGAACGCCTCGTTGAATTCCTTGATGCCGCTGCGGTATCTGAATGGCGTCACTTGGGGACTCGTGGTTGCGGTGGTGTTCACATCGATATAATCGTGAAGCTACGTCCGGACAACGTTGCGGATTTGACGATTCCGAGGTGAAAGGCGCGCCAATAGCATGTTGCCCACAGCATCTTCGAGATGCCGCGCTTCTTTCAAAAAGATCGTCTTAGAGGGCTATCGAGTAGACGAAGTTATTTTCTTCTTTACCCCGTGCGGCGCACCGTTCGAGACTCGGACCTCTATTTTCTCGCACGTCTGCTTTCTGATTCTGCACCCGAAAAGCAGACAGTCTCGTAACGGCCCCAATAAACGCCATTCAATCACTGCTTCGGCGATGATCTTTAACAGGCAGATCGGCCAGTTTGTTTGACCGACCTCTGAATGCTTGATGGTCTGATGGTTCACGGCAACGGCGCTGATTGATTGGCCCCAACTGTCCGCCGGGCCCAACCGCCGCTCGCCTCAACTCGTATGCGCGACGAGCTTGTCTACCGTCTCGGGGAAGAAATCGGGCGCCGAGTTCCGTTTGCCGAACATCATGTCGTACTGGATGAGCCGGAAATCGTTGATCTTCGGGTCGATCTGCTTCTGCCGCGCCCAGTCCGGCGTCGCTTCGCCCGTCGGCGACAAAAGCAGGTTGCGGTCGACCACGCGGTAGTGTTCGCGCAGCGCGCCGAGGAAGCCTGTGTAATAGGGGTGGGTGATGCCTGCCGTGGTCAGGATGTGGTAGGGCAGGAAGGCCGGGCTCACCGAGCCGATGTTCTGGACCGGACCGGAGCGGTTCGACCAGATCACCAAGGGCGTATCGTGGTGATCGAGTGCTGCCTCGGCCGTCGGCTCCTTGCGCGGCGCGACATTGTCCTTGAGAAAGCCGGTCTCGACATAGACCGGCCCGAGCGGCGGCAAATGATCGCCGAAGAAGGCGAGGATGGTCGGCCGCTGGCGCTTCTTTGCCCATTCGACCAGCCGCTGCAGGCCATGGTCGGCGTCGGCCGAGCCTTCGGCGTAGGAGAGCAGCGATTCCCGCGCCCAGGGGCTGATCTGCGCGTCGACCGTATGCGTCGGATTGCTGTAGCGATAGGGTTCGTAGGGCCCGTGGTTCTGCAGGCTGACCGCAAAAAAGAACACCGGGTCGTCGCTGGCATCGGCCTCGCGGATGATCTCGTCGGTCATCGCAGCATCGGAGGCCAGCGGCCCGCGCTTTTCCATCGGCGGCAGCGTCTCTTCCGACTTGAAGTCCTTGAAGCCGAAATCGGCATAGACGGCGCCGCGGTTCCAGAACCAATTGGTGCCGGGATGGATGGCGCGCGCATTATAGCCTTCGCTTTTCAGGAAGGTCGCCAGCGACGGCGTCGGCGTGCGCACATATTGCTGGTAGGGAATGGAGCCCGCCGGCAGGAAGGCGTTGGAAAAGCCAGTCAGTGCCTCGAATTCGATATTGGCGGTCATGCCGCCGAATTCGGGCGAGAACATCGAGCCGGAGCGCAAGGCGCGCACCGTCGGGATCGGATCGGGCTTGATGGTGACGCCGGGAAGCTGCGTCGGATCCCAGAAGGATTCGCTCATCACCACGATGATATCGGGTTTTTCGTCAGGCACGGAAGCCGCGACATCGGGACGTTGGATCGCCGCCATGGTCTTGTCGGAATAGCCGGGCGGCGCCGAGACATGCGCCATCGGCACGTTCATCGCGAAGGCCAGCGCAAAGCCGTTGGACGCGTAGTTTTCCTTCTGGTCCCACATGATCGGAATGATCTGCAGCCGGTCGCGCGTCCACGAGAAGGTGGCGTAATCCATGATGGAGACGAAGAAGGCGAGCAGCGGCACGGCCAGCGCCAGTCGTGCCAGGCGGCCCTTGCGACTGAGGATCGGCACGCGCCGGCGCCACAGCCGCCAGCCATAGACCAAGAGCGTCAGGCCGCCGACGATACCGACGACAAGCATTACGGCGGTCCATGGCCGCTCGCGCACCAGAAGCGGCATCAAGGCCATGATCTGGCGGGCAAACAGAAAATCCGTCGGATAGAGCGGATCGCCGAGATAATGCGATTTCTGGTGGCCGACAAAGGCCAGCGCCAGCGTCAACGGCGCCACGATCATCAGGTTCTGGTAGCTGCGGCCGAGGATGGCGTCCAAACCGACCATGACCAGCGCGAAGACGATGATCGTGGTCCAGCCCGGCTTGAAGGGTTGCAGGAAGAAGTCGACCGTGCCGAAGAAGTCGCCGCGCACGATCCATTCGACGGCAAACACAAGCAAGGCCGAGGCAAGCAGTGTCGCCAGGCCGTAACGCACGGTTGGCCAAGGCCGGCCCGGCAGATAGCCGGTGGACGGATCGTCTTCCAAAAACTGCGGCACGGGCTTGGCCGTGCCTTTCCTGATCCTTGCCACTACTTCCCCCAGCCCCCGCAACGCGCCTTCCACGCGCGTCACGGTTCTGTCATCGAATTGTCACGCGAAGCTAGCGCCTGTTGCGGAAATAAGAAGAGCCAGCAAACTAAACGTGAGCGGTTTTCATCAGGTGTGATCGCCAAAAAGCCTTTTGGAACAGGTAGTCAGCCGGTTTTGTAGGTTGAAATAGCGGCGGAATGGACTTCCACGGGCTTGACTTGGCCGTCCGCCTTGCGCCAGAGGCAAGGAAAACCAGCCTCTGGAGAGACCAAAATGGCCGTCGCGTTCACTTTTCCGGGCCAGGGCAGCCAGGCCGTCGGCATGGGCAAGGACCTTGCCGATGCGTTCCCCGAAGCGCGCCGCGTGTTCGAGGAAGTGGACGCGGCACTCGGCGAGAATTTGTCGAAGCTGATCTGGGAAGGGCCGGAAGAGACGCTGACGCTGACCGCCAACGCACAGCCGGCGCTGATGGCGGTGTCGCTGGCGGCGATGCGGGCGCTGGAAGCGCGCGGCTTTTCGCTCAAGGACAGGGTCGCCTATGTCGCCGGCCACTCGCTGGGCGAATATTCCGCACTTGCCGCGGCCGGCTTCGTCTCGGTCGGCGATGCGGCGAAGCTGCTGCGCACGCGCGGCAACGCCATGCAGGCCGCGGTGCCGGCGGGCGAGGGCGCCATGGCCGCCATCATCGGCCTGGAGCAGGCCGATGTCGAAGCCGCCTGCGCCGAGGCCGCCAAGGGCTCCGTCTGCCAGGTCGCCAACGACAATGGCGGCGGCCAGCTGGTGATTTCCGGCGCCAAGGCGGCGGTCGAGCTGGCGGCGAAGCTGTGCACCGAAAAGGGCGCCAAGCGCGCGCTGATGCTGCAGGTTTCGGCTCCCTTCCATTCGGCGCTGATGGCGCCGGCCGCCGCCATCATGCGCGAGGCGCTGGCCGGCGTGGCGAAGCGTGGGCCTGTGGTCCCGGTCGTGTCCAACGTCACCGTGACGCCGACCAGCGATCCGGAAGAGATCGCCCGGCGCTTGGTCGATCAGATAACCGGCCGCGTGCGCTGGCGCGAAACGGTGGAATGGTTCGGCGCCAACGGTGTGTCGAGCCTCTACGAAGTCGGCGCCGGCAAGGTGCTGTCGGGCCTGGCGCGCCGCATCAACCGCGACATTACCACCGGGGCCGTCGGCACGGCGGCGGACGTCGAGGCGGCGCTGGCCGCGTTGGGGTGACGGGCTGGCGATTTGACGGCACCTGTGGCAAGGGTGCGCTCTGAGATCAGGAGACAAAAATGTTCGAACTGACCGGCCGCAAGGCGCTCGTCACCGGCGCATCGGGAGGCATCGGCGAGGCGATCGCCAGGGTGCTGCACAGCCAGGGCGCCATCGTCGGCCTGCATGGCACGCGCGTCGAGAAGCTCGAGGCGCTGGCCGGCGAGCTCGGCGATCGTGTAAAGCTGTTTCCGGCTGATCTGACGAACCGCGACGCGGTCAAGGCGCTGGGCCAGAAGGCGGAAGCCGAGCTCGAAGGCGTCGACATCCTGGTCAACAATGCCGGCATCACCAAGGACGGCCTGTTCGTGCGCATGTCCGACGCCGACTGGGATTCGGTGATCGAGGTCAACCTGACCGCCGTGTTCCGGCTGACCCGCGAACTGACCCATCCGATGATGCGCCGCCGCCATGGCCGCATCATCAACATCACCTCGGTGGTCGGCGTCACCGGCAATCCGGGCCAGACCAATTACTGCGCCTCCAAGGCCGGCATGATCGGCTTTTCCAAGTCGCTGGCGCAGGAGATCGCCACCCGCAACATCACCGTCAACTGCGTCGCCCCGGGCTTCATCGAATCGGCCATGACCGACAAGCTCAACGACAAGCAGAAGGAGGCGATCATGGCTGCGATCCCGACCAAGCGCATGGGCACCAGCGTTGAAGTGGCGTCGGCCGTCGCTTATCTCGCCTCCAACGAAGCAGCCTATGTCACCGGCCAGACCATTCATGTGAACGGTGGAATGGCGATGATCTGAGGTAAGGCCGGGCGCCTGTGAAAACAGCCATTTCGGCTTGGACGCCCGGCTTTTTTCGTGTAATGCGGCCCGCAACCCGGCGGTTCGGGCAAAAACCGGTCCTGTGGCGTTGCGTTTCCCGCAAGACCATCTTTCAGCTTGATTAGCGGCATTCCGCCCGCTAACGAAGATAGACAACATAAGACGAGGATTGCCCCAAATGAGTGACACCGCAGAGCGCGTCAAGAAGATCGTCATCGAGCATCTGGGCGTCGATGCCGACAAGGTGACGGAGCAGGCGAGCTTCATCGACGATCTGGGCGCGGACAGCCTCGATACGGTCGAACTCGTCATGGCGTTCGAAGAAGAGTTCGGCGTCGAGATTCCGGACGATGCCGCCGAGACGATCCTGACCGTCGGCGATGCCGTGAAGTACATCGACAAGGCCTCGGCCTGAGCCTTTCCGCAGGCATCACCGGGGGAGGACCTGCGATGAGGCGTGTCGTCGTCACGGGCCTTGGCCTGCTTTCGCCGTTTGGCATGGGTGTCGAGCACAGCTGGCGGGAATTGCTTTCCGGCCGCAGTGCCGCCCGCCGCGTCACCGAATTCGAGGTGGACGATCTTGCTTGCAAGATCGCCCATATCATTCCGCGCGGCGACGGCTCCAACGGCACCTTCAATCCGGAAGCCGTGCTTGAGCCGAAGGAGCTGCGCAAGATCGGCGACTTCATCCTTTATGGCATCGCGGCCGCCGACGAGGCGCTGGCCGATTCCGGCTGGAAGCCCGAGACGCATGAGGATCAATGCGCCACCGGCGTGCTGATCGGCTCCGGCATCGGCGGCATCGACGGCATCGCCGAAAATGCGATGATCCTGAAGGAACGCGGCCCGCGCCGCATCAGCCCATTCTTCATCCCCGGACAGATCATCAACCTGGTCTCCGGCCAGGTCTCCATCCGCCACGGGCTGAAGGGCCCGAACCATGCGGTGGTCACCGCCTGCTCGACCGGCGCGCATGCCATTGGCGATGCCGCCCGGCTGATCATGTGGGGCGACGCCGACGTCATGGTGGCCGGCGGCGCCGAGGCGCCGGTCACCCGGCTGTCGCTCGCCGGCTTTGCCGCATGCCGGGCGCTTTCCACCGACCGCAACGACGCGCCCGAAACCGCTTCGCGTCCTTATGACCGCGACCGCGACGGCTTCGTCATGGGCGAAGGCGCCGGCGTGGTTGTCCTGGAAGAACTGGAACACGCCAAGGCGCGCGGCGCCAAGATCTATGCCGAGGTCACCGGCTATGGCCTCACCGGCGACGCCTATCACATCACCGCTCCGGCCGAAGACGGCGACGGCGCGTTCCGCTGCATGACGGCGGCGCTGAACCGCGCCAAGCTCACGGCGGCCGACATCGACTACATCAACGCGCATGGCACCTCGACCATGGCCGACACGATCGAGCTCGGCGCCGTCGAGCGGCTGGTCGGCAATGCCGCCTCGAAGATATCGATGTCGTCGACCAAGTCGTCGATCGGCCATCTGTTGGGCGCCGCGGGTGCGGCGGAAGCGATCTTCTCGATCCTCGCCATCCGCGACAACATCGCCCCAGCCACCATCAATCTCGACAATCCCGAACGCGAGACGGCGATCGATCTCGTGCCGAACAAACCACGCCAGCGCCAGATCGATGTCGCGCTGTCGAACTCCTTCGGCTTTGGCGGCACCAACGCATCGCTCGTGTTCCAGCGTTACAGTGGCTGAGCAGCCAGGCAGGGCATCCCGGCAAAATTGCGCAGCGGTTTTCCGCCCGGGATTGCCCAAAAACAGACAGCTGACCGGCAGTCCGCCAACTGCCGTCATTTTTGCCAAATTCGCCCCTAGCTTTGCCGCGGGGGATTCGTTGCAAGATCAGACGGTAGGGCCATGAACACAAATCCAGGCGGCGGCGGGGATTTCGGACGGCAAGGCACAAAGGGGCCCATCGTGCCCAAGACGGCGGCCGAGGCGCTGCGTCCGGAGGCCGGCACACCACCGCCGCCGTCAAAGCGCTCGCGTGCTTCGCGCAGCCAGGTCGTCGTGTTCCTGAACTTCTTCCTCTCCGTGGTCATCCTGCTCGTGCTCGCCTCGGGCGCCGCGCTTTATTTCGGCATGCAGGCCTTCACCGAGGCTGGTCCGTCGGCCAATGGCGACACCTTCATGATCAAGCCGAACACCGGCGTGCAGGAGATCGCCGATCAGCTCGAGCGTCGCAATCTGATCAGCGATGCCCGCATCTTCAGGATGGGCGTGCGCGCTACCGGCAATGAAACGGCGCTGAAGGCTGGCGAATATGCCATCAAGCCGCGCGCTTCGATGCGCGACATCATGGATCTGTTCAAGAGCGGCAAGTCGGTGATGTACTCGCTGACCATCCCGGAAGGGCTGACGGTCGAGCAGGCGCTGCAGCGGGTCGCCGATCAGGAGGCGCTGACCGGCGCCATGCCGGCCACCTTGCCGCCGGAGGGCAGCATATCCACCGACACGCTGCGCTTCACCCGTGGTGCCACCAGGCAGCAGATGATCGACAAGCTGGTTGCCGACCAGAAGAAGCTGGTCGATGATGTCTGGTCGCATCGCGCGCCCGATCTGCCGATCGCCAACATCGATGATTTCGTCACCCTTGCCTCGATCGTCGAGAAGGAAACGGGCCGAAGCGACGAGCGCTCGCGCGTCGCCGCCGTCTTCCTCAACCGCCTGGCCAAGGGCATGCGGCTGCAGTCCGATCCGACCATCATCTACGGTCTGTTCGGCGGCAAGGGTAAACCCGCCGACCGGCCGATCTACCAGTCCGATATCGACAAGCAGACGCCTTACAACACCTATCTGATCAAGGGCCTGCCGCCGACGCCGATCGCCTGCCCGGGCCGCGCGGCACTGGAAGCGGTCGCCAACCCGTCGAAGACCGACGATCTCTATTTCGTCGCCGACGGCAATGGCGGTCACGTCTTTGCCGCGACGCTGGAAGAGCACAATCAGAATGTCGCCCGCTACCGGGCGCTGCAGAAGAAGCAGGCCGATGCGGCCGCCAAGGCTTCCGGCCAGACCACGGCGCCCGCCGCTCCCGACGACAACGCCGATGGCAATGACGCCGGAGGCGATGCAGGCGAGAACGGCGATGCCGGCGGCGACGCCGCGCAATAGGCAACGCCATCTTCAGCCTGCCCGCTCGCGTCCTTTGACGCGGGGCCATATTCATGTTTTGAGGGGATCCGCCGTCCGGGCATCGGACCGGCGATTTCTGGGGTGCGCGGCGCCTGGCATAGAACGCGCGGGCCACGACAGGGGATGACAGGCACAATGAACCTGCAAAGCATGACCGGCTTCGCGCGGTCCGTCGCCGAAAGCGACGGGACCTCGATCGCCTGGGAGGTGAAATCGGTCAACGGCAAGAGCGTCGAAGTGAGGCTCCGACTGCCGCCAGGTTTCGACCGGCTGGAGACCGTCGTCCGGCAGACGGTTCAAAAGCGCTTCGCGCGCGGCAATTTCCAGGCGACATTGACGGTCGGCCGCGCCGCGGCCAAGCAGGTGCTGCCGGTGGTCAACGAAGCGTTCCTCAAGGACCTGGCGGGGTTGGCGAAGCGCTTGCAGGAGCAATACGGCATCGAGCCCGCCACCGCCGACGGCCTCTTGTCGCTGCGCGGCGTGCTCGACATTCCCGAGGCCGTCGAGACCGAGGAGGAGCGGGCAGTGCTTGACGCCGCGATCCTGACGGCGCTCGACGCGGCGCTCAACGGGCTGGAGCAGGCAAGGCGCGGCGAGGGCGCGGCACTCGGCGCGCTGCTTGCCGGCCATATCGACGCCATCGAGGCGCTGACGCTAAAGGCCGAGGCCGACCCCTCGCGCGAGCCGGCCGCGATCCGCGAGCGCATTGCCGAGCAGGTGCGGCTTTTGATGGACGCCGCGGCCAATCTCGATGCCGCCAGGTTGCATCAGGAGGCGGCCTTCCTCGCCACCAAGGCCGACATCCGCGAGGAGATCGACCGGCTGAAGACCCATGTCGCGTCCGGGCGGGCGCTGCTAAGCGGCGATGGCGCCGTCGGCCGCAAGCTCGATTTTCTGGCGCAGGAATTCAACCGCGAATCGAATACGCTGTGCTCCAAGTCGAACGCCGCCGCGGTCACCGCGATCGGACTGGAACTCAAGACGGTGGTCGATCAGTTTCGCGAACAGGTCCAGAATCTGGAGTGACGGGAATGGTTGCCAAGGAGCCGACGGCTGCCCGGGATCTGGGGTCCCGCATCCGCCGCCGCGGATTGATGCTTGTGCTGTCGTCGCCGTCGGGCGCCGGCAAGTCGACGATTGCGCGCAATCTTCTGGAAAGCGATGGAAGTCTGGAGCTGTCGGTCTCCGTCACCACAAGGCCGCGCCGCGGCTCCGAGATCGAAGGCGTCCACTATCATTTCCGCACCATGCGCGAGTTCGAGCGGCTGCGCGATTCCGACGCGCTGCTCGAATGGGCGCAGGTGCACGGCAATTGCTATGCCACGCCGCGCGAACCGGCGGAGCTGGCGTTGGCCCAGGGACGCGACATGCTGTTCGACATCGACTGGCAGGGCGCCCAGCAGCTCAAGGAGAAGATGCGCGCCGACATCGTCTCGATCTTCATCCTGCCGCCGTCGATGAAGGAATTGAAGGCGCGCCTCAAGCGCCGCGCCGAGGACCAGGAATCCGTCATCGAGACCAGGTTGAAGAACGCCCGCCTCGAGATCGAGCATTGGAAGGAATACGACTTCGTCATCGTCAACGACGATCTCGATCGCGCCTTCGCCGAAGTCCGCGCGATCGTCGCCGCCGAGCGGCTTAGGCGCGACCGGCGGCCCGGCTTGTTCGATTTTGTATCCGGGTTGCTGGACGAGAAGACGCCGTAAGCCGGGCGCCGTTGCGTCGCTAAACCGATAATCGCATCAGCCTAATGCATGTCGCCCAGAAGTGTGCAGCGGTTCTGGGACGGCGACATGCATCAAAACAAAGACTTAAGCGCGTCGTCTGAATCCGTTTCAGCGCGACGCGCTTTAGGGAGATCGTCCGGCCAACGCTGTGCTCCGTGAAGCACGCGCAAAATTCGAATCCTGTCCTCGGCCAGCCGATAGGCTGTAATGTACGGCGTGCCGACGATCGCGAGCTCTCGTGTTCCGGCAAGCCTGCCGATTCGACCGCTTCGGGAAAGTCTCGCAGGCGGCTGATAGCGGCGACAATTCGCGCATCGATGGCGATCGCGGCGGCGGGGTTGTCAGCCTCGACATGCGTAAAAATCCCGTCGCGGTCCGATAACGCGAATGGCGAGCAGACGATTTTCAAGATCTAGGTTCACCAGCCTTGCGACGCGCAGCCGCGCGTCTTTCAGCAAAATGCGCCTCGACTTGTTCGTCGGGGATGTCGGGTCGCGTGTCATCGAGGGCCTCTCGCACCTTGGCGCGAAACCATACGTCGTAGGCCTCGTTGTTTGTGACGAGATCGATGGGTAGCGCACCTTCGTTGGCGGTTCGGGTAAGCAGAATCCGCACCGCATCCGACACCGTCAGCCCCATACTTTCGAGCACTGCGGAGGCCCGATCCCGGATGTCGGCATCGATACGCGTCTGGACAAGTGCGTTCGCCGGCATGGCGATCTCCTTTGTCAACAATGTAATGCGTTTGAATGACGATTGCCATACCTTCGTTGCGCATCACACCTTGATCCCATCGACCAGAATGAGGTTGCGGCTAAGCGCTGCATCGCGGACCTCAAGCGCGGCTGCGTATTCGTCCGAGCGATACCAGCGTCGCGCCGTTTCGATGTCGGGGAATTCGACGACGATCAGCGGGCCGGGCTTCCAATTGCCTTCCAGCGTCTCTACCTCGCCGCCGCGAACCAGGTAGCGTCCGCCATGCGCTGCGATGGAAGCAGCCGCGCGGGCTCGATAGATTTCGATTGTCTCTTCGTCGCGGATTGTGACGTCGGAAATGACATAGGCAGGCATCGCAGGCTCCAGGCTGTTTCGCCTGCCTATCTATGTCGCGAGTCTCTGGATACCAGCGCCGCGGCAGCGGCGATCAAACCGAATTCGTCAGCCGCACGAATTCCTCGACGCTGAGCGTCTCGGCGCGGCGCGTCGGGTCGATGCCGGCGCGGGCGAGCAGCGCCTCGCCGCCCATGCTCTTCACGCTTTGCCTCAGCATCTTGCGGCGCTGGCCGAAGGCCGCCTCGGTCATGCGGCCGAGCTTTCTGACGTCAGCGGGCAGGGGCGTGGCGCGCGGCACCACATGCACGACCGAGGAGGTGACCTTGGGCGGCGGCGTGAAGGCTTGCGGCGGCACGTCGAAGGCTATCCTGGCCTCGGTGCGCCAGCCGGCGAGCACGCCGAGCCGACCATAGGCATCGCTCTCCGGGCCGGCGGTAATGCGCTCGGCCACCTCGCGCTGGAACATCAGCGTCATCGACTGGTAGAAGGGCGGCCAGTCGGCCACCGTCAGCCAGCGGACCAGAAGCTCGGTGCCGATATTGTAGGGCAGGTTGGCGACGATCTTGACCGGAGCGCCGTCCGCCGTGGCGGCAAGTGCGGAAAAATCCGTCTTCAGCGCATCGCCGGGAATGACCTCCAGCCGTCCAGGATAATGGTTGGAGACTTCGGCAAGCGCCTCCAGGCAGCGCTCGTCGCGCTCGATGGCGATGACGCGGCGTGCGCCGTTCAACAGCAGCGCCCTGGTCAGCCCGCCGGGTCCAGGTCCGACCTCGATCACGGTCGCTGCGCCGAGGTCGCCCGCCGCGCGCGCGATCTTGCTCGTCAAATTGAGGTCGAGCAGGAAATTCTGGCCGAGCGCCTTCTTTGCCTGCAGGCCGTGGCGCTCGATCACCGCGCGCAGCGGCGGCAGGCCGTCGATGGTCGTGCGCCCCTCGTTCACCTCACGTCCTCATTCGGCCGCGGCTTGGCGGCCGCTGTCGGCCAGCCGGCGCGCCAGCCTGAGCGCCGCGATCAGGCTGTCGGCGCGCGCGATGCCCTTGCCGGCGATGTCGAAGGCGGTGCCGTGGTCGGGCGAGGTGCGGATGAAGGGCAGGCCGAGCGTGACATTGACCGCCTCGTCGAAGGCCAGCGTCTTGGCCGGGATCAGCGCCTGGTCGTGATACATGCAGAGCGCGGCGTCATAGGAGGCGCGCGCGCGCGGATGGAACATGGTGTCGGCGGCTAGCGGTCCGATCGCATCGATGCCTTCGGCCTTGAGCATCTCGACGGCCGGCTGGACGATGGCCAGATCCTCCGATCCCATCGCACCGCCTTCGCCGGCATGCGGGTTGAGCCCGGCAATGGCAAGCCTTGGCCGCGCAATGCCGAAGCGGTCGCGAAGGTCGGCGGCGGTGATGCGCGCCGTGGCGACGATAAGCTCCGTTGTCAGCCGCTTCGGCACATCCGCCAGCGGGATATGTATGGTCACCGGAACGGTGCGCAGTTCGGGCCCGGCCAAGAGCATCACCGGCATCACCTCGGCGCCGGTGTGGCGCGAGACCAGATGCGCGAGATATTCGGTGTGGCCGGGAAAGCCGAAGCCGGCATCATAGAGCGGCTTCTTGGCAATCGGGCAGGTGACTATTGCTGCGGCGCGGCCGGCGAAACAGTCGGCGACGGCGCGGTCGATGGCCTCGATGGTACCGGCCGCATTGGCAGGATCGGGCTCTCCCGGACTGTCGACATGGCGGGCATGGAGCGGCACGATAGGCAGCGCCCGGGCGAAATGATGCGCCGCATGCCCCGGCAAGGTCTCGGCGATCGTCACCGCGGCGCCGATCCGGCGCGCCCGCGCCTCGATCAGGTCGGGGTCGGCGAGCAGGTAGAAGGGCGGCACGCCGGCGCTGTCGCCCGCCTGCCAGGCGACAATGGCGATCTCCGGTCCGATACCGGAAGGATCGCCGACACTGAGCGCCAGCGGCGCATCGGTCTTGCTCATCTTATGCCGTTTGCGCCAGGCCGTTCGTTCCGCCAGGAGTGGCGTTAAATCAAAGAGTGGTTCGACGTTTTCGCGAAACGGTGACCCACCCTGGAGCAATTCCAGGAAAAGTGTGAGCGGCTTTCCGTCCGGAATTGCGTCAAAACAACGAGTTAGAGCGCTTCGCCGTTTCTTTGAAACGGTGAAACGCTCTAGCGTTCAACGATCTTGGCGCTCTTGCGCAGTTCGTCGACATATTTCTTGCTGAGCGCGTCGGCGTCCTTGTCGTTGCTGCCTTCGGCCTGGAACACCATCTGCGCGGCTTTATCGTCGGAAACCTCGCGCGAGGAGCAGATGCCGATGAACTCGACGCCGCGATCGGTCTCGCGCGTCACCGTCGCGCCGCCGACCTTGGTCGCCTTGATCTGCTCGGCCCAGTCCGGTGGCAATTGCGGCGCCAGCACGCGGCCGAGATCGCGCACGGTGACGTCGATCAGACCCTTGGCGAATTCGCGGGTGGTGGCACAGCCGTTGAAGCGCGCGCGCATGGCGTCAGCCTCGCGCTTGCGCTTGGCAAGCGTGGCGCTGCGCTCGGAAGCCGGCACCACGAAGATCACCTGCTGCAGCATATATTCCATGGCGGTCGGCTTGGAGCCGCCTTTATCGAGCATGCGCCGCACCGCGTCCTGTTCGGTCACCGCGCCGCCGTCACCGGAACGGTAGCGGGCGCTGAGCGCCTGGTTCCAGGCCATCTGCGCGCGGATGAATTCCTTGAAATGCTCCTTGGTGACGCCCGACTGCGTCATGACGGCGTCGAGCTTGGCCAGCGGCATCTTGTTGCCCGAGGCAAAGCGCTGGTAGGCGGCATCGACCTGCTGGTCGGAGATGCGGATGCCGAGCCGCTTGGCCTCGGCCAGCCGCAGCGTCTGCTCGATCATCTCTTGCCCGGCATCGCCCTTCTTGTGCTGCAGCTTCAAAAACGCCGCGCGGTGCTGAATGTCGCCGGTGGTGATCGGCATGTTGTTGACGATATATTTAACCCCGCTGGCGAATGCGGGTGGCGTCATTGCCGCCATCGAAACCGAGGTTGCCGCCACCAGCAGCGCGAAGCCTGCTGAAAACAGGTATTTCCTCATATCACCTTCCCATTTTCCCACCACGATGGCGCCGCACGTCCTCCGAACGTATGCGCTGTGTGGTCAACCCCATGCCCATCTTATGCGGCGAAACGATGTCGCCGGCATATGACCCGCGAATCAAGTCATTTTCGAAGGATCACACGCCAAATCAAGGCCCGCGGCGTCAATTCGAGTTCGACTGGAATTTATCGACCGCGCTGGTTGAGGAGCCGAAATCGCCAAGCGTGCGGAACGACAGGTTGAAGCCGATATTCTGCGACACTTCCTTGGTGACGATATCGCGGGTCTGCGAGTAGGTCATGATGTAGGTGAAGCAGGAATCGTTGTAGGCAAAGCCGACGCCGTCATTGACCAGCACGTTCTGTTCGAGGTCGTAAGTGCCAGTGCCGAACAGCCGCCAGTTCTGGCTGAGATGCGCCGAGGCGCCGAGCGTGACCTCGTGGCGATCGGTGGTGAAGCCGTAGTCGGGCTGCGCCTGGATGAAGGCGTATTTGGCGCTGAGTGATATCGGCAGGCCCGAATAGGCGGCCTTCACTTCGGCGCGCCTGACCTCGAAACTCTGTTCGTCGAAACGGCCGCTGACCGAGCCGGAGAAGCCGCTCGGGCTGTTGAAGCCGACCAGGCCGACATAGTCGGATTTGGAAGTCTGCAGGCCCGAATAAGCGCCGACATTGACCAGATCCGGCGCATCGAAGGAGTTCTCGCCGCCGAGCTGATAGGACTGGCCGAAGATCGCATTGGTGCCCCAGCCGCTGTCATAGGCGCCGGAGTAGCGGAAACCGACATTGGCGCGCGTGCCGCCTTCGATGCGGTCATAGCCTGAGAACTTGTCGCGCTCGAACAGCGTGGTGGCGTCGAAGACGAAGCTCTGCGCGTCCTCGTTAGGCACGGCCAGCCCGCCGACATACTGCTCGTTCGGACGCACGAACACCTGCGCGGTCGGCTCGAGGACGTGGCTGGAATTTGCCATCGAGAACAGCAGCGGCCAGCTCGCCTCGAGGCCGAGCGTCGCCATGTAGCGCGCGAGCGATGTGCGCATATCCGCGTCTTCGCCGAGATTCGTCGCCATCTGGTTGACGGCGGCGATCGACGCGGAATTGGCGTTGACATAGCCGGCATCGCCGCGGAACGCGAGCAGCGGCGTCAGCTGCAGGCCATCATCGGTTGTGAAGGTGCGCTTCCATTCGGCTTCGGCGGTCAGCCGGCTGGACTGGCCTTCGATGCCGCGCACATTGTTGATGGAATCTTTGTCAAGAGGGTTGGCCAGCACCGCGTCGAGCCGGTCGCGGCTGATGACGCGGGCATTGACGTTGAACGACAGCTGGCCGCCGGCCACCGGCATATCGGGGATATACGCATAATCGAACGATGGCAGCACCCAGGGCTGCTTGGCGGCGCGCGCCGTCGGGTCGCTCGACAGCGTGTCTTCCTGCACCTCGAAGCGCATCGCGCGAATGTCGAAATAATTGCGGTCGTGCAGTCCGGTCAGATAGATCGACGACTGGTGGACGGTGTCGGTGTAGCCGTCGATGTTGTAGGTGCGCGAAAAATTCTTGTCGGTCTGCAGCAGCGCGTCCCAGCCGAAGTCCCAGCGATCATTGATGGCGAATTGGCCCTTGGTGCCCATCATGCCGCGGAATTTGTTCGGATCGCCTGCATCGCCGGAATCGACGACACGCCGGCCGGAATCGATGAACGCGTTGGGGTCGTTCTGGTTGATGCCGGCGATCTTCAGCGTGTACTGGCCGTTGTTGAAGCGCTGGCGCCACTCGGCCTCGCCCATGAAGCCTTGCTTGGTGTAGCCGCTGCCGGTGACGGTCAGGTCATAGGTCGGGGAGAGGGCGAAATAATAGGGGATTTTGACGCCGGTGCCGAGATGGTCGTTGAAGACGAGACCTGGCAGCAGGAAACCGCTCTTGCGCTTCACCGTCGGGTCGGCGATCTCGAAGGCCGGCAGATAGGCGAGCGGGAAACCGAAGAATTCGAAATTCGCATTCTCGAAGCGGACGGTTTTCTTCTCGCCGTTCCAGATGATCTTGCGCGCCTTGACGCGCCATGTCGGCGCGCTGTTGGGCTTGTCCTCGCAGGGTTCGCAAGCGGTATAGACGCCGTTGTGGAAGGTGGTCAGCACGCCGCCCATGCGCTCGGCGCTCTCGGCGGCGAAATAGGCCTTGTCGATCGTCTCGACGCGCAACGCGTTGACGAAGCCGTCGGCGAAATCGTCGGTAATGTCGATATGCTCGGAATTGACCTTGGTGCCGTCGCTGTTGATCAGCTCGACCGCACCGCTGGCGACCAGGCGCTTGGTGTCGCGGTTGTAAACCACGCGCTGGGCGACGAGCTTGTTGCCGCCATAGTCGATCTGCACGGCGCCAACGGCGGTCACCGTATGCTTGTCGTTGTCATAGACAAGCGTATCGGCGGCCAGCAGCATCTGCGAGCCGGATGGGACGGGCGCGGCGGTGATCTGCTGTGCCAGCGCCGGTACCGCCGGCACCACGCAAGCAAGCAGACATGCCAAGGCGGTCGCCCCATAGAGGCGTGCCAAACCGGCCTGCCTATGGCTGCGCAATCCAGCCTCCCTCACTAGCCGTCTTCCTTGTATAGCAGAAACGTCACCCCAAAGAACATAGCCACGACAACCGGAACCCATGCAGCCACCACTGTAGGCACGAATCCGGCGACACCGAATGCCTTGACCAGTACCGAAACGACATAAAGCAGAAAGCCGGCCACGACGCCACCCAGAATCATCGTCGCCGACTGCCCCATTCGCGCAAATCGCATTGAAACTGTTGCCGCAATCAGCGTCATGGCGACGAGAAGGAACGGCAACGCCACCAGCGAATCAAACTGCATGGCGAAGGCATTTGCCTTGAGCCCGAAGGAGCGGGCAACCTCGATCTTGCGCGGCAGCTCATAGAAGGGGATGGTTTCCGGGCGCGCCAGTCGCTCCTGCACGAATTCAGGCCGCAGATTGGTTGGCACCTTGTCGGATGCCAGCGTCTGGATATTGCCGCCCTTGAAGATCTTGACGTCCTGCAGTTCCCAGTAGCCGTCGCGCAGGAAGGCCTTGGCGGCATCCTTGCGCTCGGCGATGTTGCCTTGCGGGTCGAGGATGAAAAACACCGCGTCCGCCATCTCCAGCCCCTGATTGAGGATGGCGCGGGCGCCGATGATGGTGTCGCCGGATTCGGTCTTCTGCCTGAGCCAGGGCGTTTCGGTGGTGGTGACGGTGCTCGATTTGCCGGCCCTGAGGCCGTTTTCCATCTGCTCCGACCAGGAAAAGCCGTGCGCGGCGATCGGGTTGATCACGGCGACCGACAGCACGCCGAACATCAGCGCGCCGATGCAGCAGGGAAACAGGAATTGCCAGGCCGAGACCCCGGCCGAGCGCGCGATCACCAGCTCGTAGCGACGGTTGAGCGAAACCAGTGTCGCCATCGCCGAGAACAGCCCGACGAACGGCACCGTCTGCAGCATGATCATCGGCATCCTGAGCGCCGAAATCGCGAAAGCCGTGCCGTAGGTGAAGCCCGGCAGTCCGGTGGTGCGGCCGGAAAGCTCGGTGAAGTCGATCAGGAACACCAACGCCAAAAGGCCGAGGAAGAACCAGAAGGTGATGGTGACGTAACGGAAGAAGAAATAGCGGCCCAGCGTCCAGCCCATCGTCAAGCTCCCTGGCCGGAAGTGCGCCGGACGAACCAGAGCTTCAACGCCGCCCAGTTGCTGCTGGCGCGGCCGGCGAGATTGGTAAGCCAGTCGGCCCACGCTGCCGGCAACTCCATGCTGCGCGAGGAGACGATGAACCAGATCGAAACGATGGAGGCGATGAGCGGTATGCCGTAAAGCAGATAGGTGAAATACCAGACCTTGTCCGCCTTGCCGGCGGCGAAGAAGCCCAGCCACCGCACGAACAGCGCGATCGAGATTGCCGTGATCAGCGGATTGATGCGTGCCTCGCGATGCGATCGCGCGTCGCCGGCGACCGCCAGCGCGATCAGCGCGAACACCAGCGAATAGGACCATTCGGCGAATCGCTGGTTGAGCTCGGCCCGGTAGCTGCCCGGGTCGCGCTGGAACATCTTGTCGTTGGGATTCGGATTGAGCAGATATTGCGTCGTCCGGTCCTTGGGCAGCAGCGTGATGTCGTTGGCCGCCGACATGAAGGCCGACATGTCGAAGGCATAGGAGGTGAAGCGGATGACCGAGAGGTCGCCGGTCACCGATTTGCGGTTGATGACGCCGTCATTCATCATCAACACTTTCTCGCCCTTCTGTTCGACGATGCTGCCGCTCTTGGCGTAGTAGGTGAGGCTGGCGCCTTCCTCGCGCGAATCGGCGACGAAGATGCCGCCCAGCCTGTTGCCGGGAAGCCGCTCGCCGATCTGCAGATAGAGGCCTTCGTCGATCTTGCGGAAGGTGCCCTCCTGGATGATCAGCGACAAAAGATCGGCGCGCGAGGCTGCGACCAGCTGGCGGTTCTTCTGCCTGGCATAAGGGTCGATGCCGTTGTCGACGATGAAGGAAAAGGCGCAGGCCGCGATCGCCAGCAAAAGGATCGGCCGCGCGATCGTCCAGCGCGACGCGCCGGCGGCGCTGAGCACCGCCAGCTCCGAATCGGTGTTCATGACGCTCAGCGTCTGCGCCACCGCCACCACCAGCGCGAACGGCACCACGATCGGGATGATCGACGGGATGATGAGCGCGGCGACCTCGAAGAAAGTCAGCGCCGACTGGCCGTTGTCGGTGACGAGGTCGATCTTGGCAAGCACCTGTGTGGTCCAAACGATCGCCAGCGTCCAGACCAGCGCCGCCAGGAACATCGTCAGCGCGCGGCGCATGATGTAACGTTCAACGACCTTCATGAAGGCTTTTCTCGATTTTGCCGAACGGCATCATGCCCGCCGACAAAGTAGTGATCCGGCGGCGCGCGCACAACTGGGTCATCGGCGGCTTCTTCCGGTTTGTCGCCCCACACCGCGTGCCCCGGCGCGGCGGAGTGTCCGCGCCAATGGATAAGAAATGCAAAACATTGATGGTTAACAGCAGGTTGCGGCAGGAAACTAAGGTCGTGCCGAGGCGAATCCTTTGTCGTCGACGGCGCTGATATAGACAGGGATTTTGGCCAAAGTCTTGCCAAATGGCTGAAAACGACCAAATGTCGCGCACGCTTGCCGAACCTTTTGCACGACCTCTTGCACGCTAGAAATTCCCTTTGCCGGCACCTTACGGCCATCCCCGAAAGCAGGACCTGATGACGTTGAGACCCACCATCGCCTTCGCCAAATTCGCCGCGCCCAAAAAAGGCAGCGCCTTCGTATTTGCGGCCGACGGCGGCGGGCTTGGCGAAGCAGCGCTCGCCTGCGATCCCGCCGGCGCGCTGGCCCGCGCCTTTCCGGTCGCCGATTTCTCCGGCAAGTTCGCAAGTTCGGCCGAGGTGCTGGCGCCGCAAGGCTCCTCCCTCGACCGGCTGGTGGCGATCGGTGCCGGCAAGGCGGCGAGCCTCGATGATTATGCCTGGCTGAAGCTCGGCGGCGCCGTTGCCGCCGCGCTGCGCAAGGCGAGCGAAGTCGCCGTCGTCCTCGACCTGCCGGACTTGCAGCCCGATGGGTGCCAGGCGGCGAGCCTTGCCGCCGGCATTCTGCTGCGCAGCTATTCCTTCGACAAATACAAGACCAGGAAGGACAAGGACGATGGGCAGTCAGAGGCAAAAGGCGCGGGCGCCAAAAAAATCGACGCGAAGGCCGCCAAGGTAACGATCCATTGCGCCGACCCGGCCGCCGCGAAAAAGGCCTTCGCCGACGAGGTGGCGGTGATCGACGGCGTGCTGCTGGCGCGCGATCTGGTCAACGAGCCCGCCAATGCGCTCGGTCCCATCGAATTCGCCGACCGCGCCAAACAGTTGGAAGCGCTCGGCGTCGAGGTCGAGATCCTCACCGAAAAAGAGATGAGGAAGCTCGGCATGGGTTCGCTGCTCGGCGTCGCTCAAGGGTCGCCACGCGGCGCCCGTATGGCCGTCATGCGCTGGAATGGCGGCAAGGCCAAGGACGCGCCGGTCGCCTTCATCGGCAAGGGCGTCACTTTCGATACCGGCGGCAATTCGATGAAGCCGGCCTCCGGCATGGAGGACATGAAGGGCGATATGGGCGGTGCCGCCGCCGTCACCGGGCTGATGCATGCGCTGGCCGCGCGCAAGGCCAAGGCCAACGTCGTCGGCGTTATCGGCCTGGTCGAGAATGCTGTCGACGGCCATGCCCAGCGCCCCGGCGACATCGTCACCTCGATGTCGGGCCAGACCATCGAGGTGCTCAACACCGATGCCGAAGGCCGCCTCGTGCTGGCCGACGCGCTCTGGTACACCAACGATCGCTTCAAGCCGAAATTCATGGTCAACCTGGCGACGCTGACCGGCGCCATCATGGTCGCGCTCGGGCAGCATTACGCCGGCCTGTTCTCCAACAATGACGAACTCGCCGGCCGGCTGTTCAATGCCGGTCAGGCGAGTCAGGAGCGGCTGTGGCGCATGCCGCTTGGCCCCGAATACGACAAGCTGATCGATTCCAAGAATGCCGACATGAAGAACATCGGCGGCCGCTATGGCGGCGCCATCATTGCCGCGCAGTTCCTGCAACGCTTCGTCAAGGATACGCCCTGGGCGCATCTCGACATCGCCGGCACCGCGATGGGCGCGCCGTCGAGCGAAATCAACCAGTCCTGGGGTTCCGGCTTCGGCGTGCGTCTTCTCGACCGGCTTGTGCGCGATCATTACGAAGGGTAGGGCTTCCGGGGATGGCCGACATCCTGTTCTACCACCTGACCGAATCGACGCTGGAAGAAGCGCTGCCGGGCCTGCTCGAGCGCAGCGTCGATCGCGGTTGGCATGTGGTGGTGCAGACCGGCACCGAGGAGCGGCGCGACGCGCTCGATCAGCATCTGTGGATTTTCCGCGACGATTCCTTCCTCGCGCACGCCACCGATCGTGAGGCTCATCCGGCCGAGCAGCCGATCCTGCTCACCACGGGCGATGGCAATGCCAACGCCGCGCAGATCCGCTTCCTGGTCGACGGCGCGGCGCCGCCCGAGCTTTCAGGCTACGAGCGAGCGGTTTTCCTGTTCGACGGCCACGACACGGCGCAACTCGAAGACGCGCGCACGCATTGGAAGACGTTGAAGAATGCCGGCCACGCCGTGACCTATTGGCAGCAGACGCCCGACCGGAGGTGGGAGCGCAAGGCCTAGCGCAATCGCAGCCGAACGGCCTGTCGGTTGGCCGGGGCTCTAATGCCTTGCCTTGATCCGTTTCTGTTTCCGGGTCACGTAGTCGCCGTACTTGACCTTCGTAAATACGTCATCCCGATTGCGGTGCGAACTCCTGAACACGTACCAGTCGCCGTTTGGCGACTTGCGCTGGTAGATCACCCTGCCTGCCTGGCGGTGTTCGAAACAGCTCATTGAGCTCGAGGCGCCCCAGGAGCCGTGCCAAGTCGCGCGGTAGCATAGCTTTCCGCCACCGGGAAGGAACCATATTCCCTCGCCATAGCCCTGCTTGCCCTTGTCGGAGGTCCAGGCGTCGAAGGCCCGCTGCCTGACGGCAAAGAACCCGGCACCGTTCTTGCCCCACAGCCAAGAATGGTTCTGATAGATGTTGTAGACGCCTTCGTCCGGAACGACAGCGGCCTTTTTCGCCTGCTCGGCGATCCGGTCCGCGGTCTTGGCCATCACAGGAGCCTGTGAGGCGAAGACAAAAACGGCGCAAGCGATCGCTGCCCCGGCTAACTTACTCAATACCCGTTTCACGACTCTACTCCGCTTATGATTCACGCCACGCCAAACGCTTCCAGAGTTACCCCTGGAAAAGGATCACTTTTGAACTGAAGACCGGGAGACCGTCCCGGTCGAAGCCGGGACGTATTGCTTTTGCGCGCCTTACGGCAGGACGTGCTGGGTAACCCGCCAATCGGGCAACCCGTAGCCTCCGAGCCACGGCCACACTTCCTTCTGGTTGAAGTAGACGACCGAGGTCAGAGCTGGAAACTCCGCATAGGACTTGCGCGAGTCTTCCGCCCATTTCGCCACGTATTCCTGCTTGCCGACATAGCCGAGCTCGGCCACGATCACAGGCTTTTTGAAGTTCGCCACGCGGTCGTAACCCGGCTTCAGCGTCTCTTCAAAGGTACGGTCGCGGCCGACTTCGTCATTGTCCTTCTTCTGCAGGCCGAACACCGACAGGCCGATCACATCGACATAGTCGTCGCCGGGATAGTATTTCTCGAGGCCCTCGCTACCCTTGGGCGACCACATGTATTTCGCCGCGGGCGCAACCTTGCGGCAAACATCGACCTCCCGCTTGTAAGCGGCGATCCAATCCTTGGGAGCCCAGTTGGCCCAAGTGAAGCGGCCGTTCTTGTCTTCCATTTCCTGTGCCCAGCGGATGGTGACCGGGCTCTTCATCTGTCCAGCCAGGCTGCAGATCGCCTGCATGTTGGCGTCATATTTGCCGCCCAATATGCCATCGCGCAGTTCGGGCGGAGTGATGCGCCAGTCCTTGGACCAGGTCCAAGGCTCGATGGTGATCAGCAGCGAGCGGCCACGTTGAAGGGCGTAGGCATCGGCCAGCGGCAGCGTCGATAGATCGACGTCTTCCCAGGGCAAGAACAGCTCCTCGATGCTCGCCGTCTTGTCGTTCGTGAAATCCCCATACGGGTCGTAAGAACCGAACGCCGACGCCGCCGAATTCGTCTGTACCGGATCCGTACCGGCGGGCGATCCCGGCGAAGCCGGCATGGCAAGGCCGCCGATCAGAAATGCTGACCACAAAGCAGTGAAGTATCTCATATCCGCCTCCTTGCTTCGACATGACTAGATGTCGAAGCGCCACGCGTTCCGGTGTCACCGGAACGCGAACCCACCAATCGGTCGGCCGACGTGAACCGCGGGTTTTCTGAGCGACTGGGACGGGCGCATTCTACGCAGGGCCGTCCACAAAGGTGATCTCTCCAAGGCCTTGAGACCCAGAGAGAAGGTCGCCGCGATACTCACAAATTCGCGTCAACGTTACGATATTAACCCTTGCTGATATAAGGGCCTATGACACGTTGGAGTCAAGCGTAATTAACAGTTACTTAACCTTGTTGCTCTTGACAGGGTTAACGGGCGGGGCTGACAGCCTGGCCTTGGGCGGTCGGGCCGTCCTCTTCGAAGCCGGCGAAGGATCGCTGGCCTGGCCATCGCGATTGCGCCAAAGGGCTGTGAAGTCAAAGCCTTAGGTTAACCAGTTCTGAAGACGCTTGGTTAACGCAAGCTTAATCCGGTTGACTTCGCATTAGCATGCGCTGATTCTATAGCCGGGTTGGTTCAGCCGGTTTAGCCGGATGCGTAAGGCGGCGGGTAGCATGGGCGTATCAGTGGATGCCGGCATTGTCGGCGGCAAAACAGGGCCATCGGGCAAGCCGGATCCGGCGCCGACCGGCATATGCCCCGAAAGCCCTTACCTTGTGCCGGTACTCACCGGTCGCCAGCAACTGATCCTGCGGCTTGGTCTCGCCTTCTGGTTCGTCACGCTTGTCGTCTTCTGGTCATGGTGGCTGAAACCCGCCCACGTCGAGCACGTTGGGCCATATGCCTTCGCCACGATCGTGCTGGCATGGCTGACGCTGATGCCGATGTATTTCCTGCTCAACGTGCATGCATCCAGAAAGCCGTCGAAGCTGCGCACCATTCCGGAGGGCTCCCGCGTCGCCATGGTGGTCACCAAGGCGCCGTCCGAGCCGTTTGCCGTCGTTCAGCGCACGCTGGAGGCAATGCTGGCGCAGGATTACCCGCACGATACCTGGCTTGCCGACGAGGATCCATCGGAGGCGACCGTTCAATGGTGCAATGCGCATGGCGTGCTGATTTCGACCAGGCGAGGGCGCGAGGATTATCACCGCAAGACCTGGCCGCGCCGGACCCGCTGCAAGGAAGGCAATCTCGCCTTCTTCTACGACCACTACGGCTATGACCGCTACGACTTCGTCGCCCAGATGGATGCCGATCATGTGCCGTCGCCGACCTATCTGAGAGAAATCCTCTACCCCTTCGCCGACCCCGCCGTGGGCTATGTCTCGGCGCCCAGCATTTGCGACAACAATGCCGATGAAAGCTGGGCCGCGCGCGGACGTCTGTTCCCGGAGGGCATGTTCCATGGTCCCTTGCAGTCCGGCCACACAGGCGGTGGCGCCCCGCTCTGCATCGGCTCGCACTATGCGGTCAGGACAAGGGCGCTATGCGAGGCGGGTGGCCTTGGTCCGGAACTGGCGGAAGATCATTCCACCTCGATGCTGATCAATGCCGCCGGCTGGCGCGGCGTGCATGCAATCGACGCCATCGCCAATGGCGATGGTCCGCAGACCTTTGCCGACCTTGTCACCCAGGAATTCCAGTGGTCGCGCAGCCTGATGACCATCTTGCTTGAATACACGCCGCACTACTTCCACAAGCTGCCGCCGCGGCTGAAGTTTCAGTTCCTGTTCTGCCAGCTCTGGTATCCGCTCTTCGCGGTTTTCGCGCTGATGATGTACGCCATGCCGATCTACGCTCTGCTTACGGGGCGCAACTTCGCCAATGTCATGTATGCCGAGTTTGTCTGTTACTATCTGCCGAACTCGCTGGCGCTGGTCGGCTTGGTCATCGTGCTGAAGGCCTTCGGTCTGTCGCGGCCGATGACAGCGAAAACGCTGAGCTGGGAAGGCACGCTGTTTTTGTTCTTCGCGCGCTGGCCATGGGTTCTATGGGGCACGCTGTCGGCAATCCGGGACTACGTCACCAAATCCTTTGTCGACTTCCGCGTCACGCCGAAGGGCAGCGGCCCGAAACATCTGCTGCCGGCACGCGCTTTTGCGCCTTATGTGGCGCTGGCGGTTGGCGCTGCCCTGCCAGTGCTTTTGGTGAAACATCCATTCGAGGCGACGGGCTTCTATTGGTTCGCGACCTTCAACGCGTTCCTCTACGGCCTGCTGGTGCTGGTCGTCATCGCCAGGCACATCTCGGAGAACAGGATATCGCTGCGCGCCAACGCCGCGAAATTTGCCCTGCATGCATCACTGGCACTGGTCGCGCTTGGCGTCCCCGCGGCTGGGTTCTACGACCGCGGGCTTGAGGGTATTTACGGCCTGCAGCAGGGCGCCGGCGGCTTGCGCATCGTCAGGATCGCCTACGTCGTTTCCGGCGCCGGCATGGGCGACATCCGCTCACGCAACTTTTATTTCGACCCACGCTGGGACAACAATAGTCTCAGATAAGCCACCAGTACAACAAGCCCTTACCGCACGGGGAAGCCATCCTTGGACAACCACACTCGCTTCGCTCGCGCCGGGGCGATCGTCATTTTCACCGTGTTGTTTGCATGGTTGCTTCTTGGGTCTTTCAGAAGCAGTGTCGTCGACCCGCAAACGACGTTCGAGGGTTTCCTTAAAGCGGTGCCCGTAGGCGTGGCGTCGAGCTACCTTGACCTTCTTTTTCTTGCGAGCCTTGCCGCGGTCACGTTGCTGTTGCTGGTTGGCGTCAGGGCCAGTCGGCTGGCGACCGGCGCTATCCTCGGTCTGTTTTATGTCACGGTAGCCGTTTCCCTATGCTGGGGCTTCGCCAACATCAATCTCGTCAAGATCCTCGGCGAGCCATTTACTTTTCAGTGGCTTGTCTACGGCGATTTCCTCCAGAACGCGGACGCCCAGAATGCAATGGGCGATGCCTTCAATCTGCACGATCTCGCGATCATCACCGCCTCGGTGCTGGTGGTGCTGGCGCTCGGGCAAATAGCTGCCAGGCTTTCATTGGGACTTAGGCCTGCCGCGCACCGGTTCGTGCTCGCGGCTGTCTTGCTTTGTTTCGCGGCCGCCCTCTTCGGCACGCGATCCTATGTAAGGGCGGAAGGCTTGCCTTCCGCAAAGATCGAGAACCCGATCGTTCATTTCGCGGCATCGGCGTTGTTCAACGAAACGCCGGTCGTTCTAACGATGAAGACGAACGCCGACGAAGCCGACGTCGCCACGGTCGGCGAGCGGCCTGCCGAAACGTCGCGTTTCAAGGCACCTTCACCGAACCCGGTAAAGAATGTGCTGGTGTTCATGATGGAATCGGTGCCGGCGCGATATGTGGAAACTTTCGGAGGCAAGTACCCGGTCACGCCTACCATAAAAAGCTATGCGGGCAGTTCGATCCGCTTCGACAATATTTATGCCCATGCGCCATCCACCAACTACACGTTGTTCTCACTTTTCAGTTCGATGTACAACGACATCTCGTATTACGGGATGACTTACAGCCACCCTTACCTGCGACTGGATTCCATCTCCAACACATTGTCGGCGAAAGGTTTTCGCACGGCCTTCTTCTGGAGCGCGGATTCGCGCTTCCAGCGCGTTGACGAGTTTCTTCTCAACAAGGGCCTCGACGTTGTCCAGGACTTCAGAGGGCAAAAGTGCGCGGAACCCACTTTCAAACTCAGTACCAAGGAATGGAAGAATTTCGACTATATCAGCGACTTTTGCTCCGCGCAGTCGATCTCTGATTGGATGAACGTCAAAACCGACAAGCCGTTCTTTGGGATCATGTTCACGGCGATGACGCATTACCCGTACATCGTCAACAATCCTATGTTTTCGGCGCACGCTCTCGCATCCACAGCTGGAACCGAAAGCCACTATTCCGATGACGAGAAGTTCAATGCCTATCTCACCGCGTTGAAGATTGGCGACGCCGCGCTTGGAGAGGTTCTCGATTCCCTGAAGCAATCCGGAAAGCTGGATTCCACTCTTGTCGTTATTCTCGGCGATCACGGCGAAGCCTTCGGTGAGCACGGCACCTATGTTCATGCAAGCGCCCTCTATGAGGAGAACGTCCACATTCCACTGATCCTGATCAACCGGCAGCTGTTCCATGACGAAGTCGATCATTCGATTGGCGGAATCGTCGACCTGGCGCCGACCATCCTTGACGTGCTTGGTTATCCGCTCCCCAAATCCTGGCAGGGACACAGCCTGTTCAGTGAGCAGCGCCCGAACCGCACCTTCTTCTTCGCGCCCTGGAATGGATATCAGTTCGGCTACCGGCAGAACGACCGGAAAGTCCTGTTCAACTCTTCGACCGGCAAGTTGGAACAATACGATCTCAAGAGCGATCCTGGAGAAAAATCCAACCTTTTTGCCGGCGATGAGAGCGCCAGGGATGCCCTGATCCAACCAATTGCCCAATGGGTGCAGTCGCAAAGGCGGCGGGTCGCCGAGATGGTTGCCTCGGAAAGGAAGGACAAGTCGCTATGTTCGGTTGCCAGCCTCGAGTTCGACGCGGCGGGCACCAGCTACCAGGGTCCCCCGACACTTGAAGTTCTTGTGAATGGCAAGTCGCTTGGCCGCTTCGATATTCCGGGCAAGGAAAGCACAGCATCGACACCCAAAGCGATCGTCGCTGAACTGCAGGCGGCGTCCTCTCAGACCAAGCCCTTCGATATCGATATCAGCAGCGTGCCTGATCCGAGGAGGATAGAGGTTCGCTTCATCAACGATCTGTGGGCCGGAGATGGCAAAGGCGGCGATCGGAACGTGTTCATCAAGGATATCAGGGTGAACGGTCAGGTTCAGGCCAGCGCCAAATTCCACATGGATGAGAAGGAAGCTGGGTCCGTCGACGATAATGGTGTCAGCCTCTACGGCAACGGGACTTTGTGGTTCGATGGTCCCTTTGTCGAGGGATGCAGCTAGCCACGCATCTGTCTCCCGGGCAGGCGTTTTCGCCCGGCGCAACGCAGCGGGGGAATAGTTCAAATTTTAAATGTATTCGACGCAGTGCTGAAATTCACTGCTCACCATATCGTTTGCATGAATTTTAATAAGTACGTCCTAATATTAGGCCATCATATGAACGGCATGAACTGCTGCAGAAGTGCGAAAATAAAGGAACGATAAAGTAGTTTCGCATTTTTGGTAGCGTGTTCAGTGGCAGGGGATGGCAATGAACAATCTCATGAATGGTGGCGTCGGCGTCGGTAAAAGATACGCCCCTGTTTTTGCTGCAATTGTGCTGGCAATGATGGTGTCCGGATGCCAGAGCATGGACGCGATGAAGACAGCCTCCATCAGCGCCAAAACGGCAATGCAGCCAACTGGCAAGAAGGTGCATTACGTCAAGAAGCAGCGGCTTCACCGGATCCACCGCACGAAGCTCATTCAGACAAGCAGCGTGACCCGCGTCAGGCAAGAAGCCTACTCGATCTTCGTGCGGCCGCAGCGCGTTCGCATGCCGGCGCCGGTCAAGGTTTCCTACACTCTGGGGAGCGCCGGTCCGCTGATCGGCCACTCGCCATGGATCTGCGGCCCAAGCGGCTTTGGCCAACGTGCCAGCTGCCGTTCGCGTTACTAAGCACTCCAGGAAAGTGTGAGATTGCCTTCCGCTCGAAGCTGCGAGCGGCAGGCTCGTACTCAGCGGGTCGTCGCAACACTCGGGGCGGGCCTCGGCCTCGCGCCGATCCCGCCCCGATCCGCAATGTTGGCGCCTTCGGCCCGGGCGCAAGTCTCGTATTGGCGTGCTCCAGCGCGCCCCACGGCAGTTGACATCGCCGTTCCCGCGGCAGTTAATTGTTCGCATGGTTGTCAACGCGCTGGTAGCGTTGCCTTGGGGGCTGGACAAACATGCCAACGCCAATTTCACAAATAGTTCCGATCCCGTTGCCGCCGGCTGGTTTTAGCCGTCGGCAAAGCAAACAGTTCCGTCGGTCCGCAAGGCGCCTGCTGTTGGCGATCCTGCTGGCTTTGTGTGCTCCACTCGCCCTGTCTGGAGTGGCGAACGCGGCAACAGCCAAGGCCGGCGCACCTGCCAAGGCGAATGCCGCCCGCGTTCCAACGGCTTACGAGCTATCGCTTTTATACGCCGACCGCACATGGATATGGAAAGATGGAGCGGCTTATTTCGGGCAGAATGGCCGAGCCCTCAGGGCTTGGACGTCGGGGACGGATTCGGCTTTTGTGGCGGAAGGCAAGTGGATCGTGACGGGTAACGGCAAGATGTGCATGGATCTTGCCTGGCGGGGCAAGAGCTATAGCGGCAAGGAGCAACGCAGCTGCTACAGCCACCGTATCAACGGCCGCAACATCGAGCAGCGCAAGGATCCGGACGGGGAGTGGTACAGCTTCAAGCAATCTCCCTTAGGTTCCTCTGACGAATACCGGAACTTTCAGCCAGGCGACACCAAGGGCGCGCAGCTCGAAGAGACGCGCAAGCTGGTCGAATCCAAAAATTAGGTCGAGGCCGCGCTGAGAAGGCTCTTTGAAGGAATTCTCGACACGACGCGGTGACGTGGTCGGCGGTTCTCGAAGTGCCTTCCGGTGGAAATTCGTCTCTGTTCTTGAGAACAGACTCCTCTTGCGCGGCTGCCAGGAAATTTGCGAATCTTGAAATATCAGGTCGCCGGAGATGCAAGGGCGCCGATTTTCAATTAATTTTCAATTAATTGCGTTTAAATGTGCGACGAGACGTTGGAGCTTCGGAACGATTCGTTTAATGAGGAATGTCTAATATTCCTGTGCATATGAGCGGCGGCGGGTACACATGTGGTGGGGGCATGGTATGTCGAATCTCGCCTTGGCCTATACCTGACAACAGGGGACACGCGATGGGAAATTCCGCAATAGGTACATTTCGCGTATATAAATATAGTGCAGTTATTGTTTCGACTTTGGTATCTATATCTTTGGTCTCTGGTTGTCAGAGTCTGGATGCGACAGAAACAAATTCACTCGTGAAGCCTGCGGTATACTTTCTCGGCGATGCAAATCCGCCGGCTGAAGCCGCATTCATGGCTCGGTCGCCTAGAATCGATCAGCCGATTGAGGCGACGGCGACTACCTCCATCACGACGACTGAAGGCGTCCACCCTTTTGTCTCGCGGCAACCGGTCAAAACCCCCGCCGCTGCGCTGGTCAACACCGCTTTCAATGTGAGCGATGATGGGCCGCTTCTGGGCAACGCGCCCTATGTCTGCGGTCCAAGCGGATTTGGCCAGCTCGCGAACTGCCACGCGCGCCTTTATTGATCTATCGGGCGCCGAGGGCCGCTGCCGTCCTGATGGCTGGCAGCGTGTCCGGGTTCGCCTCCAGGCCGAAAAATGGGGCAGCCGTCCTGACGATTGTGTCGATGTCGGAAAGCTCCGGCACAAAGCCAAGTTGCTCGTGGGCGCTGCCCGGATCGGCGTAGAGTTCGGCCGGATCTCCCGCGCGCCTGGTTCTAAAGACAGCCGGAACCGGCCTTGAGGTCACGCGGCTGACCGCCTGGACAATCTCCTTGATGGACACGCCTCGTCCGGTGCCGAGGTTGACCGCCAGGCTTTGTCCGCCTCTTTCGAGATGTTCGAGCGCTTTCAGGTGGGCGCGGGCCAGGTCGCTGACGTGGATATAATCGCGCACGCAAGTGCCGTCCGGTGTGTCGTAGTCGGTGCCGAAAACTTCGATCTCGTCGATCAAACCCGATGCCGCCATCAGCACCCGGGGAACCAGGTGTGTCTCCGGCGAGTGCCACTCTCCGATCTGCCCGTCAGGATCGGCGCCGCAGGCGTTGAAATAGCGCAAGATGGCGTACTTCATGCCGTAGGCGGCGGCATAGTCGCCGATGATCTGCTCGCCCATCAGTTTGCTGCGCCCGTAGGGGCTGATTGGATTTTGCGACGAAGTCTCGTGCACCGGCAGCATCTGCGGCACGCCATAGGTCGCGCAGCTCGAGGAGAAGATGATGTTCGTGATCGCCGCGGCGCGGGCCGCGTCGAGCACCGCGACGGTACCGGCCACGTTGGTCGAATAATACTCGGCGGGTTCGTGGACGGATTCACCGACATAGGCAAGCGCCGCGAAATGGATGATCGCCCTCGGCCGATATCTGCCGATCGCCTCGTCCAGCGCGTGTCTGTCCCGGATATCGCCCACGAAAAGCGGGCCCCAGGCGACGGCTTTCTCATTGCCGCGGCTTAGATTGTCGTAGACGACCGGGAGGTACCCTGCCGCCGCCAGGCGTTTGCAGGTGTGGCTGCCGATGAAGCCAGCGCCACCTGTTACCAGTATGGCGGGCGGCGTCACGACACGGCGGCTCTTTTGACTGCACGCTTGCCGTAGAGCAGAGCGTCGAAATATTCCACGGTGCGGGCAAGGCCCTGGCTCAGGTCGATCGTCGGCTCCCAGCCGAGATGTTGCCTGGCGAAGGAGATGTCGGGCCGGCGCTGTTTGGGGTCGTCGACGGGCAGTGGCCGGTGCACGATGCGCGACCGGGAGTTCGTGTAATCGACGACCAGTTTTGCCAGGTCCATGACGGTGAATTCGGCCGGATTGCCGAGATTGACCGGATGCGCCGGCGGCGTCGGGGCCCTCATCAGCCTGAGAAAGCCCTCGATCAGGTCGTCCACATAGCAGAAGGAGCGGGTCTGCATGCCGCTGCCATAGACGGTCAGGTCATCGCCGCGCAAAGCCTGGACGATGAAGTTGGACACCACGCGGCCATCGTCGGGCTGCATGCGGCGACCATAGGTGTTGAATATCCGCGCGACGCGGACGTCGATGCCGAACGTCCGCGAATAATCGAAGAACAGGGTCTCGGCCGAACGTTTGCCCTCGTCGTAACAGGACCGTGGACCGTGCGTGTTGACGTTGCCGAAATAACTCTCCGGCTGGGGATGAACCAGCGGATCGCCATAGACTTCGGAGGTGGAGGCCTGGAAGATCTTGGCATTGTGGCGCCGCGCCAGCTCGAGAAGGTTGAGCGATCCGAACACACTGGTTTTGAAAGTGTGAATCGGATCGGCCTGATAGTGCGGCGGGGAGGCAGGGCAGGCGAGGTTGTAGATTTCTTCGACCGGAATGTCCTCGGGCAGCGCGTCGACGATGTCATGCTCGATGCATCTGAATGCCGGATGGCTTAGGATCGCGTTTAGATTGTATCTCTTGCCGGTGTGGAAGTTGTCGAGCGCGACGACTTCGTACCCGTCCGCCAACAGCCGTTCGCACAGATGCGAACCCAGAAATCCCGCTCCCCCTGCGACCAGGGCGCGACGCCGGCGCTTGACGGTACCATGGATCCCATCCCGAAGTTTCAGAACCTTGATAACCCTACTCATAGTGTTCCTCTTACGCCCTGCGCACACCATCGACCGGGCAAGACAAAGCATTGCCCGGCCACGTCCTCGCGGACGTGACACGACCCTCCGCTCGCGCGGATTCGCAATCTGTGACGTGCGTCAATTGCTTTTTGAGCTCGCAGGACCGACGCGGTACGGCCTATTGCTGCCGCTTAGCGTTTCGGAGACCTGGAATTTTTGAGGATACCTATGTTGCCACCGTCCATGCTCGCGCAAATGCACATCCCAACGGTTGTAAAATATACCTGTGGAGACGGTAGTCAACTAAATTAGCAATTCGTTAACCACAAACGTTTGTGAGTGGTTAATCATAGCTCCGGACCCGTGGTCTCGCGTACCTGGCCCGCTGTCTCGCGGTCTGGTGCCGGAATTGAATATATTAAGCGATATAAATACAGGTATTCGTAAGAAAAATTGAAACGCATGCCTATGAGAAGGATAAGAGCGTTATAAGGAATACATACATAGTCAAAATAATAGATAGATATACTGTATTTAAAAAACTCCACCCTTGTGGCAGGCGATGCCGATCACCGCCTGGCTGTGAAGTGTATAAAATGGCCTTGGACTGACTAAAGCGCGCCTTCGACCCTGAGGTGAAGCCACAGCGCTTCTGCCACCGGCCCATGCGGCTTGTCGCGCCGGCGCACCGCGGCCACGGTCTCCATCCGTCCAGGGATATGCCGGCCGGCGATCGAGACCAGCCGCCCGTCGCGCAACTCGTCCGCGATCAGCCATTGCGGCAGATGCCCCCAGGCCAGACCATGCAGGACAAGTTCCTTCTTCATCATATGGTCCGGCACCGAACAGGAATGTGCGCCGTCGATGATGAAGAAGTTCTCAGGCGAGGGCTTTCGCGCCGTGTCGCGGATGACGCATTGGGTGAACGGTCGCATTGCCTCAGGCGTGATGTCGGGCCCGAGATCGAAGGGTAGGAAGCCCGGCGCCACTACCGGCACGAAGGCAACCTCATTGATGTCGATCCGTTCAAGATGCGGGTCGGACGGGTTGGCGCGATGGAAGACGAGATCGGCCTCGCCGTCCATCAGCCGCTCGACCGGCCCGCTGACCGCCTCATAATCGAGATGCAGGCGCGTGCGCGGCCGCTCGGCAAAGAAGCGGCTGAGCAGGCCGAGGACTTTCGGGCGCGGACAGACATCGCCCACGACGATGCGCAGGACCGTTTCCTCGCCGCTCGCAAGTTGGCCCGCATAGTCCTGCAGATGCTCGAAGTCGCGCAAGGCCAGTTGTGCGCGACCGTGGAAGAGGCGGCCTTCTTCGGTCAGGCTCACCCGGTACCCGCCCCGGTCGAACAAGGTGAGGCCGAGTTGCTGTTCCAGCCGTGCGACGGCGGCAAAGACGGAAGGATGCGTGCGATGCAGGACGCCGGCCGCCGCCTGAAAGCTGCCCTGGGTGGCGACGGCATCGAAACATCGCAGATCGTGAAGTTTCAGCCCATCCATTAGTCGAAGAATCCTACAGAGATTGTCAGATCATAGTAATTTTCTCCGATAGTCGCCAGGCCTATCTTTGCCGCATCGCAACGGCGCAACACGCCGAACTGATGAGGCTCATGATGACCGACACACTTCACTTCACGGCGGGCGATGGCACCCGCATCGCTTACAGGTTCGACGGTCTGCAAGACCGTCCCGTGCTGATGCTTTCCAATTCCATCGCCACGACGCTGCATATGTGGGACGGCCAGGTCCCGGAACTGGCCAAGTCCTTCCGGGTGCTTCGCTATGATTTTCGCGGCCATGGCGGCTCGGATGCGCCGGCAGGCGCCTATTCGCTCGACCGCCTCGGCCGCGACGTGCTGGAATTGCTCGATTTTCTGGGGCTTGCCCGCGTGCATTTCCTGGGCCTGTCGCTGGGCGGTTTCGTCGGCCAGTGGCTGGGCGTCCATGCGCCCGAGCGCATCGAGCGGCTGATCCTTTCCAACACCGCGCCGCATCTCGGCCCCGCATCCTATTTCGACGAGCAGATAGGCAATGTGCTAGCGGCCAATGATCTTTCGGCGACGGCCGACATGTTCATGCGCAACTGGTTCCCGCCTGCCATGCTTGCCAGTCACAACGGAACCGTCGAGGACTTCCGCTCAGCGATCCTCGCCATGTCGCCGCAAGGGCTGGCCGGCTGCTTCGCCGCCGTGCGCGACAGCGACCTGCGCCGCCCTATTGCCCTGATCGAGGCTCCGACGCTGGTCATCGGCGGCGAGGATGACAAGGTGACGCTCGCCAGCCACAGCGAGGCGATTGCCGAGACGATTCCCGGCGCTGAGCTGCTGCTGCTTCCCGGCGTCCATCTGCTCAATGTCGAGCGGCCAGTGGAGTTTATGGAAGCGGTAACGCAGTTTTTGCACAAGCGCTGACCAGGGCGAGCCCCGAGCCGCATGAGCTTCGCGAACATCGCTATCGGTCGTTTTTTGCGCTAGATAGGGCCGAGCTCGCGCAACGGGGTGAGGATGCGGATCAGGATCGTCGGAACCGGCAGGGCGGTGCCGGCTGAGCGTGTGACGACACGTGCGCTGGAGGAGCGGCTGGGTCTCTGCCAGGGTGCGCTCGAAACCGCCACCGGCGTCGTCGAACGCTATGTCTGCGTGGCCGAATCGCAGATCGATCTTGCCTGCGCCGCCGCGCATCTGGCGCTTGAGGACGCAGGGATCGAGGCCAGGGCCGTTGATCTGATCATCGGCGGCTGCGGCGTGCCGTACCAGCCTTTGCCGGCAACCGCGCCGCTGGTCATGCAGCGTCTTGGCCTTGCCGACGGCTCCGCCGCCGCCTTCGACGTCAATAGCACCTGCCTCGGCTTCCTGACCGCCTTCGAGACCGCCGGCCGCATGATCGAGGCTGGGCAATGCGAGACGGCGCTGGTGTTCTCCTCGGAGATCGCCTCGCGCGCGCTGCCATGGCAGGACGCGCCGGAGGTCGCCGCCCTCTTCGGCGATGGCGCGGCCGCGGCGGTGCTGCGCCGGGCCGAACCCGGCGAGGGCAAGGTCGCCGCAAGCCTGATGCGCACTTACCCATCCGCCTGGGAAGCCTGCGGCATCGGTTCGGGCGGCACGCGTTTCGATTTCCGCAACGAGCCGGAGGCCTTCGCCGGCCACAGCCTGTTCCATATGGACGGCAAGGAACTGTTCCGCCTGACCTCGCGCCATTTCAACGGCTTTGTCGATGCGCTGCTGCAGCGCGCCGGCTGGCGGCAGGAGGATGTCGATCTCGTCGTGCCGCATCAGGCAAGCCCGTTCGCGCTGGCGCATATGGCGCGCCAGACCGGCTTCGCGCGAGAAAAGCTGGTCGACATTGCCGCCCGTTTCGGCAACCAGATCGCCGCCTCAATCCCTTTCGCGCTCGATGTGGCGCGCCGCGACGGTCGTGTCGCGGCAGGCATGAAGCTGCTTCTTCTGGGCACCTCGGCCGGTGTTTCCTTCGGCGGCATGGCGGTGGAAATCTGACGATGACCGTGCTCGTCACCGGCGCCACCGGCTTTCTCGGCTCCCACATCCTCGAGTGGCTGGCGGTGATGGGCACGCGGGCGATCGGCGTCGGCCGCGACGCCGAATGCTGCCGAGCCCTGGAGCGGGCCGGCCATGCCGTGATACGCCACGACCTGTCGCGGCCGTTCGATACGACGACCGATCCGCGGCTCGGCAAGGTGGACAAGATCATCCACTGCGCCGCGCTCTCGTCGCCTTTCGGACGGCTACAGGATTTCGTGGCGGCCAATGTCACGGCGACGCAAAACCTCGTTGGTTTTGCCAAGCGGCAAGGCGTCGACCGCTTCGTCCACATCTCCAGCCCGTCGGTATGCTTTGCCTTTCGCGACCAGCTTGGCCTGACCGAGGACGCCGCGCTTCCGGAGCCGGTCAACCACTATGCCCGCACCAAGCGCCAGGCGGAGACGATCGTGCTCGGCGCGCCCGAAATCCATCCCGTCGTGCTGCGGCCGCGCGGCATCTACGGCGCCGGCGACCGCGCGCTGCTGCCGCGCCTGATCAAGGCGGCGGCAAGCCGTCCGCTGCCGGTGTTTCGCGGCGGCCGGGCGGCCATCGACCTCACCTATGTCGACGATGTCGTGGATGCGGTGATCGCGGCTCTTGCCGCGCCCATGGAGGCCGAGGGGCAAATCTTCAACGTGTCGGGCGGCGAGATGCTGCCGGTGCGCCGCATCGCCGACGAAGCCTGCGGCCGCGCCGGCCTCAAACCGCGCTGGCGGCCGATGCCGCTCGTGCCGGCGATGCTGGCGGCAGGCCTGATGGAAGCGCTGGCGATCAGGCTGCCCGGCCGACCCGAGCCGCCGGTCACCCGCTATGGGCTCGGTCTCTTCGCCTATGCGCAAAGCCTCGATCTTTCCAAGACCAAACGCGTGCTCGGTTGGGTGCCGAAAATCGCGTTCGAACAAGGGCTTGATCGCACTTTTGCTGGGAGCGGGCCGGCATGAAGATCGTCTTTGCCAACAGCGCCTGGGTGAGTGCCGCCGAGCGGCTCATCCTGCGCGGCGGCGGTTGGCAAAGCGTGCGGCTGCGCGTCCGCTACGGATTGATCTTTCACCCCACTGCAGGTCCGGTTCTGGTCGACACCGGCTATACGCCGGAGGCGCTGACGGGCGCGGGCCGCGGCCGGATGTTGCGCCTCTACGGCGCGCTCTTGAAACCCGAGCTCAACGCCGCCGAGCAGGTGCTGCCGGTGTTGAAGCGCTTCGGCCTGTCGCCCGATGACATCCACGCCGTCATCGTCACGCATTTCCACGCCGATCACATTTCCGGCCTGTCGCTGTTTCGCAATGCGCGCTTCATCGCCAGCGACGCCGCCTGGGCGCGCGTCAAGGCGCGCACGTCGCGCCAGAATCTGCGCCACGGCATCTTCACCGAACTCTTTCCCGCCGACTTCGAGGCCCGGCTCGATGGATTATCCACCAAGCCGCGTATCGAGCCTCGTGGCGCCATTCCCGGCGGCGCTGATCTCTTCGGCGACGGCAGCGTGCTCGCCGTCGATCTGCCGGGACATGCCGATGGCCAGTTCGGCCTGCTCTTTGCGGGTGAACTGCGGCCGCTGCTCTACGCCGTCGACGTGCAATGGCTGCTCCGGGCTTTGTCCGAAAACCGCACGCCCGGTTTCCCGGCGACGCTGATCGCCGAGGATCCCGGGGCGATCGAGCCGACCAGCGCCATGCTGCGCCGCTTCATGGCCTCTGGCGGCGAAGTGATGCTCTGCCACGATCCTGCTATGACAGCCCATGATCTTGCGCCCGCGGTGGCCGGATGAACGGCCTGGCGGAAGCGGTCGGCTCCTTCGCCCTGACGCGTTGGGTGTCGCGCAAGAGCCGGGCGGATTTCGAGCGCTGGCAGGCTACCGCCTTACGCCGCTTTCTCGACCGCGACCTGCCGCGCGCGCCGTTTTACGGCGAAGCGCCGACGCGCCTCAGCGATTTGCCGGTCACTGACAAGGCGCTGGTGATGGCGCGTTTCGCGGATTTCAATGTCCACGGTCTCACCGCAGCAAAGGCCTGGGCGGCCCTGGACGGCGGTGGTCGCATCGGTGGGATGACGGTCGGCGCCAGCACCGGCACCTCCGGCAATCGCGGCCTGTTCGTCATTTCCGAAGCGGAAAAGTACCGTTGGCTCGGAACGATCCTGGCCAAGGCAGCGCCCGATCTCCTGTGGCGCGGCATGCGCGTCGCAATCATCCTGCCGCAGAACACCGCGCTCTACGACAGCGCCCGCAAATCGCGGCTGGTCAAGCTCGCTTTCTTCGACCTGACGCGCGGGCCGGAGAGTTGGTGCGGCGCGCTCGAAGCCTTCGATCCGACGGTGATCATCGCGCCGCCAAAAATCCTGCGCCATGTCGCGGCCGAGCGCTTCCGACTCCAGCCGAAGCGCGTCTTTAGCGCCGCCGAGACGCTCGACCCGGTCGATCGGCCGGTCATCGAGAACTTCTTCCGGCTGCCGCTCGACCAGATCTACATGGCGACCGAAGGCCTGTTCGCGGTGACCTGTCGTCGCGGCGGGCTGCATCTTGCCGAAGACTCCGTCTTCTTCGAATTCGAACCGGCGGGCGAGGGGCTGGTGACGCCACTGGTCACCGCGTTTCGCCGCCAGACGCAGATCATGGCGCGCTACCGGATGAACGACTTGCTGCGGCTTTCGCAGCAGCCCTGCAAATGCGGCTCGGCCTTGCGCTGCGTCGACGAGATCGTTGGCCGCATGGACGACGTCTTCCGGCTCGCCTCGGCGAACGGGCCGATCTTCGTCACGCCGGATGTGCTGCGCAACGCCGTGCTCAAGGCCGACCGCCGCATCGACGATTTCCGTCTCGTCCAGACCGGGCCGGACGCGGTCGAGCTCAAGCTTGCGCCGTCCCTCGCCGACGACGCGGCGACCGCTGCGCGCGATGCCGTGCGATCACTGCTGGAAGCGCGACAGGCGACGGCCACCGTCGCGCTCGTCCGTGCGCCATTGCCGCTGGAAACAGGCCGCAAGCTACGCCGCGTCGAATACCGGCTGGAGCAGGTGCAATGAGGGGCGCGGTGGCCATCATGGAGCAACCCGCGCAACAGGCTGACCGCGTTGAAAACAAGCAAGCCACGGTCGAGGCGTTTGTAAGCCTTTTCAACGAGATACCGGTGGAAGATCTTGTTGCCAATCTGACGACGAGAGTCGAGATCTTCGAGGTCGCCGGGCGAACTTTCCCGCTGACGTTCAACGATGCCTCCGAAGCACCGAATTGCTATATCTGCTGTCCATCCAGCGCCTATATCGACTACGCCGTAGACGAGACGCGCAACTTCGCCGCCAACCCGCCTTTGCGGCGCGCGCTCAAGGCGCTGATCGGCGCCTGCGCGCCACTGGTGCGGACAAGCGGCCTCGACCATCAGGTACAGGTCAACAACTGGCTTTACTCGACCAATCCGGTACCACTATTAGACCGGCAGACCGTCGCAGCACTTCGCTCGTCGCTGATCACGCGCTTTCCAGACCGCGCCATCGTCATCCGCTCGCTGAACGAGATCGCCGATCCGGCGACCATCGCCGCTTTGAAAGCCGAAGGCTTCCGTATGCTGGCGGCACGCCAGATCTACATCTTCGCCGACCGCAGCGCCGCACCCGCCATGACCAACGGTATGAAGCGTGACCGCAAGCAACTGCGCGCAACATCCTTCGTGCGGGTCGGCAACGGTGATTTCACCGAGGCCGATTACGCGCGCGCCGAAACCCTCTACACCATGCTCTATCTCGACAAATATACGCCGCTCAATCCGCATTATACCGCCCGCTATATCGCCGAAATGCACCGGCGCGGCATCGTCAGCCTTGCCGGCCTGCGCCGTCCCGGCGGCGAGCTGGTCACTGTTACCGGCCTGTTCGAAAATGGCGGCACGCTGACCCAGCCGATCGTCGGATACGATACGAGCCGGCCGGTCGGCGAGGGGCTCTATCGCATGGCGATGGCGCTGGCGCAGGATCATGCCACGGCGCGCGGCCTGTTCTTCAACATGAGCGCGGGCGCCGCCGACTTCAAACGCCGGCGCGGCGCGGTTCCCGCGATCGAATACAATGCCGTCTATGCCGGGCATCTGCCGCTGCGCCGGCGCATGGCGATCCGGGTCATGGAGACCGTGCTGGAGCTGGTCGGCATCCCTTTGTTGAAAAGGTTCGAGCTGTGAACGGGGACCACAGGAAAGATGTCTGGCAGGCCGTGGCGCTGTCGGCCGATATCGGCAAGCGGCCGAAACGCATCCTGTTTGACGGCCAGCCCGTGGTTCTGTTCCGCTCCGTGCAAGGCATTGCCGCGCTGTTCGACCGCTGCCCGCATCGGCTGGTGGAATTGTCGACCGGCAAGGTCGTCGGCGGCGAGATCGAATGTCCCTATCATGGCTGGCGCTATGACGGCGAAGGCCGTTGCACCGTCATTCCCGGCCATGTCGGCGACATGCCGCATTACCGCGTCCGCCGTTATGCCGCAATCGAGCGCGACGGCGTCGTCTTCATCTCCTCCGGCACGCCGCAGGGCGAACCCTATCTGCACTGCATGCAGGGCAAGGACATCATCGTGCGGCGGGTGCGCTCATCGACGCAGTCGACGGTGATCGATGCGGCCGAAAACATCCTCGACGCCACCCACACCCATTTCACGCACAAAGGCCTGCTGCGCGGCTTGAGTGCGAAGCGCCATCTGGTGCGGGTCGAGGTGACGGGCGGCGAGGGCTGGGTCGAAGCCTGCTACACCGGCGAGGATCGCCAGCAGGGGGTGATCAGCCGGCTGCTGGAGGGCGAGCGCACCAAGACCATCGGCCGCTTCCGCCACCCCGGCATCGCCGAGCTCGAATATTGGGGCAAGGACGGGCTGGTTTTGGCCACCACCTTTCATTTGCGCCAGGCGGATGTGCATACCGTCGAAGGCGTCGGCTGGCTGATCGGCCGCCGCCAGGGCCTGCTCGGCGAGCTCAAGGCATTTGCCTTCAAGCCGCTGTTCAACATAGCGCTACAGCAGGACCGGCGCGTGCTGAAGTCGGCGAGTGACAATTCGCGGTTTGCGCCACACGCCCTGCCGGTGATCGGCCCGCTCGACTTCCTGCGCCGCGACATTGCGGCGATCATGGAGGGGAAGATGCCGCCTGCGGCGGGTGAGCCGAGGGTGCATCAGATCGAGTTGTGAATTATAGTTCACATGCCTTGATTTGAGCACCTCCGTGAATTATAGTTCACGCATGATCGAGGTCCGGCAGACTGCCGATTTCACCGGTTGGTTTGGACGGACTTCGCGATACAGCGGCTCGCTTGCGTATCGTTGCCCGCATCCGTCGGGTCGAAATAGGCAACATCGGTGATGTCAAATACTTCGATGGCATCGGCGAACTTCGGATCGACCACGGCCCAGGTTACCGTCTCTACTTCGTGAAAGTTGGGAATGCGGTGATCATCCTGCTCTGCGGTGGTGATAAATCCAGTCAAAGGCGCGACATCGCCAAAGCGAAACAGATGGCAAAGGAAATATGACGATGCCTCTCGAAACCACACGCTTCGACATCCTCGATCATCTGAAAACTCCGGAAGATCGCCTGGCCTATATAGAGGCCGCCTTCGAGGATGGTGACCCTGCGCTCATCACCCACACTCTGGGCGACGTAGCACGTTCCATAGGCATGACAGCAGTCGCGAAGGAGGCCGGCGTCACGCGCGAGGCGCTTTACAAAGCTTTGAGCGAGAAGGGCGACCCGCGCCTCAGCACGCTACTGGGCGTCACCAAGGCGTTGGGTCTGCAGCTCGACGTAAAGCCTATCGGCCCCGGTTCGCTCGGGGCGTGAAGCAGTTCAGTCCGGCCCGTTCCACTCGATGTCGCGCGTCGACGCTGCCTGCAGGCTGATGCGCTGGCGCAGCGCTACGCCCGCGATCTCGGCAAACGCCCGCCATTGCGCCTTCACGGGTCCACTATCGCCCGGCCAATCCAATAACTCCTCGCCCTCGAGCATCGCCTTTCGGAACTCACCGAGCTCGCCCGAGCGCAAGGCCGCCGGCAACCCATAGATCCACATCGCGAGCCGCACCGTTTGCGGCATGACCACGTCCGGCCTGACCTCGGCGCCATCGGCAAGCACGGCATCGGCAAACCGCGCCGGATCGCGGAAGAAATGCAGGCCGCTCACCGCGCGTGGATTGCATTCGAGCGGCAGCACGCGGCCGCTTGCCTCGCGCATCAAGTCGAAGGAGATCTGCCCGGTCCATGCGGTGCCGGCGACGATGCGCTCGACCAGTGCACGCGCGGCATCGTCCTCCACTCGTTCGAAGAAGATGCCGGCGCCTTTGCCGGCGCGATAGCGCGAGCGATAGAGCGCCAGCGCCTTGAGCTTGCCGTCGCGCGCCACCGCATAGGCGCTGATCTCCTCGCCTTCGATGAAACGCTGCGCCACCCAGGGCATGGCGGGCGAGGGGGCGATCGCGTCAAGCGCCTCAGGCTGTGGCTTGAGCAGCACTTGGCTGGCGAAGCGCGACCAGGCCGGCTTGAAAACTAGGCCGCGTGAGCTGCCGCGCACTGCCTCAACGTCGCCACGCGCGCTGAGCAGCGTCGTTTCCGGCACCGCCGCGCCCAGCCGCTCGGCAAGCCGGATGAAGCTGTGCTTGTTGTGAACCTCGGCCAGCAAATCGATGTCGGGCGCGAACAATCGCGCCGGCATCGTTCGGCCGCGCCAGGCCAGCGCGAGATAAAACACTTCCTCGCAGGTCGGGATGGTGAGCTCGATGCCTTCCGCGCGGATCAGCGCCTCGACCGCCTCGGCATATTCTTGCGGCGCGAAACGCGGCGGCGGCAGCCGATGGTAGCGCGCGCAGGCCTTGCTGGCGGCGGCGATCGGCCGTGCCGGCGTGTCGGCCAGAACCACGCGGGCGCCGGCGCCGTGCAGCAGCCGCGCCAGATGCAATGCCACCGGCGCACGCGCGCCTGTGATGAGGATGGTTCTGTCAGCCCCCGGCATTGGTCGTTCGCGGTCGCTCCCGTCGCGAAAAACCGTTGCGCGAAATCAATGCCGTTGGCAACGATGCCGAGCAGGCCGGGCTACTTCCGGCGCGATTTCGGCTTTTCGATCACAGGTCTATCCGGCCAGTGCCAGCCATCGCCCGCGCCATGCGCCGGCTGCGGCCGCGCCACATAGGCGAGCGCGCCGTTGGACTCGAGATAGATGCGCGACAGCATTTCGGCGAGCACACCTGATGTCACCGCCTGCAGTCCGGCAATCACCAGGAAGAAGCCGGTGATCAGCATCGGCCTGGTGCCGATGTCCTGACCCCAGAAAACCTTGATCGCGAACAGATAGGCCAGGATCAGCGAGCCGAGCACGCCGAGCACGATGCCGATGCCGCCGAAGAAATGCCCTGGCCTGGTGCGGTAGCGCATGAAGAAGAACATGAAGACGAGGTCGAGCACGACGCGGAAGGTACGCGAGATCCCATATTTCGACTGGCCGTGGATGCGCGCGTGGTGCGTCACCACCTCCTCCGAGATCCGGCGCGGCGTCGTCACCGTCGCCAGCCATGCCGGGATGAAGCGGTGCATCTCGCCGTAGAGCCGCACGCTGCGGATGACGCTGCCGCGGAACACTTTCAGGCTGCAGCCATAATCGTTGAGCCGCACGCCGGTGACGCGCGCGATAAGCCGGTTGGCGATGCGCGACGGCAGGCGGCGCATCCAAAACCCCTCCTGGCGGTTCTTGCGCCAGCCGGCGACGAGGTCGAGATCCTCGGTCAGCAGCCGATAGACCATGCGCGGAATGTCGAACGGGTCGTTCTGCAGGTCGCCGTCGAGCGTGGCGATGACATCGCCGCGCGCCGCGTCGAGGCCTGCCTGCATGGCGGCGGTCTGCTTATAGTTGCGCACCAGCTCAACGCCATGCACATGCGCCCCGTACTGGACCGCGAGCCGGCGGATTTCGGCCGGCGTTGCGTCCGTGCTGCCGTCGTCGACCAGCACCACTTCCCAGGGCTGGCTGTAGTTTTCCATCGCCTGGTGGATGCGCACCAGCAGCGGCTCGACATTGTCGGCCTCGTTGTACATCGGGATGACGATGGACAGTTTGTGCTCGGGCATGACGGCGCCCTCGGGCAGTCCCGATGCGGGAATGGGAAGCACGTTCATGGCGGTCATTTCTTTGCCGGTCCCGCCGCCGGTGTTTCCGGCAGCGTCGATTTGGAGGGGAACAGCCAGGCGATCGCCCCGGTGGCGACAGCCGAGCAGAAGATGAAGAGGTGGAGCGCCAAAGCTGCCTGCAGGCCCTCCTTCATGGCGATACCGGAATAAAGCAATGCCGCGGCCGCGCCCGCCTCATAGGTGCCGAAGCCGGCGACGCCCTGCACCGGCAGGATGGCGGCGGCCTCCGCGCCGACGGCGCCCGGGAAGGCGGTCTGGAGGGAGGTGTGGAGCAGCATGGCGAGCAGCCAGCCCTGCACCGCAAGCTTCAGCGTCCAATTGGCCACCGTCCACCACCAGCCGTAGCGGGAGCGCCCTGTGGCCTCGGTGAAGATGTCACGCAGACGCCCAAGCTTCGACACGATCTTGCCGCGTCCGCTCCAGTCATGCGGCGCGCGCGCCCACCGTGGCAGGTACCAGGCGGCGGCGACCAGCGCCGCGATGCCGGCGGCCCGGATTGCCGGATGCAGGCCCGGCCACACCAGGCAGGCAAGCACGCCGACGACGAAGGCGTCTTGCAGCCGGAACCACAACAGCGAGGCGCTGGAGCGCACGATCGAAATGCCGAACACCTGGCGCAACAGGATCGGGAAGGCGGTCTCGCCGCCGCGGAACGGCACCACATTGATCATGGCGTTGTGGATCAGGATGACGCGCAGCGTGGCGCCGAAGCGGCCGTTGATGTCGTCGCGGAACTCGTCGCAGACGCGCAGAGCTCTCAGCACATAGGTGACGAACAGCGCCACTGTTACCGCCGCGAAGGCGCCAGGCGTGATGCTGGCGAAGGCATCGCCGACCATCTTCCAGCGCGAGTCGCTGACCAGCCATGCCAGCAGCGCCAGAGTGACGATTATAGATATCGCTCGCTTCAATCAGATCTCCGATGGCGCCGCACTCGCATCCGATGGATTTCGTGAGCGCGTCGCCTTGGGTAGCGGCCTTGCTTGAACCAACAGGCCAAGGCCATTTGCGTGAAGCGCGTGCACCCGATTGGGCCATGCTCCGTCACGGCGGCTGATCCTATAGACCAGCGGCTTCCACGAATCCACAAGCTTGGTTTGCCGCAGCTTCAAGATGGAAACGGCCGTCGCAAATGGCCAGGCCGCAGCTTATCGGCGCCAATGCGAGCCGCGTCACGAAGCGATTGCCGTCCTGGCGCTGCCGGCATGGCTTTCGGCTGCCAACAAGCCTTCGAGATAGGCCGCCGTGCGCGCGACGCCTTCGCGCAAGGCAATCTGGGGCTCCCAGCCAAGATGCTGCCGGGCAAAGGAAATGTCGGGCTTGCGCTGGCGCGGATCGTCCGGCGGCAGCGGCTTATGCACGATCCGCGAGCGCGCATTGGTGAAGTCGATGATCAGCTCGGCCAGCTCGATGACGGTGACCTCGGCTGGATTGCCGAGATTGACCGGATGGCTTGGCGCCGGCGAAACGTCCATCAACCGGACGCAGCCTTCGATCAGGTCGTCGACATAGCAGAACGAGCGGGTCTGCCTGCCGCTGCCATAGACGGTGATGTCATCACCGCGTAGCGCCTGGATGATGAAGTTCGACACCACGCGCCCATCGTCCAACTGCATGCGCGGACCGTAGGTATTGAAGATGCGCGCGACACGGACATCGAGGCCATGGGTCCGCGCATATTCGAAGAACAGCGTCTCAGCCGCGCGCTTGCCTTCATCGTAGCAGGCGCGCGGCCCATGCGTGCTGACATTGCCGAAATAGCTCTCGGGCTGCGGATGGACGAGGGGATCGCCATAGATCTCGGAGGTCGAGGCCTGGAAAATCCTGGCCTTGTAGTGCCGCGCGAGCTCAAGCAGGTTCAGCGAGCCGAGCACGCTGGTTTTGAAGGTGTGGATCGGATCGGCCTGGTAATGCGCGGGTGAGGCGGGACAGGCAAAATTATAGATCGCGTCGATAGCGAAATCCCGGGGCAGTGCCTCGACGATGTCGTGCCTTACGCAACTGAAGGCAGGATTTTCGGCAATGCCGACCAGATTGTCTATTCGGCCGGTGTGAAAATTGTCGAGTGCGATGACCTCATAGCCGTCGAGCAGGAGCCTTTCGCACAGATGTGTGCCGAGGAAGCCGGCTCCGCCGGTGACAAGCGCGCGGCTGCCCTTGCGGCCGTGCTCTTTGCCCGACCCGATAATCTCGGAGCCTCCGCTCATGTCTGCCTTTCACGCAAGGCACCTGATCTCACAAGCGCCTGTTCGACAGCCGAACCCTAACGGTTCTCGCGGCTATCGCAAACGGCCATTGTCGACGCGGCTTCGGGATTTTTCCAAAAAGCAATGGCCCGCCTCACGCGGGCCATTGCTCACTTTGCCGCGGCGTTCCGGCCTCACTGCCCGCCCATTTCCTTCTTGAAGGTGTCGAAATCGACCTGCATGCCGTTGAAGACAGTGCTCCAGTGGCGCGTCAGCGCGGCCATGGCGACCGCTTCCTGGATTTCCTCGTCGGTGGCGCCGGCGCGCTTTGCGTTCTCGGTGTCCGACCAGATGCAGTAGCTGCAGGGGATTTGCGCCGCGACCGCCAGTGAGATCAGCGACTTGACCTTGGGCGGCAGAGCCGTCTTGTCGCTAAGTTCGATGGCCTTGACCTCGGCCCAGGCGCCGGGCAGACCGGACTTCGGGAATTGCTTCACGAAGCTGGGCACGCCGCCCATCGTCGCTTGGATGTCCTTGAGGGCCGCGTCATAGTCGTCGGCCTTGGCGGTGGAAGCCAGCGTGGCTGTGAGCATGCCGGCGGCGGCAATCAGCGAGGCGGAACGAAGGCAGGTATGCACGATGTGGAATGCGCGAATGACTGACATGAAGCTCTCCTCTGGTTTTTGTTTGCCTTACGATGTAAGGTATGCGCGAAAATGAACCTTACAGTGTAAGTTGTCAAGCGGCGCCATGGATTCATCGATCAAAAAAAAGCGAACTCGCGGAAAACTGTCCCGTGAACTTATCGAGGACGCCGCCTTCGAGGTCATCGAGCGGGAAGGGCTGTCGGGCTTTTCGATGCGCAAACTCGCAGCCCAGCTCGGCTGCGAGGCGATGAGCATCTACCACCACTTCCCCTCGCAGGCGCATCTCTACGAGGCGCTGGTCGATCGGCAGATGAGCGGGCTGGTTATCCCCGACGACAGCCTGCCCTGGCGCGAGCGGGCTCGCATCGGCATGCAGGAGTTCCGCCGCGTCGCGACCGAGCATCCGGCCTTCGCGCCGTTCATCGTCGTCTATCGCATGAATTCGCCGCCCTGCCTCGCCAAGCTCAACGCCATTATCGGCCTGTTCGAGGATGGCGGCTTCGGGCCTGAGCTCAGCGCCCGCCTGTTCCGCGCCGCCGGCTACTATCTGATGGGCGCGATCCTCGACGAGACGGCCGGTTACGCCAAGGGGCCTTCGGCCGTCACCACTGTCAGCAGCGAGGAACTGGCGCGCGACTATCCGAGCGTCATGAAAGCCGGCGCCTATTTCGGTACCGGCGGCTTCGACAAGACTTTCGAGCTTGGCCTGGAAATGTTTCTGGACGAGATGGAACGGGTCCGCGAAGCTGCCCGAAACGAAACCACGGAAAAATAGCGGCAGTCCCGCCCCGAAAAACCAAGGCTCTGGATGCGCTTCCTCTCCGTTCTACTCCTCATCGCCGGCGCCGCCCTCGGCATTTTCTATCCCTGGGCGATGAGCAATTTCTCAGGTCATCCGATCGGCACCTACCGCGTGTATCAGGGTGGTCGCTTCAAGCCGGTGACGGTGCAGCTTACCACTGGCGATGCGCCGGTGCGCGTGCTGGTCGATCTCACAGCGAGGGCCGAGCGCATCGCCGGCCAGCAGCGCACGCTGCTGACACTGACGGCGGCGGGCGGCGGGCGCACCGTGGTGGCCTCGACCTTGTCCTTCAACCACACCGACAATCCACGCCAGGTCAGCCCGCAACTGCCCGACAAGATCTTTCGCGATGAGGCCGGCGTGATCGAGACCGTCACGCCTGGCCCGTACCTCTTCATCGTCGGCCCGGGCGATGCCGACGGCATCGACATGCGAGCCGTCGACCTGATCCTGCGCGCCGGCGCCGGTTCGGTCGACGAAAGGGTGCGGCTGGCGGGCTATGCGCTCATGGGCATCGGCTTGGTCGGGTTCGTGCTTTCGCTCGTATTCGGCCGCGGCGGCAGCCACCCGCAGAACCCCAACTCGCAGCCGCCACCGCCGCGCTGGGGCCGCAACGGCTCAGCCAAATGAGGGCTGCATGAACTACCGTCACGCCTATCACGCCGGCAATTTCGCCGATGTCGTCAAGCACGCCGTGCTTGCCCGCCTGGTCGACTATCTGAAGCAGAAGGACAAGGCTTTTCGCGTCATCGACACCCATGCCGGGATCGGCCGCTACAATCTGGCCTCTGTCGAGGCCGGCAAGACAGGCGAGTGGCAGGGTGGCATCGGCCGCGTGTTCGAGGCCAAGCTCGAAGCGAAAGCAGCGGCACTGCTTGAGCCCTATCTGGAGGCGGTGCGGGCGCTGAACCCGGATGGAAATCTCCGGCGCTATCCCGGCTCGCCGTTGATCGTGCGTCATCTGCTGCGCAACCAGGATCGGCTGACGGCGATCGAATTGCATCCCAAGGATGCCGGGCAACTGAAATCGGTGCTCGCCGATGATTTCCAGGCAAGGGTGATCGAGCTCGACGGCTGGTTGGCGCTCGGCGCGCATCTGCCGCCGAAGGAAAAACGCGGCCTCGTGCTTATCGACCCGCCATTCGAGGAGCAGGGCGAGTTCTCGCGCCTCGTCGACGGCCTCCAAAAGGCATATCGGCGCTGGCCGGGCGGCATCTATGCGCTCTGGTATCCGATCAAGGACCGCAAGGCGGTGAACGCCTTCCGCACGGCGCTGACAGACGCGGGTATTCCCAAAATCCTCGACGTCGCCTTCGACATCCGCCCGATTTCCAACGAGCCCAGCCTCGACGGCAGCGGGCTGGTGGTGGTCAATCCGCCTTATACGCTGGAAGCGGAATTGCGGGTGATGCTGCCGGCGCTGCACAAGCTGCTTGCCGTGGGGCCCTCACGCTGGACAATGGATTGGCTGACCGGGGAATAGGGCGGAGACTGCGGAAGTCTCAACTATGCGGCAGCGCCGTTGGCGTCAGGCCGGAGAGCCTGCGGCTTTCGCGGATCAGATGCGCCTGGTCGGCATAGCCGGCCTCGATCGCCAGCAGGGCTGTCGAGGCGCCGCCCGCTCTTTGCAGGCGCCGGAAGCGATGGAAGCGCAGGATGCGCTCGAGGGTTTTCGGGCCGTAGCCGAAGGCATCCTCGAAACGCCGGCGCAGCGTGCGCTCGCTCATGGCAAGACGGCCAAGCAGGAAGGGAACCAGCAGCGTCTCCGGCGGCAGGCCGTCGTCCATGGCCGCGAAGGCTCGAGCCATCTGCGGGTCGAGCGCCGCGCGTCCGTGCGTGTGCAGGCCGATCGTCTCTTCCAGTTGCCGCACCGTGTCGGTGAGGTCGGGCGTGACCTTGATGCGGTCCGACAGTGCGCGGCTGCGGGTGCCCCACAAGTCTTTGAGCGCGAACCGCCCGCCGACGATCTCGATGGCCGGCACGCCGAGCCAGCCGGCGGCAGCGCCGGGCCGGAAGCGAAAGCCGATGATGGTGGCGCCAGCGGCGGGCCGCTCGATCTGTGGCTCCTTGTCGGGACCGGCGACCCGGAAGCGGCCGTCGATCCATTGCAGGTCGATGGTCGCGTCGGGGGTGATCACGATGGGCGGCACATCCCGCTCTTCCATGCGATGCACCCAGACAGCGGAAAAGACGCCAGCCAGGCCGGCCGCCGCCGGCCTTTCCCTGAAGAAGCCTGTGCTCTGCGCCAGGACCGCTTCCATCTCATCTCCGATCAGTTTCGGCATTCCGGGCCAACGATCGGCCATTTTGGCCGAAATCTTCAATGCCGGACGCCGCCGCCGTGGCAAAAAGGATGCAGTCTGCTGGAGCACGGAAAGCCGCATCCGGTCTCGGACGTGGTCATGAATATAGAATGGAGTGAGAGAAATGAAAGCGCGCATCACTGTGCTGACGCTTGGCGTCGATGATCTGGAAGCATCCTTGAAGTTCTACCGCGATGGCCTTGGCCTGCCGACCGAAGGCATTATCGGCCGCGAATTCGAGCATGGCGCCGTCGCCTTCTTCGATCTCGCCGGCGGCATGAAGTTCGCCATCTACGAGCGCGCCAACATCGCCTGGGATGCCACGGTGCCGCAAAGCGGCCGCAGCCCGACCGAATTGACCATCGGCCACAATGTCGGCAGCGAGGCCGAGGTCGACGCGGTGATGGCGCAAGCCGTCAAGGCCGGCGCCCGCGTGGTCAAGCCGGCGCAAAAGACCTTCTGGGGCGGCTATGCCGGCTACTTCCAGGATCCCGACGATCACCTCTGGGAAGTCGTCTACAATTCCGCTTTCGTCCCCGAGGACTGAGCGAAAACACAAGTCGTCGAAAGGAGGCCGTCATGCATGTTCAACTCATCCAGGCGCTTGGCGCTCTTCTTCTCGGCGGTGTGTTCGTCTTTGCCGGCATTGAGCATTTCGTGAAATTCAAGGCGATGCGCGACTATCTGGCGAGCCGGGGATTTGCAGCTCCGGCCCTGATGCTTGCCGCCGGTTCGGCGATTGAGATCGTCGCAGGGCTGATGCTGATGTTTGGCTTCGCATTTCCCGTTGCAGCCGGCGCGCTGGTCGTCTTCACGCTGGCGACCAATATCACGCTGCTACGGTTCTGGTCGGCCGAGGAGCCGGAGCGGCAGGTGCAGCGCAATGCGTTCCTCATCAACTTCGCCGTCATCGGCGGACTGCTGCTGGCTGGGGCTGCGTAGTTAGCTGGCGGCACCTGGAACGAAGTGTGTCAGAAACCATTGTTTTCGCACCCGCTTGACCGCCGCCAAGCGAATCCGCACAGTGCGCACAACCGACCTTGAGAGGCTGTCATGACTCGCTTCGCCCATTCCGCTCTTGCCGCGCTGATTGCGTTGTCCACTCCGTTTGCCGCGCCGCTGGGTCTCACCCAGGCTGCGCAGGCCGCCGATTTGTCCACCTACACCCAGGACGACGGCAGCGTCTGCGGCGAAAGCTGGGTGCTGAGCAAGATCACCGACCGCTTCTCCTATCAGGTGCATCACGTGCCGCATTTGCCGGATGTCGCGATCACCGATTTCCGCAACATCCGTCAGCATCGCTATGAGCCGTCGAGCGACGAATGGCCGATCGGCCGCCACTATTGCCGCGCCACCGTCAATCTGTCAGACGGCCGCGACCGCTCGATCTTCTACCTGATCGAAGAAGGCCAGGGCTTTGCCTCGATCGGCGACAATGTCGAATTCTGCGTCTCCGGCTTCGACCGCTGGCTGGTCTATAATGGCCGCTGCCGCGTGCTGAGGTAATTGCGATAGACAGTTGAGGCAGGCGCTCTACGGCGCCCCCCTCTGTCCTGCCGGACATCTCCCCCACAAGGGGGGAGATTAGCAGTTTCGGCGCCCCGCTCATTCTGCAACGCTGGAGATTGGCGAAAGCCGGTGCGCCATCCGATCTCCCCCCTCGTGGGGGAGATGCCCGGCAGGGCAGGGGGGCGCTGTCCCGCCGACCTATCATCGTTTTCCTGAACTTGCTTCACCGGCACGCGCCAGCAGCAACGCGCGCTCCCTCTCATTGCCGGTCAACTCCGCGGCGCGGCGAAACTCCGCGCGGGCTTCTTCCAGCCGCCCGAGCCGCTCCAGCATCTCACCGCGCACGGTCGGCAACAGATGCGTCTCCTTCAAACGCGGCTCGTCGCGCAGCGCGTCGGCGATTGCCAGGCCCTGCGCCGCGCCGAACGCCATGCCGACGGCAACCGCGCGGTTGACCTCGACGATGGGTGAGGGTGCGGCCAAAGCCAGCGCCTGGTAGTAGGCGGCAATAGCGATCCAGTCGGTCTCGGCGGCACTTGCCGCACGGGCGTGGCAGGCGGCGATCATCGCCTGCAGTTGGAAGGGGCCGGGTGTCGGAGCGAGCGTCATGGCGCGGTTAAGCCCATCGAGGCCGCGCCGGATCAGCGACCAGTCCCAGCGGCCACGATCCTGGTCGAGCAACAGGATCGGATTGCCGGTTTTGTCGATGCGGGCGGCAAAGCGCGATGCGTTGAGCTCCATCAGGCTAAGCAGCCCGAGCGCTTCCGGTTCGTCAGGCATCAGCGATGCAAGCAGGCGGCCGAGGCGCATGGCCTCGTTGCTCAGATCCGCGCGCAGCCAGTCCGGTCCGGAGGAAGCGACATAGCCTTCGTTGAAGATCAGATAGATCACCTCCAGCACGGCGCCGAGGCGGTTGGCTCGTTCCTCGCCGCGCGGCGTCTCGAACGGGATATCGGCGTCGCGCAGCGCGCGCTTGGCGCGCACGATGCGCTGGGCGACGGTGGCCTCCGGCACCAGGAAGGCTCGGGCGATCTCGGGCGTCGACAGGCCGCCCAGCATGCGCAGCGCCAGCGCCGCGCGCTGCTCGGCCGGCAGCACCGGATGGCAAGCGGTGAACATCAGACGCAGCAGATCGTCGTCGATGTCCTCGTCGAGCGCCGCCTCGATGTCGGGCATCCGGCGTTCCAGTTCGGCTAGGTCGAACGCAAGCTGCTGGTGTCTGCCGTCGATCCGCACGGTGCGGCGCAGCCGGTCGAGCGCCCGATTGGTGGCGACGCGCGTCAGCCAGGCCGCCGGATTGTCCGGGACGCCATCCCGGGGCCAACATTCCAGTGCCACCAGGAAGGCATCCTGCACCACCTCCTCGGCGAGACCGACATCGCGCAGGGTGCGCGTCAGCCTGGCGGCGAGTTTCGGGTGCTCGATCCGCCAGACCGCCTCGAGGGTTGCGGTGGTCGTCAATCCTTGAGCCCACCGAAGCCGTCGACCACCTTCTGGACGTCCGCGGGAAAATCGCTCATCTCGAACACCTGGCGGACCTCGATGACGTCATTTTCGCCGGCCGGGCAACGGCGCGCCCATTCGACGGCCTCCTCGCGCGAGCGCACGTCGATCACCCAGTAGCCGCCAAGCACTTCCTTGACTTCGGCGAAGGGGCCGTCGGTGACAGTCGGCTTGCCATCCTTGAAGCTGACCCGCGCGCCGGAGGACGGCGGATGCAGCCCGTCGAGCGCCAGCAGCACGCCGGCCCGCTTCAGCTCCTCATTGTATTTCATCATCGATTGGACCGCCTCGGCGCCCGGTCTGGTATCGGGGGTGGCGGTCGCGTAGCCGCCGGGGATCATCAGCATCATGAAGCGCATCGGTGGGTTCCTTCGGTTGGTTGGTTGCGATGATACGACGAACAGGCGTCGGCTGAATCGACAGCGCCGCGAAAAATTAAGTTCGAATTGACACGGAGCTAAGCCAAAGCTAGAAAAGAGACAGACCTGTCTCATCACACGGTGACGTCGTGACGCCTTCATCGTCTTCGGCCAAGCGCCAGCATGTCGTCGATACCGCCTATGCGCTGTTCAAGCGCAATGGCTTCCATGCCACCGGCGTCGACCGCATCATCGCCGAGGCCGACATCGCCAAGATGACGATGTATCGCCATTTTCCGGCGAAGGAGGAGTTGATCGTCGCGGTGCTTCAGCATCGCGCCCGCCGTTTCGAACGCCAGCTCGACCGTCTGATGGCCGAAGAGGCGACGCCACGGCAGAAGATCGCGACGATCCTCGACTGGCACGAGCGCTGGTTTCGCGATTCCGACTTCCACGGCTGCCTGTTCGCCCATGCCCTGGCCGAATTCGGCGATCCCGGCCACCCGGTGTTCCAGGCGGTGTCGCGGCAGAAGAACGGCTTGAGGCTGCGCATGCAGGCGATCCTCGAGGGCGCAATGCCGCGCGCGCAGGCGCAAGACGCCGCCACCGCGCTGCTGATGCTGATCGAGGGCGCCACGCTGATGGCGCAGATGGGCGAAGTGGACGCCGCCATCGGCAATGCCCGCAAGGCTGCCGCCGCAATCCTGGCCGGCGCGGGCTGCCTGCCCGGCGCGAGCAACCTACAATGAACGCCACGGTCGTCGGCCTCGCGCTGTTCGCGGCCATCCTGCATGCCGGCTGGAATGCTTTCCTGCGCACCGGCGCCGATAGGTTGTGGACCGTCACGATCATGAGCTTCTCCAGCACCGCGCTGGCGATTCCGCTGGCGCTGTTCCATGATTTGCCGGCCAGCGCCGCATGGCCTTATGTCGTGCTCTCGGCCGTGCTTCAGGTCGGCTACAGCGTCTTCCTGGTCGCCGCCTATCGCCATGGCGAACTGGGGCAGGTCTATCCGATCGTGCGCGGCAGCGTGCCGCTGCTGGTCGCGCTTGGCAGCTTTGCGCTGGCGGGCCAGCAACTCACGATGCCCGAGATCGTCGGCGTCGCGTTGGTCGCTTGCGGCATCATCGGCCTGTCGCTGGGCAGGGGCCGGGCCTCCACGACATCGATCCTCTATGCGCTGGCGACTGGCGCGATCATCGCGGCCTACGCCACCGTGGATGCCATCGGCGTGCGCGCGGCCGGCAGCAGCGGCGCCTATGCCGCCTGGGTGCTGCTCATCTACGGCGCCTTGCTGCCCGCCACCTTCATCGCCTTGCGCGGCCGTCTCGCCGTCGACTGGCGCGCGCCGGAGACGCGGCGTGCGCTTGGCGGCGGTCTCTTCGCGCTTGTGGCCTATGGCGCGGTCGTCGCGGCCTTCGCGCTCGGTCCCGCCGGCCCGATCACCGCCATCCGCGAAACCAGCGTCATCTTTGCTGCTTTTATCGGCCGGTTCTTTCTCGGCGAGCAGTTGACGCCAAGACGCATAGGCGCCTGCGCCGTCGTCGCGCTTGGCGCCATCTGCCTCGGCTACCAGGCGTGAGCACCAGGCATGGACACCGAACTGGACGGCAAAACCGGCAACATGCCGGGATCGGCAAGGGCTTTGCTTGCCTTGTTCTGGCGGCGATGATCATCGGCGTGCTGCTGCTCGATCTCGCCGCGCAGTCCTCGCAAGTCGCCAATCAGACCCGCATTCATACGCTTGATCCGACAGCTCGCAGCCGGCTGAACACGATCTTCATGGCGACGATGATTTTGGGCGGCGCTTGCGGCTCCGGCATCGCCGGCCTTGCCTATTCGGCATGGGGCTGGAGCGGCACCTGCCTGTTCGGCGCGGCGGCAGCGGCGATCGCTCTGTTCTTGTCGCGACGATCCTGAACGACGACAGCAACGCCGGCGCCAGCTTCCGACAGTCAGCGCGTCGCGGGGGACAGATAGGCCGAGATCAGCTCGACGAGTTGCTTCTGCAGATCCGGCGCTTCGAGCATGTCGCGGCGCGCCGCATTGTGGATCACGCCCTCGATCGCCGAGGACAGCACGCGCGCCATCGTCTCGGTGTCCTTGAGGCGTCTGCGATACTGCGCCACCGCCGCCGTGTAATGTTCGAGGTAGCGCGCCTGGAACGAGGCATGCGCGGCGCGTGAGCCGCGGTCGCCAGGCGCCTCGTCGAGCAGCACCTGGTGCAGCGTCGGGTGGATCGAGTGCGCCGCGATCATGCCGCGCACCAACTCGCGCGCGAACTGCCTGAGCGGCTTGCGATCCGCCGCTGCCTCGCGAATCACCGACAGCACCTGATCGAAGTGGCGACGCCGAATCGCCTCGACCAAAGCGAGCTTGTCAGGGAAGTACTGATAGAGCGAGCCGATGCTTACACCCGCGGCCTCGGCCACTTTGTTGGTGCTGAAGCCCGCCCAGCCGAGCTCGCTCAGAACGCGAGCACCGGCTTCGATGATCGCCTCGACGGTAGCGATTGAACGCGCCTGGCGCGGCGCCTTGCGCATGCGCGGAGCTAGCTTTGCAATGCGAGTAGACATCCTGGCCGGTTCCCCGAGAATATAAACAGGATACTCACATTCGATTTCAATGCAATTGCAGGAAAAGCGGCGCGGCTTTGCGCCCGCAATAGCCTGGACCGACACCGCAAACGGAGACCGCAGATGAGCGCCAAGATCTTGCTGAAAAGCCTGCTTGTCTATCAGGCATGGGCGAATGACGAATTCCTGGAGAAGCTCGAAGGTCTCGATCCGTCGAGCAACGCGCAGCAGCGTCACGCGTCGATCCGGCTGATGAACCACATCCATGTCGTGTCGCGCATCTTCGCCGCGCACCTCGCCGGCGTCGCCCATGGCTATGCGAGCGATAACACCGAGGAGACGCCGGCGCCGGCCGCGCTGCGCAGCGCGATGACTGCCACCGACCGCTGGTACCTCGACTATCTCGAAACCGTTTCGGAACAAGAGCTTGCGGAGCCCGTCGCCTTCACCTTCACCGATGGCGACCGGGGATGCTTGACCAGGCAGGAGATGCTGACCCATGTCGTCCTGCATGGCAGCTATCATCGCGGCGAGATCGGCCGCGTGCTGGCCGCCATCCTGGTCTCGCCGCCCTGGGACACTTATGCCGTCCATCTCCACAGGTCGGAACCGGCGCGTCGCCTAGCCGGTGCGCGCGAGGCCGCGCAGGCCATAGTCTGAAGCCCAAGAATGTGAGCATAGAGCTCACTTTACAACCCCAAGCTTTCGTTGCGGTGACATCTCAGGCTTGGGTCGGTTCACCTGCAGATATTGTCACTGGACAAGATCAAACTGGTGTTGATGGGGCAATTGTCTATTGCGAGTGCATAGCTCACATTCTCTTATCAAGATCTGCTGGCTTCCGGATGGATGATCCGGCGATAGAAGATGCCGGAAAATCTCTCCTTCAGGCCGCCACTTGGAAAGTGACAGATTTGCTCACAATTTTGCGACGACATGCATCATCGTGCGTCTCGAGTAACCAAAATTCAATAACTGAAAATCATTGTGTTGCTTCGCTGGCTAGACAGTCGCGAGTCAGATATGCATGAACACGCCGGGTCACTCACGACCTTAGGCAAAACGCAAGGGGCATCGCATGGCAAAGACGACAACCAAGGCGCCGGCGGCGAAAGCGCCGGCAAAGAAGCCGGCAGCTAAGGCTGCCGCGAAACCTGCAGTGAAGAAGGCAGCGGCACCGAAGGCAGCCGCCAAGGCTCCGGCCAAGGCAGCAGCAAAGCCGGCGGCCAAGAAGCCGGTAGCGAAGGCAGCAGCCAAGCCAGCCGTCAAGGCAGCGGCGAAGCCTGCGGCCAAGGCAGCGGCCAAGCCCGCCGCCAAGAAGCCGGCCGCCAAGGCTGCGGCCAAGCCCGCCGCCAAGGCTCCGATGAAAGCCGCCGCCGCCAAGGCACCGGCTGCAGTGAAGAAGGCAGCTCCGGCAAAGAAGCCGGCCGCCAAGAAGTAATCGCGTAGCCTCGTTCCGTTGGCTGCGACAGGTGAGGGTGGGCGCCGTCGGTGCCCCTCTCGCCAGTTCGGCATGACAACGGGCGAAGTTGGAGCGCACGCTCCTGAAGCTTCCGGAATTTTGCCATCCCGGCAAACTTCCGGGAGCTTTTTTGTTGCCGTGACGAGTCTGCTCCGGCAAAGCTCGCAGCGACGATCGCCTGTTCCGGTGTTGCGATGAGTTTGGCGCTGACAATTCGTCGGGCAACCGACAAGGATGCGGACGTGGTGAGCCGCGTCATCATCGCCGCCTTGCGGGAGACCAATGCCAGGGACTACGCGCCCGACATCATCGCCCGTGTCGAGCAAAGTTTCAGCCCGCCGGCGATGCTCGAGTTCTTCAGGAAGCGCAAGGTCTTCGTCGCCGTCATCGGCGAAACGCTCGTCGGCACCGCCAGCCTGGATGGCGACACCGTTCGATCCATGTTTGTCGATCCCCCGTTCCAGGGCCATGGCGTCGGCAGGCGTCTGATGTCGGCAGTCGAGCAGGCGGCGCGGGCGGATGGCGTCGCGACGCTGACCGTGCCGTCGTCGGTCACCGCCGAGCCATTCTATGCCAGGCTAGGCTTCCGCGCGATCCGCGACAGCTACCATGGCGACGAGCGAACCGTGATCATGGAGCGGTCTCTGAAATAGCCGCAACGCATTCGGCCATCCGGCTGGCGGCAAGTTTTCGCGGCGCTGGCCGTTGTCTCGCCGGTCGGGATCGGTCAACAGTGTCGGCAAATAACCAGGGACCGATCATGCCCAAGCTGCTTTACGCCTCCACCTCTCCCTATAGTTCGAAGGTCCGCATGGCCGCCGCCTATGCCGGCATTGCCATTGACCTCGTGCCGGTCAAGACCGAGGACAAGCCAGCCGAGCTGATCACGGCCAATCCGCTCGGCAAGATCCCGGTGCTGGTGCTCGACGACGGTCGCACGGTCCACGACAGCCGCGCTATTACCCAACATCTCAACCGACTGTCGAAGAACGCGCTCTTGCCGCGCAATTCCGACAAGCGGCTCGACGCCGAAGTCCTGGAGGCGCTGGCCGACGGCATCTGCGACTGCGCGCTGTCGATGGTTTATGAGCGGCGCACGCGGCCCGAGACTTTTGTCTATCAGCCCTGGCTCGACCGGCAGTGGAGCAAGATCACCGCGGCACTTGACCTGCTCAACGCCAATCCCCCGAAACTGCCGAAGAAGATTACCGCCGGCCAGATGGCGCTGCGCGCCTGCCTCGGCTATCTCGCGCTGCGTTTTTCCGGCCAGTGGGAAAAGGGTCGCGGCCGGCTCGTGCGCTGGGCCGCGCGCTTCGACGAGAAGTTTCCCGAATTGAAGGGCTGCGTGCCGGGGTAGACGCTTTCCCTTCTCCCCTTGTGAGGCCTTTGCACGGAAGCGGGTTGGTGATTCCGTCGGCAAGGATGAAGGGGAGATGATTCGG
>NZ_JBFUPO010000012.1:0-173186 GCF_041355295.1 Mesorhizobium sp. RCC_202
CAAGTCGGTCGTCATCGGCGTCGCCGGCGCCGGCCAGGAGATTTCGACCAGGCCGTTCCAGCTGGTCACCGGGCGCAGCTGGATGGGCACCGCCTTCGGCGGCGCGCGCGGCCGCACCGACGTGCCAAAGATCGTCGACTGGTACATGGAGAAGAAGATCCAGATCGATCCAATGATCACGCACTTGATGAAGTTGGAGGACATCAACAAGGGTTTTGACCTCATGCATGAGGGCAAGTCGATCCGGAGCGTGGTGGTTTACTGAAGCAAGCCACACGCCGCCGACCGACCGGCCTGCGACCTCTGTGGTTCACAACTGGGAGGAGAAAAGAATGGCGGAGAAACTGCATCACTCGATCGACAACGGTTTGCCGAAGGAAAGCGCTGCCTTTGCCGGTGGCACGCTGGTCTGCGCCTGCACCAGCAAGCCGGTGAAGGTGAAGGTCAAGGGCCAGATTGCTCACAATCATGCCTGCGGCTGCACCAAGTGCTGGAAGCCGGACGGCGCGGTGTTCTCGGTCGTGGCCGTCGCCGGCACAGGCGACGTCACTGTTACCGAGAACGGCGACAAGCTGAAGGTGGTCGATCCGGCAGCGCTGATCCAGCGCCATGCCTGCACCGGCTGCGGCGTTCACATGCATGGCCCGGTCGAGCGCGACCATCCGTTCAAGGGCCTGACCTTCATCCACCCCGAGCGCTTCGAGGAAGACGGCTGGTCGCCGCCGGGCTTCACCGCTTTCGTCTCGTCGATCATCGAATCCGGTGTCGACCCGAAGCGCATGGACGGCATTCGCGCGCAACTGAAATCGATCGGGCTCGAACCCTATGATTGCCTCAACCCAGGCCTGATGGACTATATCGCCACCTGGACGGCGAAGCGGTCCGGCGCCTTGCCAGCCTGACTTTGTGCGAGATTTATGCGAAGGGCCGGCCAGCGCCGGCCCTTTTGCGCATTTGGAGAGACGATTGCCCGCACCCATTATCTACGTCGATGCCGATGCCTGCCCGGTAAAAGCCGAGGTCGAGAAGGTCGCCGAACGCCATGGCGTCATGGTGACCTATGTCTCCAATGGCGGCCTGCGCCCGTCGCGCGACCCGATGATCCGCAACGTTGTCGTGTCCAAGGGCTCCGATGCCGCGGATGACTGGATCGTGGAGAACGCCAAGGCCAACGACATCGTGGTGACGGCCGACATCCCGCTTGCAGCACGCACGGTCGCGCTCGGCGCGCATGTGCTAGGCCCCACCGGCCGCCCGTTCACGCCCGAAACCATCGGCATGGCGGTGGCGATACGTGATTTGAAGCAGCATCTGCGCGAGACCGGTGAAAGCAAGGGCTACAATGCCAGTTTTGCGCCGCAGGACCGCTCGCGCTTCCTCGGCGAGCTCGACCGCATCTTGCGGCGCGCGCTTAAATCCGCCACACCGGGATCGTGAAAGCACCATCTTAGGTCGAGCCATGGCCGACGACTATTCGCCGAACAACCCGATGCACCGGCACAAGCAGTTCTTCGTGTCGCTATGCGTCGGTCTGGTGGTGTTTGCTGCCGCATTCGCTTTGCTCAAGCCGACCTCGTCCGCGACCCCATTGCCAATCCCCACACGGCTTGCCTACGCGATTTCGATCGCTGCAGACGCGTTCTTCGCTGTCTTCATCGGCATGATCTTCGCCAAGATGCCACTGCTGTCGGGCCGCTATCTCAGCAAGAATGCACGCGAGGTCGACCTGCCGGTGATGGGCATCTTTGCCATCACGCTCGGCGTCGTCGTTGTCGCCATTATCCTGTTGTTCCTGCTGATCAATTACAGGGACCGTGACCCCATCGAGCTTGGTATCGCGATGCTGTCGATCCCGCTCGGCTGGTTCACCATCCATGCCCTGGCGGCACTTCACTATGCGCACGTTTATTGGATGGATGGTGACTTGATCGATGCCGAAACCAAGAAGAAGATGCCGGTCGGCGGCCTCGATTTTCCCGGCACCAAGCGGCCAGATGGCTGGGATTTCCTCTATTTCGCGACGGTGATCGGCATGACCGCGCAGACCGCCGACACGGCGATCACGACCTCGCATATGCGCCGAGTCGTACTTGTCCACTCGATCCTGTCGTTCTTCTTCAACACGGCCATCGTCGCTGCCGTCGTCAACCTTGCCGTCAGCCTTGGCAATTCGACCCCGTCATAAGAATGTGCCCGTAATAAAAACGTGATCGTGTGAAACATCGCTTTCGGCGGCGACGTATTGGGAGGAGAACGACAAGCGCAGCGATGTCGAGATCGCGCAGGGGAGACCAGGAACCATGGAAGCCATTGCCAGCAGGGAGCCGGTAGCCGAGGCCGACAAGCCTGCGCCGAAAAACAGGCCACTCATCTACCGGCAATCGGGCTGGACGCGCCTGACCCATTGGCTGTGGGCCTTCTCGCTGTTCTTCATGCTGCTTTCCGGCCTGCAGATCTTCAACGCGCGGCCGCAACTTTACATCGGCAAGCAATCCGGCTTCGAATTCAGCAACACCATCCTCCAGATCGGCGCTGAAGACACAGCGAGCGGCCCGCGCGGCTTCACCGAGATCTTCGGCCACCGCTTCGACACCACCGGCGTGCTCGGCTGGTCGGGGCCTACTGGACAGGAAACGCAGCGCGCCTTCCCGTCCTGGGCGACGATCCCGTCCTATTACGATCTTGGCACCGCGCGCGTCGTGCATTTCTTCTTCGCCTGGGTGCTCACCACGACGCTGCTGGTCTGGCTGATCGCCGGCCTCATCAACGGCCATATCCGCCGCGATCTGGCGCCGCGTCTCGACGATTTGCGCAAACTGCCGCGCGACATCGTCGACCATGCCAGGTTGAAATTCCACCACACCCGCGAATACAACACACTGCAGAAAATGGCCTATGGCGGCGTGCTTTTCGTGCTGCTGCCGCTGATGATCGTCACCGGGCTCGCCATGTCGCCAAGCATGAATTCGGTGCTGCCCTGGCTCAATGAAATCCTCGGCGGCAGGCAGACGGCACGCACCATCCACTTCACCGTGATGCTGCTTCTGGTCGGCTTCTTCATCATCCACATTGTGATGATCCTCGCCGCCGGACCGATCAACGAACTGCGTTCGATCATCACCGGCTGGTACCGCACCGATCCTCCGGCAAAACCCAGCGACCCGGCCGAGAGGAGCCACTGACATGGGCAAGTTTCAGATAAGCCGCCGCAAGTTCATCACCTCCGCCAGCCTCGGCCTGTCGGGTATTGCGCTATCTGGCTGCGACGCTTTCGACAGCGGACTCGGCATCGGCGGCGGCCTGCGCAGCTTCCTCGAAAACGCCAACGGCCTGACATATCGCGCTCAGCGCCTGCTTGCCGGCCGCGATGCGCTGGCGCCGGAATTCACCGAGGCCGACATCCGCCAGCCACAGCACCCGAACGGCGTCACCGCGCCGGACGACGATACCTATAAGGGCCTGCTCGCCAACAATTTCGCCGATTGGCGGCTGGAGGTTACCGGCCTCGTCGAAAAGCCGCTGTCGCTCAGCCGCGAGCAGTTGCAGAACATGCCGAGCCGCACCCAGATCACCCGCCATGACTGCGTCGAGGGCTGGAGCTGCATTGCCAAATGGACCGGGACGCCGCTGTCGCTGGTGCTCGACCAGGCCGTGGTCAAGCCGCAGGCGCGCTATGTCATGTTCCACTGCCTCGACACGATCGAGCAGAGCCTGTCCGGCGATGTGAAATATTACGGCACCATCGACCTGATCGACGCCCGCCACCCGCAGACGATTTTGGCCTACGGTCTCAACGGCAAGCCGCTGCCGGTCGAGAACGGCGCGCCGCTGCGCGTACGGGTCGAGCGCCAGCTGGGCTACAAGATGCCGAAATACGTCCACAAGATCGAGCTGGTCGACAGTTTCGCCAATGTAGGCGGCGGCCGTGGCGGCTATTGGGAAGACAATGGCTACGACTGGTATGGCGGGATTTGAAACCAGCACAATGTGAATGATATTGCTACTTAAAGCCCAAGGCTTCCCGCCAAACAATGGGTTCGCGCTTCATCCTCATATGCTATGGTCGAGTCGATGAAAAACTCCCCCAAACCGGACCGCTCATCCAAAACCGGTCAATATGTGCTGACGAGTGGCCGCGGCGCCAAAATCAGCGCCGTCGAGGGCATGAAACTGAGTTCACGTATGGGGCACATCCTTGAGCAAAGCCTGCAACGCGGGCTGAGCGGAGATGAGCGTCGCAAGCTCATCAAGGAACAGGCGCAGAAGAAGTAGCCGATCTTGGTCTATGCCGCTGAGACCGACCCACTTTGCTATCCTGGCACGACGGTTCTGCGCAACATCCTGGACATTCACGACCAGGCCGAGCTTGATGAGCTCGAACTGGCACTTTTCCTAACCCGGGCTGACGAAGCATTTCCGGCCGGAGATCTGGATTATCCGCATTATCTGGCTCTGCATCGCCACCTGTTTCAGGATGTTTATGCGTGGGCCGGCGAATCGCGCACCATTCGCATCCGCAAGGGTGGCAACTGGTTTTGCTATCCCGAGTATATCAACGCCGAGATGCATCGTGTTTTCGCAGAGCTCTCGGCAGCCAACCACTACATTGGGGCGACGGCGGAAGTGCTCGCTGCCGGCGCGGCGCATGTTCTTGCCGAGATCAACGCCATCCATCCGTTCCGCGAAGGCAACGGCCGTACACAATTGGCGTTTCTGGCAATGCTGGCCGACAACGCCGGATATGGATTCAACGACGATAAACTGGAGCCTGACCGTGTCATGCAAGCGATGATCGACAGCTTCTCCGGCGACGAAGCCCCTCTCAGTGACCTGATCCGGGACATCATCGCCTAGCGGGCCCGTCGACGTCGCTAACTCCATTTGCTGGCCGGGAGCTCAGGCTACCTTATCCAACAACGGCTTCAAGGCCGGATGGATTTCCGGCGAAGCGTGCTTGATCAGTGTCAGCAGGGCACGCTCGTTGTCGCGCAATGGACGCTGGCAATTGCCGATGCGCTCGGCCAGCCATTCGGCCTCGCTGGCGTCGATCGTCTCGGCCCGGCGCGCCAGTGCCTCGGCCGCCCTGTTCTTGGCTTCCCACTCCGCCTCGATGTCGCCAGGCGACTGGTAGGCTTCCCGGATGCCGGCGAGCCCGCCCGAAACCATGCGGCTGAAGAAACCACCAAGCGTCGGCTCCGCTTCATCGAGGAAGGTCTCATGGCGCAATGCCACTTCGCGCGTCGGCGGCTCGTAACCGGCCGAGCACATGACGTAATTGGCGATCGCCTTGACGAAGAGGTCGTTCCAGGACGGGTCGTTGCCGGCCGCTGCGGTCTGGTCGTTGATCCTGAACAGGATTTCCGCCTCGGCCTTGCTGATGGCGATGTTGCCGTCGCCGCCATAGGCGTAGAGAATACGGCGCAACAGATCGACCTCGGCCTTGGCGATGCGGCCGGAAACCAGGCTGCCGCCGCGCATCAACGGCCCGTTGCCGTCGGTCACCGCGTGGGCGACCTGCTCCAGCGCGTAGGCCGAAAGCTGCTCCGGCGAGGACTTCGCTTCTTCCAGCACATGCACCAGAAGCTCAAGCTCGGTGTGGCTGTCAACCATGCCGTCGCGCGAGATGGTGCGGACCAGCCAATCGGCGTTCTCTTGCGAAATATACCCTTCGGGCTTCTCCTGATGGACGATGTAGTCGGTCACCGCCTCGACGAAGAACGGCGCCCATTCCGCGCATTTGTCCCGCGCCGTCTGGTCAAGCGCAAACAGCGCTTCGGCCTCGCCGCGGGTCACGACGCCGTCCGCGAACACCTCGCCGCGCAGCATCGTCACATCCTCGGCCGTGATCCGGTTTTTCGAGGTCAGCCCCGCCACCGGCGCGCTCATGATCAATTCGCCCATCTGCCGTCCCTGCCCGTCGCCTTTTGCCGGCGAACCCAACTCATCCCGCCGGTTCTATCAGCATTGTCTTGAGAAACCGGCAAATGGCGTGGTTAGCGAAGACTTGTCGGCGCGGCGCGTAAGGTGGTCGAGATTCAGGTCAGGCTGAGTCGGAGTCGAAGACGGGCGCGAAGCGACCAAACTGGGTGGTTTCCGAGAACCGGAGCGGAACGTACTTTTCGTACGTGAGCACCGGAAGCGCAGGAGGCCGCCATTTGCAGGCCGGCGTCAGCTGAATATCGACCCACCTTTAGATGTCGCTGGGAGGTGACAAGGTGTCGCCGACGGGCTATGGATGGCGCGTCGAGGGCTCAGGCAACTGAGTCCTTCCTGTTTGCGGGAGAGAGCAGCGAAAGCTGCCGCCGAAGGGGAAATCGCCCGAAATCTCTCAGGCAAAAAGAACCGTAGGCAGGAAAGACAACTCTGGAAAGTCGGGAATCTTCCCGCGCCGAAGGTGTAAGCGCCGCTGACAGAGTTCCGGCTGCGCGAGTCTCTCAGGCTTCAGACAGAGGGGCACGACTAGGCCGCCAAGTGGCGGTCGATTGCGTGCGACTCTGGAGAAGACATGACGAGCCAAGACACCCGACATTTACCCCTCGAGTATCTGCATCAGGCTGCCGGTGCGCGCTTCGGCGCCTTTGCCGGCTGGTCGATGCCGCTGCAATACCCGGCCGGCGTGATGAAGGAGCATCTTCACACGCGTGAGCATGCCGGGCTGTTCGACATCTCGCATATGAAACTGTTCGTGGTCAGCGGCCCGGGCGCCGCAGACCTGCTCAGCCGCGCCTGCCCGCTCGACGCCGGCGCGCTCGAGATCTCGCAGTCCAAATACACCTTCTTCCTCAACGAAGCCGCCGGCATCATCGACGACCTGATCGTGACCCGGCTCGGCGCTGACCGCTTCATGGTCGTGGCCAATGCCGGTAACGCGGTCGAGGACGAAAAGCACCTCAAAGTCCTAGCCGCGGATTTCGACGCCAAGGTCGAGCCGCTCGATCGCGTCTTCCTGGCGATCCAGGGGCCTGAGGCGTGGGCGGCCCTGTCCCGCGCCGGCGTCGAGACCGGCACATTGCTGTTTATGCATGGCGTCGAACCCCGGCCGAACTGGTTCATGAGCCGCTCCGGCTATACCGGCGAGGACGGTTTCGAGATCGGCCTGCCGGAGGCGGACGCGCGGGATCTGCTTGCGAAACTGGTCGAGGACGAGCGCGCGCTGTGGATCGGCCTTGCCGCGCGCGACAGCCTTCGCCTCGAAGCCGGGCTCTGCCTGCATGGCCAGGACCTGACGCCGGAGATCGACCCGGCCAGCGCCGGCCTGATGTGGGCGATCCCCAAGGACGTGCGGGCGTCCGGGCATTTCATCGGCGCCGATGCTCTGCGCTCGATCCTCGAACGGGGCGCCGCACAGAAGCGCGTCGGCCTCAAGCCCGACGGCCGCCAGCCGGTGCGCGCGGGTGCCGCCCTGATCGATGCCGAAGGCAATCCGGCAGGTCATATCACCTCCGGCGGCTTCGGCCCTTCGGCCGGTCACCCGGTTGCGATGGGCTACGTCAACGCCGCACTTGCCAAGCCCGGCGCAAAACTCTTCGCCGATGTTCGCGGGACAAAAATCCCGATCGAAATCGTTTCCCTGCCCTTCACTCCACATCGCTACCGCAAAGGATAAGTCCCGATGGCAAAGACCTATTTCACCGAAGACCATGAATGGCTGCGCGTCGAAGGCGGCGTCGCCACCGTCGGCATCACCGACTACGCCCAGGAGCAGCTCGGCGATCTCGTCTTCGTCGAACTGCCGGAAACCGGCAAGAAGCTGACCAAGGGCGAGACCGCCGTCGTCGTCGAATCCGTCAAGGCCGCGTCGGACGTCTACGCCCCTGTCGACGGCGAGATCACCGAAGCCAATGGCGCGCTGTCGGCCGACCCGTCGCTGGTCAATTCGGCGGCGACCGGCGACGGCTGGTTGTGGAAGATGAAGCTTGCCGATGAAGGCCAGCTCGCAGGCCTCATGGATGAGGCCGCCTACCAAGCCCATATCGGCTGAAATCAGGACTTATTGCCATGACCGCAGCACTTACCCCCTTCTCGGCCCGCCACATCGGTCCGGGCGTCAATGATGTCAGAGCAATGCTTGCCGTGATCGGCGTTCCGTCCGTCGAGACGCTGATCAGCCAGGCCGTCCCGCAGTCGATCCGTCTCGACCTGCCGCTGACCCTGCCGGCGCCGGCCAGCGAAGCCGAGGCGTTGGCCGAATTGGCGGCGATCATGGCGAAGAACACGGTGCTGAAGAGCTTCATCGGCGCCGGCTATCACGGCGTCCTCGTGCCGCCGGTCATCCAGCGCAACCTGTTCGAGAACCCGGCCTGGTATACGGCCTACACGCCCTATCAGGCTGAGATCAGCCAGGGCCGGCTCGAAATGCTGTTCAACTTCCAGACCCTGGTCGCCGAGCTCACCGGCCTGCCGGTGGCGTCCGCCTCCCTGCTCGACGAGGCTACGGCTGTCGCCGAGGCCGTCGGCATCGCGCTGCGCCATCACCGCGACAAGCGCACCAAGGTGGCGCTTGCCGGCACGCCGCATCCGCAGACGCTGGACGTGGTTCGCACCCGCGCCGAGCCGCTCGGTATCGAGATCGACGGCGAAAGCATCGACGACAACACCGCTGCCTTGCTCGTTTCCTGGCCCGACACATTCGGCGTCTATGGCGACCACAAGGCGGCGATCGACAAGGCCCGCGCCGCCGGCGCGCTGGTCGTCTTCATCGCCGATCCGCTTGCGCTGACGCTGACCGACGCGCCGGCGAAACTCGGCGCCGACATCGCCGTCGGCCCGATGCAGCGCTTCGGCGTGCCGATGGGCTTTGGCGGCCCGCACGCCGCCTATTGCGCCGTCTCCGACAAGCTGACCCGCCTGATGCCTGGACGCCTGGTCGGCCAGTCGACCGACAGCAAGGGCCGCCCGGGCTACCGCCTGGCGCTGCAGACGCGCGAGCAGCACATCCGCCGCGACAAGGCCACCTCCAACATCTGCACCGCGCAGGCGCTGCTCGCCAATATGGCGACCGCCTACGCGATCTGGCATGGTCCGGCCGGCCTGCAGGCGATTGCCGGGCGCATCCACGCGCTCGCCGACCGGCTGGCTTCCGGCCTAAAGGCGGCAGGCGTCTCCGTACTTGGCACGAGCCGCTTCGATACGGTCACTGTCGAGGTGAAAGGCAAGGCCGCTTCGACCGCCGCCGCCGCTGAAAAGGGCGGCCGGCTGCTGCGTGTCATCGATGCCGACCGTATCAGCATCGCTTTCGACGAAACCTCGACGCAAGCCGATCTCGAGGCCGTCGCCGCTTTGTTCGACGCCAAGCCAGGCGCGTCCGATGCCGGGTCCATGCCCGGCAAGCCGCGCGGCAAGGCGTTCCTGACCCAGCCGGTCTTCCACGAGAACCGCTCCGAGACCGACATGATGCGCTTCCTGCGCCGGCTGGCCGACAAGGATCTGGCGCTCGACCGCACCATGATCCCGCTCGGATCCTGCACCATGAAGCTCAATGCGGCGGCCGAAATGATGCCGGTGAGTTGGCCAAGCGTCGCCAATCTGCATCCCTTCGCGCCCGCAAGCCATTCGGCCGGTTACCGCGCCATGGTCGGTGAGCTCGAAGGCTGGCTATCCGAGATCACCGGTTTCGATGCGGTGAGCCTGCAGCCCAATGCCGGCAGCCAGGGCGAATATGCCGGCCTGCTCGCCATCCGCGCCTATCATCGCGCGCGCGGCGAAGGCCACCGCACCGTCTGCCTGATCCCGTCCTCCGCGCACGGCACCAATCCGGCGAGTGCGGCGATGGCCGGCATGAGCGTCGTTGTCGTGCGCTGCCTCGAGGACGGCAATATCGACATGGACGATATGCGCGCCAAGGCCACCGAGCATTCGAAGAACCTTGCCGCGCTGATGTTCACCTACCCTTCGACGCATGGCGTCTACGAGGAAGGCGCGCGCCATCTCTGCGCCCTCATCCATGAGCATGGCGGCCAGGTCTATTTCGATGGCGCCAATCTCAACGCGCTGGTTGCGTTGGCGCGGCCCGCCGACATCGGCGCCGACGTCTGCCACATGAACCTGCACAAGACCTTCTGCATCCCGCATGGCGGCGGCGGTCCGGGTGTCGGCCCGATCGGCGTCAGGGCGCATCTCAAGCCCTATCTGCCGGGCCATGTCACCGAAGGCTCGGCGCATGCGGTCGCGGCAGCACCCTTCGGCAGCGCGTCCATCCTGCCGATCACCTGGATGTATATCCGCATGATGGGCACTGCCGGCCTGAAGCAGGCGACCGAGACGGCGATCGTTTCGGCCAACTATGTGGCAACCCGTCTCGCGCCGCACTTCCCGCTCCTCTACAAGGGCAGGCACGACCGCATCGCGCATGAGTGCATTCTCGACACACGCGTGCTCAAGGAAAGCGCCGGCATCAGCGTCGACGACATCGCCAAGCGGCTGATCGACTACGGCTTCCACGCGCCGACCATGTCGTTCCCGGTTGCCGGCACGCTGATGGTCGAGCCGACCGAGTCCGAGCCCAAGCGCGAGCTCGACCGCTTCTGCGAGGCGATGATCGCGATCGCCGGCGAAGCGGCGAAAGTGGCCAAGGGCGAATGGCCGCTCGAGGACAACCCGCTGGTCAACGCCCCGCACACGGCGGCCGAAGCGCTGGCCGGCGAGTGGAAGCATCCCTATTCGCGGCTCGAGGCAGCTTATCCGTCAGGCGACGCCGACACAGCGGCGAAATACTGGCCGCCGGTATCGCGCATCGACAATGTCGCGGGTGACCGCAACCTCGTCTGCTCCTGCCCGCCGCTGTCGGAATATCTCGGCGCCGCCGAGTAGGCTCAACGCATGTCGCCCCAAAAGTGTGAAGCGGTTTTGGGAAAACGACATGCGGAAAAGCAACTCAGGCCGAGCGCAAGGCCGGCCCGGTATCGGGCCGGTCTGACTTGGCTTGCGCAAGGACGCGGTTTCGTCCGTCCCGCTTCGCCGCATAGAGCGCCGCATCGGCATCCGCCAGCACCTCCTCCAGCGGCCGGCCCTCGGCCGTGCCGAAACCCATGCCGCCGCTGACGGTGCTGCGCAGCGGCCCGCGAGGCGTGGAAACGACCTCGGTGCCGAAGGCGACGCCGATCCGGCTTGCCAGATCGTGCGCCTTCTCGGGCGTCATGCGCGACAGGACGAGCGCGAATTCCTCGCCACCCAATCGAAAGGCTTCGACGCCGGTCTTGCCGTATTTCCTGATCACCGACGCGAAGCGGCACAGCACCTGGTCGCCGACGGCGTGGCCGAAGACGTCGTTGGTCCTCTTGAAGTGATCGAGGTCGAACATGGCAATCGCCATGAACGGGCCGAAGCCGCGATCGCCGTAAAGCGTCGTCAAGGCGCGCCGGTTCATCAGCCCGGTCAAGGGATCGGTCATCGTCTCGGCCCTGAGCTCGATCTGTGCCTGCAGATGGTGCAATGACAGCGTCAGCGCGCCCAGCACGGTCATGCAGGCAACCGACACGACCGAGTTCAGCCGCTCGGCCCAATTGTCGGGCGCGGCCCCGAGCGTCCACTGCTCATTGACCAGAAGAACCGCGCCGCAGAGCGCGAACGATAGACCGCAGATGCCACTCAGCAACGAGACGACAAGCAGGATGCGGCGGTCGTGATCGCCCTTCATCCAGAACATCGTCCCGATCGCGGCAAGCAGCGCCGTCACCGTCGAATAAGTGATGAGGAAGCCGGCACCGTCAAAGCCGAGATAGGTGACCAGCGCGCATACGGCCATCGCTGCCAGCGCCGGCACGATGGCTCGACGGTAATTGCGGATGCCGAGATATTGCACCGCCGACAGGCAGAGGACGAGGAACCCCAGGCCGAGCAGGGCGAGCACGATCTGACAGAGCCAGGGGCTTGCATCCTTGGTGTAGCGCCAGAACAGCACGACATGGGCGACGAGCACGAGGATGCCGCAGGCGACGGTCAGCACGAAGCGGGCGCGCGGCGTGGTCAACCAGATCGCAAACATGGTGACGCTGAGGCAAGTGCCCGACAGTGCCGCCGCCAGCAGAAGCGAGCTGAAATCCAACATCGGGAAACAAACTACCTACAGGGATCGTCGCTCTTCTATTGTAGGTTGCGGTTGCTCGGCGCAAACCGTTTCGGGTAGCGTCGGGATGCAACCTCGGCACAAGGTTTACAAAGCGTCGCCAGGCCGGATCCCGGCCCCTGTGGCGGTGAGCCGATCAGCCCTTGTCGAGCAGCGCCAGATTGGCGTTGACCATGGTCTGATCGGCCATGCCGGCCTTGGCCTCGAGCAGCAGTGCCCTTGCCTTTTTCTTGTTGCCGCGCAGGAGTTGGGAATAGCCCATATTGTTGACGATCTGCGGCTTGCGGCCGGCGACCTTCAAAAGCTGCGCATAGGCGCGGTCGGCGAAGTCGAAACGGCCAAGTTCGTCATAGGACGCGGCAAGCCCCATCCAGGCCTCCGCGTTGTCGGATCTGAGCTCGACCGCCTTGCGGAAATGCTGTTCGGCAAGGCCGAAATTGGCCTCGCGGAACTGCGCCTTGCCCTCCACCAGGTCAGTAGCGCTGACATCCTTGGCCACCGGCTGGATCGCCGTGGTCTTGGTGGTGTCGATGGTGTTGTTGGTCGTACAGCCGGTGATCATCAAAACGGCCGCCAACGCCGCCGCTACTGTGGGAAGTTTCTGACGCATGCCCCTGCCCCATCGCCCGATTTGCCGGGTCGTTCTTCAGGGAAAACGATACATCAGAGCGATTAAGCTTCGGTGCTGAAATTCAGCTAAATTTTGGTTGCGCGCCAAGGATGCGTTAACCAGCGCGGTCTCTGCGCGCTCAGTGATGCCCTGTCAGCTTCACGATGATCGGGATGATCGCGATCATCAGCACCACCGGCAGGATGCAGACCGTCACGGGGACCGACATCTTGGCCGGCAAGGCATGCGCCTTCTCCTCCGCCAGTGACATGCGCTTATGCCGCATTTCGTCGGAAAAGACGCGCAGCGAGCCCGAGAGGCTGGTGCCGAGCTCTTTCGACTGCTGCAAGAGCGTGGCGAAAGAGCGCACCTCATCGAGGCTGAGGCGGTCGGCCAGCGCTTTCAGCGCGTCGTCGAGACTGCGGCCGGCCCGCAACTCCAGCGACACCAGCGTCAGGTTCTGGCTGAGCGACGGATAGGTCTTGCCGAGTTCCCTGGAGACGCGCTCGATGCCGGCTTCCATGCTCATGCCGGCGTCGGAGCAGACAATCATCAAATCCATGAAGTCGGGGAAGCCGTTGCGGTATTCGCGCATCTTTTCCCGCACCTTTTGCGTCAGCACCAGGCCCGGCAGGAAATAACCGCCGGCGCCCGACAGGATGACGAAGGCCCAGCGGCTGGTCATGGTCGAGTCCGCGCTCGCCCACCATTGATTGACAAGGAAGGCCGCAAACGCCGCGCCGACCAGCGTGCAGAAACGGATCAGGAAGAACATGCCGACGGCGCGCGGCTCCATATAGCCGGCCTGGATGAGCTTCATGCGCAGGCGCGCGACATTTTCCGGATCGCTTTTGGCATAAAATTCCTGTGCGCGTTTCACCGCCTGCTCGCGCACGACATTTGTATTCTTCTTCGGCGCCGGCTCCGCCCGTTCGAGAGGTTGGAACACCTCCACCTTCAGCCGGCGCTTGACGTCGCTGCGATCACCCCTGGCAAGCACCAGCGGCCAGGCCACAGCGCCACCGCCCAGCACCAACAGCAGCAAGGCCACCGGCAGCAGCGATGTCGGCGCCAGCGAAGCGAGGAAGCGAATGATCTCTTCCATCTTAGAACCTGAAATTCGACATCTTGAACATGATGGCGTTGCCAAGCAGCAGCCAGAGGACGGAACCGGTCAGCATGTACCAGGTCTTCGCCTCGCCCCAGACATCGCGGTAGAATTGCGGCATCAACACCATGATGGCGGTGAACAGAAGCACCGGCACCGCGGTCAGGATATAGGCCGACATGCGGCCTTCCGTCGAAATCGCGCGCACCTTGCGGCGCAGCTTGCCGCGGTCGCGGATCGTCAACGACAAACCGTCAAGGATCTCGCGCAAATTGCCGCCAGAGCTTGTCTGGATCGACACCGCGGTAACGAACAGCGGCAGGTCCTCATGGCCCACCCGGTCGAACAAATTGTTCAGCGCCGAAACCAGGTCGGAGCCGTAAGTCACCTCATCGGCGATGACGCCGAATTCCGTGCCGATCGGATCGGCCATCTCGCGCGCCACCATGGCGATCGCCACCGGCACCGGATGGCCGGCTTTCAGACCGCGCGTGATCAGCTCCAACGCCTCCGGCAATTGGATGCCGAACCGCTTGTGCCGGCGCTTGCGCATCCAGCGCATCGTCATGACGGGCAGCACCGGCACCAGGACGCAGAACAGGACAAGACCGGACAGCAGGGACAGGCCGTACCAGATGGCGACCAGCGCCAGAGCCGCGGCTGTGCCTGAGGTCATCATCAGGAACTTGGAGAGCGGCATGGTCATGCCGGACTGGGTGCGCAGCGCGCGGAAGCGATCGAGCGAAAACCGGGAGCCGCCGTCCAACCCGCGCTCCTTGCGCAGTTGGACCAGGACCTGCTCCTGGCTGATCTTGTTTTCCGAGAGCTTCATGCGCCGATTGATCGCCGTGCGCTTGTCGCTCCGCCCGGCATAGAGCAGATAGAGCCCTTCGGCGATCATGATGCCGGTGAGCGCCGCCGCGGCGTAGACGGCGTAGATTGGGCTCAATCCCTCGAACATCGGCCTAGTCCTGCGGCCGGCCGGGCTCGAAATACTTGCCCGGGAATTCGATGCCCATGTTGCGCAGGTCCTCGAGGAAGCGCGGACGGATGCCTGTCGCTTCGAAATAGCCGAGGATCTTGCCGTCCGCTTCCATGCCGGTGCGCACGAAACGGAATATCTCCTGCATCTGGATGACGTCGCCTTCCATGCCGGTCACCTCGGCGACGCTCGTCACCTTGCGCTTGCCGTCCGAAAGGCGCGTCAGCTGGACGACGAGATCCAGCGCGCTGGATATCTGGCTGCGGATCGACTGCACGGTCATCGGCATGCCGGTCATGCCGAGCATTTGTTCCAGGCGCGAGATGGCGTCGCGCGGCGTGTTGGCGTGGATAGTGGCCATCGAACCTTCATGGCCGGTGTTCATCGCCTGCAGCATGTCGAAGGCTTCCTCGCCGCGGCACTCGCCGAGGATGACGCGGTCGGGCCGCATGCGCAGCGCGTTCTTGACCAGATCGCGCTGCTTCAATTCGCCATGGCCTTCGATGTTGGCCGGGCGCGTTTCCATGCGCGCGACATGCGGCTGCTGCAGCTGCAATTCGGCCGCGTCCTCGATGGTGATCAGGCGCTCATCCTCGGGAATGAAGGCCGACAGAGCGTTCAGCATCGTCGTCTTGCCGGTGCCGGTGCCGCCGGAGATGATCGTGGTCTTGCGCGCATGCACCGCCGCCGCCAGGACTTCGGCCATGTTCTGGGTGATGGCGCCGAATTCGACCAGCTTGTGCAGGCCGAGCTTGTTCTTGGAGAATTTGCGGATCGATACCAGCGGTCCGTCGACACCGACCGGGCGGATGGCGGCGTTGAAGCGCGAACCGTCGAGCATGCGCGCATCGACCATCGGTTGCGATTCATCGACGCGGCGGCCGACCGCCGCGACGATTTTGTTAATGATTCGAAGCAGATGCGCCTCATCCTTGAACGGGATGTGGACCTGCTGCAGCTTGCCGCGCTTTTCGACGAAGCAGTTCTGGTGACCGTTGATCAGGATGTCGTTGATCTCGGGGTCCTTGAGCAGCGGCTCGAGCGGACCGAGACCCACCATCTCATCGACGATGTCATCGACCAGCCCGTCGAGCTCGGCGATGTTGATCGCCATCCGCTCCTCGCGCGTCTTTTCCGAGACGAATTCATGCACCTGGCGGCGCATCTCGTCCTTAGGCAGACGCTCCAGCGCCACGAGGTTGATCTCCTCGAGCAGCATGCGGTGGATGCGAACGCGCGCGTCGAGCACCTTGTTGGTGCTTTTCTGGTGCATGGCCTCCTTCGGCGCGGCAGGCTTGCGGGTGGTTGGAATGACCACGGCGGCATGCTGGACAGGCGCGGGTTCGGGCAGCCGCTGCGGGTGGGCGTCACGGTTCTGCAGGTTGGAAAAACGGGTATTCATCCTGCTTTCCTCCGCAGCAGGCCCTTGCCGAGACCGAACAACGACTTCGACTTGACCGCCGTCTGGACGGCCTCCTCTGGCAGGATGATCCGCTTCAGGTCGTTGACGACATTGGCATTGGGATCGATGTCGTGCAGCGGCACGCCGCGATCGACGGCTTCGCGCACCAGCCGGTAGTTGTTGGAAATGCCGCCGACGAAATGCTCGCCGAGGATTTCCTGGACATCGGCCTGCTTGATGCCGTTGTCGAACATCTTCTGCTCGAAGCGGTTGACGATGACGTTGGGCTTCACTTCCTTGCCGACGGTCTCATAGACCGCCTGGATGAGGCGCTGCGTGTGGCGCAGGCAAGGCACCGTCATCTCGGCCACGATGTAGAGCTTGTTGGAACCGAGCAGCACCGTCTCCGTCCAGGGAAACCAGGTGCGCGGCATGTCGATGACGACATTGTCGAAATAGGCCGCCACAAGGTCGAGCATGCGCACCACGACATCGGTCTTGAACGAACGCATTTCCGACGGGCGCGTCGGCGCGGCCAGCACGCAGAGCCCGCTTGCATGCTTGGACAGCATGACATCGAGCAGTTGCCGGTCGAGGCGCTCCGGCTGGTTTTCGATTTCCGTGATGTCGAAGCGCGGCTCGAGGTCGAGATATTCGGCGCAGGCGCCCTGCTGGAAATTGAGGTCGACCACGCAGGTCGAAGCGCCGCGCGTCACCGAATTATGCAGCTGGAAGGCGGTCTGCAGCGCCAGCGTGGTGGTGCCGACGCCGCCCGCGGCCGGCATGAAAGTGTAGATGTGCGACTCTGTGTTTTCTTCGCGCCCGGGGCCTTGCAGCGCCCGGATGACGGAGCGAACGAGATCGGCGGTGGTGATCGGCTTGACCAGGAAGTCGGCGACTTGAAGTTGCACCAGAATGCGCACCGCCGCCGCGTTGAATTCCTGGGTCACGACAACCACCGGAATGCGCCCCTCGAGCCGGCGCATGACGCGCTGCAACGACTCGATCTCGTCAAGCTTGGATGCATCCATGTCGACGATGACGGTGCCGAAATCGGCTTCCAGCGCCTCGCCGCGCAGCTCGTTGATGCTCTTCTCCACCGTCAGGAGCTCGATCACCTCGGAGGACGCGAAAGCCGTCCGCGTGTCTTGTGAAAATGTCCTGTCGCTCGAAACCAGCAGGATCTTCTTGGTCTTGGTGCCGGATGCCATGGTGGTCAGCCCAATCAATCAGTTGTCGACGGTGCCGTTGAGGCGGCTTTTGCGCCGGCGGCCTGGTCGGCCGCGGCGACCGGGCGCTGGGCCGGCACCCTGAGCTTGGTGTTCTGGACGCCGTACTGCCAGGGGTCGACCATCTGCATGGCCGTATTGGATGCCTGCGCGTTGCCGGCCCCCGGGGTCACCCCTTCGGTTCGCACATAATCGTCGCTGGTGCAGCCGCCGACGAGGGACAAAAGAGCAATGCAGAGGGTGATGCGCATGGCTTCAGTCCTTCGGCAGATCGAGGAAGTGACCGGACGTCGCGGCGGGCCGGGCGGCGCTGCTGTCGGCGAACGCGACCGGGCGCTTGGGCGCTGAGGCGTCCACTTCCTCGGTGTTGTTCAGGAAATAGTCGGCACTGCTTGCCGGACGCGTTCCATCGGTCGGCTCGACCATCCTCTTCGAGGGATCGACCGGCTTCACCAGGTAAGGCGTGACGATGATGACCAGGTCGGTTTCGCGCCGCTGATAGGATTTCGAGGAAAACAGCGGTCCAAGCACCGGCAGCTTGCCGAGGCCGGGAAGGCGCGACGTGGTGATGTCGTTTTGCGACTGCAGAAGGCCGGCGATCATGAAGCTCTGGCCGTTCTTCAGGTCGACCGACGTCTTGGCGCGGCGCACGATGAAGCCCGGCACCGAAATATTGCCGATATTGTAGGAGGCCGACGCGTCGATCGACGACACTTCCGGCGCGATGTCGAGGCTGACCAGCCCATCCTTCAGCACCGTCGGCGTGAAATCGAGGCTGACGCCGTATTTCTTGTAGCTGACGCTGATCTTGCCATTGTCTTCCGAAACCGGGATCGGGAATTCGCCACCGGCAAGGAAGCTCGCCGTTTGGCCGGAACGGGCAATCAGGTTCGGCTCGGCCAGGCGCCTGGCGAGGCCGCGCTCCTCCAGCGCCTTGATGGCTATGTCGATCGAAAGACCATTCGACAACAGGCTGCCGATGATTTCGCCATTGCCCGCCCCTGGTATGGTGCCCGGATCCAGGGTGACCTGGCGGCCGCCCATGCCATAGGCGAAATTGGCGCTGTATTTGGCGCCGAGATCCTGGCCGGCCTGGCGGTTGATTTCGACGAAGCGGACGTTGAGCTGCACCTGTTGCGAGGACGAGATGTTGACCGAGTTGATCACTTCCTCGTTGCCGGAAAAGCGCGAGGCGATCTTGCTCGCCTTGTCGGCGGCGACCGCGTCATCGGCCTCGCCCGACAGCACGACGCGGCCGTTGGCCGAGCCGACCTTGATCTTGGCGTCGGGCACGCTGGCGCGAATGGTGCTGGCCAACTGGTCGGTATCCAGCGTCACTTCGACGTCGATGGTGCCGACGAGCTGCTTGTTCTGGTCGAACAGCGCAATGCCGGTGGTGCCCAGATTGTTGCCCAGCACATAGAAGGATTTGTCGGTCAGCGGATTGACATTGGCGATCTCCGGATCGCCGATGACGATCTGGTAGAAGGCAGCACTCGTCATGATCGTCTTCGGCTTGCCCTTGGCCACCTTGATGGAGGCATTCTGGGTCGCCGAGACGTAGATGACGTCATTGCTCGCCCTGGCCGGCGCCGCCAAACCAGCCACTACCAGCGGCATCGCCAACGCGATTGCGCCAAGCAGGCGCCACCCCCTGGTCGTCCGAAATGCATCAAGCCCAAACATCTTGCCCCGTCCCCGCCGGTCCCCACCGGCTATTGCTGCAGTTCCTGCTGCGGTTCCCGCGAAGGAACCTTGTATTCTTCGACCTTGTCGCCGCGCGTCACGATCACCGTCTTGAACTTCGGCTCGTCCTGGTCCTTCGCCACCGCGTTCAAGAGCGAAGCGGCACTCGCCTGCGCGCTTGCGGCCACCGAGCCGCCGAAGGACGAAATGGTGGTGAGCCCGCTCTTGCTGGCGCTGGCATCGGCCGAGGAACGCAGGGACAACGACAAGGTGCCGACGGTGCGCGCAAGCGCCACCTTCTGTGCCCCTTCATTCGTCACCTCGATGGTCACGGAATTGGCGATCTGCGGCTCTGTCTTGCGTTCATCGGCGCCCTGCCCGACCGAAAGCACCTTGGCGTCGGAAACGACGACTTCGGACGTGACCGTCGAGCCGGTCGCGCCCTGAGCGTTCTTGGACACTTCCTGGATGTCGCCGGCATCGCGCGTCAGCACGACATCGACCCGGTCTCCCGGCGTGATGAAACCGCCGACGCCGGCGATCTCGTCGGTGCGGATGGTGACAGCGCGCATGCCTGGCGACAGCATATTGGAAAGGGTGGCGCGGCCGTTCGGTCCCGACAGCTTGGTGAGCAGCACCGGTTCGTTGACCTCGATCGGCGACAGCACGACCCGGTTGCCGTCGGCAAGCAGCTTGTCGATCGTGGCGAAAGCGCCTTGCGGCAGCGAATCCTGCGGCCACGGAATTTCGGCGAGTTGCGCCCGTTCGAGCTCCATGCCGTAGCGCAGTGGCGCTTGAGCCACCACGATGGTCTTAAATTCGACCTTGGGCTGCGGCGCGGCGACGGAGACGACCTTGATCTCGGGCTGGGCCTTCGCCTGGCTCTTGACCCAGAAGTCCGCGGCAAAGATCGAGATCGCGCCAAAGACGGCGGCGATGCCGATCATGGTTATGGCCTTGCCTCGCACAACGAAACCCCTGACGCCCGTGGTCTTTTGTTAGTTGCCACTCACGCTAGGCATCATTGTTAAAGAATCAGGAATCCCACGGCCGGCGGATCGCCCTATTTTGGCCGGCTTGGTTATCGAATGGTTTTGCAATAAGAGACAGTTTGATCCCTGAACGGAACAGGAACCTCGTTCGCCCGCCAAAAGCGTGGCAGTATCGAGGAGTGATTCGCACCACCCAACGCCAGGCCCCGCATGGACGACAATAACGATCTTTTCGGCAACATGGAAAAGCAGCCGCAGCCCGTGCGTGCAGCGTCGCGGCCGGCCGATCCGTTGGTACAGGCCGCCAAGCGTTCGAGCACCGTCCGTGATGGCAGCGAAGGCTACAGCGCCGCCGACATCGAGGTGCTGGAAGGGCTGGAGCCTGTGCGGCGACGCCCCGGCATGTATATCGGCGGCACCGACGACAAGGCGATGCATCACCTCTTTGCCGAGGTCATCGACAATTCGATGGACGAAGCCGTTGCCGGCCACGCCACCTTCATCGATGTCGAGCTCTCCGCCGACGGCTTCCTCACCGTCACCGACAATGGCCGCGGCATTCCGGTCGACCCGCATCCGAAATACAAGAAGCCGGCGCTCGAAGTCATCATGACGACCCTGCATTCGGGCGGTAAGTTCGATTCCAAGGTCTATGAGACATCCGGCGGCCTGCACGGCGTCGGTGTTTCGGTCGTCAACGCGCTGTCGGACCATCTCGAGGTCGAGGTCGCTCGCGGCCGCCAGCTCTACCGCCAGCGCTTCTCGCGCGGCATTCCGGTAAGCGGCCTGGAGCACCTCGGCGAAGTGCACAACCGCCGCGGCACCAGGACCCGCTTCCATCCCGACGAACAGATCTTCGGCAAGGGCTGCGCCTTCGAGCCGGCCCGGCTCTATCGCATGACGCGCTCGAAGGCCTATCTGTTCGGCGGCGTCGAGATCCGCTGGACCTGCGATCCGTCGCTGATCAAGGAGAAGGACCAGACCCCGGCCAAGGCCGAGTTCCATTTCCCCGGCGGCCTGAAGGACTATCTCAAGGCGTCATTGGGCGACGAATTCCAGGTCACGCGCGAGATTTTTGCCGGCAAAAGCGACAAGCAGGGCGGCCACGGTTCGCTTGAATGGGCCGTCACCTGGTTCGGCGGCGACGGATTCTTGAATTCTTACTGCAACACCATTCCGACGGCCGAAGGCGGTACGCATGAGGCCGGCTTCCGCAATGTGCTGACGCGGGGCTTGCGCGCCTATGCCGATCTCATCGGCAACAAGCGCGCCTCGGTCATCACCACCGAGGATGTGATGATCTCGGCCGCCGGCATGCTGTCGGTGTTCATCCGCGAACCGGAATTCGTCGGCCAGACCAAGGACAGGCTGGCCACCATCGAGGCGATGCGCATCGTCGAAAACGCGCTGCGCGATCCGTTCGACCATTGGCTGGCCGACAATCCGCAGGAAGCCTCGAAGCTTCTCGAATGGGTGATCGCGCGCGCCGACGAGCGTGTCCGCCGGCGCCAGGAAAAAGAAGTCTCGCGCAAGAGCGCGGTGCGCAAGCTGCGCCTTCCGGGCAAGCTCGCCGACTGCACGCAGAACGCCGCCGCCGGCGCCGAGATCTTCATCGTCGAAGGCGACTCGGCCGGCGGTTCGGCCAAGCAGGCACGCGACCGCGCCAGCCAGGCCGTGCTGCCGCTGCGCGGCAAGATCCTCAACGTCGCCAGCGCCGGCAACGACAAGCTCGCCGGCAACCAGCAGATCTCCGATCTGATCCAGGCGCTCGGCTGCGGCACGCGGACGAAATACCGCGATGAGGATTTGCGCTACGACCGCGTGATCATCATGACCGACGCCGATGTCGACGGCGCCCATATCGCCTCGCTGCTGATCACCTTCTTCTACCAGGAGATGCCGAACCTGATCCGCGGCGGCCATCTGTTCATGGCCGTGCCGCCGCTCTATTCGATCAGGCAAGGCGGCAAGGTTGCCTATGCGCGCGACGACGCCCACAAGGATGAGCTCCTGCGCACCGAGTTCACCGGGCGCGGCAAGGTCGAGATCGGCCGCTTCAAGGGCTTGGGCGAGATGATGGCCGCGCAGCTCAAGGAGACCACGATGGACCCGAGGAAGCGCACGCTGCTCAGGGTCGATGTGAACGAAGTCGGCTCATCCACCAAGGATGCCGTCGACGCGCTGATGGGCACCAAGCCCGAGGCACGCTTCCGCTTCATCCAGGAGCGCGCCGAATTCGCAGAGACGGACGTGCTGGATATCTGAACGCCTGCTGGTCCATAACAGCTCTTGTACGGAGAGTTGAATGTGACCTGGACGCGGCTGAAAGAGCTTGTCGAAACACCGCTGAGCGGACTGATCCAGCCAACCCGGTCTGACTGGATCTTTGCGCTCCGCACGGTTTCCGCCGGGCTGATCGCGCTTTTCGCGGCTTACGCTCTCAAGCTCGACCATCCGCAATGGGCGATGATGACGGTGTTCATCGTTGCTCAGCCGGTTGCCGGCATGGTGCTGGCGAAGGGCTTTTACCGGCTGCTCGGCACGCTTGCCGGCGGCATCGCGGCGGTCGGCATCACTTCCGTTTTCGGCACCAATCCCTGGCTGCTGGTCACCGCGCTTGCCGTCTGGATAGGTATCTGCACGCTGGTCTCCTCCTTGCTGCGCAATCCGGAAGCCTATGGCGCCGCTCTTGCCGGCTACACGGCGATGATCATCAGCCTGCCGGCTTTCGGCCAGCCGCATGGCGTCGTCGACCTGGCGGTGGCGCGCTGCGCCGAGATCGTGATCGGCATCGTCTGCGCCGGCGTCACCAGCCGGCTGATCCTACCGAAGCTCGCCGCCGACGCCATCATTTCCAGGTTGAAGCGCAGCATTTTCGATCTCGCCGAATATGCATCCGGTGCTTTCGCCGATGGCGATCCGGCAAGTCTCGCCGCGCTCCAACGCAAGCTGATCACCGATGCTCAGACGCTTGCCGAGATGCGCACCTATGCCCGGCTCGAGGCGCCTAGCCTGGCAACCCGCGCCCATCCCGTCAGGCGCACGATCGGACAGCTTCTGTGGGCGCTCTCGGCGGCGCGCGCGCTGCACAGCCACCGCAGGCCGAAGAACGCGGCGCTCATCCCCATGCGCAGCGACTTGAAAGCCTTCGTCGGCGAGCTGGCTACAACGCCCGGCGCGCTGGATGACACAGGCCCTTGGGTGGCCAGGCTCGACGCGATCGCCGGCCAGGCAAAGGAAATGCCGGCCGTTCCTGACGAGACCAGCGACGACAAGGTCGGCACCATCACCCGCCTCACCATAGCCGGTGACTTCGCCGAAGCGCTGAAGCAGGTCATGCGCGGGCTGGACGCGCTGCGCTCGCCTGTGTCCCGGCAATCGCGTGAACGGGGCCAGCCGGCGCTGGTCGTGCACCGCGACTATCAAGCCGCTTGGCGCAACGCTGTCCGGGCAGCGCTTGCCACGCTGCTGGTCGCGATCTTCTGGCTGACCACCAAATGGTCGGAAGCGGCAGGGACGGTCATTCTCGTTTCCGTTGTTTCCAGCCTGTTTGCCTCACGCCCCGATCCCGTGCAGTCGGCCTGGGGCTTCTTCACCGGGACGCTGATTGCCTTGCCCTTTGCCTTCCTGGTTGGCCAGGTCGCGTTGCCGGCGCTTCCGGGCTTCGGCTGGTTCACGCTGTTCGTCGTGCCGATCATGGTGCCGGCGGCGCTCGGCATGGCCAATCCGCGTCATGTTGGCGTCGCCACCGCATTCGCCATCAACTTCCTCGCCTTCCTCAGCCCGCACCAGGGCATGATCTATGATCCCGGGCCATTCTTCGCCGGGTCGGCGTCGATCCTGGTCGGCATCCTGCTTGCCATCGGCGTCTTCATCGTCGTGCTGCCGGCCAATCCCTGGGTCACCGTCGAGCGTATCTGCCAGGCAATGCGCGAGGACCTGGCGCGGCTTTGCCTGCATGAGCGCGTCCCGCGGCGCCTGGCCTTCGAAAGCCTGGCCTATGACCGGATCAACCAGTTGATGCCACAGGTGCAGCAGACAGGCCGCAAGGGCGATCCCATGTTGAGCGGCAGCATCGCCGCCGTTACCGTCGGGCTGGAGGTGCTCAGGCTCCGCCACGCGCAGCTGAACTCCGCCGTGGCGCGCGAGACTGCGGAATCCATCGCCAATTTCCTGCGCGGCCTGGCGCGGGAATTGCTGTTCAGACGACCGGGCGAGCCGCAAACCGCGACCATTGCCGTGGCGCGCCAATATGCGGCCACCATCGCCGAACGCAGCGACCGGCTCGAAATGCTGCAAATCGCCGCCTCGCTGCGCATCATCGCGGCGGCAATGGAAGACCATCCGGATTTTTTTGCGAGGGGTCGAGGCTGAAGCCCTAAGCGGCTTGTGGCACGCTCATCTGCAGCAGCCGCCCTTGGTTGGCGCGGCCATGTCCTTGAAGATCACACAGTCTTGGCCGGGACCGCCGGCACAGGCGGCATTGCAGCGCGTCACAAAGCTCTCCAGTCGGCGTTCGAGCAGCCGTAGCTCAGCGAGCTTCTCGCGAACCTCGTCAAGATGCCTTTGGGCAATGTCACGCGTTTCCACGCAGTCCCGGTCGGTGCTGATCGACAGGTCTAACAACAGGCGCACCTGATCGATACCGAAGCCGAAGTCCCGGCATTGTTTGATGAACGTCAACCGCCCCAGATCGTCGTCGTCATAGGTGCGTTGACCACCGGCAGTCCGAGGAGCGGGAGGCAGCAAACCGATCTCTTCGTAGTAGCGGATGGTGGGCGTCGTCACGCCTGCGGCCTTTGCGAGCGCCCCAATGCCGAACACGCGGATGTGAAGGTTCATCGAAAAAACTCCTTGAACCTCAAGTTACTTGAAGGAGTACGCCATTGCCAAGGTAGAAACTGGAAAGGCCGTTTTGATGAACAGCACCCTGAAATGGGCTGGTACCGCCACCGCCACCGCCTGTGCGGCCTGCTGCGCCGTCGCCGTGGTGCCGGCGGGTCTGGTCGGCACGAGCCTGGTAGCTATCGCCGATGCTGCGTGTACGTGGGGCCTTGGCCTCCTCGCGCTCGCTGTGCCGCTCGGCGGGGTCTATTTCCTCTCACGCCGCAAAGCCTTGCGTGCCGCCACGTTCGAGTCACTGATGGCCCAGGACGAATGCAACTGCGGACCGTCCTGCGCCCCTGCGGCCGAGAATGACGCGCTGTCCATCGCCTGCACCCTTGGCGCGTCCGATTTCAAGGAGCGTGTCGCTGGCATTCGCGCGTTGGCCCGTCGGTCACTTCGTCACGCAGAGCGCACGCCGCTGTCCCTCAAACTGACCTATGGGCGAGAAGCACTGGAACAGGTCACCGATTTGATGCGCAAGGAGCAAACCTGCTGCGCCTTCCTCACCTTTGACCTGAAGAGCAATTCTCACGGAGCGGTTCTCACCATCACCGCCCCCTCGGAGGCGGCCGAAGCGGCAGATCTCCCGTTCGATCACTTTGCCCCCGAACTCGCCGCATCAAACTGGAAGGAGATCGCATAACATGCAACGTCGTCACTTTCTGATCATCTCGGCTGCTGCCGGTATCGCTGCCGCCGTCGGCCCGGCGCTGGGCCACAATGGCGACGAAACCATTCCCGGTTTCGACGAAGCGCTCAAGGCTGGTGGTCCAGTCATGATCCACGTCACAGCGCCGTGGTGCGAAGTCTGTCAGGCGCAAAAGCCGGTCGTGGCCTCGTTGCTGGCCTCGCCCGACTTCAAGAACATGAAGAAGTTCGATGTCGACTTCGACACGCAGAAGGAGATTTTGGGTCGCTACCGTGTCCAGATGCAAAGCACGATGATCGTCTACAAGGGCGGCAAAGAGGTCGACCGGCAGACCGGACAGACAGACCCTGCCGTAATCGAAGCGCTGCTGCGCGAGGCGCTGTGACATGCTGCTCGCCTTGCTTGCCGGTGTTCTGTCGATCCTCTCGCCCTGCGTGCTGCCCTTGCTCCCAGTCGTTCTTACCGGCGCGGTGGCGGAACATCGGCTGGCACCGTTGGCCCTGGCGGCCGGTGTCGCTGTCTCCTTCACGTCAATAGGCGTCTTCGTCGCTACGATCGGTTTCTCAATCGGCCTCGACATGACGGTCTTTCGTATGGCTGCAGCCGTGCTGCTGATCTTGGTCGGCGCGGTGCTTCTCGTGCCGCGTTTCCAGACGCAGTTCGCGACAACGGCAGGTCCAGTCAGCAACTGGACACAGAGCCGTTTCGGAGGCTTCTCGACCTCCGGCATCCGTGGTCAATTCGGCGTGGGGACGTTGCTCGGTGCAATATGGACACCCTGCGTCGGCCCGACGCTCGGAGCGGCCTCCATCATGGCCGCGCGCGGCGAGAACCTCAGCAGCGTCATTCTGACAATGATGGCTTTCGGCATCGGCACGTCATTGCCGCTGCTGGCTCTGGCTCTGATGTCCCGCGAAGCGCTGCTGCGTTGGCGGGGTCGGCTTCTTGGCGCGTCAGGCCGCATCAAAATGGCCTTGGGTGCCCTGCTGATGATTGCCGGCGTGATGACCCTGTCGGGCTTCGATCGCACGGTGCAGACCGGCCTTGAACGGGCATTGCCGGACTGGGTGGTGGCTATCACCACGCGCTTGTGACAATTTCGAGCGACATGGCGGTTCCCGAGAACCGGAGCATACGGTGAGCATTGCAAGCGCCGCTATCAGCCGTTTGCACGCCGGCATCACCCGAATGTCAACGGACCCTATGCTGCCGCAATCGCCAGTGCGTGCCCACGCGCGTTCTCGCGCAGCGCGTCGAGATGGATCGACTTCACCAGCCCCGCCAGATCGCCCTCGGCCGATTGCCCGCCGAGTTCCTTCAGCATCAGCCAGCTGACTTCCTGCACGCCCGCGACGCGCCGGCCATTGGCGACCTCGCGCCATATCTTGAGCGCGCGCAGGATGATGGCGTGCGTCGCCGGGGCAAGCCCGGCGCTGCGGAACAGCGCCTGCAGGGCCACGTCGTGGCCGCCTGCGAGCAGCGCCGTCACCCGCTGCTCGGATTGTTGGGCAAGCGCCACCAGCGTCGAACCGAAGAAGTCCACCTTGCCATGCGCAATGGTGCGAATGATGAAGCTGGCGGTGAGGTCGCCGCGCAATCTCAGATGCTCGATGAGTGCCGCATGCTCTTCCATGCGCGTTCCCTCGATCAGCGTCACCGAGGCTTTCACGCAAGCGTCGCGCATGACGCGATCGGCGCGTGCTGCGCCCATCATCGCCAGCACCAGCGGCGAGCTTTTCAGCGTCTCGCCGAGCTTGACCAGCAGCATGTGACGGCAGTCGGCCGGCAAGCGCTGATCGGCAATCAATGCCTCGCGCACCAGCGGCAGATGGCCGTGCCGTTCGGCCATGCGGCGAAAGCTCAGCGAGGCGATCTCGGCGCCGCTGTTGGCGACCAGCGCGGCGCAGGCTTCCGGCTCGCCGATCTCGGCGATCGCGGCCGCCAGCGACATCGAAACGACGGGGCGATTGGCGATCAGCTTCTGCGTCGCCTTCTGGCCGCTGGCGACGCGCTCGACGAGATCGGCATCGGTAAGCAACGGCGAACGTGCCAGCACCGTAGCCGCGACTTCCGGCTGGTCGGCGGCCAAGGCGCTGATCACCTGCGGCGGCGCGTGATGGCTCATCGACAGCGCCTCGGCGAGCGCCTGACGCACCTTGGAAGACGCGTCGTCCAGCAGAAGCGTCAGCGCTGCCTCGGCGGCGCAGCGGTCCTCGAACGGCAGGTCGGAATTGACATAGGCGCGCGCCAGCGCGCTGGCGGCTGCGGCGCGCTCGGAAACCCTCGCCGTGTCGATCCATTTTAGAAAATGCGAAACAACCATGCCGACCAGCTACGCCCCTTGCCGAAATGTCCCGGCCCCAAGGGAAACGGTAGGCTGGAAATGGTTTACGAACGGTTCACCATGTTTATTAATGCATGTCGCCCAGAAGTGTGCGGCGGTTCTGGGACAACGACATGCATCAAACAAAGAGTTAAGGCGCGTCGACTGAATCCGTTTCAGCGAGGCGCGCTTTAACTGGCTTGCGAGCGGCAAACGCAGCGCCTATCACCGGCGACAGATGGAGGAAATCGAACCATGGCCGGACTTTATCTGGAAGAGTTCGTCGCCGGCCATGTCTTCCGCCATACGCTGCGCAAGACCGTCACCGAAAGCGACAACATGCTGTTTTCGGTGATGACGCTGAACCCGCAGCCTTTGCACATCGATTTCGATTTCGCCTCCAGGACCGAGTGGGGCAAACCGCTGGTCAACTCGCTGTTCACGCTCGGCCTGATGATCGGCATTTCGGTCAACGACATCACTGTCGGCACCACCGTCGCCAATCTCGGCATGAAGGAGACGGTGTTTCCGCACCCGGTGTTCCACGGCGATACCATCCGGGTCGAGACGACGGTGATTTCGGTGCGCGAGTCCAAATCGAAACCCGACCGCGGCATCGTCGAATTCGAACACCGCGCCTACAATCAAAATGACGTTCTTGTCGCCAAATGCACCAGGCAGGCGATGATGCTGAAGAGGCCGGCCTGATGCGCTCGCTGCTTTTCGTGCCAGGCGATTCCGAGCGCAAGCTGGAAAAAGGCTTCAGCGCAGGCGCCGACGTGATCATCGTCGATCTCGAGGATTCCGTCGCTGCGGCCAACAAGCTCGCCGCGCGCGCTGTCGCGGCGAGCTTCATCTCGAGCCGGAGGCAAAAGACCAACTCTGCCATCTATGTGCGGGTCAACGATCTTTCGACAGGCCTGACCGACGATGATCTGGCGGCACTCGTTCCTGCAAAACCCGACGGCATCATGCTGCCCAAGTCGAACAACGGACAGGATGTCCAGCAACTGGCGTCGAAGCTCAGGGTGCGTGAGGCTGAAAATGGCTTGCCGGATGGCGGCATAAGGATCCTGCCGATCATCACCGAGACCGCGGCGGGCGTGCTGGCGGCGGCGAGCTATGCCGGCGCAAGTGCGCGCCTTGCCGGCCTGACCTGGGGCGCCGAGGACCTTTCGGCGGCCATCGGCGCGCGCTCGGCGCGTGATGAGAACGGCCGCTATACCGACGTGTTCCGCCTTGCGCGCACTATGACCATTCTAGCCGCCAGCGCGGCCGAGGTCGCCGCGATCGATACCGTGTTTCCCGATTTCCGCGATATGACCGCTTTCGAGGCCGAATGCCGCGAGGCCGAACGCGACGGCTTCACGGGCAAGATGGCGATCCATCCGGCGCAGGTGCCGGTCATCAACGCCGCCTTCACGCCATCGGCGGAGGCGGTCGCGCGGTCCCAAGCGGTTGTCGACGCGTTCGCGGCAGCCGGAAATCCGGGCGTCGTCGGCATCGACGGCAAGATGTATGACCGGCCGCATTTGCGGCTCGCCGAACGGCTTCTGGCGCGCGCCAGGGCGGCAGGAATTGCTATCTGAGGCCTGTCGCTACCAGACCATCGGGATCAGCTTAGAACGAACACGCGCCGCGTACTCGTCATAGCCCCGCAGGCCGGTTCGCAGCGCTTGCTCCTCGATGAAGGTGCGGATGGCCAGCAGCGCCAGGAAGAAAAGCACCGATGCCAGCCCCCACCAGGAACCTAGCAGAAGCGCCGTGCCGGCGAAGAAGAGGATGGCACCGCTATACATCGGATGCCGCACATAGCTGTAGGGACCTGTGGTGATCACCTTCTGCCCGCGTCCCTCCTGGATCTTCACAACCGGTGCCGCGAAGCTGTTCTCCAGCATCGTCAGATAGCAGATCCAGATGCTGATCAGCAGCACCACCACGCCGACCACTTGCACCCAGAGAGGCACCGCCGACCAGCCATAGCGGACGTCGAGCCCCATCAAGGCAAGCCAGGTAAAGATGGCGAAGAGCAGTATTGACAGCAGGACCTTGTCGGCTGCGGTCTGGTCCTTCTGGATCGGAGGGCCCAGCCGCTCATTCATCAGGCCGGGGTCTCGCCGGGCGAGCGCCACGCCCATTGTGAGGCTTAGCCCGACCATCACGACTATGTACACCCAAGCTCCGGTCCAGTGCAGCGTGCCTGCCGACAGGAACAGAACTGCCCCCATGACGCCGAACCATACGAATGTCTGGACAACCAATCTAAAGATCATGACCGACTTCCATGATGTTTCGCCTGTTGCAAATTGGCCGAATACGACCAGTGGTCTATTATACCGACCGATGGTCTATAACTCAAGACACGTCCTATGCTCTGGACGCGACCGGCCGTCGCATGCACAAGGTTTTCGCCATGCCTCGCATCATCAAGCATCCGGAACTCAGGCGCGAAGAACTGCTGGACCACGCCCAGGCCCTGTTCCTGACGCATGGCTACGACAGAGCGAGCCTCAACGACGTGATCGCGGCCGCCGGCATCTCGAAAGGCGCCTTCTATCACTACTTTCCCTCCAAGGAGGCGCTGCTGGAGGCATTGGCCGAGCGTTTTGCCAGACAGGCGCTCGCCGGCGTGCAGGGCGTGCTTGACGATCCGGACCTCGATCCGCTCGGCCGGCTGAATGCGCTGATGGCGACGTCGCGGCAGGCCAAGATCGATACCGCCGCCGAAGCCTGGGCGCTGTTCGAGACGCTGTTCCGCCCGGAGAACCTGGTGCTCTTCCACCGCATCAACCTCGCCGCCAGCGCATCCTTCTCACCTGTTCTGGTCGAGATCATCAGGCAAGGCGTCAAGGACGGGACCTTCCGGACCTTCGATCCGGAAGGCGTCGCCGACATCGTCATGCAGTTCGGCATGGCCACGCATGACGTGGTCGCCAAGGCCATCGCCGGCGGCAGCCATGCCGACATGGAAATCGCTGTAGAGGCCCTCGAGAAGCGCGTCAGGCTCTACGAGATCGCGCTCGACCGTATTCTGGGGCTTCCCGACGGCAGCATCCGCATCGGCGAGCCCGGCTATGTGCGCGCCGTGATGACGGCGCGTCGCGCCAATCCTTCGACGATCGCCTCGGCATCATCTTCGAAGGGCCATGAGCTGGGCCACGTTCCCTCACGACGTCGGTAGAACGCTCTACTTCTCCCAAGGCCCGCTGTAGTCGGCATAAAGCTTCGCCGGATCCGGCCGCGGCCGTTCAGGTGCCGGTCCTTGATAGGAACCGATATGAACGAAGCCGACGACGCGCTCCTGCGGCGACAGCCCGAGGATCGCCCTGCCCTCCGGCACGTCGGAATACCAGTTGGAAATCATGTTGGTGCCATAGCCCAGTGCGTTGGCCGCGATCATCAGGTTCATGGCCGCCATGCCGCCCGATAAAAACATCTCCCATTGCGGGATCTTGGGATTGTCCCTCGGCACCGACACCACGCCGATCACCAGCGGCGCGCGCGAGAAACGCGCCAATTCCTGGTTGCGGCGGTTCTCGGGCAGCGGACCCTCGCGCTGCTCTGCGAGCGCCGCCAGTTTCCTGCCGATCTCGGCGCGTGCCTCACCGCGATAGAGGATGAAGCGCCAGGGCTCGAGCCGGCCATGATCGGGGACGCGCGAGGCCGCCGCGATCATGGTCGCGATGTCGGCGTCGCTCGGCGCCGGTTCCTTGAGGTCCGGGATCGGCGCGGAGTTGCGGGTCAGCAGGAAGTCGATGATCGGCGACGCCATGGCGTGGTCTCCTGAAAGGCATTCGATTTTTGAGCTGAAGCGCGCCATTGGCAGGTCGGGCGGCTCGGGCGGTGGCGTTTTGCGCCGGATAAGCAGCCGCTATGGAAATCATCCGGCCCAGGCCTTGAAATTGCCACCGCCATGGGCTTCAACGCAAGGCATGTTTGAGGGGAGCCTGCGCCTTTTCGTGATCGCGCTCGTCGCCGCGTTGTTCGCGGTGCCGGTTTCCTTCGCGCTGGCCCAGAACGCCAATGACACCGGCGACATCAAACTTCCGGGTATTTCGAGCTACGCGACGCCGAAGAGCGGGGCGCCGTTGGCGCTCGGCAATGGCGGCGCCATCACGCTTTCCGCCCAGTTGACCGACAAGGGCACCGACATCACCCGCGGCATTGTCTGGCGGGTGTTCAAGCCCGAGCCCACCAGCGACGGCAAGCTGCCGATGGTTGCCTCCTCGCATGGCGGCACGGCGGTATTCCAGCTCGACCCCGGCAGCTATCTGGTGCACGCCTCTTATGGCCGGGCCGGCGCCACCAAGCGCATCACGGTCGGCAAGGAAGCCAGGCGCGAGAATCTCGTTCTCGACGCCGGCGGCCTGAAGCTCGACGCGGTGACGTCCGGCGGCGCGCCCATCCAGTCGAAGAAGCTGCGCTTTTCGATCTATGAAGGCGAGGCAGCGGCCAATGGCGAGCGCCCGCTGATTGCGCCCGATGTCGCGCCGAACACGGTGGTGCGGCTCAACGCCGGCACCTACCATGTCGTTTCGACCTATGGCGCGGTCAACGCCGTGATCCGTTCCGACATCCGCGTCGAGGCAGGCAAGCTGACGGAAGCGACGGTCGAGCACCGCGCCGCCGAGATGACGATGAAGCTTGTGCGCGAGCCCGGCGGCGAAGCGATCGCCGACACCTCCTGGTCGCTGCTCAATGAATCCGGCGATCCGATCAAGGAAGCGGTCGGCGCTTTCGCCTCCATGGTGCTGGCCGAGGGCCAATACACCATCATCGCCAAGAACCGCGACCGTATCTACCAGAAGGATTTCACGGTCGTTGCCGGCCAGAACCAGGAAATCGAGGTTGTGGCCAACGAGTCCTCGGCCATCGACCCCGAGGAAGGCGCCGACTGAGCCGGCTGTAAGCTTTCAGGCAGCCTTGCGCATCCGCTTTGGCAGGAACGGCACGCGTCCGCGCTGCGCCGCCGGGCTCGCCAGGTCGAAGACCGCGCGATAGAGGCGGTCGAGCAGCGCCTTGCGATCGCGCAGTGGTTCGAGTTCATTCCATCTCAGCACGTCGCCGACCCGGACCTCGATCGCCTTGCCCGAAAGCCGTGCGAACTCGCGGATCAGCAAGGAAAGGCGCAGCGTCAGCGAGGCCTTGCCGATGAATTTGGCCAAGCGGTTGTCGCGCTCGGCCATGTTCATCGGGCCGCTGACGAGATGGAAGAGACGGCCGTTCTGACCGGAAAAATGCATCGGGATGACGGAGGCCTTGGCCTCCTGCACCAGCTTTGCCGGAAACATCTTCCACGGCAGGTCGATGGCGCGGCCGAAAACCTTGGGCGCCGTGGCGACACCGCCGGCGGGAAAGATCACGATGGTGACGCCTTCCTTCAACAAGCGCACCGCCTCATGGCGCACCGCCATATTGTTCTTCAGCGCCTCTTTGGTCTCGGAAAAGTCGATCGGCAGCGAGTACGGCTCCATCTCCCGGATTCGCAAGAGATCCTTGTGGATCATCACCCGGAACGGGCGGCCGAGCTGCTCGACCAGCGATAGCACCGCGATGCCGTCGCCGATGCCGAAGGGATGGTTGGCGACGATGACCAGCGGCGTATCCGGCAGCGCGGCCGGCGGCCACTGGACGGCGTTGCGGACTTTCACGTCGATCAGTTCCAGCATGCGGCTGAACACGCGGTCGCCGGTCGGCACCACCTGACGGCGCCAGTAATCATAAAGCACGGCAAAGCGATCGCGGCCCGACAGGCCCTCGACGGAATGGATGAACCAGCGCGTCAGCACAGGCTGATGCGGGCTGGCGTAGGAAAGCTCGGGAAAGCGTCGTTCCCGCAGTTTCAGCTTGAGCATGGCGGCTCGTTACAGGTTTGGCGTGACAGGCATATGAAAATGGCGGTGGATCGCTCCACCGCCATCCTTACGAAGTGTCGAGGGTCAGGCCGCGCGGCGCTTGCGGTCCGGCGAGACCGCCTCGTCGGTGAGCAGCTTCACCGCATCCGCGAGCGTCAGCGACTCCTGGTCGCGGGAGCCCAGCCGGCGAATGTTGACCGTCTCCTCTTCCGCCTCACGCTTGCCGCAGACAAGGATGACCGGAACCTTGGCCAGGCTGTGCTCGCGCACCTTGTAGTTGATCTTCTCGTTGCGCAGGTCGAGCTCGGCCGTCAGTCCGGCCGCCTTCAACTGCTTGGCGACCTTCACGGCATAGTCGTCGGCATCCGAGGTGATCGTCGCCACCACCACTTGCACCGGCGCGAACCACAGCGGGAAATGGCCGGAATAGTTCTCGATCAGGATGCCGAGGAAACGCTCCATCGAGCCGCAGATCGCGCGGTGCACCATCACCGGCTGCTTCTTTTCCGAATCCGAGCCGATGTAGAAGGCGCCGAAACGCTCCGGCAGGTTGAAGTCGACCTGCGTGGTGCCGCACTGCCATTCGCGGCCGATCGCGTCCTTCAGCACATATTCGAACTTCGGACCGTAGAAGGCGCCCTCGCCCGGATTGATCGAGGTCTTGATGCGGTTGCCCGAGCGTGTGCGGATCGTATCCAGCACGTTGTTCATGATGGCTTCGGCATGATCCCAAGCTTCGTCGGTGCCGACGCGCTTGTCCGGCCGCGTCGACAGCTTCACGCTGACCTCGTCGAAGCCGAAATCGGCATAGGTCGACAGGATCAGGTCGTTGATGCGCAGGCATTCGGCGGCAAGCTGCTCCTCGGTGCAGAAGATATGCGCATCGTCCTGCGTGAAGCCGCGCACGCGCATCAGACCGTGCAGCGCGCCCGACGGTTCGTAGCGATGCACATTGCCGAACTCTGCAAGTTTTACGGGTAGTTCTCGATAAGACTTCAACCCGTGCTTGAAGATCTGCACATGTCCGGGGCAGTTCATCGGCTTCAGCGCGAAGATGCGGTCGTCGTCGGTCTCGTCGCCGGCGACCGTCACCTTGAACATCGCGTCGCGATACCAGCCCCAGTGTCCGGACGTCTCCCACAGGCTCTTGTCGAGCACCTGCGGCGCGTTGACCTCCTGATAGCCGTGCTCGTCGAGGCGGCGGCGCATATAGTTGACCAGGTTCTGGAACATCTTCCAGCCCTTGGCGTGCCAGAAGACGACGCCCGGCCCCTCCTCCTGGAAATGGAACAGGTCCATCTCGCGGCCAAGCTTGCGATGGTCGCGCTTTTCGGCCTCTTCCAGCAGCGTTTCATAGGCTTCGAGTTGCGCCTGGTCGGCAAAGGCAGTGCCGTAGATGCGCGTCAGCATCGGGTTGTTCGAATCGCCGCGCCAATAGGCGCCGGCCACCTTCATCAGCTTGAAGGCATTGCCGATCTGGCCGGTCGAGGCCATGTGCGGACCGCGGCACAGGTCGAACCAGTCGCCCTGGGAATAGATCTTGAGGTCCTGATCCTCGGGAATGGCGTCGATCAGCTCGAGCTTGTAGCGCTCGCCCTTGTCGGCAAACACTTTCTTGGCCTTCTCGCGCGACCAGACTTCCTTGGTGAACGGCTTGTTGCGCGCGATGATCTCGCGCATCTTCTTCTCGATCACCGGGAAATCCTCCGGTGTGAACGGCGCGTTGCGGGCGAAGTCGTAATAGAATCCGTTCTCGATCACCGGCCCGATGGTCACCTGCGTTCCCGGCCACAATTCCTGCACGGCCTCGGCCAGCACATGCGCCGTGTCGTGGCGGATGAGCTCCAGCGCGCGCGGATCGTCGCGGGTGATGATCTCGACCTTGCCGGACTTGCCGAGCGGATCGGAAAGATCGCGCACGGTGCCGTCGAGGCTGTAGGCCACAGCCTTCTTGGCCAGAGACTTCGAGATCGATTCGGCGAGACCGGCGCCGGTCATCGCCGCGTCGTACTCGCGGACGGAGCCATCGGGAAACGTCAGGGAAACGGAATTCAGCATCGAAATTCTCCTATCCAGTCCCGCAAACGAGCGCGGGTGGTAAAATGCAGGCCGCAGGATGCGTGCGACGTGCAGAGGTTGGCCGGATGCGTCAAATCTTTATGGGATGACGGCCGACGGGCGCGGTTTTAGAGGGAGTGCCGTGTCAGGTAAAGAGCGCTTCGTCAGGAAATGTCGCCAGCGGTGTCGCAGGCCGGGCGCACGGGCTTGCGAACCGATTGCGGCACAGCTTTGAATACGGACATGGAAGACTCATCACCCAGCCGAACCGCCCTGCGGGTCGCGCGTTTGCGCGCATTGCACCAGTTTTCACCGCAAGCGGGGTTGTTTCGCGATCCCTTCGCGAACGCCATTCTGGGCGAAGCCGCGCTCGACGCTCAAGAACTCGAGCGGGAGGACGAGCATGGCCGCCGCATGCGCCTGTTCGTAGCGTCGCGCGCCCGCCTCGCCGAGGATTGGCTGGCGGCGGCGGTGCAGCGCGGCGTTCGCCAGCTTGTGGTGCTCGGCGCCGGTCTCGACACGTTTTCGCTGCGCAATCCGCATCCGGGCCTCGCGGTCTTCGAAGTCGATCATCCGGCGACGCAAGCCTGGAAACGCCGGCGTATCGCCGAAGCCGGCCTCGCAGAACCATCCAACGTCACCTTCGTGCCGGTCAACTTCGAGCGGCAGCGCCTGGCCGAGGAACTGGCCGCCGCGGGTCATAAGGCAGCTGGTCCGAGCTTTTTCATCTGGCTGGGAGTCGTGCCCTATCTGACGCGGGACGCGATCTTCGCCACTCTGTCCTACATCGCCGGCACCCCGGGCTCGGAGGTTGTCCTCGACTACAGCGAACCGGCCGAGAACCGCAATGCAGCGGGGCAGGCAGCACTTGCGTTTTACGCAGCGCGCGTCGCCGCAATCGGCGAGCCCTGGATCAGCTTCTTCACGCCAGGCGAACTGGCGAAATCGCTGATCGAATTAGGCTTCGACCAGATCGAGGATCTCGACAGCGGCGACATCGCCGGCCGCTTTGGCCGAAGCCCGAGCGGTGGCCGGAGCAATTCCGGCGGACACGTCCTGCGCGCCCGCCGAAGCAATTGAGCAACCTCACTTCACCAGTTGCGGCAGATCCTTGAGGAAAGCGGCCCGCGTCGCGAGGCCCTTCGGCGTATCGCCGCGCTTGGCATCGACGACCAGCCTGGCGAAGACGATGCGGCGGCCATCCTTCTCGCCCCAACCGACAAACCAGCCGAGCGAGCGCTTGTTCTTGTCGCGCGCCGTGCTGCCGGTCTTGCCCTGGACGGTCCAGTCGCCTGCCTGGAAGCTCGGGAGGATCGCCCGTGTCATCTCATGCGCCCTGGCCGAGACCGGCATCTTCCCGGCAAGCAGGCGGCGCAGGAATTCCGTCTGCTCGACCGGGGATATTTGCAGCGACGTATCCAGCCAGGCATTGGTCAGGCCGTCGTTCTTGCCCGGAGTGCCGGAGACATCCATGTTGCCGTAGCCGAATTTCGATACGTAGCCGGCAAACTTGTCGGCCCCAAGCTGGCGTGTGATCTCGCGCGAGTACCAGACGATCGAATCGCGTTCCCAGATCGTCGGATCAACCGTCTTCTGATCGCGCTTTGCTGCGTTGAACTCGGGCTTGTAGTCCCAGCTCGGCGTGTGCGCATCGCTCAATATGCCGGAATCGTAGCCGATCAGCGCCAGCGGCACCTTGAACGTCGAAGCCGGGCTGACGCGTTGGTCGCAGACGCCATCCTGGTAGAGCGTGGCGCCGCTGCCGGCGTCCTCGATCAGCGTGCAGTGGATATCCTTGAGCGGTGCCGATTGCGCCCGCACCGGCAAGCCCAGCATCCACGCCAGAACGAACAGCACAACGGCAATAATGAAGGGATAGCGGTCCATCTGGCGCATCGAAGGTCACTCCTGCAAGGGATTACAGGCAGCGGCTTAGCGAGGCGTCTTGTCTCGATTTTGTCTCAAATGCGCAGTGTTTGTGCAGGCTGCCGTTAACCCTACCGGATCGTAAAATCGACGCTCCGCAGCCGTGCCGGAAAATCAGATTTCGGCTTCGCCGCGTTTCCTGCCGATCTGCCAATAACGCCAGGGCATGAACCAGGCATAGCGCGGGCCAAGCGCTTCCGGCACACGGTCGATGCCATGCGTTCCGAACGGTCCGCAGCGCGAAACCCGAAACAGCACCATCCAGCCACCGGCCCACAGGCCGTGGCGGGCGATTGCCTCATGCGCATATTCGGAACAAGTCGGCAGATGCCGGCAGTTGTTGCCGACAAAGCCGGAGAGCGTCAGCTGGTAAAGGCGCACCAACGACGTTCCGACCACGCGCCCCGGCGTCCTGCGCCATGGCCCCGGCCAGTTGCGTCCGCGATTGATCGGTCGCGCGCCATGTGCATGTCCGTGGTGGTCGGCCACCAGTTTGCTCCGCAGCCTGTATCGCTGCGCGATAGATGTGGGCTGCACGCTTGAAACGCAATACTTTCAAGGCCTGAAACGACGGACCGGCCGCCTGTCGGTCCAGGGCGCATGATGAGCGGCCCGATCCCGGCGCCCCGGATGGCAGCCCTGCAGGGCCTGGCCCTGCCACTGGAATGTCGCGATCCGCATAGTGTCGTTCAAAATGGCCAGAAACTGGTTCATGGCAGTACTCCTTTGAGGCCGATTAGACTGCCGCTGGCCTTTGTCCTCAAACGAGTATAATTTCCGCGTCGGATAACTTGAGGTTATGCGAAGATGAAGCGTGGCCGCCTGCCGCTGACGGCGCTGCGAAGTTTCGAGATGGCCGGCCGGCATCTGAGCTTCAGCCGGGCGGCGGAGGAACTTTACGTCTCGCAGGCAGCCATCAGCCGGCAGATCCGTGAGCTCGAGGCTTTTCTGCGCCAGCCGCTGTTCTACCGCCTGCACCGCCGTGTCGAGCTCACCGACGCCGGCCGCCGGTTGCTCGATCAACTGGTCCGGAGCTTCGACGATATCGACCGGGTGCTTTCGGATCTGGCGGCTTCGCCGATGCAATCCGTGGTCCGCGTCAGCGTCGAACCATCGCTCGCGGCGGTTTGGCTGGTGCCGCGCCTCAATCGCTTTCGCCAGTTGCGACCCGATATCGACGTTTCCGTTGAAGTCGATCCAAGACCGATCGAGTTCCGCAGCGATCAGCCCGAGCTCGCCTTGCGCTTCAGCGCGCACGCCACGTCATGGCCGCGCAGCGAGGCCGAGCTGCTTGCCTCGACGGTCGATTCACCGGTGCTGTCACCGGCCTTGCTGGCGTCGGAGCCCCCCTTGGAAAAGCCCATCGACCTTCGCCACTACACGCTCCTGCATGAAGAAAACCGCCAGGGCTGGGCGCGCTGGTTCGAAGCGGCCGGCGTGCCTGCCGATGCGGTACCCGCGCGCGGCCCGATGCTGGCCGACGTCTCGCTTTCCAAACAGGCTGCGCTACTCGGCCATGGCGTAGCCCTCGGTGATCTCCTGCAGATCGGCGGCGAGCTCGCCTCGGGCACGCTGGTCAAGCCGTTCGACATCGATGTCGCGTCCGGCGCCTACTGGCTGGTGGCGAAGAGCTGGCGCGGCCTCTCGGAGCCGGCGACGGCCTTCGCCGCGTGGATCCGAAGCGAATTCGCCGAAAGCAGACGGGGACCGTAAAGGTGGATTCAGGCCGCCTCTTCGGCGCGCTTCTTTTCGATCTGGCCTATCGCGTCGAGCACCGCGTCGAAGGTCAGCATGGTCGAGGCATGGCGCGCCTTGTAGTCTCGCACCGGCTCAAGATATTTCAGGTCGGCGAAGCGGCCGTCCGGCGGAGCGCCATTTTCCTTGAGCATCTTCAGCATGGTTTCGCGCACGGCGCGCAATTCGTCCGCATGCGCGCCGATGACGTGTTGGGCCATGATCGAGGACGAGGCCTGGCCGAGCGCGCAGGCTTTGACGTCGTGGGCGAAGTCGGTCACCACGTCACCATCCATCTTGAGGTCGACGGTGACGGTCGAGCCGCACAATTTGGAATGCGCCCTGGCGCTCGCGTCGGGCTGGTCGAGCCGGCCGATCCGCGCGATATTTCCGGCGAAACCGAGAATTTTCGCATTGTAGACATCGTCGATCATATTTTTCCGGTCCATCGCCGTCCAGCGAACAGGCTTTGCCGCTTCCGCGTCTTCCTTTCGCTTCGCTTCAACCATATATAATGGTCGCAGCCGGGCATCGACAAGGCAACGACAAGCCTTTGTCCGTGCTCATCTGTTCACGCCGCTTGCGGGCTGGAAACGGGGCGAGTTTCTAACACCCGAAAGTCGTGGTCCGTTCAACTCGTTCCGCCTTAGAGCGGGACTACGGGAGACGTCTTTATGGATGCCGTCATCAAGAAAATCATGCCCCCGTCCGACTATCTGGACAAGCCGGTCACCGATCGGCCGACTGAGGCCGAGGTCGAGGCCGCCGTACGCGTCCTGCTGCGCTGGACCGGCGACAACCCAGACCGCGAGGGCTTGATCGATACGCCCAAGCGCGTCACTAAAGCCTATCGCGAAATGTTCAACGGCTACGATATGTGCCCGGCCGACGAGCTTGGCCGCACCTTTGAGGAGGTCGCGGGCTATGACGACCTCGTCATCGTCAAGGACATAAAATTCCATTCCCACTGCGAGCATCACATGGTGCCGATCATCGGCAAGGCGCATGTCGGTTACCTGCCGGACGGCAAGGTCGTCGGCCTGTCGAAGATCGCGCGCGTCGTCGATATCTTCGCGCACCGTTTGCAGACCCAGGAAGCGATGACCGCGCAGATCGCCGGCGTCATCCAGGACGTGCTCAACCCGCGCGGCGTCGCCGTCATGCTCGAAGCCGAGCATATGTGCATGGCCATGCGCGGCATCCGCAAGCAGGGCTCGACCACGCTGACCTCGACGTTCACAGGCGTCTTCAAGGACACGCCCGAGGAACAGGTGCGCTTCGTAACCATGGTTCGCGCCGGCGGCTGATCGTCGGCCAGCGCCGGCCAAACATATAAGGACCGGCGATGTCGGAACTGCAATTCCCCAAAGCTCCGTCAGACAAGAAAGCGCTGGAGGAAGGCAATGTCCTCTCTCCGCGCTTTGATGCGTCCGGCCTGGTCACCGTCGTCGTCACCGATGCCGTCGACGGCATGCTTTTGATGGTCGCGCATATGAATGCCGAGGCGCTGGCGCGTACGCTGGAGACCGGCATTGCCCATTACTGGTCGCGCTCGCGCAACGCGCTGTGGAAGAAGGGCGAGACCTCCGGCAATTTCCAGCAAATCGTCGAGATGCGCACGGATTGCGACCAGGACGCGCTGTGGCTTCGCGTGAATGTGTTGGGCCACGACGCAACCTGCCACACCGGACGGCGTTCATGTTTTTATCGGACGGTGGGGCTGAACGACGGCAAGGCGACGCTTGCCGACGACGGCAGCAGGCCACTGTTCGATGCGGATCAAACCTATCGGAAGCCTGTGTGAACCGTTCAATATTCACAAACCACTCAGATTCATCATTCTCAAACGTCCTTGCTGTAGAAGGACCATGGGACAAGGGAGATTGTGATGCTCGAATGGGCGTCATTGCGCAGCAGACCTGACGTTCGGGAGGCCAACGGCCCTGCATCGTCCGGCGGCGCGCCCGATCAGCAACCGGCCAAGAAAGCCGGCATCTCGCTGGCGCTTGGCGGCGGCTGCGCCCGAGGCTGGGCCCATATCGGTGTGCTGCGCGCGCTCGATGAAGCCGGTATCGAAGTTTCGATGATTGCCGGAACCTCGATCGGCGCGCTGGTCGGCGGCTGCTATCTGGCCGGCAAGCTCGACGAACTGGAAGACTTCGCCCGCAGCCTGACCAAGCGGCGCCTCTTCGGCCTTCTCGACCTCAATCTGCGCGGCAGCGGCCTGTTCGGCGGCATGAAGCTCGATCAGCGGCTGCGCGTGCACCTCGACGGTGCCCGCTTCGAGGATCTGTCAAAACCTTTCGTCGCCGTCGCTTCCGAAATCCGCACCGGCCACGAGATCTGGCTGTCGAGCGGCTCGCTCGTCACCGCCATGCGCGCCTCCTATGCGCTGCCGGGCGTCTTCGAGCCGGTGAACTGCAACGGCCGCGTGCTGGTCGATGGCGCGCTGGTCAACCCGGTGCCGGTTTCGGTCTGCCGCGCCTACGAGCAGCCGCTCGTCGTCGCGGTCAACCTCCACTATGACCTGTTCGGCCGCGCCGCGGTGATCAAGCACAGCGCCGGCGAACTGATGATCGAGAAGGATGCGCCGCGTCCTGGCCACGTCGACGCCGACCACCAGGCGCACCAGACGCGCCTTGGTATCACCGGCGTCATGGTCGAGGCCTTCAACATCATCCAGGACCGGATTTCGCGCGCCAGGCTCGCCGGCGATCCGCCTGATATGTCGCTGCAGCCCAAGCTCAGCCATATCGGACTTACCGAATTCCACCGCGCCGACGAAGCGATCAGCCTCGGCTATCAGGCGACGAAGTCGCAGATCGGCGAGTTGACCCGCCTGCAATCGGTGCTCGCCTAACTCAGCCCTATCTTAGGCCAGCGCCGCATCGCTGATGCGAAACTGCACCGTGCGATTGCCATTCCAGTAATTGCCCGACAGCGAACCGGCGATATGCACGGTCTTGCCCCGGTTCTTGAACAGGAACTCACCCAAATCGGTGTCCACGGCACGAAAGGCCATCGCCTGGATCTTGCCGCCGCTTTGCGACTGCAGGTCGACGCGGATGTGATTGGTGCCGACCGCGCGCGCGTCAGTGAGCCTGTGGCGCGGCAGCACAAAAACAGGCGCGATATGGCCGGCGCCGAACGGACCGGCTTTCTCCAGCGCATCGAGAAGTGCCAGCGTGGCGCCCTCGGCGGCCAAAGCGCCATCGACCGCCAGGCTTTCCTCGCTCTGCAGCCGGAACACGTCGGCCGCCGCGCGCTCCTCGAAGAAGGCGCGCAGTTCACCGAGCTTGGCGCGTTCGACAGTGATGCCGGCGGCCATGGCATGGCCGCCGCCCTTGACGATCAGCCCGGCCTCGGCCGCTTCGCGCACCAGCCGGCCAAGATCGAAGCCGGTCACCGAACGTCCCGAACCGGTGCCGATGCCGGTCGAGTTGAAGGCGATGGCAAAGGCTGGACGGCGCGCATAGTCCTTCAGCCGCGAGGCGATCAACCCGACAATGCCTGGGTGCCAGCTGTTGCTGGCGGTAACGATGATTGCGGGGCCATTGCCGCCGGCAAGCTCGGCATCGGCCTCCGCGCGCGCCTGCGCCAGCATCTCCTGCTCCATCTGCTGGCGTTCCTGGTTGAGCCGGTCGAGCGTCTCGGCGATGCTTGCGGCCTCGACCGGATCGTCGGTGGCCAGAAGCCGGCTGCCAAGTGCGGCGTCGCCGATACGGCCGCCGGCATTGATGCGCGGGCCGATCAGGAAGGAGAGATGGAAGGTGTTGATCGGCTCGCCGATGCGCGAGACGCGCGCCAATGCCGCCAACCCCTCGTTCTTCTGCTGACGCACGACCTGCAGTCCCTTGACGACGAAGGCGCGATTGATCCCGGTAAGCGGCACCACATCGCACACCGTCGCCAGCGCCACCAGGTCGAGCAGCGACAGCAGATCGACGGGCGCCACATCCGGCAGGCGTTCGCGCAGGACCTTTGCCGTCTGCACCAGGCACAGGAACACGACGCCGGCGGCGCAAAGATACCCCTGTCCCGACAGATCGTCCTCGCGGTTCGGATTGACGACCGCCTGCGCCGCCGGCAGAGCGCCACCGACCTGGTGATGGTCGAGCACCACGACATCGGCGCCCGCCTCCCTGGCCGCGTCGATCGAGGCCGCGCTGTTGGTGCCGCAGTCGACGGTGACGATCAGCCTGGCGCCGCGCGCGATGAGCTCGCGCATGGCTTCCGGATTGGGGCCATAGCCTTCGAAGATACGGTCCGGAATGTAGATCTCGGACGGCACCGAGAAATGCATGAGAAAGCGCTTGAGCAGCGCCGACGAGGCGGCGCCGTCGACGTCATAATCGCCGAAGATCGCCACCTTTTCGTGGCCGACGATCGCGTCGGCCAACCTTGCCGCGGCCTTCTCCATATCGGTCAAGGAAGCCGGGTTCGGCAGAAGCTCGCGGATGGTCGGATCGAGAAAGCGCTCGGCCTGCTCGGCGCTCACGCCGCGCCCGGCAAGCACCCGCGCCACGATATCCGGCACGCCATGGCCTTGCGCTATGGCCAAAGCGGCCATGTCCTGCCGCTCGGTCAGCCGGTGTTCCCAGGAAACACCGGTCGCCGACCGTCGGACATCGAGGAAGAGGCGCTTTTCGCCGTTCAAGAAAAACTACGCTTTCCGCTTTTGAGCCGGGCGGCGCAGCCATTCGTCAGCCGCGTCGCCCATGGTCTTTTCCGTACCATCCTTGAGCCAGGCCATGAAATGGCGATCGAACTTGAACGCAGCGCCGCATTCGCGCGTCAGAAAGCGGCGCACGTTCTGGGTGTTGCGATAGGTTTTCGTGATCATTGTGGCTCGCAAGATCGGATCCGCGTGCCAGTCGAACGCTTTCATCGCCAGATCCCTGCCATCAGCATCGATGACAGGGATGGCTAACAACTGCAATCCGGCGCTGCAAGCGAGTTTAGAACTTATCCAGATCCTGGTGCCTGGCCTTGATCTCGCGCACCGTACGCGAGGACGAACGCAGCACGATGGTGTGGGTGGTAATGAAGGTGCGGCCGAATTTCACGCCGTCGAGCAGGTTGCCATCTGTGACGCCGGTCGCGGCAAACAGCACATCGCCGCGCGCCATATCCTGCACGCGATAGACGCGCTTCGGCTCGGAAATGCCCATCATCTCAGCCCGGGCGACCTTCTGCGGCGTATCGAGGATCAACCGTCCTAGCATCTGCCCGCCGGTGCAGCGCAGCGCCGCCGCGGCGAGCACGCCTTCCGGCGCGCCGCCGGTGCCGAGATAGATGTCGATGCCGGTCTCGTCCGGGTCGGTCGTGTGGATGACGCCGGCGACATCGCCGTCGCCGATCAGCCGGATGGCGGCACCGGTGGCGCGAACCGCGTCGATCAGCTTGGCATGGCGCGGCCGGTCGAGGATGCAGGCGGTGATGTCGGAAACCGCAACGCCCTTGGCCTTGGCCAGATTGGCAAGGTTTTCAGCCGGCGACGCGTCGATGTCGATCAGGTCATCAGCGTACCCAGGGCCGATGGCGATCTTGTCCATATAGACGTCAGGCGCAAACAGCAGGCTGCCCTTCTCGGCGATGGCAATGACGGCGAGCGCGTTGGGCAGGTTCTTGGCGCAGATCGTCGTGCCTTCAAGCGGATCGAGCGCGATGTCGACCGCCGGGCCTGTGCCGGTGCCGACCTCCTCGCCGATATAGAGCATCGGCGCCTCGTCGCGCTCGCCCTCGCCGATCACCACCGTGCCCTTGATGGCAAGCCGGTTGAGTTCCTGGCGCATGGCATCGACCGCGACCTGGTCGGCTTCCTTCTCGTCGCCGCGCCCGCGCAGCCTGGCAGCCGCGACCGCGGCCCGCTCGGTGACGCGAACCACTTCCATGGTGAGGACCCGGTCGAGGCCGGCTGCGATGTTCTGGGCAATGTTCATCAGTCGGTGTTCCTCGCTGACACAAGAGCGTTCAGGTCTGAACCGCTCTATTTTTTGCTTCGAGCAATTCCCTACGGAAAACCGCCAGGCACTACCTTGGAATTGCTTCCGCCTCCCGCCAGAGGCGCGCCACTTCTGGCAAAGCTCCATGACAACGGCAAGACTGGCCGCGTCACTTTTTGAAAGGGCAGCAAAATCAATCGATTAAAGGCGGATTATGACTCGCGCTACTCGGCCCGCTCGATACGGATCACCTGCGCCTTGTCGGTCAGATGACCGTCCTTGGTGATGCCGTCGACGGCCTTGCGCACCGCTGCTTCCGTCGTCTCATGGGTGACGAGGATGACCGTCTTCTGCGCTTGCGTTTGCGGCCCGGCCGCCTGCTGGACAATCGATTCCAGCGAGATGTCGTTGTCGGCCATGCGCTTGGCGATGGCGGCGAAGACGCCGGTGCGGTCATGCACGGTGAGCCGGATGAAGTAGCCGCCGGCATGGCTGCGCATCTGCGCTTTCTTGTAAGGCTCCAATTCCTTCGCCGGCCAGCCGAACACCGGAGCGTGCTGGAAACCAGGCCGGCTCTTGGCGATATCGGCGATGTCGCCGATCACCGCCGATGCGGTGGCGTTGCCGCCGGCGCCCGGCCCGGACAAGAGCAGCTCGCCCAGAATATCGGTCTCGATCGCCACCGCGTTGATCACGCCATGCACCTGAGCGATGACCGAAGCCGTCGGCACCATGGTCGGGTGCACGCGCTGCTCGATGCCGCTCTCGGTGCGCTGCGCGACGCCGAGCAGTTTTATCCGGTAGCCGAGATCGGCGGCCGCGCGGATATCGGCCTGAGTGATGTTGGAGATGCCTTCCATATAGATGTCGTTGGCGGCGATCCTGGTGCCGAAGGCAAGGCTGGTCAGGATCGACAGCTTGTGCGCCGTGTCGTGACCCTCGATGTCGAAGGTCGGGTCGGCTTCGGCGTAGCCCAGCCGCTGCGCATCCTTCAGGCAGGCGTCGAAGGAAATGCCTTCGGCCTCCATGCGGGTCAGGATGTAGTTGCAGGTGCCGTTGAGGATGCCGAAAACGCGCGTCACCGCGTTGCCGGCCATCGACTCGCGCATCGTCTTGATGACCGGGATGCCACCGGCGACCGCCGCTTCATAGTTGAGCAGCACGCCCTTCTTCTCGGCGATCTCGGCCAGCGCCACGCCGTGCTTGGCAAGCAGCGCCTTGTTGGCGGTGACGACATGACGGCCGGCTTCGAGCGCTGCCTTCACCGCCTGCCGCGCCGGACCCTCGTCGCCGCCGATCAATTCGATGAAGACGTCGATATCGGCGGTCTGCGCCAACTTGACCGGATCGTCGAACCATTTGGCGGCGCCCAGATCGACGCCGCGGTCGCGCTTCGGGTCGCGGGCCGAAACCGCCGTCACGACGATGTCGCGGCCGCACTGGCGGGTAAGCTCGGCCGCCTTGTCGCGCAACACGCGCGCCACCGAGGCGCCGACAGTGCCGAGGCCGGCAATTCCAACACGCAATGCTTCAGCCATGTCCGGCGACGCCCCTCAAATTCAATAAATGTCAGGCAAATTCAGCGGTGAGCGGCTAAAGGCACCACATTGTTCGGCTGCTTGGCGGTGGTCGCCAGGAACTTCTTGATGTTGCGCGCCGCCTGGCGGATGCGGTGCTCGTTCTCGACCAGCGCCACGCGCACATAGTCGTCGCCATGCTCGCCAAAGCCGACGCCTGGCGCCACCGCGACATCGGCATGCTCGATGAGCAGCTTGGAGAATTCGAGCGAGCCGAGATGGCGAAACTGCTCCGGGATCGGCGCCCAGGCAAACATCGAGGCGGCGGGTGCTGGAATGGTCCAGCCGGCGCGGCTTAAGGAATCGACCATCACGTCGCGGCGCTTCAGGTAGACCTCGCGCACTTCGGCGATATCGGCGCCGTCGCCATTGAGCGCATGCGCGGCCGCCACCTGGATCGGCGTGAAAGCGCCGTAATCGAGATACGACTTCACCCGCGTCAGCGCTGCGATCAACCGCTCGTTGCCGACGGCAAAACCCATGCGCCATCCTGGCATCGAGAAGGTCTTCGACATCGAGGTGAACTCGACACAGACGTCGATGGCGCCCGGAACCTGCAGCACCGATGGCGGCGGATTGCCGTCGAAGTAGATCTCCGAATAGGCAAGATCGGACAGGATGATGATGTCGTTCTTCTTGGCGAAGGCGACGACGTCCTTGTAGAAATCGAGCGAGGCGACCAGCGCCGTCGGGTTCGACGGATAATTGAGGATCAGCGCCAGCGGCTTCGGGATCGAGTGACGCACGCCGCGTTCGAGCGCCGGAATGAAGCCGTCATCCGGCTCGACCTGCAGCGAGCGGATGACGCCGCCCGACATGATGAAACCGAAGGCATGGATCGGATAGGTCGGGTTCGGGCACAGGATGACATCGCCAGGCGCGGTGATCGCCTGCGCCATGTTGGCGAAGCCCTCTTTCGAGCCGAGCGTGGCCACCACTTGCGTGTCGGGGTTGAGCTTCACGCCGAAGCGACGCTGGTAATAGGCGGCCTGGGCGCGGCGCAGGCCGGGAATGCCGCGCGATGAAGAATAGCGATGCGTGCGCGGATCGCGCACCACTTCGCACAATTTGTCGACGATGGCCTTCGGCGTCGGCAGGTCCGGATTGCCCATGCCAAGGTCGATGATGTCGGCGCCGCGCGAGCGGGCGCTGGCCTTCAGCCGGTTGACCTGCTCGAAGACATAAGGCGGAAGCCGGCGGACCTTGTGAAATTCTTCCATTTCAGTTCCAGACATTCAACGGCGTTTGGCCAAGTTTCGGCGCGCGATATAGACCTAATTGCAGTTAGGGTCGAGGGCGGGGTCGCATTTGCCTTCGATCTGCTTCAGCGTGTCGGAGCCATGCGTCTTGGCCAAAGTGTTGAGCGCGGTCGCGTTGGACGGCGCCTTCACTTTGCCGCCCTTGGCCAGTTGCCCCTGCTCCTCGGCCTTGAGCTGGGCGAGCTTCGCCGCGGTCTCCTCCTTGGTGAACTGCTTGTTGGCCACCTTTGGCGGAATGTTGAGGTTAGGATAGGACCCGGTATCTTGCGGCCCCTGAGTGAGGCCCACCGGCGTCGAGCTGCCCGGGCTGGTGCTCGTGCAGCCAGCCGCGGGCAAAAGCGCGCCGACCAGTCCCGCCATCAAAGCCACGCGGCAAATCGAACCTGCCTTGAGAAAAAAAGTCCCGCCGACATTAATCGTCATATTGTTTTCCTGGCCGCCGGGTTAGAGCGAATTGGACCCGGTCAGATGTCCCATGGTACTATGTCAAGAAAACGCTCCGGGAGGAACCCCGCGAACCATGTCCAAACCTGACGATTCGGACAAAGCGGAAAATGGCGGACCTTCGGCCATTGAGCAATATCTGGTGAAGGACCCCGAGCGCTTCGCCTTGAACATGGCGCGCATGATCGAGCAGGCCGGCAAGGCGGCGTCCGCCTGGACCGAGCCGCGCGAGAAGGGCGAGGTGCGCGACCACGTCGCCGAGCCCGTCGTCGACATGGTCAAGACCTTCTCCAAACTCACCGAATACTGGCTGGGCGACCCACAGCGCGCGCTGGAAGCGCAGACGCGGCTCTTTGCCGGTTATATGACGGTCTGGGCCAATGCCATCCAGAAGGTCAACTCGAACACCGAAACCCCTGACGACGCGGTCAAGCCCGAGCGCGGCGACAAACGCTTCCAGGACCCGGAATGGGGCCGCAACGCCTTCTTCGATTTCCTGAAGCAGGCCTATCTCGTCACCTCGCGCTGGGCGGGCGAGCTTGTCGAGCATGCCGAAGGGCTGGACGAGCACACCCGCCACAAGGCGAGCTTCTACGTCAAGCAGGTGTCGAACGCGATCGCGCCGTCGAACTTCATCCTGACCAATCCCGAACTGTTCCGCGAGACCGTCGCCTCCAACGGCGAAAACCTGGTGCGCGGCATGAAGATGCTGGCCGAGGACATCGCCGCCGGCCGCGGCGACCTCAAGCTGCGCCAGGCCGATTACACGCCCTTCGAGATCGGCAGGAACATCGCCATGACCCCCGGTAAGGTCATCGGCCGCAGCGACGTCGCCGAGATCATCCAGTACGATCCGGTGACGGAAACGGTGCTCAAGCGGCCGCTGCTGATCTGCCCGCCATGGATCAACAAATTCTATATCCTCGACCTCAACCCGCAGAAATCCTTCATCCGCTGGGCGATCGAGCAGGGCCACACCGTCTTCGTCATCTCTTGGATCAACCCTGACGAGCGCCACGGCGCCAAGGGCTGGGAGGCCTATATCCGCGAAGGCCTACAATATGGTCTCGACATGGTCGAGAAGGCGACCGGCGAGAAGGAAGTCAATGCCATCGGCTACTGCGTCGGCGGCACGCTGCTGGGCGCCGCGCTGGCGCTTCTGGCGCAGGAGGGCGACCACCGCATCAGATCGGCGACCTTCTTCACCACGCAGGTCGATTTCACTTATGCCGGCGACCTGAAAGTCTTCGTCGACGAGGACCAGGTTACCGCAGTCGAGCGCTCGATGAGCGAGAAGGGTTATCTCGACGGCACCAAGATGGCGACGGCCTTCAACATGCTGCGCTCCGGCGACCTGATCTGGCCCTACGTCATCAACAATTACATGCGCGGCAAGGAGCCCCTGCCCTTCGACCTGCTTTACTGGAACGCCGATTCGACCCGTATGGCGGCGGCCAACCATTCCTTTTATCTGCGCAACTGCTATCTCGAAAACAATCTCTCGCGCGGCGTGATGGAATTGGCCGGTCGCACCGTATCGTTGGCCGACATCACGATTCCCGTCTACAACCTGGCCACGAAAGAAGACCACATCGCGCCGGCGCTGTCGGTGTTCATGGGCTCGCAATTTTTCGGCGGCGACGTCGAGTTTGTGATGGCCGGTTCCGGCCACATCGCGGGCGTCGTCAATCCGCCGGCGGCGAAGAAATACCAGTACTGGACCGGCGCCAAACCGGTTGGCGATTTTAACGCCTGGCTTACCGCGGCGCATGAGCATCAAGGCTCGTGGTGGACGCATTGGCAGCACTGGATCGAGAGCCAGGACAACATGCACGTGCCTGCCCGCAAACCCGGCAAGCGTATGAAAACCTTGGGGGATGCGCCGGGCACCTATGTCAAGGTGCGAGTGTAACGGACTGTAATGTCTGGTGAGTTGACGACCCGCCAAAACAGGGCGAAATGGTGGCGTCAATCGGTCAGCGGCCTCAAATCATCGTCCAGCGCAGAATAATTCCGAGGCTTGCAGATTCGACACAGGTCCCGTTTCCGGTTGGGAACAGGAGGATTATCGCGGCGCGGACAGCACGATAGCGCGGCGATAACGAACCGACCGGATACCGAGGGGGAATTTGTTTTGAAATCAGCAGGTTGGCGTCTTGCACGAAGGGAGAGTCGCAGCATAGCGGCGGCGCTTTTCTCCGTGCTCCTGGCCTCCTGTACCTCGACCGGCGACCCGACCATGGCGGTCGTATCGCCCGCCTACAATTCAACCGCCAGCGACATGACCGCATCCTCCGGCGCCAAGTCCGGAGCCACGGTCGATTCGTCGCTTCAAGCGGCCTCCGCTCCCGCCGGGGCGACATCAACCGTGATGAGCGAGGGTGACTCACCCTTGCCTGAGAAGGTCGCCTATGTGCCGGAAACGCGGCCGGACGCCACCTTCCCTGTCGCCATTCCCACCGGCGCCCAGACCATTGCCGGCAGCACGCCGCAACCACTTACCCAGCAGGCGCAGACCGCCAATGAAACCCAGGCCGTGGCCCAGCAGGTCGCCGCCGGCGATGCCGCCGCCGCCGTCTCGAAAGCGCAGGCTCAGGCAGCACCAGTGTTGAACAACGGCGTCTATGTGACGGCGGCTGAGCCGCCGCAGCCGCAGGTTGCCGCGCCGAAGAAGAGCCTGTTTGCCTCGCTGTTCAGCACCACGCCGGCTTCGGCGGCGCCCGCGCCGCTGGTCAACAATTCCCGTTCGGGCAGCCAGCCCGCCGTGCAGGCCAAAGCCGCGGCGCCGGCTCCCGCCAAGCCGATCGTCGAACTGGCCTCGGCCACCCCGGCCGCAAAGCCGGTTCAGCTTGCCTCGCTCGGCGACGACGGCGGCAGCCACATCACCGGCGCCGATGCCTTGCCCGGCGTGCGCCAGACGGCGCTGTTCGAGATCAAGCGCAAATCCGGCATCGACGATGAGAGCGACGTCGACCTCAACGAGGACGAGGGCTCCGGCGGCCCCTATCAGGTGGCCTCGGCCGCCGGCATGGCGCGGCTCGCGCCCAACGGCCTGCTGCGGCAGAACGAAAGCGTCGACGTCGCCTGCCTGAAACCATCGCTGGTGCGCGTGCTCAAGACCATCGAGGGCCATTTCGGCCGCAAGATGCTCGTCACCTCCGGCTATCGCGATCCGTCGCGCAACCGCCGCGCCAACGGCGCCAAGAACTCGCTGCACATGTACTGCGCCGCCGCCGACATCCAGGTGCCCGGCGTCTCCAAGTGGGATCTGGCGAACTACGTCCGCTCGATGCCCGGCCGCGGCGGCGTCGGCACCTACTGCCACACCGAATCCGTCCACATCGACGTCGGCCCCGAGCGCGACTGGAACTGGCGCTGCCGCCGGCGCAGCGGCGGTGGTGACGGCGACGGCTGATCGCTTACCGCCCGCCATTTTGGCGCTTTTGAAAAAAGTTGTCTCATGTGGCGGCAGATGGGTTGCCGGTTGGCAACAACGCAATTATAAGCCGCTTCGTCTGAGCGCGCCCATCGTCTAGCGGTTAGGACACCGCCCTTTCACGGCGGTAACAGGGGTTCGATTCCCCTTGGGCGTACCAGTCTTTTCAACGACTTATCGACCTCCCCGTCCTTACTTGCCCAATTTTTGGCCAATATCGCCAAGAGCCGGCTGATTCCAGCAGCGGTCAAAACATGGCAAAGCAAAACATTTCGCGCGCTCGACTGATAGCCTATGAGGTGAGGGAGAGCCTCGCAAACTTTGAGGCTCCCGCTTGCCGAGCAGGAACCTGAGACAGGCATGAGCGTTGTCGCGGATGCTCAAGAAGATCGCTTTTGCCGCTCTGCTTTTCCAGGTCGCCCTCCTCTCGGCGCTGACCACTCAAACGCTGTTGTTCTCGTCTGCCACACAAGCCGCAAACGCCCCAGCCAGCGGGCCGGTCGCGGTCACATCGAGCGAATGCGCCGACGCGACATGGCCAGATATCCCGGCCCATTGCTTAGAACGCGTGGAAACCCGGAAAGTCATCGCCATAGTGGCCGATTGAATAGAAAAGCCCGCCACCGAAACAGCGGGTCAAATTAAGCACGATGGTTGATTTCAGCGGCCACGCCGCTCCAGCCACCGACCCGGAATGCTAGCGACCGGTACCGGGACTATCTGGCTTCGAAGACCTGCTGCGTGACCCGATCGGCATCCGTTTCGTCAAGCACGCTCTTGCGGGGGGCGAGGCTTGCGGGTTTGGCGTTTTCAACTATTTCCTGCGAGGGTCTTCATCGTCAACGCAGATCAGGCGCGACGGGCTGGACTATGGTCCGACTTGTGACCGATCCTCAACAGGCGCAACCTGTCAGATGAATCTGACGGCTGAGGGCCTGGATCGCAAAATTAGGCGGCCCGGGCCCTTAGTTTCTTTGTGCGATGTCTGAGGGAGAAGCGCTTTGTTCGTCGATTACTACGAACTTTTGGAGATGAGCCCCAACGCCAACTCGGAGACGGTTGAACGGATATTTCGCTATTTTGCAATGCGCTACCATCCAGACAATCAGCAGACTGGCAATGAAGCCCGCTTCAGTGAAATCGTGGAGGCACACAACGTCCTGAAGGACCCGGTAAAGCGAGCCCAATACGACATCGCATACCAAGAGCATTCCGGTATGCGCCTGAAATTGGCCGGAGAAGCAAGCGACGCCAAAGGTGTCGAGAGGGACGCCGTGGTACAGGCCAAACTGCTTTCGCTCCTTTACGTGAAACGCAGGCAGGACGTCACCGATCCCGGCATTGGAGATGTCGAGCTTGAGCGATTGTCCGGCTGCCCCCGGGAACATCTCGAGTTTCATATATGGTACATGAAAGCAAAGGGATGGATATCCAGGATCGAGAACGGCACGATCGCAATCACCGTTGAGGGGGTCGACCGCGCCAATTCCGAACATCTCCGCGATCCGGCGATCCGGCTGCTCGATCATGCGGCCACCTCATGATCCTCTGCAGACCGTGCAAGAAGTGATCGGCAAGGACTTCGAATTCATCCGGTGTCAGGCGAGAGCGGACAGAAACTGTTAACGCCGTTCGCGACTGACGGTATGCCAGCTCCAGCCTAAGAGCGTAAAATCCTCCTCGCCCTCAGCCTTGGAGGCGGGAATGAACTTGCTTCGGATAGCGCTGCTGGGCGCGACTGTAACCTGCCTGGCCGGCGCGCCGGCCGTTCGCGCCGACGACCAGCCCGCCCAGCCGAGTGCCCAGACAACGACGCAACAGCCACCGGTAATCCACTGCGAGGGACAAAATTGCCTGCCGCCGGCCGACGATCCCGTCCTCGACTGCAAGGGCGCGGATTGCACGCCAGCGCCGCCCGCCGATCAGACACCGGCTCCGGAAATTCAGAAGGTCAAGTAGGCGGCGTCAGCGGTGTCCGAGCCCCCCGGCGAAAACGGCGTCGACCATCACTCCGGAACCATCGGCGACGGCTCATCGCATCGATAGACGGCGCACTGACCTTCGCTCGTCGGGACATAGGTAACCATCGGCACGTAAGGCGCATCGCACTCATTGCCGAATTGGCGCACATAGCGATCATAGGTGTTCGGCCCGGTGGAGAGCACCGCAGCATGCTGGCTCTGGATCAGCGCCTGGGTCTGCGCGCACGTCATCTTGCGCGTGTCAGGCCGCGCGTCGGCGAAACTTGTAGCGGCAATGACCATTGCTGCCGTGCAAAGCATAATCCTGCCTATGGGCATGGCGGCATCCTCGCAAAAACATCGTGACGTCAAATTCGCATCTCGTGATCCAGTTTCGCAATAGTCGCGCTGTCACGATGCAGCGAGCGACTGCGCCTGTCCACGCAGCCAATCCCACGTCCCCTGCACATCGACGTCGCGCAGCCGATCAGAAGTGGAGATCGCGTACCATCGGCGACCGGCATCAAGGACGTGGTCAAAAGGCTGCACGAGCTGCACTGAGCCGAGCGCCTCGCCCGCCAAAGTCAGGCTGCCCAGCGCCACGCCCTGGCCAAGCTCGGCGGCAGCGAGCGCCAGATCGCAGTCGCCGACATCCGGGCAAAGGAAGCTAAGCGCCCGTACTCGATTGCCTACCGCCTGTCGAAGGAAGGCAATCTGGAGTGGGCCGACATATTGGCGATCCCGACCGACGCCCCGAGCGAGCAGCGATGTCTATCGGCCGTCAACGGCTCGAACAAATCTGCGTGAGCGATGGTTTGAAGCAATTGCCCACTATATATAAAATCGCCGAGGTAGTGACATGCAGAACGCTTACGATCTTGGAACCAACCTGGTCCGCCGTATCTACGAAAAGCGCATAGATGCACCTGCGATTCTTGATGCCGGCACGCATTTTCCCAACGCGGCGAAGTTCACCGCCGCCTGGCAGAGCATCCGCGACGAAGCGATCGCGGCAAAGCTGAGCAAGGCGCCGCGCTTCCACGACATCATGCCGGAGCAGGCCGATATCTCAGCCAATGACGGCCTCGACTGGCGCATGTTCGTGCTCAAGGCCTACGACATGACGGTGCCGGAGAACCTCGCAAGGATGCCGGTGCTGAGCCGGCTGTTGAGCGAATGTCCCGAGGTCAAATCGGCGGCCGTCTCGTTCCTCGCCCCGCACAAGCACATCCCGCCGCATCGTGGCCCGTTTCGCGGCATCATGCGGTTTCATCTCGGCCTGGTCATCCCGAAACAGCCGGATGGCCGCCCGGCGACGATCATGATGATCAATCACGAGGAAAGGCGCATCGCCGACGGCGAATGCATGCTGTGGGACGACACCTTCGAGCACGAGGTCATGAACAATTCGGACCAGCCGCGCGTCGCTCTGCTGCTCGACGTCTGGCGCCCGCAAATGCCGCTGGATATGGAAATCCTATCGCGCGTGATCGTGCGCGGCGTGCAGGTCGGGATGCGCTACAGGGGCGTGTCGTTCGGCGGTTGATCGGACCGGGATGGCGGGTTCAAAACCTTGCCTCGCGCGCGGAGTTGGTGCTGCCGGCGCGTTTGCCCGGGGTCATCATGTCCCTGGCCAGCAGTCCGCTGACACGGCAGAAGGCCATGAAGGCACGGCAGGCCTCCTCGGCGCTGGCGACATCGACGGTCGCGCCAAAGCAGGCGTTGAACGCGGTCTCATAGACCTTGCCCTGACGGCGCTTCGGCCAATCCTGCAGGAAGTCGAGCGCCTGCTCGACGCTGTAGATTTCCTCGACCGGCAGGCCGGGCGCGGGCGTGATACGCACCGGCACCTCGAATTGCAGTCTGTCCATTCCCTGTCTCCCGAACTGGCGCAGCCTCAGCAACGCAGATCGCTGTGAAAAGTTGCCTTGGGCCACCTTCTCGCGCAGGAATGTGACCTCAGTGCGGTCAATAATCGGTTCACGGCTGCGGCAGATCGGCACCTTTGCCGGACCAGCGCCCACCGCATTGCCAACGCCGGATTTCCAACGTATTGCCGAGGCCATCGCGGCTGCCACGGGCGAAAATATGAGTGAAATCCGGGTCGAATCCCTCGTCAAACGCTATGGCGATACGACCGCGCTCGACGGCGTCTCGCTGGCCTTTCCGGAAGGCTCATTCACGGCGCTGCTCGGCCCTTCCGGGTGCGGCAAGACGACGATGCTGCGGCTGATCGCCGGCTTCGAGGCGCCGAGCACGGGCAGCGTCTACTTCGGCGACGCGCTTGTCGCCGATCCGAACCGGCAATTGCCGCCAGAGGCGCGCAATGTCGGCGTCGTCTTCCAGTCCTACGCGCTCTGGCCGCATATGGATGTCACCGAGAACGTCGCTTATCCGCTCAGGGCCAGGCGCGTCGCTGCTGCCGATATCCCGGCCCGTGTCGCCGCCGTGCTCGACATTGTCGGCCTCGGCGGCTTCGGCAAACGCCGCATCGACGAGTTGTCGGGTGGCCAGAGGCAACGTGTGGCGCTGGCGCGCTGCCTGGTTGCCGAAGCCAGGATCATCCTTTTCGACGAACCGCTCGCCAATCTCGACATGCATCTGCGCTCGGCCATGGTCGACGCATTTCGCGAGATCCACCGCCGCACCGGCGCGACCATCGTCTATGTCACGCATGACCAGGCCGAAGCGCTGGCGCTGGCCGACCGTGTCGCGGTGATGAGCAAGGGAAAGCTGCTGCAGGCGGCGTCGCCGCGCGAAATCTACCGCTCGCCAGCCGATGCGGCGGTGGCCGGCTTCGTTGGTCGCGGCAGCCTGGTTTCCGGCAATGCCGTCGACCATGCCGGCGAGACCGCGACGATCGACATAGCCGGACACCGGCTTGCAGCGCGCAGCAACAGGGAACGGGCCGGCGCGGTCAAAGTGCTGTTGCGGCCGGAAGCCTTGCGTATTGCGACCGAGGGCCTGCCTGCGACGGTGCTGGACAGCGTCTATCGCGGGCCGGTGCACGAGGTGCGGCTGACACTCGAGCCTGGGCAGCATTTGCTGATTGACAGCGCCGAGGCGCTCATGGCGGGGCAACAGGTGCATGTCGCGGTATCCGACGCCTGGGTGGTGCCGGGCGCCTAAGAGCAATTCCAGGAAAAGTGGGTAGCGGTTTTCCGTCCGGAATTGCGGAAAATGGAATCTTAGCGCCAGGGCAACACGCCTGCCGGCAGGCGGCGGCCGAAACGGTCGAGCGCCAGAAGCAGCACGACGACGACAACGATCGTTGACACCGCGATCGCCGCAGCCTGCGTCCCAAGCCCCGCCTCTTCCAGGCTGAACAGCACCACGCCCAACGTTTCCTTGCCGCTCGACCACAACAGAGCCGATACCGTCAGCTCGTTGAAAGCGCTCATGAAAACCAGCAGTCCGCCCGCCACCGCGGCGGGCGCCGCAAGCGGCGCGGTGATCGTCCACAGCCGCCGCAACGGGCCGGCGCCGGAAACGGCGGCCGCCTCGTCGAGATCGCGCGGGATCTGCCCGATTGCCGTGGCGACAGGCTTCAGTGCCAAGGTAAGGAAGCGCATCCCATAAGCGACAAGGATGATCGAGGCCGTCGCGTAAAGGCTGCCGATCAGCGGCAGCGGCCGCAAGAACAAAAGGATACAGGCGATGGCCAGCACCACGCCGGGGATCGAATAAGGCAGGTCGACGATGCCGGCAAGCACACGCCGCCAGCGCCGGTCGAAGCGCTCGAGCCGAGCGGCCATCGGAATGACGCCAAGCGCAAGGATCAGTGCCGCGCCGCCGGCGAAGAACAGCGAGTTGCGGAAGGCGCGCACGGTGGAAGACTGTCGTACCAGCACTTCAGTATAATTGGCCACCGTCATCGTTTGCGGACCGAGCGGCACGCCGAAGGAAGGTACCAGCGACGTCGCCAGCAGCGCGCAAGCGGGCAGCACCAGCGTCAAGCCGACGACCACCCAGCCAAGACAGGCAAGCGGCAAGCGGTAGCGCCCGAGTTCGAATTGCGCCGGCTTGCCGGCAACGATGCGATGGCCGGCGCCGCGCAATGCCACCGACTGCAACGCCATGCCGGCAAGCGCCAGCGCGCCGACCAGCACCGACAGCGCCGCTATCTGCGGCAGCACACTGGGCCCAAAGCTGGATAGGTCCTGATAGATCAGTGTCGGCAGCGTCAGGTAGTTGACGGGCATGCCGAGCAGCGCCGGAATGCCGAAATTGCCGACGCCGGAAACGAAAGCAAGCGCGGCGGCCGCCACGACATAGGGCCGGACAACCGGAAGCACGATGGTCCGCAACGCGCCAAGCGGCTTGGCGCCGCAAGAACGCGCCGCTTCCACCAGGTCGCGCGGCACCCGCGACAGCCCTGCCCGCATGGTGATGAAGACGATCGGCGCATGCTGCACACCGTAAAGCAGGATGATGCCGCCCCGGCCAAGCATCGGGTTGGCGGTGCCGGGCGGCGGCGCCAGGCCGAACATGCCAAGCAGGGTGCTCGACGGGCCGAACAAATGCAGCCAGGCCAGCGCCGTGACCTGCGGCGCGATCATCAGCGGCAACAGCAGTAGGAAGCCGAGAATCTTTCGCCCTGGCAGATCGGTCATGGTGACGGCGATGGCGAAGGGGATGCCGATTGAGAGCGCCAGCGCCGCGCCGAAGAAAGACGTATCGAGCGTGTGCCACATCGCGCGCAAGGCGGCAGGTTTTACCAGCCGACCGGCGAAAGCGCTGAAATCGGCCTCGCCGCCTGGCGCGATCGCCGCGATGATAAGGCGTGCCATCGGCAGCAGGCTGAGCACGGCGATGGCCAGAAGCACGGCCAGCGCTGATAGGCGCTGGCCGAACATCGTGCCCGACGGCGAGAACCCGCCGAGCCGTTGCGAGGCCGGAATTGGCCGGACGATGCGATTTTCCGCGGCGGACAAAGCTGCCTCTTGGGGCCGTTTACTGGCTCATCGTCGTGCTGAACTTTTCCTTGTTCTGCGCGTCATTGGCAAGCGCGGTAGCGGCGTCATAGCCCAGCACCTTGATGGCCGAGCGGTCCGGGTAGCCGGCCGGCAGCGCCACGTCGGCGCGGGCCGGGATGTAGCCCATCTTGGCCGCCACTTCCTGCCCGTCCTTCGACAAGAGGAAGTCGACGAAGGCCTTGGCGGCTTCCTGGTTCTTGGCGGTGGACAGGATCGCAACCGGCTCGGTGACGGCCGAAACCCCTTCCTTCGGGAACACGAACTCGACCGGCGCGCCCTTGGCCTTCTCGCGGATCGGCATGTAGTCGACGATCATGCCGAACAGCTTGTCGCCGCCGCTGACGGCTTTCAGCACGTCGCCATTGCCGCCGCTGGCCTGCGCGCCGTTCTTGGCCAGCGCGCCGTAATAGTCCCAGCCCTCAGGCAGATTGCCGGTCAGCGTGACGGTGTGGATCATCGCCGCGCCCGAGGTCAGCGGGCTCGGCATCGCGATCAGCCCCTTGGCTTCCGGCTTCTTCAAATCTTCCCAGCTCGTCGGCACGAAAGGCGCCTTGGTGTTGTAGACGATGCCGGTGGTGATCAGCTTGGTCGAGAAATAGGTCTTGTCCTTGTCGTAGAGGGCGGCGTCCAGGCCATCGACCTTCGCATCCGGATAGGCGAGCAGCCGGCCCTCCTTCTTCAGGCCTTCCATGGTCACGATATCGGCGATCAAAAGCACGTCGGCCTGCGGCTGGCCGGCCTCGATCTCGGCATGCAGCTTGGCCAGGATCTTCGGCGTGCCGTCGCGCACCCAGTCGACCTTGATGCCGGGGTTCTTGGCCATGAAGGCATCGACGGTCTGCTGCGCGTCGGTGTTGGGCTGGCTGGTATAAAGCACCAGCGTGCCGTCGGCGGCGGCGGCACCCGCCACGGTGGATGCCAGCAATATGGCGGCGAGAACGATCTGTCGCATGGAAATACCTGTATCTGATCACAGCTGAGGAAACTGGAAACCTGACTAAGGCCGCAGGATAACCATTATGTGACAGGGCGATGCAACCGGCACCGCCCTGTTCGATGTCCCTCGCCATCTTGGCCTACTGGTTGGCGGGATCCGTCTCCGCCTCATAGGCCATGCGGCAAACCACCATCAGAAAGTAGGCCGACGGCACGGCGAAGACGACGCCGAGCACCATTGCGGGCGTTCCTTCCATCCGAAGTGTCGCGGCGACGGCCCAGTAGACCGTGCCGATGCAGATTACGACCTGAACCATGAGAAAGCAGGCCGCGGCCACCGCGCGGGTGACCGTCCTGAACGTCTTGATGCGTTGCATTGAAAATCGATCCGAAATGACGCGCGCAACCGGCAGACGGCTGCAAGCCATCGCCGGGGTTGCGACGCGAAGGAATGTCTTTGGTTTGGGTGCCGCCGCTGGCGGCTGCTCGGCTCACGCGGTCGGTGGCGCGCGCGGCTGGTTGGTGTGTGCCCGCGGTGCCACCGCAAAGGCAAGGACAACGGCCGTTTTGACAGGCGACGTCTTGCAGAGGACGAAGAATTCGGATGTTGGCGGAAGCGCGCCGGGATTGCCACTGACCAGCTTGACGGGCAGCGACCGGCCGACACGGACTTCGAGGGCCTGCGTCTTGCCGGCAACCCTCGGCAGCGCGACCGTGTCGCCTTGTCTTGCATTGCTGATGCTCGGGCCGCCCGACGCGGCAACGGATGACGCCGAGATTTCCGCCTGCGCAAAAGCAAGCAGCGCAAGCATCAGCAGCGCGACCAGGCCCGCTCCCGCGGTCCTGACTGCCAACAGCTTTGATCTCACGCGCTCAAAGGCCATCAAAGGCAAGATTTCTCCAGATATCCAACCCGCCCTACCCCACGAGACCAAAAAAGGAAAGTTCGCCCCGCTCCCAGGCTCCCGGGAATCTCCTCGCCAGGGCGCACAAATGCACTTCGTTCTTGAACCTTGCGGCTTCCAGTGCCAAATCTGGAGAAATTTCCTTTGCACCGGTTTGCACGACAAGCCGGCATTCTGAACGGACAAAATGGTTACCTATCTCGACGCCGCAACGGCCCCTTTGAGAAACACCGGGCAAATAAGGCTCTATGGCGAGGAAGGCTTTGCCGGCATGCGCAAGGCCTGCGACCTCACTGCGCGCTGCCTCGACGAGCTCGTGCCGATGGTGCAGTCCGGTGTGACCACCGAAACGATCGACCGCTTCGTCTTCGAATTCGGCATGGACAATGGCGCGCTGCCGGCGACGCTCAACTATCGCGGCTACACCAAGTCTTCGTGCACCTCGATCAACCACGTCGTCTGCCACGGCATTCCAGACAACAAGCCGTTGAAGGATGGCGACATCGTCAACATCGACGTCACCTACATCCTCGACGGCTGGCACGGCGATTCCTCGCGCATGTATCCGGTCGGCACCATCAAGCGCGCCGCCGAGCGCCTGCTCGAGGTGACGCATGAATGCCTGATGCGCGGCATCGCCGCGGTCAAGCCGGGTGCCCGCACAGGCGCCATCGGCGCTGCGATCCAGACCTATGCCGAAGCCGAGCGCTGCTCGGTGGTGCGCGATTTCTGCGGCCACGGCGTCGGCCAGCTGTTCCACGACGCGCCCAACATCCTGCATTACGGCACCGTCAACGAAGGCGTCGAGATGCGGCCTGGCATGATTTTTACCATCGAGCCGATGATCAATCTCGGCCGCCCGCATGTGAAAGTGCTCTCCGATGGCTGGACTGCGGTCACGCGCGACCGTTCGCTGTCGGCGCAGTACGAGCATACGATCGGCGTCACCGACACCGGCTGCGAGATCTTCACGCTGTCGCCGAAAAACCTCGACCGGCCCGGCCTGCCGGCTTAGTTTCGGCCAAAGCCTGAGGGGAGCGGGCGGTGATGGGGAAAGTCGAAGAAGACGAGCGAGCCTTCTTTTCGGAAGGCTGGGTCGAGCCGCCACAGAAAGCCCAGACGAAAGCGGCGCCCGCCGAAAAGCCGCATTATCACGGCCACCGCGACCGCCTGCGCGAGCGCTTTGTCGCCGGCGGTCCGGACGCCCTGCCCGACTACGAGCTGCTCGAGCTCCTGCTGTTTCGGCTGATCCCGCGCGTCGACACCAAACCGATCGCCAAGGCATTGATCACCCGCTTCGGCTCGCTGGCCGAAGTGCTTGGCGCGCCGGCGTCCCTGCTGGAGGAAGTGAAAGGTATCGGCCCGACCGTGGCAATCGATCTCAAGGTAGTCGCGGCCACTGCACAGCGCATGGCGCGCGGCGAGGTGCGCGGCCGCGAAGTGCTATCCAACTGGACGCAACTGCTCGACTATTGCCGCTCGGCCATGGCTTTCGAAGCCCGCGAGCAGTTCCGCATCCTCTTCCTCGACAAGAAGAACGGATTGATCGCCGACGAGGTGCAGCAGACCGGCACTGTCGACCACACACCGGTCTACCCGCGCGAAGTGGTCAAGCGCGCGCTCGAACTCTCCGCCAGCGCCGTCATCCTGGTGCACAATCATCCGTCGGGGGACCCGACACCGTCGCGCGCTGACATCGAGATGACCAAGCAGATCGTCGAGGTGGCAAAGCCGCTCGGCATCGCCGTGCACGACCACATCATCATCGGCCGCAAGGGCAACGCCTCGATGAAGGGCCTGCTGCTGATCTGACCACTGTCTGCGTCATATCGCGGCCGTGTGCGGGACGCCGCAGAAGATCGCGCTTGCCATGCGTGGCGCTACCCCTACGTCTCCGGCCGCCGCAGCATTCCTACCGCGACAATTGCCGCGGCAAGCATGATTCCCGCAGCCGTCAGGAAGGTGACGTCTGCCGCGCCCGTGTATGCGCTTCGCGCTGCCGACAACAACGCACCGCCGCTGTCCAGACTTGGCGCAAGGCTGCTTGCAGCGCCAAGACCACGTAGCGCGGTCTCCATCATGTCGACCGGAATACCCGTGGGCAAGGTCACGCTGAGCGTAGAGCGGTAAAGCAGCGTAGCAAGACTACCCAGCAAGGCGATGCCTAGTGCACCACCGAATTCGGAGGCCGTTTCGGAAAGTGCCGAGGCAGCGCCGGATCGCTCCTTGGGCGCCGCGCTGACCACAAGGTCGGCGACGATCGTGATGCCCGGAGCTGAGCCGATCGAGAACAGCACGTTCCCCAGAACAATAAGAATCAAACCATGCGTTTCGGCGGCGTGTGCCATCAGCGCGAGACCACCGGCTGCAAGCGTCAAGCCGAAGCCGAGAACATAGGCTGGTCGCATCAACCTGAGCACGGCCGAAGTCAACAATGATCCCACAATGAAGCCGAGCCCGGCCGGGATGCTCCAAAGGCCTGCTTCCAGCGGAGTTAGTCCCAAAACCAGCTGGAGATACTGGGCGACAAGCACGAGAATTCCGAACCCGACAAAGAAGTCGAGGACGTTGATGCCAAGCGCCACCGCCACAGCGGGCCGCTTGAACAGCCGCAAGTCGAGGAGCGGATCAGGCAAGCCCATCTGCCGCCTTATAAACACTACGCCTAGCACCAGACCCAGCGCGATCGTCGATGTCGCCCATCCGAGACTGCCACCCTCGGCCATCAGCTTGATGCCAAAGACGATCGGCAACGCCGCTGCGAGAGACAAGACCGCACTCACGATATCAAGCCGCCCGGCGTTCTGGGTCTTGTGTTCGGGTAGCAAGACAGGCCCGACCATCAGCAGAAGCGCCGTAATCGGGATAGGCACCAGAAACACGGCTCCCCACCAGAAGTGCGACAGAAGCAGACCGCCGACGACCGGGCCGATCGCACCGCCAAACGAGAAACTCGCAACCCAGACGCTAACAGCGAAAGTCCGTTCGTGGTCGTCGCGGAACATGTTGCTGATGAGAGATAACGTTGAGGGCGCCATTGTTGCACCGGCGATGCCGAGCAGCGCCCTGGCCAGGATGAGCATCTCGGCACTGCGTGCAAAGGCAGCGATCAGCGAAAGTATCCCGAAGCACGCCGATCCGATCAGCAGCAGCTTGCGTCGTCCGATCCGATCGCCAAGAGCTCCCATGATGAGCAGCGACCCGGCTGCCAGAAAGCCGTAGATATCCACGATCCAGAGCAGTTGCGCAGCCGTGGGCTTGAGGTTGGCGCTCAGCGATGGCACCGCCAGATTCAGCACCGTCAAATCCATGGCGTAGAGGATGCAAGGCAGCGCGATGATGGCGAGGCCGATCCATTCGCGACGCGTGGCCCGGTCAGCGCGCCGCCCGGAAGTTTCGAATACGTTCATTGCCATCCCCCGATCGTTGAAATCCGCTGATAGATTGCCTGGCTGCTCACGCCGATATCATTCAGAACGAAGCAACACGCAGCTTTATGGCCGCGAGGGCCTCGCCAGCGGACCAGAGCGCCACCCCAAGAAGGGTCAGGTCCTTGACGATGAAGGCGCCAAGCGCCGGGTCGAGTTGCGGTGTGGTGACCAGAAAGCTCAGCGTCACCACCAGCGAGGCAGCGACGCCGAAACTGCCGATCGCCGAGACCAACGGCGTAACGGGACGCGAAGCCATCAGCAGCGCCAAGGCGATCTCCACCACGCCGATGATGTCGGAAGACAGTTGCTGACCGAACAGTCCTGGAAGCCAGAACAAGAACGGACTGTGAACCAGCAACGGGTAGATCGCCGTCGCTTCAGCCGGTGTGAACTTCGCCAACCCGAACACGACGAAAAAGAGGACAACGCTGTATCGAGCCACCACCTGCCCCGTCGCCAGGGTCCATTTCTGCAAAGTCGTCATGACTTTTCTCCTTGATAAGTGCGTGTTGCACGCACATAATAAGTCACATGATGGCTAGCGCCGTCAACCCCTCATGATAAAGATTGCCGCCATGACCCGTTTGAGAACCGCCAATATGCTCGCCGCCCTCGCCGGCGAAATTACAGAACGTGTGGAAGTGACCCTTAAAAGTCACCCCAACCAGACCGACTCCGCCTCAGCCGCGCTCAACATCATGGGTTTTTGGGAGGGCATCACCAACGCGCAGCTTGCGCGGGCACTAAACCTGTCGCACACCGCGACGGTGCGTCTGGTCGACAAACTCGAGGCGCAGGGTTTCGTCGAAGCCCGCAAAGGCGAGGACAAGCGTGCCACGCATCTCCATGTCACGGCCGCCGGCCGCATGGCGGTATTGCCAAGCCTCGTCGCGCGTTGCGCGGCGGTCAAGGGCTATCTGGAAGTTCTCACCGCCGCTGAAGAAAGGCAGCTCGCCACCCTCCTCGAAAAGCTCATGCGCCCGCTCGCAACCGATGCCTACAAGGTGAGCCATTTTTGCCGACTCTGCGAATTTGCCGCCTGCCCCGGAGACCAGTGCCCGATGCACGCGGACATGGCGTCCTGGCCCGCGATCTGACGGAACCTCAAACCTCTCAAAATCCACGATACGTGGCGCGACAATACAACGGGACGAACGGACAATGCCTAACAACAGCAATGAGCCATGGCTGTTCGACAGCGCGCGCGCCGCGCTCCTGGTCATCGACATGCAAAGCGACTTCGTCGACGAAGGCGCGGTCATGGAGGTGGCGATGGCCCGCCATCGCATCCCGGCGATGCGGCAGGTGATCGAGCTGTGCCGTGGCGCCGGCGTCCCGGTGATCTACACACAGCATGTGCTGAACGACCACTTCAACATCTCGCCGCTCGAAACCGCCTACCAGCCTCGGCTGCAGGCGTCGGGCATGCGGGAAGGCAGCGCCGGCACCGAAATCGTCGCCGAGCTCGCGCCGCTGCCCGGTGATGTCGTCATCAAGAAGCATCGCTACGATGCGTTCCACAACACCCAGCTCGAAACGGTGCTGCGCAACATCCGCGGCGCCGGCCAGGTCGATACCGTCATCATCATCGGCACGGTCACCAGCATCTGCTGCGAATCCACGGCACGCAGCGCCTTCATGCGCGACTACAAGGTGGCCTTCGTCAGCGATGCCAATGGTGGCCTGGACAAGGCCTCGCACAATGCGACGCTAGACATCATCGGCAAGGTGTTCGGACGTGTGATGACGGCAAATGAGTTGGAAAGCTTGTTCTAAATCGCGCTCACGGCGGATCGGTCTTGCAGCTTGCGGCGATCAGGCCGACCGCCTCCGAGAGGCCGGCGAGCTGGAAATCGGCCTCGCCTCGCCCTGACAGCAAGCCGAAGCGCCATGACAGCGTCAGCCGGTTGGCCGAAACCAGCCGCTTGATGCCGTCATCTCCTTCCCTAACGAGCTGTCTGCCGCGTGGGCCAACCGCCCAGCTTTCATCGAACTTGCTGCCGCCATCGACCGCGACCGATATCGTGATCTTGCGGGTAGCCGAAACCGAATCGTTGAGTTGCAGCCATTCGCTCCAGCGCGGGTCGCCATCCGGCCGGCAAGCCAATGTCAGCACCGGACTGTAGCCCAGCGCGCCGCCCCCGGTGATGAGCTTGTTGCTGGCGTGGAGCGAGGCCGTGACCTGGCCGTCGGCGCCGGTGTCGACACGCCAGCTGCCGAGGTTCGGTTCGGCCGTCGCGCCGCTGTTGGTCGCGGCAAACAAGAGCGCCGCGGCAACGACCACGTCTCTCATCACAAAGCCCAGCTTCACCAGTGCCTCCAAACGCCCCGCGAATGCGATGAAGCGCAGATAATATTCAACGGTTCGTATCGCCAGCGGCGGACCATCATGAGAGCCTCAATGTGTTGCCGCGCGGCCACAATCAAAGACCCCACAATGAAAAAGGCCGCCCGAGAGGCGGCCTTTCGAAATCGCGGTGCTGCGCCGTATTTACTCGGCTTCCTTGGCGGCCTTCTTTTTCGGCGCGGCCTTCTTCTTAGGCTCATCGGCCTCGTCGGCGGTCTCACCCGCCTTGGCTTCACTTGCCTTGGCCTCTGCCTTCTTCGAGGCAGCCTTCTTGGCCGGCTTCGCCTTGGTCGCGGTCTCGGCCTCCTCGTCGTCGGCCATCAGCTCTTCCTTGCCGACCTTGACATCGGTGACCGAAATCTGGCCGAGCAGGTGGTCGACCACCTTTTCCTCGAACATCGGCGCGCGCAGCGCGTTGATGGCTTCCGGATTGCTGCGGTAGAATTCGAAGGCTTCCTGCTGCTGGTTGGCCGGGAAGCGGCGCACCTGCTCCAAGAGGCCGCGCTGCAGCTCTTCGTCCGAGACAGTGACGCCGGCCTTCTCGCCGATCTCGGCCAGAACCAGGCCAAGACGCACGCGACGCTCGGCAAGGCGCATATATTCGGCGCGCGCCTCTTCTTCCGTCGTCTCTTCATCGGTAAAGGTGCGTCCGGCGGCCTCGAGGTCGCGATTGACCTGCGCCCAGATGCTGTTGAACTCGGCCTCGACGAGCTTCGAGGGCGCCTCGAACGAATAAGCAGCGTCGAGCTGGTCGAGCAGCTGGCGCTTCACCTTCTGGCGCGTCATCGAGCCGAACTGGTTCTCGATCTGGCCACGCACGATCTCGCGCAGACGCTCAAGCGATTCCAGGCCGAGATTCTTCGCCGTCTCGTCGTTGACCTCGAGTTCGCCGGGCGCCGACACGTCCTTGACGGTGACGTCGAAGGTGGCTTCCTTGCCGGCCAGATGCGCCGCCTGGTAGTTTTCCGGGAACGTGACGGTGACCTGCTTCTCGTCGCCGGCCTTGGCGCCGATCAGCTGATCCTCGAAGCCCGGGATGAACTCCTTGGAACCCAGCACCAGCGGCTGGTCGGTGCCGGCGCCGCCGGCGAAAGCCTCGCCGCCGATCTTGCCGACATAGTCGATCGAGACGCGGTCGCCTTCGGCGGCCTTGCCGGTCTTCGGCTCGTAGCTGCGCGCCGATTCGGCAACGCGCTTGACCTGATCCTCGACTTCCGTGTCCGGCACGTCATAGACCTGACGCGTCACCTTGATGTCGGAGAAGTCCTTGATCTCGATCGCCGGGATGACTTCATAGTTGAGGCTGAATTCGAAGTCTGAGCCGCCGGCCAGGATCTTTTCGGCCTCTTTTTCATCCTCGGTCATGATCACTTCGGGCTGCATGGCAGCCTTTTCGCCGCGGCCCGTGATGATCGAACGGGTCGAATCGTTGAGGATCTCGTTGACGACCTCGGCCATGAACGACTTGCCGTACATCTTGCGAAGATGCTGCACCGGCACCTTGCCAGGGCGGAAGCCGTTGATCTTTACCTTGTCACGGGCGTCCGTCAGCCGCGCCATCAGCTTGGCTTCCATGTCACCTGCCGGCACGGTGACCTTGATCTCGCGCTTGAGACCGGAGTTGAGCGTTTCGGTGACCTGCATCCTAAAACCTTTGTCTTCGTCAATGAGGCAGCCGAACGGCCTTAACCGCTCATAGCCGCCGGTATGATGTTGCCGGAAATGGCTTTTGGTACGGAACCTGACGATTTGACCGCGGACACGGTTCAAACTCTTCTGAACTTCGCTTCTCAAACCGTGAATAAGTCTTTGTTTTTTATAAAACTTTTCACATGCTGCAGATGCGGGAATTCACGTTCCGTCACATTCGACACGCCTTTTGTCACAGCCTAGGCTAATTTTCAACTATCTTCGCGTTTAGCCGGATAGACACGACTTTAACCCCGACATTGACAGAATGATGGCTACATGGGATGGCCGGGGAAAGCGGATGTGGCGGAATTGGTAGACGCCCTGGATTTAGGTTCCAGTGCCGAAAGGCGTGGGGGTTCGAGTCCCTTCATCCGCACCACCCTTCGCTTTGAGGAGCTTTCGGGTGGCAGGCTCCCGAAGATCGTTAGGCGAAGGAGGACCGACGCTCTCGGCTTGTGCCATTCTAAACCTCCACCGGGGCCAACGCCGCGACCTTAATACAGCGGTTCCTCGAACAGCGTCTTGTCGCCGTCCATCAGCGCCTTGATCTGCGCCGCGCCATCAGCCGCAAGCGCGAGCTTGATGCCGAACGGGCGCACCCGTATGTCGTCCTGGATCGCCATGCCCTCGCCTTCCGGCAGATAGAAGCGCCCGATGCCATAGTCCGGCTCGATCGTCGCCTCGGGCTCTTGCAGGCCCCAGCCCGCGGCGACATGCCCGGCGATATCGGCCTCGTCCGCGCCGGCCGGCGCCGGCGCCTTGCCGAACCAGGCGGCCGACGGCTGCCAATAGCCGTCGGCGCCCTTCTTCAACCGCACCACGATCGAGCTGTCGTCGCTGGAAGACGCGCCTTGCGGAATGTTGGCGATCAGCTTCACGGGAATCCGTGAAATGTTGTTGTTGAGCGAGATATAGTCACCGCGCAGGAGATCACGCGGATCGACCGGCTGGACCCTCAAGAGCACTTCCTTGCCGTTGCGCAGGATTGCCGCGCGGCCGGCTATGATCCAGCTGAGGAAACCGATCTGGACAAGCGCCAGGACCAGCGCAGCGATGATCAGTTTCTTGCCGGTCATGCCATCGCTCCTTTTTCGGCCGGCGCCTTCATGCGTCTTTCGACACGGATGATGACAAGCGCCAGGATGCCGAGCAGCACCGCCGCCGCCAGGAAGAAACCGGCGGTATCGAGCATCGACTGCAAGGTGACGCTGTAGATGATGGCAAGCTCGAAGGCGAAGCCGGCATAGGCCAGCCAGCGCAGTCCCCGGCTTTCGCGTCCCGCCAGCATGATCGCCGCGACGATGCCGACCAGCGCGACGATCGAGGCGATGGCGAAACCGGCGTTGTACCTGCTGTCATCCGCCAGCTCGAACTGGATCATCGCCAGCCCGGTTAGAAAACCGATCAAGGCATGCAGTGACAGCCGGCCGCCTAGCTGAAGGATCTTGTCAATCTGACCGCTCGCGAAGACCGCCGCAGCAAAGAGCAGCGCTGAAACGATGACCAGCGGCACAGCGATCCGCAGCGTGTCGTGATCGTAGTCGATAGTGCGCATGAAGAGATAGAAGATGATCGATAGGATGATCAAGTGGCGCGCGGCCTGGCTGCGCGTCCAGAACGAAATGGCGAACAAAGCGATCGCCGCGACAATGAAGAAATCCGGAAATCTCCCATGCCAGTAGATTTCACCCTCATTAAGAAACAGCCAGGCATCGGCGATGCCGACCGCCGCCACCGTCAGCGGGTTCGAGCGCAGCGCAACCGCCGCCAGCGCCGTCCCCGCGCACCAGGTCACCACCGCCGAGGCTTCATCGCCGGACAGATGATACATCTGGCCGATCAGCGCGATCGATCCGCCGAAGGCCGCGGCGGCGATGATCCACAGCGCCTCGCCGATCGCGGCATGGTCGCGGGTCTTCAAGAAAGCGCCGCCGACATAGCCGGCAAGGATAAGGGCAAACAGCGCAATTACGCGCGCTAGACGCGGAATGGCGTCCCAGTTGGCGGCAACGAAGATCAGGATGGCCGCGCCGAACAGAAGGGCTGCCATCATCGCCAGGATCGAGCCGAAACTCAAAGATGCGCGCTCATTGGCGGCGACGTCGCTTGTCAAAGCATCCGCCGTGGCCGGATCGATCAGCCCCACCTCGCGCCAGCGGGCGATATCCGCCCTTACCCGTGTCGCATAGCCCGCCATGCCTATCCCCGAGCCCCAGTCGTTTCTTCAGTTGAAACAGCCAAACCGTTGCCGCAGCGGCATTTTCCGATTCGGCCTTCTTTGTGACGCAGGCGTGAATGGGCGTTAATGTTGCATTGCACAATTTGCATTGCTGCCATGCGCCAACGGCACTTTTAAATCGATATGACCCCGCCTATTTTCTATTCGTACACAAACGGAATGATCCGAACCAAAGACGAAACGAGAACTACCATGAACTTGATCCGCAACTATCGCAACTGGCGCCGCTACCGCGACACCGTCTCCGAGCTGAGCCGCCTTTCGAACCGTGAACTGACCGACCTCGGCATCAGCCGCAGCGACATCCACTTCGTCGCCCGCAAGGCGGTCTAATCCTCTTCGGATCGCAAATGGTCCGAACCAGTTTTAAAAGAGAACGACAATGAACCTGATCCGCAACTACCGTAACTGGCGCGTTTACCGCGACACCGTTACCGAGCTGGGTCGCCTTTCGAACCGCCAGCTCCATGATCTCGGTATCGTCCGCGACGAGATCAAGATGATCGCCCGCAAGGCGACCATCTAACGGCAAGAATTTCGCCAGGGTCGACCTCCTCCCCGACCCTGACGAATCCGGTCAGCCTTCACCTCCTCCCGAGGGTTGACCACCAAAACGGCGCCCGCCGCACCTCCTCCCGCGGCGGGCGCTGTTCCAAAGCGAACGTAGTTCGTCTTCCCGAAGCGAACGCAGTTCGTCTTCCAAGGGTTTCGCCCCTTTCCAAAATGGCGAAAGAGATTTCGTCAAAGCCGACCTCCTCCCCGGCGATGACGAATACGGCCGATCCCCACCTCCTCCCGAGGATCGGCCCCAAAAACGACACCCGCCGGACCTCCTCCCCCGGCGGGTGTTGTTGTTTTTAGGCCAGGCCCTTCCTGCTCAAATCTGAAACATGATCGGAGCAAGCGCCGTCTCGCTCAACGCGCCAGTGGGCTGTCCCATACGACAAACAACAGGGCTTTCAGCTGGGCAAAACGCTCCGGCCCGAGTTCGGTGCGCCACTCCTCCTCTATGTCGCGCAGGATATCGACCATTTTCCAGAAGGCGGCATGGCCACGTTCGGTGGAGTGGACAACGCGTGCACCGCTTTCGCCGGGAATGTCGGAGCGGACAAGATAGCCATAGCCTTCGAGGCTGCTGAGCAACTGGTTGATGGCTTGTTTGCTCATGCCGGCACGCTCGGCAATCGTCCCGGGGCGCGCGCCGTCCGGGCCGGGAAACTGCAGCACGGCCATGTGAGGCAAGCGCAATTCGTCGAAACCGGCGGCGTTGAGCTCCTTGATCAGCCGGCGCTGTATCGCCTGCGCCGGAACGCGCAGCAAGGCGCCGATCAAAAGGTTCTCGGTCTTGGTCTGGAGAACTTCGGTGGAAGTGGCCATTGACGATCCGGTAAATCGAGTTTACTGATAGACAGTAAATGTAATTTACCGGAGGGGTTTACGCAATGTCCGCCATGAATCTTCAGGCCAATATGAATCTTCAGGTCAATCCAGCCAACGAAACCATCGGCGACAAGTGGCTATCCATTCGCTTCCTGGTGACGGGCGACAGTTCAAACGGCAGCGTCGCCGCCTTCGAGTTGAAGGTGGCCGGCGGATCGCGGCTGTTGGCCCCGGCCCATAGTCATGATCATTACGAAGAGACAATCTACGGCATAGACGGCGTGCTGACCTGGACCGTCGACGGCAAGGCGATCGAAGTCGGGCCGGGTGAGGCGCTGTGCATTCCACGCGGCGCCGTCCATCGGTTCGACAACAAGGGCACCAACGATGCCACGGTACTGTGTATCGTCACACCGGCGGCGATCGGCCCGGACTATTTCCGCGAGATCTTCGCCATGTTCTATGCCGCCGCCGGCGGCCCGCCGGACAAGGCCGCGATGATGGAGATCATGCGCCGCCACGGGCTGACACCGGCAGCACCGCCGCCTGCGTAGGGACAGCTGGCGGGGCCGGCAGGACAAACAGGTGGTTCAAGCGCCAGCACATGCTGTCAGAGCGTGGACAAACTGCCCACGCCTTTATTCGTGAATGCGGATCCGGACGACAACGGCGCCGACGATGCCATCGAAACATCGTCGCGCACGGCCTGCACCAGAAAGTCCAGCACCGTCGTCACGCGCAGCGGGATATTGCGGCGCGATGGGTAGACGACGTTGATGGGCAGGCGCGTCGGCGGGAAATCCGGCATCAGCTTGACCAGCCTGCCGGCTTCGATGTCCGGCTCGACCAGAATATGGGAAAGCACCGCAAGCCCGGCCCCGGCTAGCGCAGCCCGATGGGTGGCCATTGAATTGCTGGCGACCAGACGGGGCTCAATTCGCAAAACAACCTCATCGGCTCCTTCGCGGAAAGACCATGACCGGCCGTCGCCGGCACGACTGTAACAAATACAGGCGTGGCCGGGGATGTCTTGCGGCGCCTGCGGTATACCCCTCCTCTCGAGATAGTCGGGCGAGGCCACAAGATAGGCCGTTGTCCAGCCGATCCGACGGCACGTCAGGCTGCTGTCACCCACCGGCCCAAGCCGGACCTCCAGATCGATTGCATCCGCGACCAGATCCGAGGGCTCTTCCCGCAAGATCAGTTCGACGGTCAAGGCTGGGTGGCTCTCCAGCAAAGATGCGAGGCGGTCACCGATAAAGAGGCCGAGCGGCGCAGGCAGGCTGAGCCTCACTCTGCCAGACACGGTCGTGCCGTCGGCGCCGCACGCTTCGCGCAACGCTTCGACTGCTTCCATGACGCGGAGCGCCATCGGCAGCATCTGTTCGCCCTCGGCTGTCAGCGCAAGCGCGCTCGTCGTGCGATGCAGAAGGCGCGTCTTCAGATGCGCCTCAAGAGCCGAAACCTGCCGGGACACCGCCGGCTGGGTCAAATCGAGGTCGATCGCGGCCGCGGAGAAGGACTTCGTCTGCGCCACCCGCAGGAACGTCCGCAATGCCGATACGACGTCCATCCTGGCCCTCATTACCTTTCGACATAAGCCTTATGTCCGCATCCTAGGCTGCGGCCGCTTTACTGTCCAGTAATTACGGATATTAAATATCCTTAAGGACATAAGATATCCTCAAACAGGGAAAGCCATGACACAGCGCTTCAACGCCGCCCAGCAATCGCCCGAGCTCTTCAAGAAGCTTTCCGACCTCAGCATGGCTGAGGCGCACAGCGCCATCGAGGAGAAGATCCGCGATCTCGTCCACATCCGGGCGTCGCAGATCAATGGCTGCGCCTTCTGCCTCGACATGCATGTCAAGGAAGCCAAGATCCACGGCGAGAGCGAGCTGCGGCTCTACCATGTCGCCGTCTGGCGGGAATCGAACCTGTTCGTCCCGCGGGAACGCGCCGCCCTTGCCTGGACCGAAGCTGTCACCAAGCTACCCGAAGGCGGCATTCCCGACGATCTCTATGACCGTGTGCGCGGGCAGCTTTCGGAGAAGGAAATCTCCGACCTGACCTTCTCGATCATGGCCATCAACGCCTGGAACCGCCTCAGCGTCGCCTTCAAGGCGGTGCCCGGTTCGGCGGACAAGTTCTACGGCCTCGACAAGGCCGGCCTGAACTAACCCATCCCTTTCGACTGACCATCAATCATCAATCGATGCGGGCGCAATGGCGCTGCCGCAAATGGAGAGTGTTATGAAAATCGTCATCATCGGCGGCACCGGTCTTATCGGTTCCAAAACCGCAGAACGCCTGCGCAAGAAAGGCCAGGAGGTGATCGCCGCCGCCCCGAACACCGGTGTCGACACCATCACCGGCGAAGGCTTGGCAGAAGCGCTCTTTGGCGCCGAGGTGGTCATCGATCTCGCCAACTCGCCCTCTTTCGAGGACAAGGCTTCGATGGACTTCTTCACGATTTCTGGCCGCAACCTGCTTGCCGCTGGCAAGGCCGCCGGGGTCAGGCACCATATCGCGCTCTCGATCGTCGGAACCGAACGCCTGCAGGATTGCGGCTATTTCCGCGCCAAGCTTGTCCAGGAAGAGCTGATCAAGGCCTCAGGCATTCCCTACACCATCGTTCATTCCACCCAGTTCATGGAATTCCTGGCCGGCATCGCCAAATCCGGCACGGTCGGCGACGCGGTGCATCTGTCGCCGGCCTATGTGCAGCCAATCGCATCCGACGACGTCGCCGATATCATGGCCGGTGTCGCGCTCGCCGCGCCGATAAACGGCATGTTCGAGATTTCGGGCCCGGAGCGGGTGCGCATGAGCGATCTCGTCGCCCGCTATCTCAAGGCCGTTGGCGATCCCCGCGAGGTCGTGGCCGATCCCGAAGCGCTCTATTTCGGCGCCAGGCTAAACGACAATTCGCTGGTCTCCGACAACAATCCGCGCCTCGGCCACATCACCTTCGAGCAGTGGTTCACCGCCGCGGCCCGGAAATGACTGAGAGGAAGCGCCGCAACCCGGCGCAGCGTGCTCAACCCAAAAGGAGTTTCGAAATGATCAAGCCCGTCATGGCCGCTTTCATCGCGACGGCAGCGTTGGCCAGCCCGGCCGCAGCCACAGAGGCCCATCACGCCGGCCAGAAGGCCGCCAAAGTCACGCTCGTCTATGAGCATGAACTGCCGAATGTGCCAGGCAAGAGCATCAAGGGCATCCTGGTCGAATATGGCCCTGGCGGCCACTCGGACGCGCACACCCATCCGAGCTCGGCCTTCATTTATGCCACGGTTCTGGAAGGCTCCATCCGCAGCCAGGTCAATGACGATCCTGCCAGGGTCTACAAGGCCGGTGAGAGCTTTTCGGAAATGCCGGGTGATCGTCACAGCGTGAGCGAGAACGGCAGCAAGACGAAGTCCGCGAAACTGCTGGCGGTCTTCGTGGTCGATACCGCCCAGAAGGAATTGACCTATCCGGTCAAGAAATAGACTGAAAGGCCGGGCGCCGTTCCAAGCGTCCGGCCGTGCCTGCCAGTTCCAATCATACCGGTGAGCCCATGCTCGGCGATCGTCACTCCGTGGCCCTGGCCCTGATCAACCTTCTGGGGCTCGCCGGCATTGTCGTCTGGTGTCTCCAAGGTCGTGGGCGTCCGATGGCGCGCCTGATCGTCCAGATCCTGTTCTTCGCCGGCATGACGGCGGTGCTCTGGCTCGGCGGCATCCTGCCGCATTGGGTGGGTGAGACGGATCTGCAGGGCGCGAATGCTTACCTGGCAAAGTCGGCACGCATCCTGTGGTGGATACATCTTGCCTGGACGCTTGTCGGCTTCGTGCGCCTCTACATCGTCCTGGATCACCGGCCGCGCGAAGCGCGCTTGCTTCAGGACCTGGTCGTCGCCGCCATCTATCTCGGCGTGGCGCTGTCGATAACCGGCTTCGTCTTCGGTGCTCCAATCGGCACGCTGGCGGCAACGTCAGGCGTGGTTGCCATCATTGTCGGGCTTGCGCTGCAGAACACGCTTGGCGACGTCTTCTCCGGCATCGCGCTGACGCTGGGGCGGCCCTACACGCTCGGTGACTGGATAGCGCTGGGCGACGGCACGGAAGGGCAGGTCGTAGAGACAACCTGGCGCTCCACGCATCTGCTTACCGGCGCCTGCAACATCGTCGTCCTCCCCAACAGCGTGTTGGCGAAGCTCAGCCTGACGAATCTCGGCCGCCCCGACGAGAGGCAAATGATCAGCCTGACCGTGCGGATCGCCATGACGCAGGCGCCTCATGTCATCGAGGAAACCATGCGCGAGGCTCTCGGAAACTGCGAGCGGGTCGTCAAGGATCCGGCGCCGCTGGTCGCGCTCAAGGAGATCGACGCGGTCGCAATCGGCATGGACCTGCTGTTTTGCGTGGCCGGCCCCGGCGACCGCTTGCTTGCACGCAATGAGGTAATCGACACCATCCATTGCCATTGCGAGGCGAACGGTCTGATCCTGGCGATGCCGCCTCAGAGTTATGCGGTCATCGTCCCCACTGCGGCAAACCAGCCGCCCGCGGCGGTCATGCGGTCACGCTCATCCGGCGCGCTCTAGAACCCATTCGAAGCTCTTTTTCCAAAGCTCCGCCGGAATATCGAGCGCCAGCGCTTCGGTAAGGTCTGAAAGCTTGACGCCGCGCAATTTTGCACGCCAGGCCTCGTCGGCCTCCCACATGATGCGCGCGACCGGGCAAGGGCCGCTTTCGCAATAGTCCCGCGGACGGCATGGGTTGTTTTCGCGAATGTTGGTGCACACAAACGTCTGCGCCTTGCCCTCCACCGCTTCCACGATGTCGAGGAAGGTCAGCTCGGCCGGCGGCCGCGCCAGCCTATATCCGCCCGACGGACCGAGCGTCGTATCAACCAGGCCTGCCTGCGACAGGCTTTGCAGCGCCTTGGAAAGATACTCCTTGGGAAGGCCGTGGAATTCGGCAAGCGCTTTGGTGGAGAGGTAACGCTTTTCGGGCAGGCCGGCTAGAATGGCGCAGCAGTGCAGCGCCCATTCGACTTGGCTTTTCAGGATCATCAATTGATTCCGGATCGATACTGATCGAGCTTTATTAAGGATATGAAATATCCCTATTTAACCGCTGTGTAAACAGACGGCCCAGCCGAGTGGATTCGAGGACGGTAACGGCCCAGGCTCGCAGCCGGCCAATTGCAAACAGCACGCCAAGCGATTATTCCGGCGCTCATGAACAAAAACCCTGTACACGTCATTGGCGGCGGCCTCGCCGGCTCCGAGGCAGCATGGCAGATCGCGCAAGCCGGCGTTCCGGTCGTGCTACATGAAATGCGCCCGGTGCGCGGCACCGACGCGCACAAGACGGATGGGCTGGCCGAGCTCGTCTGCTCGAACTCCTTCCGCTCCGACGATGCCGAAAACAACGCCGTCGGCCTGCTGCATGCCGAAATGCGGCTGGCCGGCTCGCTGATCATGAGCGCCGGCGACGCCAACCAGGTTCCGGCCGGCGGCGCTTTGGCCGTCGACCGCGACGGTTTCTCCGATGCGGTGACCGCGAAGATCGAAGCGCACCCGCTGATCGCAATCCAGCGCGAGGAAGTGCCTGGACTGCCGCCCGCGGAGTGGGACCAGGCGATCATCGCCACCGGCCCGCTGACCGCGCCCTCGCTTGCCCAGTCGATTGCCGAGGCGACTGGTGCCGATGCGCTCGCCTTCTTCGATGCGATCGCGCCGATCATCCATTTCGACACGATCGACATGGATACTTGCTGGTTCCAGTCGCGCTACGACAAGGTCGGCCCCGGCGGCACGGGCAAGGATTACATCAACTGCCCGATGGACAAGGAGCAGTATCTCGCCTTCGTCCGGGCGCTGATCGACGGCCAGAAGACCGAGTTCAAACAATGGGAAGGCACGCCCTATTTCGACGGCTGCCTGCCGATCGAGGTGATGGCCGAGCGCGGCGTCGAGACGTTGCGCTACGGCCCGATGAAGCCGATGGGGCTGACCAACGCTCACAACCCGACAGTCAAGGCCTATGCCGTGGTGCAACTGCGCCAGGACAATGCGCTCGGCACGCTCTACAACATGGTCGGCTTCCAGACCAAGCTGAAGCACGCCGAGCAGGTGCGCATCTTCCGCACCATACCGGGCCTCGAAAACGCCGATTTCGCCCGCCTCGGTGGGCTGCACCGCAACACCTACATCAATTCGCCGACGTTGCTCGATCAATCGCTGCAGCTGAAGTCGCGGCCAGGCCTGCGCTTTGCCGGCCAGATCACCGGTTGCGAGGGCTACGTCGAAAGCGCGGCGATCGGCCTGCTCGCCGGCCGCTTCGCCGCCGCCGAACGGCTTGGACAGGCGCCATCGCTGCCGCCGCTCACCACCGCCTTCGGCGCGCTGCTCAATCACATCACCGGCGGCCACATCGTCTCCGACGACGAGCCCGGCAAGCGCTCCTTCCAGCCGATGAACGTCAATTTCGGCCTGTTCCCGCCGATGGAAGCGCCGAAGACCGAAGGCAAGCGCCTGCGTGGCAAGGACAAGACGGTCGCAAAACGACACGCCATCACGTCGCGCGCGCATGCGGATTGCCGGGAGTGGCTGGGACTGCCGGCGCGGGCTGAGGCAGCGGAGTAGTCGTGGCCAAGCGCCCCGATATGCCGCAGCTTCTTCCGCCGGGTTATCAGACAACCGGTGAACCCTTCACTGGCAACTACGAGGTCATTTGGAGCATCTACATCAGATGCAACAACTTGCAGAAACTGCATAAGGTCCACATACCGGCCCTCGAGGCGCTGATCGGTCAGCCGCACGGAGGCAAGGGCTGGACAATAGAGAAAGAGGAAGACAGCGATCCGAACTTGAAGAGGATCATAGCTTTGCAGCGCCTGGGAGGGCCCTACGACGATTGGTTCTTCCTCGATTTCATGAAGACACTCTATCGCTTGGCGCCGGTCTGGCGCATCCAAGCTCGTCTTGATCCGTCACATCCTCATGGCGTCTACGTCATGGCGCGGTTCCAACAGGAAAAACCAGCTTCGGCGGCGCCTGCAATCGTCGATGCGCTGGTCGAACTGGAAGCCAGCTTTACAGATGAATTGGGCGATGAATCAGGGCGCTATCTCGGCTCCGGTCAGCGCATCAGCTAAATCCTTAGGTGTTTTATCCTTGGCAGGAGTGGGATACTATCCTATTCCCTTTAGGAGCACGGTCATGGAATCTGCCGAGAAACTGTCCGTCACCGTTACCCCCGCAATGGCGCGCATGATCCGCGAAAAGGTCGAGGACGGATCTTTCGGCTCGGCGAGCGAAGTTATCCGTGCGGCGCTCCGTGCGTTCCAGCGCGAGGAAGATGAGCATGCCGAGCGCATGGCATCGATCCGCGCGCGTGTGAAAGCGTCGATCGAGGACCCGAGGCCAAGCGTCCCATTGGAAGAAGTTGACGCCCGGTTGCGAGAGCTCGTCGCCCAGCGGACAAGAGCCGCAGGTGGTTCTTCGACTGATGATTCGAGCGAACCGGCCTAACGGCTAACTACTCCGCCGGCTCCGCGCTCGCCCCCGGCAACCCCGGCTTCCCCGCCTCCGACGGATTTCGCCTGACATAAGCCGCCTTCAGCGTCTCCGAGGTGTCGCGCGAGCCGTCATGGCTCCAGCCGGGCGGCTGGATGAGATAGTTGAGACGCTGGCGCAGCGTCAGCCCCGGCGCAAACGCATCCCTGAACATGCCGATCCATTCGTGGAACGCCACTTTCAGCGGGTTGAAGGTGCCGAGATTCTTCACGATGCCGTAGCGCGGCCTGTCCTCTTCCAGCTCCGCGACGACAGTGCCGAACATGCGATCCCAGATGATCAGGGTGCCGGCATAATTGGCGTCGAGATAGCGCGGATTGGTGGCGTGGTGGACGCGGTGATGCGAGGGTGTGTTGAAGATGAACTCGAACCAGCCCCACATCTTGCCGATCGTCTCGGTGTGGATCCAGAACTGCCAGACCAGGTTGAAGCCGAAGACGAAGGCGATCACCGCCGGGTGGAAGCCGAGCAGCACCAGCGGCGCCTGCAGGATGAAGGTGAAGGTGAACAGCCCGGTCCAGCTTTGCCGCAGCGCCGTCGAGAGGTTGTAGTGCTGGCTGGAATGGTGGTTGACGTGCTCGGCCCACACCCAGCGCACCCGATGCGCGATGCGATGATAGACGTAGTAACGCAGATCATCGAGCAGGAAGGCGACGACGAACACCCACACCGACAGGCCGAGATTGAAGAAGCGGAACTGCCACAGCCACAGCAGCGCCCAATAGGACACCACGCCGAGCAGGATCCCGGCCACCACATTGCCTGTGCCCATCATCAGGCTGGCCAGCGTATCGCGTGTCTCGAACGATCCCTTGGCGCGTCCGCTGCGCACCAGCCAGAGCTCGATCAGGATCGCCACGACGAAGAAGGGAATGGCAAGCTGGGTGACCTGAGGGAAATTATACTGGTCCATCACGCCGCCTTTCGCATCTGATCGTGGTTCCGCAGCGCCGCCGCCACGGCGCGCGCGCCGGCCTCGTCGGCAAAGGCGAAGCGGCCGCCTTTCCAGGTGAAGTCGTCGAGCTTGAAGGACACAACGTTCGCTTCGCTTGCCAGCGCACGAATATCGTGTGGCGCCACGATCCGCGTCAGGAAACAATCGCCGATGCTCTGCACGATGGCGCAGCGTAGCGGGGCGAGCTCGAGAAATGCGCTATGCCCGTCCGCCGTCAGCCATACGGCGCCTGGTTTCTCGTCGGGGAAATCCTCGGCAAAACGCGCCAGCGCCTGGTCGGCATCGGCAAGCGTCGCGGTCGTCGTGCCGCCGGTGAAGTGCACCGCCGCAACCGACAGCGCAATGCCGACCACGACAAGAACGACGAGCACAGGCAGGCTCATGAAAGGCATCTCCTCCGCCGGCTCGCATTTCTTCGTGGCGAGTCCAGACGGTGGAATCCCTAGCACGGTTGACGTTTACGTCAAAGGGCCGTCCAACCACGCATCGCATGACGCAAGAGCACCCAGTGCCTGCCGATGGTTGACAGCTTCACAATCGCGCCGAGCGGCGACAGGCCAGCCTTCTCCATCTTGTCGAGATAGGCGCGCGTCAGCGCCAGCGGCAGGAAGGCCGGTCGCAGCGGAACGGGAAGCGTCGGCGCGGCCTGCTCGAAGGCGTTGAGATGCTCGCGCGCCAGGGCGATCATCGCCGCCACGGCGCGCTTTGCCGCTGCCTCATCCTCGCCTTTGACAAATGCTTCCGGCGAGGTGCCAGCCGCCGCCAGAATATCGGCGGGTACAAAACACTGGCCGCGCCGGCGGTGCAGCGGGAGCAGAAGCAAGAGGCCGGTGATGGCCTGCGCGCAACCTGCCCTGCCCGCCAGATCGGCAAAGCGCGGCGCCGAAACCGGGTCGAGCACCATAGCCGCGAGCTGGATGAGTGCGGCGGCCGTCTCGCCGCAATAGCCTTCGAGATCGGTACGCGACGGTATCGGATCGTCATAAAGATCGAAAATGCGCGCCTCGAGCATGTTGTCGAAAGCGGCCTTCGGTAAGCCATTGCCGGCAATCGTCGCCCTCAGCGCATCGGCGATCGGATTGCCGGTGTCCGCGTCCCCTTCGGCGGCGATGACGTCGCGCCACCATTGCAGCCTGACCTCGCCCGGCAGCGGCTCATGGATGCGGTCGCGCACGCCGGCGACCTCTGCATTGAACGCGTAGAGGGAAACCAGCGCATCGCGCTTATCGGCCGGCGCGTAGAGCGCCGACAGATACCGGTCATGGTCGGCGGCGCGCACCGCATCCATGACGATGGTCAGGGCGCCGGCCATTCAATCGACGGCGATCAGCGCCGCGGCCACGGCGCGATCTTCAGCCAGAAGCACGTTGTAGGTCCGCACCGCGGCCCCCGTCGACATCGGATCGGCCGAGATGCCGGCCTCTTTAAAGGCGGTGCGCAAGGCGGCCGGCAGCGGCCGCAGTTCCTTGCCCATGCCAACCAGCAGGATTTCCACCTTGTCGGCCTCGCCGAACAGCCGGTCGAAATCGGAGACTTTCAGCGCCAGCGGATCGGCCGGCTCCCAGCCATGGATGCCGGACGGCAGACAAAGCAACGATCCGCGATGCGACATGTCGGCGAAACGGAAGCCGCCATTGCCATAGGCTTCGATCGGCGCCCTGCCCGGGAAATGCGCCTCGCGGATGATGATGCCTTTGGCCATCAGCCAGGTGATGTCAAGTCGCCACGGCCTTGCCGGTCGCCGGCTTTTCCTCTTCCGTCGTGGCGGCTTGCGGCCGCAGACGGAACAGGATCAGCAGCGGCGCGGCGATGAAGATCGACGAATAGGTGCCGAAGATCACGCCGAACAGCATCGCCATCGTGAAGGAGCGGATCACCTCGCCGCCGAACAGCACCAGCGCCAACAGCGCCAGGATCGTCGTCACCGAGGTCAGCGTCGTTCTCGACAGCGTCTCGTTGATGGCGTTGTTCAGGAGCTGCGGCAGCGGCATTCGCTTGTATTTTCGCAGATCCTCACGGACGCGGTCATAAACGACGATCGTATCGTTCAACGAATAGCCGATGATGGTCAGGATCGCCGCCAGCGAAGACTGGTTGAACTCCAGTCCCGTCACGACGAAGAAGCCGATCGTCATCACCACATCGTGCACCGTGGCGATGATGGCGCCGACCGCGAACTGCCATTCGAAGCGGAACCAGACATAGAGCATGATGCCGACCAGCGCGATCAGCATGGCGATCGTGCCTTGCTTGGCGAGCTCGCCGGAGACCGTCGGTCCCACCACTTCGACGCGGCGGAAGTCATACTGGTCCTGCAGTTCGCCCCGCACCTTGTCGATGACGGTCTGCTCGGCATTCTCGCCGGCGTCCTGCGTGCCGACGCGGATCAAGACGTCGTTCGGCGCGCCGAACTGCTGTACCTGGATCTCGCCGATGTTGAGTTCGGACAGTCGGTTGCGGATGTCGCCGAGATTGGCGTCGCCCTGCTTGGACTGCACCTCGATCATCGAGCCGCCCTTGAAATCGATGCCGTAATTGATGTCGATGGTCAGGAAGCCGACGACCGACAGGACCGACAACAGGCTGGAGAGCGCGAAGGTCCAGCGGCGGATGCCCATGAACGGAATCTTGGTGCCCGGCGGGATGAAGGTTACCGGCGCGCGCGGCAATTCCTTGGGACGGGCGCGGCGCAGCCAGATCGAGACCAGCATGCGGGTGAAGGTGAAGGCGGTGAAGACCGTGGTCAGGATGCCGATGGCGTAGGTGATGGCAAAACCCTTGACCGGGCCGGTGCCGAGCCAGAACAGCACCACGGTGGCAATCAGCGAGGTGACGTTGGAGTCGACGATGGTCGCCAGCGCCTTGGAGAAGCCGGTGTCGATCGCCTGGATCACCGAGCGGCCGTTTCGTCGCTCCTCGCGGATGCGCTCGTAGATCAGAACGTTGGAGTCCACCGCCATGCCGATGGTGAGCACGATACCGGCGATGCCCGGCAGGGTGAGCGTGGCGCCGAGCAGCGACAGCAGCCCCACGATCATCGCCACGTGCACGGCCAGCGCGATATTGGCAAGGAAGCCGAGGAAACCGTAGGCGACGAACATGAAGGCGACGACGAGGATCGAGCCGATTATGCCGGCGATCTTGCCGGCATGGATGGAGTCCTGCCCGAGGCCTGGACCCACCGTGCGCTCTTCGATGATGGTCAGCTTTGCCGGCAGGGCGCCCGCCCGCAACAGCACGGAAAGGTCGTTGGCGCTGTCGGCGGTGAAATTGCCGGAGATCTGACCGCTGCCGCCAAGGATCGGCTCGCGGATAACCGGGGCTGAAATCACTTGGTTGTCGAGCACGATGGCGAACGGCTTGCCGACATTCTGCTGGGTCGCCTGCCCGAACCGCGTCGCGCCCCTGGAATTGAAGGTGAAGGAAACCACCGGCTCGTTTGTCTGCGAGTTATAGGTCGGCGTCGCATTCGACAGGTCTTCGCCAGACACGATCACGCGGTTCTCGACCAGATAAGGAACCGGAGGATCATCCTGCGAGTACAGGATCGAATCTCCAGGCGGCGGGCGGTTCTTCATTGCATCCTGGACCGGCACCGACGTATCGACCATCTGGAAGGTCAGCTTGGCGGTCTGGCCGAGCATGTCTTTGAGTTTCTGAGGATTCTGAAGTCCTGGCACCTGGACCAGAATGCGGTCGTCACCCTGCCGCTGCACGATCGGCTCGGTCGTGCCGAGCGCGTTGACGCGCCGCTCCACCACTTCGATCGCCTGCGACAGCGCTGTCGATGTACGGTACTTGATGCCGGCATCCGTGACGGTGAACTTCAACAGCCCAGCCTCGGAATCGTCCAGCGTCATCGATTGGACCGAACCGCCGCTAAAGAGCCCGGCTGTAACCGGATTGGTTATCGGTTTCAGCGCCGTCTTGGCGGCTTCGACCTGGCTCGGATCGTTGATGCGCACTTGCACCGTCCGGCCTGTTCCACCAAGGCCGGTATATTGGATCTTGGCATCGCGCAGCAGCGACCTGATCTCGTCGCGCGTCGTCTCCAGCTGATCCTTGATCAGATCGTTCTGATCCATCTGCAGCAGGATGTGCGAGCCGCCCTGAAGGTCGAGGCCGAGCGTCATTTGCCGCTTCGGCACCCAGCTCGGCAGTTCAGCCAGCACGCTTGCCGGGAAGAGATTGGGCGCGGCAAGGACCACTGTGACGGCCACCGCGAGCCAGATCAGGATCATCTTCAGGCGCGAGAAATAGAGCATTCGTTCTTATCCGTTCAGGCGTACAAGCGGCAGCGTTCCGCCATCGGCTCGGTTGTCGTCTATCGTCGTCATTTCAGCCACGGCCGGCCCTATCGCGCTTCCTCAAGGATTGTCAATCGCGCCGGCAGCGCGCCGGTGCGGAATAACAGGGCCAGTTCCTTGGCGCTTTCGGCGGTGAAATTGCCCGATATCTGCACAGTGCCATGCTCGATCGGTTCCCGGATGACAGGCGCCGAAATCACTTTGCCGTCCAAAATCACCGCAAACGGCTTGCCGATATTCTGCGTGGTTGCCCACTTGAAACGTTCCGTACCCCTGGAATCGAGCCGGAATGCGACGACAGGCTGGCCGGCCAGTGCTTCATTCGTCGCGTTGGCGTCCAGCACGTGGTCACCGGAAACGATCACCCGGTTTTCAACCAGATAGGGAACCGGCGGATCGTCCGGCGTATAAAGCACGGACGATCCCGCGGGCGGGTGGCTGTTGATTGCGTCGTCCACCGGCATCGACGTGTCTACGAGCTGAAAACTCAGCCGGCCTGGCCGGGCGAGGATTCGCGCCAGGCCGTGCAAATCCGCGACGCCCGGCGCCTTGACCAATATGCCGTCCTCGGTCGGCTCAATCGCGGCGTCGGAAATGCCGAGTTCGTGCAGCCGACTTTTGATGACTTCGATCGACTGCGTGAGCGCGCCCGAGATGCGGTACTTTGCGCCGGCGTCCGTTATCGCAAACTTCAGCAGGCCAGGCTCGCTATCGTCCAACGCAAATTCCTGGACTGCCCCCTCCTTGCCGGAGATAGGATCAAGCAAGGTTTTGAGCGCGGCCTTGGCGGCCTCGACCTGCGCGGGATCGTCAATATGCACCTGGGTGGCGGAGCCCGATGCGGAAAGACCGCTGTAGGCGATCCTGGGCTTAGCGTCACGAAGCAATATCCTGATCTGGTCGCGCGCTGCTTCGGCCTGGCGGCTTTTCAACTCATCCGTGTCCAGGTGAAGCAGGATATGCGCGCTCGGCACAGATGCGTAAGCAGCCAACGCGCCGAACATCATCGAGATCAGTGCGAACCCGATCACCACGACCTTCAGGCGCAAAAAATAGACCATATGCCGGAGCCCTGCCCGCGGCCATCGCCGTCGGGATTTCGCTTACTTCTTGGCGTTCTGGTTCGCCACCGGCTCACCCTTGACCCGCACTTCCGTAATCGTCGAGCGCAGTGCTGTCACCTTGGTGCCGCCAAGGTCGACTTCCAGCTCGTTGTCGTCGATCACCTTGGTCACCTTGCCGATGAAACCGCCGCCGGTCACCACCGTGTCGCCGCGCCGCACCGCCGACAGCATTTCCTGGCGCTTCTTCAGCTGCGCACGCTGCGGCCGGATGATCAGAAAATACATGATCACGAAAATCAGGACAAACGGCAAAATGCTGATGAACATGTCTGGCGAGGCGCCGATGCCTTGAGCGTATGCCGGTGTGACGAACATCAAGAAACTCCTGAATGGGGAAAAACCGCCAAACGCGGCCCCGCGAAATTGGCCGGAATATAGTCGCTAAACTTGCCAATGCAACTGCACGACCGGCCCAATCCATTGCTTTTCCAGCGGTTTGCCGCGTGCTAGAGCGTCGCAGCCGGAGGCGGCATCGGTCCCAGCGAAAAGATCATGCTCCAACAAAAGCTTGGGGCTGGTTCTTGCAGCGCGGCCAAGGAGCTGTTTCCCGCATTGCGAAATGCCAAAACAAAGACCTGATATGACCGACACCAGCCTCGATGCCCTGAACAAGAAACTCGACCGCCTGATCGAAGCGGTGTCCCGCCTCGCCCCGCCGCCGGTACCGGAGACCGACATTTCGGAAGCCGACTGCTTCGTCTGGCAGGCCGATCCCGGTTATCTGGAGCCGGTGCGCAAGGTCAACCGCGTCGACATCGGCCTGATCCGCGGTGTCGACCGCGTCCGCGACATCCTTGTCGACAACACCGAGCGCTTCGCCGCCGGCTTTGCCGCCAACAACGTGCTGTTGTGGGGCGCGCGCGGCATGGGCAAGTCGTCGCTGGTCAAGGCCGTGCATGCCGAGATCAATGCCAGGGCCAAGTCCGCGCTGCCGCTCAAGCTGATCGAAATCCACCGCGAGGACATCGACACGCTGCCCAAGCTGATGGGCCTGTTGAAGGCGGCGCCGTATCGCTTCATCCTGTTTTGCGACGACCTGTCCTTCGACCATGACGATACGTCCTACAAGTCGCTCAAGGCAGCGCTCGAAGGCGGCGTCGAAGGCCGGCCGGGCAACGTCATCTTCTACGCGACGTCCAACCGGCGGCACCTGTTGCCGCGCGACATGATCGACAATGAGCGCTCGACCGCCATCAACCCGTCGGAGGCGGTCGAGGAAAAGGTTTCGCTATCGGACCGCTTCGGCCTATGGCTCGGCTTCCACAAATGTTCGCAGGACGAATATCTCGAGATGATCAACGGCTATGCCAGTCATCATGGCCTCGACATCGACCCCGAGCAGCTGCGCGCCGAGGCGCTGGAATGGGCGACGACGCGCGGCAGCCGCTCCGGCCGCGTCGCCTGGCAGTTCACCCAGGACCTGGCCGGCCGGCTCGGCAAGCCGCTCAAGGATTGAAGCGGCGCTGACGCTAATTGCAGGATATCATCTGGGCAGTTGCGCCCGTCGCAAGTCACGCGGTGTCTGGCCGATCTCGCGGCGCATCCAATGCGCCAGATGCGACTGATGCGCGAAGCCCGTCAATTCCGCCACCTCACTCGTGCTGAGATCGCCTTGCTGCAGCAGAACGCGCGCGCGTTCGACGCGACGTCGCAGCACGTAGCGATGCAGGGTGACGCCCATCGCCACCTTGAACCATGTCCGCAAATGCGAGCTGCTGGCGCCGGCAACCCGGCTTAGCCGTTGGATCGAAAGCGGCTCATGGAGCGCGGCTTCAATATACTCCAGGACGCGTTTGAGCTGGGTATCCGACAGCCGGCCCGTTCCGTCCCGACTTGTCCGATCGATGTCCGGCTCATCGAGGCCAAGCAGCCTGACCGCGAGCGCTGCGCCAATGCTGTCGGCAAACAGAGGGCCGCTCGGCGCGCCCGTATCCAGGTCGCTCTGCAGGGCTCGAGCGAGATGTTCGATGCGCTGGTCACGAAGCAAATGGCGTGTGTCGAGCCGCGCTACCAGCGCCTTGCCGCCAAGTTCCGCCGCCACCCTTTCCATCAAGGCTGGCTGCAAGACGATCTCGATCGTGTCGAAGGGGGTTTCAGCCTCGAAACCGCCCTCCTCGCCAGCCGGCACCAGGTCGATATCGCCGGCGAGCCTGACGAAATATCGCCCGACCTGATTGCAGTAGGAGCGCGTCGCCGCGCTTTTGTGCACCATGATGCGATGGTATGGCGCCCGCGACAGACGATGGACGCCCGCTTCGATATGCCGGGAAACCATTGTTACGCCGGATGGGGCTGAAGCGAATTGCGGACGCATGGCCCCTCGATTCATTGGCAAAACCTGCTCAAGATTTGGCAATTCCCGCGCGATTTTCAATGCCGCGAACCTGTACTCACGCCTCTCCATCAAGGAAGAGAGGTTGCCATGAGTTTCTATGTTGTCGTCGGCGCTGGCCCGGTTGGACGCCAGACCGCCCGCCTTCTTGGCGAAGAAGGTCATGATGTCGTTCTCACCAGCCGAAGCGTCGGTTCGAGCGCACCGCCGAACGTGCGGGCCATACAGGCCGACGCCACCGATGCTTCGGAACTATCGCGTATCAGCCGAAATGCCGACGCCATCTTCATGTGCGCCATGGCCACCTATCATCGCTGGCCAACCGACTTTTTCCCCATCATCGACGGCACCGTGCGCGCGGCCGAAGCGGTCGGCGCGAAGCTCATCGTGCTCGGAAATCTCTATGGTTATGGCGAAAATGCCGATAGCCCGCTGCGCTCCGACCTGTCCCTGGATCCGACGTCGAAGAAGGGAACCGCCAGGACGATCATGTGGCAGCGAGCGGTTCGTGCCGATGTGCCGGCGATCGAAATACGCTCCAGCGATTATCTCGGGCATAGCGCGATCAGCTACTTCTCGCTGGTCGCGCTGCCCTCCATCATCGAGGGCAAGCCCACCGCCTTCATCGGAGACCTCGACGCGACGCATGCCTGGAGCTTCACCAAGGACGTCGCCAGCACACTGGTAGCGGCCGCCCGCTACACGGGCGAATGGAGACGAGCGTTTCACGTTCCCTCGCAGCACGCCTCGCCCCGGGAGCTCATCCAGAGAACCGCGGCGATGCTGCGACGAGAGGTGCCGGGGACACGTTCCTATTCCGTCGCCGAGATGCAAGCATTGGGCATGCATGAGCTCATCGAGATGAGCTATCTCTTCGAGAGCCCCATGCTGGTCGATTCCTCCGACACCGAGACGCTTCTGGGCGTGAAGGCGAGCAGCCTCGAGGAGATGATCGCCGACACGCTCCGGGATCATCTCTAGGCCTTGGAGAAGCGTATCGGTGCTACCAGTCCAGCCGAATGGCGAGTTTTCCGAAGGGGCCACGGGATTGCTCACGGTAGGCATCGGCGATCTCGCCGATGCCATATGTTCGGGCTATCACCGGCTCGATGCGCGCTGCTTCGATGGCCCGCATCGCTTTGCCAAGATCTTCCGCCGAGCCCGTGTTGTTGCCTTGGATCCGGAGGGCTTTGACGATGACGGTCATCAGATCCAGTTGCAGGTTGGTGCCGGTAACAAAGCCGATCGTGAAGACAATGCCGCCATAGCGGGCAGCGGCGAGCGAACGCGTGAATGTGGCTATTCCGACGGTGTCTATCACCAGGTCGGCACCGACACCGTGCGTCAGGGCCAGAACCTGCGTGTCCCAATCGGGCGATGCAGCATAGTTGATCGTTTCGTCCGCCCCGAGTTCCCGCGCCCGTGCAAGCTTCGCCTCGGAGGAAGATGTCACGATAACGCGGGCGCCTCTTGCCTTGGCGAGTTGCAGCGCAAAGAGCGAAACGCCGCCCGTCCCCAAAAGCACAACGGTCGAGCCGGGACCCGCGTCTGCGCAAACGAGACCGTTCCAGGCGGTCGTCGCCGCGATTGGTATCGTCGCGGCAGCTTCCCAGGACAAATGGTCAGCCAATTTGATAACGGAGCCCGCATCGGACGTTGCGATTTCAATTAGCGAGCCAGGGCGTGACACGCCCCGCGTCACGCCGGCTTTTTCCGTTGTACCGGGTCCTGCAAACCATATGGTTTTCGGGTGGAGGGCGACACGGTCTCCAATCCCAAGACCGGAAACTCCGTCCCCAACCGCAATCACCTCACCCACCCCATCGGCAACGGGAACGACCGGATAGCTGATGCCAGGATATTGCCCCAATGCAACGGCGAGATCGATGAAGTTCAGGCTCGCGGCGCGCATCCGGACAAGTACCTCGCCATGGCCCGGCGGCGGTGGATCGGGAAGCTCTACACGCGTCAACTGATCGAGCGACGGTCCGGTGAGTGAGATTGCGTGCATGCCGTAGTCCTCTTGTTGAGCTTCAATGCTCCGGACTATGCTTGCTGCGACAATCTCATGGAATGGTGCAGTCTTACAGGTTATAACTGCAAATTATGCAGCAATCGTTCCGTCTACCGGATATCGAAAATTTGACGGCATTCGTCGCCGTTGCCGAGGAAGGCTCGTTCAACGCGGCCGGCCGACGGCTGAAACGCGATTCCACTGTGGTTTCCCGGCGTGTCCAGACGCTCGAGGAGGGCCTTGGCGCCCGACTCCTCGAGCGGTCCACACGCAGGGTTGTCCTTACCGAGGCCGGTGAGGTCTATCTTCAGCGGATCCGGCCCCTGCTTCAGGAAATCATTGCGGCAGGTCAAGAAACGGAACAGTTTTCGCACGGCGAGCCGCGCGGTCGACTTCGCCTGGCCCTGCCGGGCAGCTTCGGCCGCATATGGCTCATGCCGCTATTGGTCGAGTTTCTTGAAACTCATCCCACCATAACGCTCGATGTCGCCTTTTCGAACCGTTTCGTGGACCTGATCGGCGAAGGGTTCGACTTGGCGATACGCCTTGGTGTGCTGCCGGATTCGCGCCTGGTATCCCGCAAGCTGGCGGCGCGAAAACGCATGCTTGTGGCGTCGCCGCAATATCTGGCACGGCGAGGCAGGCCGGCCGCGCCAAAGGATGTCACCGGACATGAGTGCCTGATCTTTTCCGGCAAGGCCAATCCCGCCACCTGGGAGTTCACCATGCCCAGTGGCGAAGACCTCTCGGTGCCCGTGACCGGGCCGCTCATTTCGGACGATGCGGAAGCCTTGGTTCTTGCAGCGCTTGCCGGGCACGGACTGTTCTATGCAACCGACTGGCTTGTCGGGCGCGAACTCGCCTCCGGACGTCTCGTCCGCGTGCTTGTGGACTACCCGGTTCCCGATGAAGGTGCCATCTATGTCGTGCATCCTTCCGCTCGGCGCGTGCCAAACAAGACCCGGGCCTTCCTGCAATGGATCAGCGAACGCTTCGCGTCTGGCCTGCCCTGGCAAGCAACCGATCGGTTCGACATGTAGTGCGGGCATTCGACAAAACTGAAAAAGCCCGCCCCTTTCGGAGCGGGCTGAGCCGGCGGGCCGGACTGGAGGTCAGGCGGACCGCAAATCGCGTTTTTTGTTCTATTCGAGATAGCCGCTCGGATCGACGGGGGCCGAATTCTTGCGCACTTCGAAGTGCAGCTTGGGCGAGTCTGTCGTGCCGCTCATGCCCGACAGCGCGATCTCCTGGCCGCGCTTGACCTTCTGGCCGCGCTGCACCTCGATCGAGCTGGCGTGGCCGTAGACCGTGACCAGGCCGTTCTCATGGCGCACCAGCACCGTGTTGCCGAATTCCTTCAGGCCGTCGCCGGCATAGATCACGACGCCATTCTCGGCCGCCTTGATCGGCGTGCCCGTCGGCACGGCGATGTCGACGCCGTCCTTGCCGGAACCGAAACCGGAGATGACGCGACCGCGCACCGGCCAGCGCATCTTGCCGATGCCGGTGCCATCGGGCGCCACCGCATCGTCGTCCTCGGCCTGCTGGATGACCTTGGCGTCCTTCTTCGGCGGCGTGTAGGAGGCAAGCGTCTCGGTGGTCTTGGCTGGCGGCGGCGTCGTTGCCGTCGTCACCGGGTCGACTGCCGCGGGCTTGGCGGCTGCCGCCTGCACCGTGCCGCCAGCCGGAACCTTGAGCGTCTGGCCGATCTTGAGCAGACCGTCCTTCATGCCATTGGCCTGCTTCAGCGCCGTGGTGCCGACTCCGGTCTTCTTGGCGATCGACGACAGCGTGTCGCCCTGCTGCACCGTGTAGGTGCCGCCGGCGCCGGCAGGCTTCGCCGCTGCCATCTGCGGCGCGGGCTTCGGGTTCTTCGAGCCGCTCGCCGCGGCCGACGCATCGAGCTGAGCAGCCGACTTGCCGTCCTTCAGCTTCGGCTGCTGCGGCAGCACGGCGACCTTCTCCGGCGCACCGGCAGGCTGCTTCGGCGTGTTGACCGGCTTGGCGTCGGCGACTTTCGGCTCCGCCTTGCTCGAATAGGCGTAGGCCGGGATGACGATCTTCTGGCCGCTACGGATGCCCTTCTTCGGATCGATCCCGTTGACCTTGGCGATGGCATCGGCCGGCACATGATAATGCTGCGACAGGCCCGAAAGCGTCTCGCCGTCACGGACCACGATCTCGGTGGCGTGCGGCGCGGCACTTGCGTTGCGCGTTGCATCGGGCTCAGCCGTCTTGAATGGCTTCGCCGCAGGCGCAACCGTGCCGGTCGTCATCGTCCGGTCGACATGCGGTGCGGGAGCGAGCGCCGGAGCTGGTGCGAGCGCCGGAGCCGAGGCGGTGCGCATCGGCCTGACGGACGCCGGCTGCGAGGGCGGCGGCAGTTGCTGGGCCGTGACCGGCTCCAGGCTGGAGCGGCTGACCGACTGGGTATGGGTGCCGTCGACCGGCGCAGCTGCCACCGCATCGCCCGGATAGGGCTGGTCGGCACTCTGCTTGTTGATGATGGCGCGCTGATTGTTGGTGGACGATGTGAAGACATCGTCGACACCGTTGAAGCGCATCGCTTGCGAGCTGCAACCGGCGGCCGCGCCGGCTATCATCAAGACAGCGCAGCCACGCGCCAGATTGCGTCTGTTTGCCTTCAAGGAATTGAATTGCATCGCACTAACCCGCACAGACCCGGTACAAACTGACCGTGATTAAAGCGTGTTAATGTTACTGGCCGGTTAACCCATTAGAATCCGACGAAAATTTTCTTAAAACATTGGGAGAAATTCTGGCGCGGGCAAAATCCAGCTCTCGCGCCGGTTTGGGGTCCCGTCAGCAACACCGGCGACAGGGGCTCACCGCGTTCACCTTAGGCTTTCTAATCAAATAATCCGGACTGTTGCCCCAAGGTAACATGGCTTCCCTATCCCGTTCAGATAGCGGGACGGGTACGTGCTTTTCTTGGAGCGCCGTCAGATCACCGCGGCGACGCTGGGCAGGATCGGCTGCAGCCTGACCATGCCGATATCCTCGCGCTCGAAGCGGCTGCCGACTTTGGTGAGCTTGGCCAGCACCTGCTCGCCCTCTTCGGGGCCGATCGGCGCGATGACGATGCCGCCGCTCGACAATTGATCGAGCAAAAAGCGTGGCAGGCTGTCGAACGCCGCCCAGACGACGATGCGGTCGAATGGCCCTTCATTGGCCAGACCGTTGGAACCGTCGGCCTGGCGCGCAATCACGTTGCCGATGCTGAGCGCTTCGAAACGCTGCTTTGCCTGTTCCACCAGGGTCTTGTAGCGATCGACGGTGATCACGCGCGCCGCAAGCCGCGACATCACGGCGGCCGTGTAACCCGAGCCGGTGCCGACCTCGAGCACGCGGTTGCCCGGCTCGATGTGAAGTGCCGCAATCACCGCTGCCTGCAGGTCGGCGCCTTCGATCGCCTCGCCGCACTCGATCGGCAGCATGCCGTCCGACCAGGCGATCGCGTGGAACTGCGCCGACAGGAAGCCGCGCCGCGGCGTTGCCTCGAAGGCGGCGATCAACGCCTTCGGCGCCGTGCCACGGCCCCGGAGACGGAGCAGGAAAGCGGCAAACCCTTCACGGTCGTCGACAGTCATGTTCATGACAACGCCTTGCTTAACTGGTCGCGGAGTTCATGGGCGGTAAGGTCGAGCTGCAGCGGCGTCACCGACACCAGCCGGTTGCGCAGCGCGTAAAGGTCGGTGCCTTTCTTGCCTTCGACCGGCTCGCGGCCGAAGCGCAGCCAGTAGTAAGGCAGGCCGCGCCCGTCGCGGCGCTCGTCGACCCACAGGCTATGCACCAGCTTGCCTTGCGCGGTGACGACCGTGCCCTCGACCTCGTCGGGCGCGCAATTGGGGAAATTGACGTTGAGCAGCACGCCGTCCGGCAGCGGCGTTTCCACCAGCTTCTTCAACAGTGCCGGCGCCAGCGCCTCGGTCGTCTCGTAAGGCACGACCCGATCCTCGCCGACATAGGAATAGGCCTGGCTGACGGCGATCGAGCGCACGCCGAGCAACGCGCCTTCCATGGCGCCCGCGACGGTGCCAGAATAGGTGACGTCATCGGCGATGTTGGCGCCGGAATTGACGCCCGACAGGATGAGGTCCGGCGGCCCCGGCAGAATCTTCTTGGTGCCCATGATGACGCAATCGGTCGGCGTGCCGCGCACGGCATAGTGCTTCTCGCCGATCTTGCGCAGCCTCAGCGGCTCCGAGATCGACAGCGAATGCGCATAGCCGGACTGATCCTGCTCCGGCGCCACCACCCAGACGTCATCAGACAGCGTGCGGGCAATGCGTTCGAGCGACGCCAGGCCCTCGGCATGGATGCCGTCATCGTTGGTCAAAAGAATGCGCATGGATCACTTCGGTCCGATCTTGGCCAGACCACCCATGTAAGGCCGCAGCACTTCAGGAATGGTTACGCTGCCGTCCTCATTCTGGTAGTTTTCGACGACAGCAATCAGCGCGCGGCCGACCGCGGTGCCCGAACCGTTCAGCGTGTGGACGAAGCGGTTGCCCTTGCCGTCCTTGTCCTTGTAGCGGGCATCCATGCGCCGTGCCTGGAAGTCGCCGCAGACCGAGCAGGACGAGATCTCGCGATAGGCGTTCTGCCCCGGCAGCCAGACCTCGATGTCGTAGGTCTTGCGCGCGCCAAAACCCATGTCGCCGGTGCACAGCGTCATGGTGCGGAACGGCAGGCCGAGCCGCTTCAACACTTCCTCGGCGCACTCGGTCATCCGCTCGTGCTCGGCCAGCGAGTTCTCCTGGTCGGTGATCGAGACCAGCTCGACCTTGTAGAACTGGTGCTGGCGGAGCATGCCGCGCGTGTCGCGTCCGGCCGAGCCCGCTTCCGACCGGAAGCACGGCGTCAGCGCCGTGTAGCGCAGTGGCAGTTTTTCATGCGCGATGATCTCTTCGCGCACAAGGTTGGTGAGCGGCACTTCCGCCGTCGGGATCAGGCCGAGACGCCCGTCGCCATGCGGCGTGAAGAACAGGTCCTCCTCGAATTTCGGCAACTGGTTGGTGCCGAACAGCACCTCGTCGCGCACCATCAGCGGCGGGATGACCTCTTCATAGCCATGCTCGGTCGTGTGCAGGTCGAGCATGAACTGCCCGAGCGCGCGTTCCATGCGCGCCAGCTGGCTCTTCAGCACCGTAAAGCGCGCGCCGGAGAGCTTTGCCGCCCGCTCGAAATCCATCATGCCGAGCGCTTCGCCGATCTCGAAATGCTCCTTCACCCAGTTCGGGCGCGTCGGCACATCGCCGACGAGGCGTCTGACGACATTGTCGTGCTCGTCCTTGCCGACCGGCACGTCGTCCAGCGGCACATTGGGCAATACGGCCAACGCGTCGTTCAATGCCTTGTCGAGTTCACGCTCGCGCGCCTCACCGTTCTGGATGAACGACTTGATCTCGCCGACTTCACCCTTGAGCTTCTCGGCAAGTGCCGCGTCGCCCGAACGCATGGCGTTGCCGATCTCCTTGGAGGCGGCATTGCGGCGCTCCTGCTTGACCTGCAACTCGGTCAGATGCTCTCGCCGCGCCTCATCTTTCGCAACAAGGTCGTCGACCGTGGACTGCGCTTCGTCTGCCGACCAGGAACGCTTCACCAGCGCCTCGACAAGGGCCCTTGGGTTTTCGCGAATCCATTTGATGTCGAGCATGGTTGTCCGTCCTCAGGTTTGGTTCGAGGGCGTAAACCGCATCTTTTGTCGATGCAAGACAGCCGGACGCGCCGGCCGTGTTTTTCAGGCGATTGCTGGCCTTACGTCGGCGTATCCGTAGGCTTTTCAGCCGCGCTGCTTCCACTCTCGCGTGCCTCGCGCGCCTGGCGTTCGCGTTCCTGGCTGCGCTCGATCATGCGTGCCGACCAGATCGCCACCTCATAGAGAATGATGGTCGGGATGGCGAGGCCGCACTGGCTCATCGGGTCGGGCGGCGTCAGCACCGCGGCGACGACGAAGGAGAGCACGATCGCCCATTTGCGCTTTTCGGCCAGCGCCTTGGACGACAGCATGCCGACGCGCGTCAAAAGGCTGGTCACCACGGGCAGTTGGAAGACCAGGCCGAAGGAGAAGATCAGCGTCATGATCAGGCTGAGATATTCCGACACCTTCGGCAGCAGCGATATCTGCACCTGGTCGTTGGTGCCGGCCTGCTGCATGGCCAGGAAGAACCACATCACCATCGGGGTGAAGAAGAAATAGACCAAGGAGGCGCCCATCAGGAACAGGATGGGCGACGCGATCAGGAACGGCAGGAAGGCGTTGCGCTCGTTCTTGTAGAGGCCCGGCGCGATGAATTTGTAGATCTGCGTGGCGATCAGCGGAAACGCGATGACCATGCCGCCGAACATGGCGAGCTTCACCTGGGTGAAGAAGAACTCCTGCGGCGCGGTATAGATCAGCTCGACCTTGTGCGGATCGAGCCCGGCCCACTGCGTCGCCCATTTGAAGGGCACCACAAGTAGGTTGAACAGGCGCTTGGCGAAGAAAAAGCAGACCAGGAAAGCGACGAAGAAACCGCCCAGCGACCAGATCAGGCGGCGGCGCAGTTCGATGAGATGCTCGATCAGCGGCGCCGAGGATTTCTCGATCTCTTCCTTGTCGACGTCCGATGCACTCACTTGGCGGCTCCCGCCGGCTTCTTGGTGGCCGGCTTGGTCGCGGCGGGCTTCCTGGCCTCAGCCGGTTTCGCCGCGGCCTTGGGTGCTGCCGACTTGGGCGCTGCCTTCTTGGCGGTCGACGCCACCTTGGCCGGAGCCGGCGAAGGCTTGGCCGGCGCCTTGGATGCGGACGCGGCTTTCACAACGGCAGGCTTTGCCTTGGAGGTCGCCGCCTTCTTCGCCGGCTTGGCCGGCACGGCGGTTGCCGCCGGCGCGGTCACGGAGGCGTCGGTCATGGCCGGGAAGGCCGGCGCAGCTGGCGCGGTCTCCGCTCCGCCGGAGCCCGGCATATCGGTCGCGCCATTCTTCAGCGGCTCGGCGGGTTGCGGCGTCGATGCCGGCGGCGTCGACGGGTCGGCGGCGGGCTTGGGCTTCATCATCGTATCGACGCCGGACCGCACATCGGCCGCGGCCTGCTCGAACGGATTGAGCTGCTTGCGGACCTCGTTCAGCGGATTGAGGCCGCGAAGGCTGTCGATCGAGCTCTTGACGTCGTCGAGTTCGGCTTCCTTCAAGGCGTCATTGAACTGTTTCTGGAAGTCGCTTGCCATGGCCCGCAGTTTCGCCGCCGTGCGGCCGAATGTGCGCAGCATGTTGGGCAAATCCTTCGGCCCGACGACCACGATCATGACGACCGCGATCACCAGCAGCTCGCTCCAACCGACTTCGAACATGGCAATCTATTCCAACCAGAGCATGCCGCCCAAAAGTGTGACGCGGCTTTGGGACAACGGCATGCTCAAAGCAACAACCGAGCTCAGCTCTTGCTGGCCTTTTCCTTGACCGACGAAACGGTCTCGTCGGCACGGTGCTCGACGGTGCGCTTGTCGTCAGCGGTGTCGTCGTCGGCCATGCCCTTCTTGAAGCTCTTGATGCCCTTGGCCATGTCGCCCATCAGTTCGGGGATCTTGCCGCGTCCGAACACCAGAAGCACGATGACCAGCACGATCATCCAGTGCCAAATCGAAAATGAACCCATAACAATCTCTCTCGAATGTTTTCCCTCGGCGATGATCTATGCGTTTTCGCTCGGGGATTCAAACACAACCGCAAAGAAGTTGATAAAATGGCAGGCCGATGTCACGCACTTTCGGCGTGAGCGGCTTGCTACGAATCCGCGCAGGGCTTGCTAATAGACCATCCGTACCGAATTAGCGCGTCAATCTTCCGTGACGCGCGGCGTGAGCAATCCGAGTTCCTCGAGGTCGATATCGGTCAGCGCGTCCTCGTCCTCGGTCAGCGCGTCCGGATCGGCCGGCGGCACCGGCATCGAGAAATTCGACGGCATGCGCGTCGAGAGAAGCCCTGCGCCCTTCAGCTCTTCCATGCCGGGCAGATCGCGGATTTCCTCCAGCGCGAAATGGTCGAGGAAAGCGTCCGTCGTGCCATAGGTGACGGGGCGTCCGGGCGTGCGGCGGCGGCCGCGCATGCGCACCCACTCGGTTTCGAGCAGCGTATCAAGCGTGCCTTTCGAGGTCTCGACGCCTCTAATGTCCTCGATCTCGGCGCGCGTCACCGGTTGGTGGTAGGCGATGATCGCCAGCACTTCGAGCGCCGCGCGGGAAAGTTTTCGCTGCTGGACGGAGTCGCGGCTCATCAGGAAAGCCAGGTCGCCGGCGGTACGGAACGCCCAGGCGTCGCCGACATGGACCAGATTGACGCCGCGCTTGGCGTAGATTTCCTGCAGATCGGCCATTGCCGCGGCAATGTTGACGCCGTCGGGCAGACGCGCGGTCAGCTGCTTTTCGGTCACCGGCTCGGCGCTGGCGAAGATGATCGCCTCGGCCATGCGCACGGCTTCCGACAGCTGCAGCCGCTCGGCCGGGTTCTGGACGGAACCCTGCTCGGCCTCTTCCGGCTCGTCCTCGACCTTGAACGGAATGACCGAAGCGTTGGCGCGTTCGCTCATGATGCCACCTCGACTGCTCGTGCCCCTAGCGCTCGGCCACGCAAATAAAGCGGCGCGAACACCTGGTCCTGCCGCATTTCCAGTCTGCCCTCGCGCACCATTTCGAGCGTCGCGGCAAACGAACTGGCCATCGCCGTGCGCTTTTCTTCCGGCGCCGCCAGATATTCGATGAGGAAGCTGTCGAGCGCCGTCCAGTCGCTCAACGTTCCGACCAGCCGCGCCAGCACGTCGCGCGCGTCCTTCAGCGACCAGACGGCGCGCCGGGCGATCGTTACATTGTTGATCGCCTGCTTCTGGCGTTGCTGCGCATAGGCCGTCAAAAGATCGTAGAGCGAGGCCGAAAAGCTGTTGCGCTTCTCGACGATGACCATCTCCGGCATGCCGCGCGCGAACACATCGCGGCCGAGCCGGTTGCGGTTGACCAGCCTTGCCGATGCATCGCGCATGGCTTCCAGCCGCTTCAGCCGGAACTGCAGCACCGCCGCCAGTTCCTCACCGCTTTCTCCCTCTTCACCCGGTTGTTTCGGGATCAAGAGCTTGGATTTCAGGAAGGCAAGCCAGGCCGCCATCACCAGATAGTCGGCCGCAAGCTCCAGCCGCAGCGCCCTCGCCGTCTCGACGAAGACCAGATACTGCTCGGCGAGCGCCAGGATGGAGATACGCGCCAGATCGACTTTCTGGTTGCGGGCAAGATGCAAGAGAAGGTCGAGCGGCCCTTCGAAGCCAGCGACGTCGACCACCAGCGATGGGTCGCCCGTCAGGCGTGAATCGTCGTTCTCGGCCCACAGACGGTCCATCGGCGCGGCCTTCGCGGCCTTCACTTCCAATGTCTCCGCCACTTGCCTTTCGTCCCTTCGGTTCAGGCCACCGCTTCGAAATAGGTGGCAAATTCGGCGCGTATCGCGGTTTCGTCGGCGACGTCGCGGTTTCTTATATAGGTCAGCGCCCGCCCCGCGCGCTGCAAAGACTTGCCCGCGAGCGCCGTCGTGCGCGATGCGATGCCGGACATTTCCTCGAAAACACCGTTGCAGTGAAGGACGAGATCGCAGCCCGCCGCAAGGATCGAAGCCGCCTTTGTCGGGAAATCCCCAGAAAGTGCCTTCATCGAGGTGTCGTCGCTCATCAACAGCCCGTCAAAGCCGATCTCGCCGCGGATGATTTCGTTGACGACCTTGGCTGAGGTCGTCGCCGGATTGTCGGGATCGACGGCGCTGTAGACGACATGCGCCGTCATCGCCATCGGCAGCTGGTTGAGCGCCTTGAACGGGGCGAAATCATGCTGCCGCAGTTCGGCAAGCGGCGTATCGACCGTCGGCAGCGCAAAATGCGTGTCGGCAAAGGCGCGGCCGTGGCCGGGAATATGCTTCATGACCGGCAGCACGCCGCCCGACATCAATCCTTCGGCTGACGCCCGGCCAAGCTCGATCGCGGCTGCGGTCTCCTTGCCATAGGCGCGCGCCCCGATGACGTCGCTGGCGCCCTCGACCGGAACGTCGAGCACCGGCAGGCAGTCGGCCGTGATGCCGAGGCGGGACAGGTCGAAGGCGTGCAGCCGCGCCATCAGCCAGGCGGCGCGGCGCCCGGCTTCGCGATCGTCGCGCCACAAAGCGCCGAGCGCGCCGCCGGCGGGATAGTTCGGCGCCAGCGGTGGCCGCAGGCGCTGCACCCGGCCGCCCTCCTGATCGATGAAGATCGGCGCGTCGGGCCGCCCGACGCTGTCGCGCATCGAAGCAACGAGGTCACGGATCTGGCCGGCCTCGCCGATATTGCGGGCAAACAGGATGAAACCCCACGGACGCTCATCGCGATAGAAGCGGATTTCCTCTTGTGTGAGGGACTTCCCGGTGCAGCCCAGGATCATGGATTTTGATTCGCTCATGGAGGGAATCTTAAAGCTTTGGGCGGGCAAAGGGAATCACCCCTGCCCTCCGGCATCCGAAAGCTCTGGAACCGTCCACAACGAAAAACCGGCGCGGCCTTGCGGCGGCGCCGGCTTTTGAGAGGTTCGGACCGATCAGCGCGACACGAAGCAGTTGCCGCCGGCCGCCTTGTAGCTGGTGCACAGCGCGATCGCGTCGTTGCGCGACTTCGCTGGAACGCGGACCCGGTAGAACGTGCCCTTGCCCGCGACTTCGGCCTTGACGATGCTGGCCGTGTGGCCGGCAAGCACGCTGCCGTAGCGGCGCTGCAGGTCCTGATAGGACGACTGGGCGCTTTCCACCGTCGGCTGCGAAGCGATCTGCATGGACCACGCGCCGCCGCCGGCAGCCGACGCCGGATCGATGGAGGCGACCTGGTCGGGCTTGACCTCGCCGACGATGTCGACCGGCTGGTCGGACGGTCGCGCCGGCGCCACCGGCACCATGGCCGGCGTGTTGCTCGACTGAGCCTTGGCTTCAACCTTCTTTGCCGGTTTCACCGGCTTGGTGGCCGCCGCATCAGCCTGGTCTCCATCGGAGGCCACGGTGCCCGTCTGCTGGGCGTCGGAGGCCGGTGCGACATGCTGCGGCGCCGGATCGGTCGGCTCGGCCGCGGCGATCTTCGGCGCGGCCGGCGCCGGATCCTCACGCGGAACCAGCGAGCCGTCGGGCTTCACCATCATCGTCTTGACCTTGCGCGGCGCAACAGCGACGACATCGGTGTTGGCGCCGTTGCCGCTGTCCTGCTGCAGCACCTGAGCGATGCGGTCTTCCGATTTCGGCGCCGGCGCGGCCGGCTGGGCGCTTGCCGGAGCCGCTTGCGCGACACCGGGCAACGCAGTGTCTGGATTGTCAGCGGTATCGGCGGCGCCTGCCGAGGCGTCGGCGTCGTTGGGTGCAAGATCGACGACGCGGCTCGGCTGCGGCTCCTTGGATGCCACATCGACCGGCTGCTCGGTTGTGTTCACCAGCTTCTGCTGCACCGGCTCGGCCGGCTTGGCCGTGCCGCCCTTGACCACGGCGTCATAGACCTTGTTGTCCTGGTTCGGCACCACCGTGCCGCCCGGGTTTTCCGGCTTGATCTTGATCGGTGAATTGTCGGCCTTGACGATCACCGGCGCTTCGCTGCCACCCTTGCCACTGAACGAGAAGGCAAGCGCGCCAAGACCGCCGGCGATCACCACCGCGCCGACGAGTGCTGCGATCATCATTCCACGCCGGCGTGGCTGCGCCGCCTCGCGCTCAGCAAGCCCAGGGATCGCCATCGCTTCTTCGAGCTCGGGATCGTAGTCGAGCTCGTCGGCTGCGAAATCATCCGCCTGCGAAACCGGCCGGCTGCCGGGCAGATCGTCGGGGTCGTACTCGTTGGCAACCGAGTATGAAGCGGGGGCCGCCGGAGCGGCCGGCGCCTCGGCGCGCAGATCGCGACGCTCGTAGCCATTGAAGCCGGCGTTATAGGAATCGTCCTCATAACCACGGTTCGGCGCGGTTGCGGGTGCGATCTCCGTCGCGTTCATGTCGGTGAGCAGGCTGGCGAATTCCGCGTCGAGATCGTCGTAAGCGGGCGCCGCCGGCTGGTCTTCCTCGAAGCTGAGCTCCGGAATGTCGAGGTCGTCCGCAAGTGCGACCACCCGCTCCGGCACATCGACCGTTTCCACGTCCGGCACGTCGTCATGCTGGCGCGACTGCGGCGCGGCAGGCCTGGCATAGGCGGCGTAATCCACGGCCGGTTCGCTGCGATAGGCAGGTGCTGCGGCTTGCGGCGGCGCAACGGGCGCTGCCATCTGCGGCACTACAGGCGCCGGCTGAGCGGCAAATGCAGGCTGCGTCGAAAAAGCGGAGGTCGGAGTTGAACGACTCCACGACGACCTGGCCGGCTCGGCGGACGCCGGCCAGTCGAGCGAATTGGCTGGATTCCCGGCCGAAGCGGTCACGCTCGGTGCGGCTGCGTGCTCGGCCTCGATGCCCTTCGTGAAAGCGGCATCGAAAGCGTCGTCATCGAAATCGACGCTGGGCTCCGTGTTGTGCGCCGAAGGTGCAAAATCCTGACGGTCGAGCCCGCTGGCAAGCAGATCGTCCAGATCCGCCTCGATGGGCTGTGCGGGCTGCGGCGACGCCTGGCGCTTGTCGAGACCCCAATCGAAATTGTCGACCGCCTTCGGGGCGGCGTAACTGGCAGGCTGCGCAACAGGTTGCGCCCGTACGACAGGCTGCGGCGCCGGAGCGGCTTCCTTGACCGTCGGCATCGGCCGCGCGGTCATGGCGCCGAGCAGGGCGTTGAGCTCGTCTTCCAGGCTGCGCTCGCTTGCAGCAGGCTTTGCCGGCTCGACCGCGGCGACCGGTGGAACCGGCGCGGCGGCGACAGGAGCCGGTTGGATCAGATAAGGCCGGGCCGCGGCGACCGGCTCGGCCGGAGCCTGCGGCTCCTCGTTCAAGGCATCACGGAAGCTCAGCTCGAAATCATCGTCGAGGGACTGCGCGGCGACGGGTTCGGCATAGTGGGGCTCGGATTCGACCGCGAAGTGCTGAACCTCGGCCGGCATTTCGACGGCCGGCGCCGGCTCGTCGGCAATCAGCGGCTCCGGCTCCTGGAAATCCTCGTGCTCACCGGCGTTCAGGTCTTCACCGAGACCCAAATCGACATCGGCCATCGTCTGGTCGAAATGGCCGGTAAAGTCGTCCTCGGAAATCAGCGGAGCGGCCGCATAAGCCTCGGCCGCCTCGGCGGCCACAGGAGGCTGCTCCGGCTCGTGAGTGTCGATCGCCATCTCGTCCTCGAGCGACATCTGCACCGCCTTGTCGAAATCGACTTCGAACGCCGTTTCGCTCGCGGACTGCACGGCCTCGACGGCATGCTGATGGACGTCGGCGGTTTCATGATGGTCGAGCAGGAAATCCTGGTCCAGCGAAGCGGCCATCTCCTCGTCGATCGGAAGATCGTCTTCAAGCGGCGAGACAGCGAGCGAACCAGCGACCGCCTTGTCGAAATCATCGTCGAAAGCGGCTTCCGGCTCGACAGTAAAGTCGGGTTCAGGATCGAATTGCTGCGCAGACGCGAATTGCGGCTCGGGGGCGACTTCCGCTTCGGGCTCGCGCGACATGGCGAAGTCGGCGTGGTCGGCAGCATCGTCGAAGACGAAATCCTGCTCGAAGGACGCGGTGAGTTCGTCGTCGTTGGCGGGCGTGCTGGCAGCTTCGTAAGCCGGCTCCTGCGCGATCCGGTAGAGAGGGGGCTGTTGTGCGGCCGGCGCACTGTCCTCGACAGCGTCGAATTCGCCCATCAGCTCCTTTTCGAGGTCGATGTCGAAATCGGCTTCATCCGCAACCTTGTTTGCCGGCGCGGCTCTTTCGCCGGCAGGCTGCCTGACCGGCTGGCGCGGGTCGAAGCCCATGATCCGGGTCAGTTCCGCGAACGGATCGTCGGCGGCGATGTCGTTATGGTCGGTTACTTTCAGCGGGGTTCTGTCTGCCATTATTGTTCCCGAACTCGCACACAGTCGGACGCCATGGACGTCGCGCAGGGTTGGCCATTACCAGCGCAATGTGGGCAAAAGGTGACAGGTTTTTTAGTTAAACCTAACGCATTTCGGTTGGCGCGTCTGCCCCGATCAGCGTCAGGCCGGACGTCAAGACGTCCGAAACAGCCTGCACCAGCCCTAGTCTGGCATAGGTTGATTCTCGGTCGTTAACCTTAACAAAACGTAAGTCCGGATTATCGTTGCCGCGATTCCACTGTCCGTGGAAGCCGGAAGCGAGATCGTAAAGGTAGAAAGCGAGCCGGTGCGGCTCCTGCGCGATCGCGGCGGACTCGATCAGCCGCGGATATTCCGCCAGCTTGCGGACAAGCGCGATTTCGCCTTCGTCGGCCAGCGTCGCGACCGACGCCGCCAGCCGCTGGCGGTCGAAATTCGCCTCGCCCAGCTGTTCGCTTGCCTGCCGGAACACCGAATGGCAGCGCGCTGAGGCGTACTGAACGTAAAACACCGGATTGTCCTTCGACTGCTCCGTCACCTTGGCGAAGTCGAAATCGAGCGGCGCATCGCTCTTGCGGTAAAGCATCATGAAGCGGATCGCGTCGCGGCCGACCTCCTCCACCACCTCGCGCAAGGTGATGAAATCGCCGGAACGCTTCGACATCCGAACCGGCTCGCCGTCCCGGAACAGCTTGACCAGATTGCAAAGCAGAACCGTCAGCTTGACCGTGTCACCGGCAACCGCGCGCGCCAGCGCTTCCAGCCGCTTGACATAGCCGCCATGGTCGGCGCCTAGCACATAGATCAGCTCGACGAAACCGCGCTCGACCTTGTCCTTGAGATAGGCGACGTCGGCCGCGAAATAGGTGAACGAGCCGTCCGACTTGACCAGTGCCCGGTCCATGTCGTCGCCGACAGCGGTCGAGCGGAACAGCGTCTGCTCGCGGTCTTCCCAATCGTCCGGCTTCTCGCCCTTGGGCGGCGGCAGCTTGCCCTTGTAGATATGCCCTTTGAGCGTCAGGTCGGCGATCGCCGCGCGGATCTTCTTGGCGTTGTCGGCATGCAAAGTGCGCTCGGAGAAGAACACGTCGTGATGCACGTTGAGCAGCGCCAGATCTTCGCGGATCATCACCATCATCGCATCGACGGTACGGTCCTTGACGATGGCCAGCGCTTCCTCGTCCGGCATCTGCAGCAGGCTGCGGCCGAATTCCTTGGCCAGCGCCTGGCCGACGGGGACGAGATAATCACCCGGATAGAGCCCGGACGGGATCTCGCCGATATCGTCGCCGAGCGCCTCGCGATAGCGCAGCAGGGCTGAGCGGCCGAGCACGTCGATCTGCGAGCCGGCGTCGTTGATGACATATTCCTTGGTGACGTCGAAGCCGGCGAAGGCCATCAGATTGGCGAGCGCGTCGCCGACGACAGCACCGCGGCAATGGCCGACATGCATGGGTCCGGTCGGATTGGCCGAAACATATTCGACATTGGCCTTGCGGCCGCCGCCGATCCTCGAACGGCCGTAGTCGCGGCCTTCGCCAAGCAACGCCGTCAGATGCGTATGCCAGAAGCCGTCCTTGAGCCTCAGATTGACGAAACCAGGGCCGGCGACCTCGGCCGAAGCGACATCGGCATCGGCGCGCAGCACCTCGACCAGTTTCTCCGCCAGCCCGCGCGGGTTCTGTCCGGTCGGCTTGGCCAGCACCATCGCGGCGTTGGTGGCAAGATCGCCATGGCTGGCGTCGCGCGGCGGCTCGACGGCGATGCGCGACAGATCAGGCGACGCGCCATCCTTGTCCTTCAGGTCAAGCGCTTCGACAGCTTTTACGATCCGCGCGTTGAAATCGGCGAAGATATTCATGGGATATGCTCTGGGCTTTAAAGGCGACCGGCCGTTTGGCCGGCAAAATCGTGGCTCGCCCTAGCTCAAATCGGGCGTATGGTCAAACAGCCGCCGGTGTTCCTTGAGCGCATAGGTGTCGGTCATGCCGGCCAGGAAGTCGGCGACGCTGCGCGCCTTGATGCGATCCTCAGCTCGGTCGAGCCCTTCGCGCCAGCCATCCGGCATGGCGCGCGGGTCGGCGAAATAGACGTCGAACAGGTCGCGTACGATCCGTTCCGCGTCGGCCCGCACGCGCATGACCTCCGCGTGGCGGTAGAGATGCTTGTAGAGAAAGGCCTTCAGCTCCCCCTCCGCCGCCGCCATGCCGGCCGAGAAGGCCACCAGGGTCTCGCCGGCAGCCCGCACCGCATCGACGCTGTCCGGCTTCAGGCGTTCGATATTGGCGGTGGTCGACGCGATGACGTCCTCGACCATCAGTGTGATCTGGCGGCGCATCAGCTCATGGCCGGTGCGAACATCGTCAAGCTGGGGATACTTCACGCGCACACCCTTCAGGATCGAGCCCGGCAGGCCGACCTCGTTCAGCATCTCCAGCGTCAGCAGCCCGGCGCGCAGGCCGTCATCGATGTCATGGGTGTTGTAGGCGATATCGTCGGCGATCGCCGCGCACTGCGCCTCGATGCCGGCGAAGCGGTCGAGCTCGAGGTCGTGCAGCTCGGAATAATCGCGGATCGCCTGCGGCACCGGGCCTTTGAGCCCCTTACCGCTCGCATCGGTCAGCGGGCCGTTGTGCTTGACCAGCCCTTCCAACGTTTCCCAGGTGAGGTTCAGCCCGTCGAACTCGGCATAGCGCCGCTCGAGGCGCGTGACGACACGCAGCGACTGCGCGTTGTGATCGAAACCGCCCCACGCAGCCATTTTCTCGTTGAGCGCATCCTCGCCGGTGTGGCCGAACGGGGTGTGACCGAAGTCGTGGACAAGAGCGACTGCTTCGGCGAGGTCCTCGTCGCCGCGCAATGCCCGCGCCAGGGCACGCGCGATCTGCGCCACCTCGATCGAATGCGTCAGCCGCGTGCGATAGTGGTCGCCCTCGTGGGCGACGAAGACCTGCGTCTTATGCTTCAGCCGGCGAAAAGCGGTCGAATGGATGATGCGGTCGCGGTCACGCTGGAACGGCGTGCGCGTCGGGCTTTCGGCCTCGGGAAACAGGCGCCCGCGCGATTGCGCCGGATCGCAGGCATAGGCTGCGCGCCGCCGATAGCCGAACCCGATGTCGCCAAGCTCATTTGACATGGCTGATGCCGCCGCAGTTGACTTGCCCCGTCCCGCTTCATACCTATCATGTGAAACCGAAAGCAAGGTGACGCCCATGGGCGCTGATGCCAAGACTGCCATGAAAGTCGAGATGACCGACTCCGCTGCCAGGCGGATCGCGAAAATCGTCTCTGGCCAAGCCGGCAAGACGGCGTTGCGCGTTTCCGTCGAAGGAGGCGGCTGCTCCGGCTTTTCCTACAAGTTCGATCTGGTCGACACGCGCAACGACGACGATGTCGCCATCGAGAAGGATGGCGCCACGGTCCTGATCGACGATCTGTCGCTGGTTTATATGGGCGGCTCGGTGATCGACTTCGTCGACGACCTGATGGGCCAGTCCTTCCAGATCAAGAACCCGAACGCCGTCGCCTCCTGCGGCTGCGGCACCAGCTTCTCCATTTAGCGTATCCGGGATGCCAGGCGTCGGCGCGGTCCGCCAGGTCGCGCTCTCGGCTGGCCGCGATCTCGATACGACCCTGGCCTTCTGGCGCGACGTCCTCGGCATGAACGTGCACGCCCGTTATGATCCGCCCGGCATGGCCTTCATCCTGGCCGGCGATGTCCGCCTGCTCTTCACCGACGGTGTTCCGGCGGGCACCGTCTATCTTGACATCGTTGGTCTCGAGGCCTTCCACGCTCAGGCGAAAGCCGCGGGCATTCCCTTCACCGCGCCGCCGACACTTGTCCACCGCGACACCGAGGGCCAGTTCGGCCCGGCAGGGGAAAGCGAATGGATGGCCTTTCTAAAGGACCCCGCGGGCAATACGATCGGCCTTGTCGAACGTCTCCCGTCCGAACAGCATTGAGGTCCGCATGAAGATCGTCACCTGGAACATCAACGGCGTTCGCGCCCGCATCGGCAATCTCACCCACTGGCTGACCGAGAGCGCGCCGGACATCGTCTGCCTGCAGGAAATCAAGAGCGTCGACGAGCTGTTTCCGCGCGCCGAGATCGAGGCGCTGGGCTACAATGTCGAGACCAACGGCCAGAAGAGCTTCAACGGCGTCGCGATCCTGTCCAAGCTGCCTTTCGACGAGGTCAATCGCGGCCTGCCGGGCGACGATGCCGATGACCATGCCCGCTTCATCGAAGGCGTCTTTTCGACCGACCAGGGCGCGCTGCGCGTCGTCTCGCTCTATCTGCCCAACGGCAACCCGATCGATGACGAGCGCAAGTTTGCCTACAAGCTATCCTGGATGGCGCGGCTGGAACGTTGGGCCGAGGAACGGCTGCGGCTCGAAGAAGCGCTGGTTCTTGCCGGCGACTACAATGTCATCCCCGAACGTGCCGACGCCAGGTTTCCTGACAACTGGCTGGGCGACGCGCTGTTCCAGCCGCAGACGCGGCAGGCCTTCCGCCGGCTGTTGAATCTCGGCTTCACCGAAGCGGTGCGCGCCGTCACCGATTCGCCCGATGTCTACACCTTCTGGGACTACCAGGCCGGCGCCTGGCAGAAGAACAACGGCATCCGCATCGACCATCTCCTGCTGTCGCCGGAAGCGGCCAACCGCTTCTCGTCGGCCTCGGTCGAAAAGCATGTGCGCGCGTGGGAAAAACCCTCCGACCACGTGCCGGTCGCCATCGAGCTCAGCCTGCAGCCGGCCGGAGCGTGACCGGACTCTGATCCTGATATCGCCACAAATCGCGCGTTCCATGCGCATGTTGTGGGGCTTTCATGGCGATCCGAATTCATTCCTGGCCGCTCGGGCTTGCGTTGGCGTTCACCGCGCCGGCGCCGCTGCTTGCGGCGCCGACTTGTCTGGCCAATGGCAAGTCGTTCAATGTCGGTGAGATGGCCTGCCTGATGGTTGCCGACCAAAGCCACTTTGCCCGCTGCGACATGGTTCTCAACAGCACGTCCTGGACCAAGATCAAGGACGAATGCCCCGGCGAGGCGCCGAAACCGCATCCGACGTCGATGACGCCGGCGCCCACCACTGCGCCGACGGAGCCGACGGAAAACTGATTGAGGGGAAGACTAACAACCGGGCCTACTGGTCGCCGTTGTTGCCCTTGGTCAGGATGTCATCGGCAAGCGAGATCGCCGTGCGGCGGTCGGCCTCGCCAGCGGCGGCGAAGGCATCTTCCTGCATGCTGCGGATCCACGTCTGGTCGGCCGGCGGAGCCCGCTCAAGTGCGGCCGTCATCATCGCCAGGCCGCGCACGACCTTGCCGCTCTGGAACAGCAGATTGCCAAGCGTCGCCTGCGCGCCGGCATGGCCCTTCTCGGCTGCCAGCTGCAGCCAGCGGCCGGCCTGCTTGACGCTGGCCTTCACGCCGCCCTCGCCCTTCAGGAACATCCGGCCGACCTCGAACTGGGCGTTCGGATTGCGGTAATTGGCGGCGGCGCGCATGTAATATTCCTGCGCGGCGACTTCGTTTTCCTCCACCGGACTGCCGGGGATGCCCTTGCGCAGATAGTCGCCAAGCGCCACCAGCGCGTCCGAAACATAGCTCTCTTCCGGCGAGCCCGGTTCGACGTCCTGGTCGACGATCTCGGAGAAGAACTTGAAGGCGGCATAGTCGTCGCGCGCCACGCCGTCGCCTTCGGCATACATGCGCGCAAGCTTCCAGGTGGCGCCGATCTGGCCGTTCTCGGCAGCGTATTTGTACGCCTCGACCGCCTGGTCCTTATGGCCGCTCTTATAGGCAGAAAAGCCGAACTGGAAGACTTCCCAAGGCGAAGACTTCGGCTTCACGCCGGTCTTGTCGTCGAACACCTTGTCGTCGAAGGCCATGGCCTGCCCGACGGCGCCCAAGGTCGCAAAGGCGACCAGTGCCGAAAAGACAGTTGACCTCAACACCTCAGATGTCCGCATAGCAGTGCGTTTCTTTGGCCGCGCCCGGATGGGTGACCGCGCCATCGCGCGCCGAACCCACCGTTTGCGCATATTTCCAGATCGCGCCGGACTGATAGTCGGTCCCGCGCGCCGTCCAATTCTTTGCCCGGGCCGCCAGCTCGGCGTCCGACAGCGCCACCTCGATCGTGCCTTTAACCGCATCGATCGAGATCACGTCGCCATCCCGGATCAGCCCGATCGGCCCGCCGACAGCAGCCTCAGGCCCGACATGGCCGATGCAGAAGCCGCGCGTCGCCCCGGAGAAGCGTCCGTCGGTGATCAGCGCCACCTTGCCGCCCATGCCCTGGCCGTAAAGTGCCGCCGTCGTCGACAGCATCTCGCGCATGCCCGGACCGCCGCGCGGCCCTTCGTAGCGGATGACGAGAACCTCGCCCTCCTGGTACTTGCGCTGCGTGACCGCTTCGAAGCACTCCTCTTCCGAATCGAAACAACGCGCCGGACCGGAGAATTGAAGGTCCGACATGCCGGCGACCTTCACGATCGCGCCTTCGGGAGCAAGGTTGCCCTTCAAGCCCACAACGCCGCCTGTCTTGGTGATTGGCCGATTGGCGGGACGCACAACATCCTGGCTGTCATTCCAAGCAACATGTTCCATGTTTTCGGCCAAAGTGCGGCCAGTAACCGTCAAGCAGTCGCCATGCAGATAGCCATGATCGAGCAAGGTCTTCATCAACAGCGGAATGCCGCCTGCCTCGAACATGTCCTTGGCGACATATTTGCCGCCGGGCTTGAGATCGGCGATGTAGGGCGTCTTCTCGAAAATCGCGGCCACGTCGAAGAGGTCGAACTTGATGCCGGCCTCGTGCGCGATCGCCGGCAGATGCAATGCGGCATTGGTCGAGCCGCCGGTGGCCGACACCACCGTCGCGGCATTCTCCAGCGCCTTCAGCGTGACGATGTCGCGCGGCCGGATGTTTTTCGCGATCAGTTCCATGACCTTTTCGCCGGAGGCGAAATTGAAACGGTCGCGCATCTCGTATGGCGCCGGCGCGCCGCAGGAATAGGGCAACGCCAAGCCGATCGCCTCGGCGACGGTCGCCATGGTGTTGGCGGTGAACTGGGCGCCGCAGGAGCCGGCCGACGGACACGCCGCCTGCTCGATCTCAAGCAGGTCGGCATCGCTGATGGTGCCCACCGAATGCTGGCCGACCGCCTCGAACACGTCCTGGACAGTGATCTGCCGGCCGCGATAGCTGCCGGGCAGGATCGAGCCGCCATAGATGAAGACCGACGGCACGTTGAGCCGCACCATCGCCATCATCATGCCGGGCAGCGACTTGTCGCAGCCGGCGAGCCCGACCAGCGCGTCATAGCAATGGCCGCGCATGGTGAGCTCGACCGAATCGGCGATCACCTCGCGCGACACCAGCGACGACTTCATGCCCTGGTGGCCCATGGCGATGCCATCGGTGACGGTGATGGTGCAGAATTCGCGCGGCGTGCCGTTGGCGGCCGCCACGCCCTTCTTCACCACCTGCGCCTGGCGCATCAGCGAGATGTTGCAGGGCGCCGCCTCGTTCCAGCAGCTGGCGACGCCGACGAGCGGCTGCGCGATCTCGGTGGCCGAAAGTCCCATGGCATAGAGATACGAACGATGTGGCGCGCGCGCCGGACCAACGGTCACGTAGCGGCTCGGCAGCTTGGCCTTGGAGATTACCTTGGCGTCCATCATCGTCCTTGCCGCACACCCCGCGGCCGGTCCCATCGCCGCGCCAACCTGACACGCGTCCCGGGACATATCTCGGGTGCTCCGGGTTTATGGCGGGAAATGGGCAGTTCCCTCGGCAAGTCTTTTAGCGCGGGGGTTGTTCATAAACTGTTGCCAAAACGTCACAATCGCATGAGGCGCAGGTTGTGAAGCGAATCTGCAACATCGCGCCGGAACGCCAGGTCGGGCCGTCGGCCGGACAACAAAAAAGGCCGGGCATTGCCCGGCCTTTTTCTCGAATTTTCAGAAACTTAGAACTTGATCTTGATTCCACCCGAGATCGCGGTGACGAGATCGTTGCCGAAATCGTAGCTAGCGTCGGTACCCGCTTGAAACCCGTTTTCGCCATTGACGATACCGGAGTGGCCGCTGGTCAGCACGCCAATCGCACCTGCCAGACGGATCTCGATATTGGGTTGCGGCGTATAAGCGACACCGCCTCCGAGGGTCCACGTATCGGTCTGCGAGCCGTAGCCGTGCGAGGTACCCTGATCCCAGCTGATCTGCCCGGCTGCGCTCCACTGATCATTGAACTTATGACCGATGCCACCCGTGACCGTCCAGCCATCCCGATACATCAAGTCGAGTGAGGTCACTTGATGCGAACCAGAGAGCGGACCCCCAGTAAAGCAGTCAGCGCTGGCGGTACCGACATAGCAGATCGGAACACTCTGCAGAACGCTCCAATTGGTCCATTTTACCGAACCAAAAGCAAGCCAGCCCGGTGCAATGCCCGACTGCAACTTGAATTCCACAACATCCGGCATGTACTGCGTGGTACCAAAAATTGGTTTGATACCGCCGCCGACACTGGACAAGTCGAGTGAGCCCTCAATATTGTCCAACTTGACCTTCGAATTATACACCAAGCTAGCTCGGAGGGCGATGTCCGGGATTTCATAGGCAACGCCAGCTCGCCAGCCCCACCCGCTGCTCGTCAGATCGACGCGGCCAGTCGGTGATGGCCCAAATGGGTTGAAACCCACTAGACTTTCCTTGAAGCCGTAGACCTTCTGGTAGAAAACACCGCCGATAAAGCGAAGCTGACCTTTGCCCGCATCCATCTTGTACGAACAGGTGCCCGCGTAGTTATCGCTCTTGATGTCGGTTTCGATGTTTGAAATCGCGCCGTTCCACAAACCGGGCGCGACATGAGCGCCCCAAGGCTGCGAATAGTCGACCATGCAGTCGATGCCCGGGACGACCTGGGCCTTAACGCCGATGCGCGGAACCCAATAGTCTTCGGCCCCGTCGGCCGACGTGCCTAGGCCCAAATCTGCCCCAAAAGGACCCTTGGCATTCTTGTACTTGCGATCCGGCATGACATAGGTCGCCTCCGCTTCGGTCGCGACCGGCGCCGGATCGAAAAGCAGATCGATGTCATAACCGCCGCGCTCGAGACCGCCGGCATGCGCAGGGTGCATCGCGGCACCGACCAGGGCCAGCGAAAAACACCCTGCCCCGAACAGTGCTTTGAGACGCAGAATATTCATGGAATTCCCTCCCCGAAATACACGTGGCTCAAGCTAGAACCAATTCGGGTTAAGGACGCAACAACGATTTCAAAAGTTGTACATGTACACCTTGACAACGCGCATTTTCGCCACGGTGACTGGCGCCGACCTAGCCGCTCAAATAGCCCCAGTCGGCATTAAGTGGCCCAAAAAATCAGAAAAAAGCGGTCAAAACGGTGCCAAAACAGCTGTTTTTGGTGGGTGTAGGGCCCCATTGTTACATTATGGCAACAATGGGGCGCAAAGTTTCCCTTTACGTCAAAATTAACGCAACGGCATGCCTGTTTTGGAGGCAGCTGACTTAGCGGAAACAGGCCTCCGGCAAGCGGCGAATCTTGCCGCTCAGCTGGCGTCGCGAACCCTCGTCAAAGCCACCGAAAGCTTCTCCTGGGCCGCGCGATATTCGTTGAGCTTTTCACGCTCCGCCTCGACGATCTCGGCCGGCGCGCTGGCGACGAACTTTTCGTTCGAAAGCTTCTTGTGCAGCCGCGCGATTTCCTCGGTCACCTTGGCCAGTTCCTTCTGCAGCCGCGCGGCCTCCGCCTGGAGATCGATCAAGCTGCCGAGCGGCAGGCAGACCGTCGCCTCGTTGACCACAATCTGCGCCGAGCCCTTCGGTGCCGCATCGGCAAGCGAAATCTCGCCGACCCGCGCCAGCCGCTTGATCGCCGACTCCTCCCTGGCCAGCCGCTGACGCGTCACCGCGTTGACGCCGACCAAAACCAACGGCGCGATCGCCGCCGGAGGCACGTTCATTTCCGAACGCACGGACCTGATGCCCGAGACAAGCTCGACCAGCCAGTTGATGTCGGCGGCAGCCTCGTCATCCTCGAAGTCGGGCGACGGCCAGGCGGCGTGGCACAGCAGCGTTTCGCGCTCCCTGCCCTCGCCCGCGGTTGCGGCCCACAATTCCTCGGTCATGAACGGCATCATCGGATGCAGGAGCTTGTAGATCTCGTCGAGCACGAAGGCGACGCAAGCCCGGCTTTCGGCCTTGGCGGCCTCGTCCGTGCCCATGAACACCGGCTTCAGGAGCTCCAGATACCAGTCGCAGAACAGGTTCCAGACGAAGCGGTAGGCAGCACCTGCCGCCTCGTTGAACCGGTAGCTGGTGATGCCCTCTGTGATCGCGCGCGCCGCCCGCGTCAGTTCCGTCAGGATCCAGCGATTGACCGCGAGTTTTGCATCGTTCAGCCAGACCTCGTCATTGCGCGCCACCTCGTTCATCTCGGCAAAACGCGTCGCGTTCCACAGCTTGGTGCCGAAATTGCGGTAGCCGGCGATACGCGCCGGGTCGAGCTTCACGTCGCGCCCCTGCGCCGCCATGACCGTCAGCGTGAAGCGCAGCGCGTCGGCGCCATACTCATCGATCAGGTCGAGCGGGTCGATGACGTTGCCTTTCGACTTCGACATCTTCTGCCCGTTCTTGTCGCGCACCAGCGCGTGCACATAGACGGTGTGGAATGGTTCCTCATGCATGAAATGCAGGCCCATCATCATCATCCGGGCAACCCAGAAGAAGATGATGTCGAAGCCGGTGACCAGCACGTCGGTCTGGTAGTAGGTCTTGAGCTCCGGCGTGTGATCGGGCCAGCCCAGCGTCGAGAATGGCCAAAGGGCTGACGAGAACCAGGTGTCGAGCACGTCCTCGTCGCGGGTGAGAATTTCTCCCGGCTTGAAATTCTCGAGCTTGTCCTCGACCCAGGCCTTCCATGGGCCTTCCAGCGCCAGATAATATTCGACGGCCGCAGCCAGCGCCTCTTCCTCGGTCTTTTCGACGAAGACGCGCCCGTCCGGCCCATACCAGGCCGGGATTTGGTGGCCCCACCAGAGCTGGCGCGAAATGCACCAGGGCTGGATGTTCTCCATCCAGTCGAAATAGGTCTTTTCCCAATTCTTCGGCACGAAGTTGGTACGCCCCTCGCGCACCGAGGCGATCGCCGGCTTGGCCAGCTCCGCGGCATTGGCATACCATTGCTCGGTCAGGAACGGCTCGATCGGCACGCCGCCGCGGTCGCCATGCGGCACGGCATGGCGATGCGGCTCGACCTTGTCGAGGAAGCCGCCTGCTTCCATAAGCTCGACGATCTTCTTGCGCGCGACGAACCGGTCGAGCCCGTCTAGCTCGTCCCAGACAGTCTGACGTTCCGGCGTCACATCGAGGCCCGCGAGGAAGTCCTCATTGTCCTTGAGCTTGACCGCGGCCTCGACCGTCAGGATGTTGATCGCCGGCAGCTTGTGGCGCTTGCCGACCTCGAAATCGTTGAAGTCATGCGCGGGCGTGATCTTGACCGCGCCGGAGCCCTTCTCCGGATCGGAATACTCATCCGCCACGATCGGTATTTTGCGACCGACGATCGGCAGCACGACATTTTTCCCGACCAGATGCCGGTATCGCTCGTCATCCGGATTGACGGCCACCGCCGTATCGCCAAGCATCGTCTCGGGACGCGTCGTGGCCACGACGATGAATGTCTTCGGATTCTCCGGATCGAACACCTCGCCTTCGATCGGGTAGCGGAAGTGCCAGAGATTGCCGTTGACCTCATGCTGCTCGACCTCGAGGTCGGAAATAGCGGTCAGCAGCTTCGGATCCCAATTCACAAGGCGCTTGTCCTTGTAGATCAAGCCTTCCTTGTAGAGGCTTACGAAGACCTCCAGCACCGCCTTGGACAGGCCCTCGTCCATGGTGAAGCGTTCGCGTGACCAGTCGGCTGAAGCGCCCAGACGCTTCAGCTGGTTGAGGATCGATCCGCCGGATTCCGCCTTCCACTCCCAGACTTTCTCGATGAACTGTTCGCGCGTCAGGTCGCGGCGATGGATCTGCTTTTCCATCAGCTGGCGCTCGACCACCATCTGCGTGGCGATGCCGGCATGGTCCATGCCGGGCTGCCACAGCACGTTCTTGCCGCGCATGCGCTCGAAGCGCACGAGGATGTCCTGCAGCGTGTTGTTGAGCGCGTGGCCCATATGCAGCGAGCCGGTGACATTCGGCGGTGGGATGACCACGGTGAAGGCCTCTGCCCCCTCCTCCGCGCCCGCGCCGGCCCGAAAGGCGTCCGCCTCTTCCCAGACTTTGGCGATCTTCGGCTCGACGGTCTTGGCGTCGTAGGTCTTTTCAAGCATGGGAAAACGGTCCGCGCTGTCGGGATTTTTATCGGTTCGGTGTAAATCGGAAGGTCTTGGCCAAGTCAACCGCAAGGGCTGCCTCGGGTCGTCACCTGCAAATAGGCGCGGCCTTGTTCATTTCAACGGGAGGCCATTCCCACATTCGGCGCAAAACTTGGCCCTTGGTGTCCGGTAAGGCTTTCCGCAGGACGGGCAGTCAGGACCGTAGTCCGAGCGGCGGACATGCAGGAGCCAGAAACTATGATGAAGTGTAACGCCGGTCCGTTGGCGAAAACGATCGGCCGCCGGATGCTTCATTTCCGTCGACCAGCCGTGCTGGGAAACAAACCTCTTGACCTGAAAATATAGAGTTGCAGGGTCGCCGACGACCTCCCGATACTCTTCATCGGTCAGCATCGGAACCATCGACCGCAATCGATAGCTGTAGGTCAGCGCCCGGCCCATCAGGCAAAATATCGGAGGAAAAAGGCTGTCCTGTGACCGCCTTTCGCGCCTGCCGCATTGGTTCCGCTGTTGCGGTTTGTCGCGCTTTGTAGTTACTGCGCGCCGCGCGCGACGCGCTCGATCTCTTCGCGCACCAGCCGCTCCACCAGGGTCGGCAGATTGTTGTCTAGCCAGTCCTGCAGCATCGGTCGCAGCATCTCCTCGGCCATCTCGTCGAAGCTCTTCTTGCCGCGGCTGGCAAACGCATCCGACAGCTCGCCGAAGGCGGCAGCCACCTGCCGCCCCGTATGCTCCGAAACGATCGCCGGTCGGACCGCCTGCGTCTCTGGGGCAGCCGCGGGGGGCGTGCTGGGCTGCGTGGCCGCAATTTCAACCGCCGGCCTCGCCTCCTCTTTTGGGGTCTCTGCTTTCGCAACTGGCTCCGGCGCGCGAACCGTCGGCTTGGCGGTAACCGTGCCGCCGCCCGCGGCCGCGATCTCGCGCCGCCAGTCGGCGACGATGGTCTCGGCGGTTTGTGGTGTGTTTGCCGGGACGGGCTTGCCGACTGCAGTCGGCGCGCCGGACTCAATCGCACTCCTCGCGCCGACTTCGGCCAAGGTCGTCGGCGCTGGCGCCGCCTTCGCTGGCTCCGGGCGAATCTCAGCACGCGCCTCAGCCGGATCGGTGGCTGCAAGCTGGGCCTGAACGTCCGCCAAGGTTACCGGCTTGCGCGGCTCGGTGTCGGCATGAAGTTCCGAGCGGAAGGCGTCGACCTCGACCACAGGGGCCGCAACCACGCTCGGCTCCAGATCCTGGCGCAATTCAGCGGTATCGGGCTGCTTGCGACCGGTGTCGCTGTCTTCGATGATCCTACGGATCGAAGCCAGGATCTCTTCCATGGAAGGTTCGCGCTGCGCGCTGCTTGCCGTCGCCATCGTCACATCCGCCGCCCTTGTGACCCGTTGCGGAATTCCGCTCCCGCCCGGACCGGAATTCGAATCAGTGCGACTAGGGTAACCGACCGATCGCCATCCGAGAATCCCCAATATGGAGACGCATTGGATTTCAACAGATTAGAGCAGATCCCGCAAAAGTGTGTGACGGTTGGGGTCGGCGACTTCGAACCGCTTCAGATGGCGTCGAACCGCGCTCATCAACAAGACAAACGCCGCGCATCCATCGGATACGCGGCGTTTGTGAAAACCTGGCCCCGGAAATCAGCGACCGTCTGGCGTACGCAGTCCGATCCACTTGTCCTTGACGGCGTTGTAATGCTCTTCGGGCTTGTACTTCGTGACCCCCAGGCCGAGCCGATCGACCGACAGGCGGCCCATGGCCGACAGGATGGCATAGCTTGCCACCACAACGTCGTGTTCGGAGCTGGCCTGGTTGATCTTTGCTGTGATCACAGCAGCCTGCGCGTTCAAAACGTCAAGCGTGGTGCGCTGGCCGACATTGCGTTCCTCGATGACGCCGTTCAGCGCCAGTTGCGCGGCGGCGATCACCTGCGTGTTGGCATCCACGCTTTCGCGCGCGGAGGTGTATTGCGTCCATGCCGTGACAAGAGCCTGGCGCACCTGGTCACGACTGACATCGACCTGGATGCGAGCTTCGCTCAACGATTCCTTGTTCTGCCGCACGATGGCCGAGGTCCGGCCGCCCGAATAGATCGGAATGGTCAGCGTGGCGCCGATATCGGCTGAGGTCGACGAGCCGTTGGGGTTGCTGACGGAACTGGGAACGGTGTGGCTATAGTTGTCCGAAATGCCCGCGGAGGCAGTAAGCTGCGGCAGCAGGGCGCCTTCCGAGGATTTCACCGTGAAGGCCGCGGCGTCGACGAGGTGCTGTGTCGCAAGAATGGCCGGATGCTCGGCCGAGGCCACGGCCAGGGCCGAATCGAGGCCCGACGGCAAAAGCCTGCCCAGTGGCGAGGCCGCTTTCAGCTTGCCCGGCTCATCGCCGACGATCTGGTGATAGGTGGCGGCGCTCGCCAAAGCCGTTGCGCGAGCGGCGCTGAGCTGCGCCACAGCCGTCGCCCGCGAGGCATCGGCCTGGGCAACATCGGTGCGGGTGCCTTCGCCGACCTCGAAGCGCGACCGCGCGGCGCGCGCCTGCTCGGTCAGGAACTGCAGGTTCTGTTCGGTCAGCACGGCGATCTGGCGATCGCGAATCACGTCCATATAGGCGCTTGCCGCATTGAACAGGATGTTCTCTTCGGTGTTGCGCAGGCTTTCGACCGAAGCCTTCACCTGCGATTCGGCGGCAGCGACGTTGTTCCTGGTCTGAAAGCCGTCGAACAGCGTCTGGTTGATCTGCACACCGAAGCTGCCCGTGGTTATTCTGCGCGTGGTGCCGAAGCCATGCGTGTTGGTGTAATCGATGGTGCCCGAGCCGGTGACTGTCGGGCGCCAGCCCGACTTGGCGATGGCGACACCCTCGTCGGTAACCCGCACGCCGGCGCGCGCCGAATTCAGCTGTGAATTGTATTGATAGGCCTTGGCGAGCGCGCCCGTGATGGTTTCGGCGGATGCGGCTAGCGGCGACAGCGCGGTCGCGGAAACCAGCATAGCTGCTAACATGGTTTTACGTACTGGCGGCACGTTATATCCCTCATTCGTTTTGCATGGGAACCACGCCACGTCAGCCCATCCTTACGGATCAGCCGGCGCCGCGTTGTTTTTATCGTTCCCCCGCTGACAGCCTTCCGGAGATGCCCGTTAAGCAATCAGCAACGATTGTTCAGGCGAAAACGATCATGCCAGAGCCTTCGCTGCAAGGCAAAATCGCTCAGAATTCAAACGCGTGGATGCGTTCGAAGCCCGGTAGTGGCTTAATTGCCGCATTAAAGGCGCGTCTTCCGGTTACAACCCCCCCCGCCTTAAAAAACAGGCGGGCCACGCCAGAGTTGCCTTGCCCTTCGACTGCAACCAGGCGTCCGTCTTCGGCAAGCTGATCGAGCAATGCCGCCGGCACTTCCTCGACGCTGCCGCCGATGAAGATGACGTTGTAAGGCCCCTTGGCTGCCTGCCCCTGCGGCAGCGGCCCAGTGATCACCGTGACGTTCTGGCAGCCAAGACCTGAAAGCGCGGACTTCGCGGCCTCCGCCAGCGCCGAATCGCTCTCCAGCGCAACGACGGAACGCGCAAGTTGCGACAGAATAGCGGCCGAGTAGCCGGTGCCGCAGCCGACATCGAGCACCGAATCGCTCGCATCGATCTCGGCCAGCTGCAGCAGCTTGGCGAACGGCGACGGCTCCATCAGGTAGCGCGCGGCGGCGCCATTGGCGCCGTCCGAGATGCGGATGTCCTCGTCGATATAGGCAAGGTCGCGCTGTCCGGCATCGACGAAGATCTCGCGCGGCACCGACAGCATGGCGTCGATAAGCGGCGCGCTGGTGACGTCGGTGGTGCGGACCTGGCCATCGACCATTTTCAGGCGGCGTTCGGAGAAATCAGCGCTCATGTCCCAACCAATCCGCTCTCCGCGCCCGATCTGCCAGCCAAATCGGGGGCGCGGCTCTGTTCGACTGGAACCTCCGCTCCGGCGCTATAGCGCTGGAGCCCGGGCATCTGGAGGCCTCGCCCGGAATCGAACCGGGGTGCAAGGATTTGCAGTCCTCTGCGTAACCACTCCGCCACGAGGCCTCGTAATACTCCCGGCGTTCCGAGCGAACTCATTATGTTGGTGCTGAAAGGTCGTCAAGCGCCCCCGCGGCATTCCCCGCGCTTTCCCGCGCGAGCGAATAAAGTGGTGATTACCAATCCGTTTTGGCGGATCGAGCAGGAACCCCGTGGTGCCGCGCGAGCGGGTCCCCTTAGTTCGGCCGGCGCCGGCGTTCCCACCAGATGACGAAGCGGCGCCGGTGACGCCGCACCAGCGCGAATTCGTAGGACAACACCAGGAGACCGATGGGAATCATCCAGAAGCCGAGAATCGGCAGAAAGCCGAGGATGCCGCCGATGGTCAGCAGCACGCCGATCGCGATCCTCAAGCCGCGCGAACGGGGCATGGTGAACTCGCGGCCGAAGATCGAAATCTTGCGCGCCGGTGCGCTGTTGTCGTCGGTTGCCGTCATTCCCTAAACCTGTTCCTGTTCCCGCGATCGAACCCGTCCAAAGGCAAAAGCGGCGTAGCGGCCTCTTGTTCCCGATAGGATCACAGATGGCTGATATGAGAACGCTTGGGCGAAATTGCTACAAATTGCCGCCCGAAAAAACTCCGCAGAATTGTGAAATGCTTCTTTGCAAAGCGGAAACGGGTTTGCTATAGGCTCCGCCACTCACATGAGAGCCAACGTTCCCCGGTAGCTCAGTGGTAGAGCAACCGGCTGTTAACCGGTTGGTCGCTGGTTCGAATCCGGCCCGGGGAGCCAAATTTTTCCTGTAGCTTCGCTTATTGCTGCGCGCCGCTCGGCCTTCTGCGCCAAAGCGCGGGTGACGCAGTCGACAATTCAACACGATCATTGCACGGCAACATCAAGCTTCTCGAGGAATTGCAGGGTCGGAAATCCGTCCGGGATCATGCCCAGCTTCGCCTGCATGTCGCGGATGGCATCCCGAAGATCGAAGTCGATATGCCCCTGGAATTCGCGAACGGGATAACCCAGTTCAGCAAGCTTGTGCTGCAGGGCGATGCGTTGGGTGCGTGAGAGCTGCACGTCATCGGCGGGCCAGGCCGCGTGAAATGCGCCTAGTCCTTCGATCCGGTTTGCGAGCTGCCCGACCGCCAGCGCGTAGAGGTCGGAATTGTTGTAGCGCTTGAGCACCAGGAAGTTGTCGGTGACCAGAAATGCCGGCCCTGTCGCGCCACTCGGGAAGAACAGGATTGCAACGCCGTCGCCGGACATTGCCCCGCCGTCGGCGCGCTTCAGCCCGAGGCCGGCCCACTGCGCAAACGTCCCGCGGCTCTGCCGATAGTCGAACTGTCCAGGAACGGTAACTTCATATCCCCAAACGAGGCCCCGCTTCCAACCCATGTGCTGAAGGAAGTTGGCCGTCGAGCCGAGGGTGTCGGGAACATTGTTCCAGATATCGCGGCGGTCGTCGCCTGAAAGGTCAACGGCATAATCCAGGAACGCGCTCGGCATGAACTGGGGTTGGCCCATCGCCCCCGCCCAGGAGCCCTTCATGTTCTGCCGCTGGATGCCGCCGGCCTGGATAATCTGGAGCGCCAGCAAAAGCTCGTTGCGAAAATAGGGCGCGCGATAGCCCGCGGCAGCGAGCGTGGCGATGGATCGCACGACGTCCCATCGCAGTGCCGCCGCGCCATAATTGCTCTCGATGCCCCACACGGCAAGCAGCGTCCAGCGGTCCACGGCAAACCGCGTCTCGATGCGACCGAGAAGTTCCGCCTGCCGCGACGCCTCCGCGCTACCCACATCTGCCCTCGCCTTCGAAGCTACCGATCCGATGTATTTGCCGGCCGGCAGCCCGTATTCAGGTTGCTTGTCGATGAGCTCGATCACCTTCGGGTCCGGGACAACCCCGGAGAACGCCTGCTCAAAGGTGCTCCGGGTGACACCCTTCGCCTCGGCGTCCGGCCAAAGCTGAGCGAGGAATGTCGCGAACTTCGATCGCGACGGCACGACTGTTCCGCCTTCCCCGGCGGCCGCTTCCAGACTGAAGAACGATACAAGGACAAACAAAACTGTTTGCGGTATTATTGTTAAACTTGCCCCCATTCTTCTCCCACTCTTGATCGCTTGCATCTACTTGACGCTTCCCTGGTCCTAAGCGTAGGTTTATACTTCTAGCCGAATGGGTCAATCGGGATGGGCGGGACTCGATGTCGGACAGTCAAACTCAAATATTCATGTCCTACGCGCGCAGGGATGATGAGGCGCCTCCAGAGAGGCCAGATAAACCAGGCTTCGTCACTGCACTCTACAAATCGTTGAACTTTGACCTGCGCAACAAGTACGCCGAGGACGAGGATATAAAGATATGGCGCGACACCAGGGAAGTCGCGCACGGCGATCAGTTCGACCAGGTCATCGCAGACGCGATTTCGCGATCTTCGGTCTTCCTGGCAATCCTTTCGCCGAACTGGATGAAGAGCGAATACTGCCGAAAGGAGTTGAAGGCTTTCGCCGACCGATGGAAGTACGAAGGCGACAATCTCCGACATCGGATAGTCGTCGTGGGAAAGGGGTTCGTCGCGGAAGACCGCCGACCGTCCCTGCTCATGGGACAAACGGGCTATATGTTCTACGCTCGCGGCGAGACGGAAGATGACGAGGAGGAATTCTTCGTTCGGGGCGACTACGACCAGCGCTACTTCGGTCGGGTCCGCGAACTGACCAAGAGATTACGTCTGCTTGGCAGGCGGCAAAACGACCAAGAGCCGCAGGGGGCGCGGCCGGCCACGCTGACGAAGAACGTCAAGGCGATCTATGTGGCCAAGCCGGCCGCGGACATGCGCGTCGCGTATGACCGGATGGTCACCGAACTGACCGAGGCCGGTCACACGGTCGTCCCCGACCCACTTCAAGAGATTCCAAACGACTCCACGGCAACTGCATTCGTGGAGGACGCGCTTGCCAGCGCCGACATGTCCATCCACCTGCTGGGAGAAAAGCGGGGATTTCAGCCGGACGACAGCGAGCCGATCGTCAAACTTCAGCTGGCCTGCGCCGCCGCCAGATCAGCAGCTGCCGCCGATGGCGGTGAAGGATCCCGATTCAAGCGTCTTGTCTGGGCGCCCAAAATTATGGACACGCCAAACACGGAGCCCCGCAATCCGATCGAAGTGCTCGGGAGATTCGACAGTTTCCTCTCCTCGGACACCGTCGACGGCGATACGCTGAGCAAGTTCGTCGAGCTCGTCAAGCAGAGGCTGTCAAAGGCAGCCACGCCAAACCGAGCCAGCGACACCAAGCAGGCTGGCGGGCAGGTCTACGCATATTACAAGCCCGAGGATCAGGAGGCTTTCTACGACTTTGCCAGGCTCCTGAAGGCCAGGGACGTCTCCCTGCACTGGCTGGCCCTGGACAATTCCGATCCGGAACAGGCCCATATGCACCGCAAATATCTGCGCGACTGCGATTCAGCCATCGTATATTGGGCATCCGGCTCGGACACCTGGGTCAAGATGATGTCGAACGAGCTGGGGGACTGGAAGCAGCTGGGGCGCGCGAGAGCTTTTACTCGTCGCGGCGTGGTGGCCGGGCCGCCCCCCGGCAGGCCGAAAGAGATGTTTGCTGATCTGGTCTCGAAAGACGAGATTGACGTCGTTCTCGATCTGAACTCGCGGCCGAACCTGCAGCCAGACGATCTCAATCCGCTGATCGCCATCCAATAGAGCAATGGCAGCGGCGGGAGTATTTGTCCTTTCCAACGACCAGCCTTTTCCAGGCCTTCGGCCCTTCGGTCCGCTTGACAGGCCCTTCTTCTTCGGCCGCGATGCGCAAATATCCGCGCTCTACAGGCTGCTCAACCTCAGCCGGTTCGTCGCCGTCATCGGCAATTCGGGGAGCGGGAAATCCTCGCTGGTGCGCGCCGGGCTGCTGCCGCTTCTGGCCGAAGAGACCGATCAGAGCGGCAGCCCGCTGTGGCCTTGGGTCGGCATGCGGCCGGCCGGCATGCCGCTGCAAGCGCTGACCCGCGCCCTCTTACGCCTGTCCGAAAAATTGTCGACCACCGACGATCCGGCCATCGCGGCGACGCGCGCCGAGCTTATCGCCTATCATTTGCGCGCGTCGAGCTACGGCGTCGCCAAGGCGGTCGGCGAGATGGATCAGACCGAGGGCAAGTCGATCGTACTGCTGGTCGACCAGTTCGAGGAGATCTTCCGCTTCGCAAGCGCCGGAGCAGCCAGCGGGCTGGCGCCCGAGGGGGAAGCCAGGCAGCGTGACGAGGCGGCGCATTTCGTCCAGCTCCTGCTGGAAGCGAGCCGCAGCCCGACGACGCGGATCCACATAATCCTGACCATGCGTTCCGACTTCATCGGCGATTGCGCACGCTTTCAAGGTCTGCCCGAGGCGGTGAGCGCGGCGCAATTCCTGGTGCCATCCCTTACGCGTGATCAACGGAGCGAAGTGATAACCAGACCTGTCGCGGCCGCCGGAGCGACGATCGAGGCGTCACTCGTCGAGCAGTTGTTGAACGACAGCGGCGACGAGCAGAACCAGTTGCCTGTTCTGCAGCACTGCCTTCTGCGGCTTTGGGAACGCACAAGAGCCCCGCATTCCGATGAGAGCGCGCCAGACACGCAGCCGTCCGTCGGCCACATCGCGCTCGTGGATTACGAGCAGGTTCACGGCATGGCGGGCGCGCTGTCGCAGCATGCCGACGAAATCCTGAGCAAGGAATTGCCAGGCATGGAGCCGCTTGTCGCACGCGTGTTCCGGGCTTTGTCGGAACTCGACCGGGACGGCCGCGCGACGCGCAGGGTACTATCTTTCCGGCAATTGGAGGCGGAAACGGCGATAGACGGCGATACGCTGCGCGGCATACTCGACCGCTTCAGAGCCGACGACTGCTCCTTCCTGACGCCCTCGCCGGCTGAAACCGCGACGCTTGAGCCCGAAACCCGGATCGATGTCGGTCATGAGGCACTGCTGCGGCACTGGGAGCGTGTCAGCGGAGTGCAAGGCGCGACCGGCGAGCGCGGTGACGCAAGGCCGATCGGCTGGCTCAGGGAGGAATATCGCGACGGCCAGCGCTACCGGGCACTTCTTGCGATTGCCAGTGACGACGATACGAAACACGCGTTGCTGTCCTCCGACCAGGTCGATCGCTACTGGAATTGGTGGAATGAAAGTCCGCGCCCCGCCGCCTGGGCCAAACGCCACGGCGGAGGTCACGAGCGCGTCGAACAATTTCTTGAGGACAGCAGGACTGCCGCCGAAAGGCTGAAACAGAAGCAGAAGGAGGAAGAGAAAAGCCGACGTCGTGGTCGATTGGCAACTATCGCCGCGATCGGCATGGGCACATTGCTTGTTTTTATGGGCGTTGGCGCTGTTGTCATTTCCCAGCAGAAGGAGCAGGCAAGGCAGAACGCCATGGTCGCGCTGCTGCAATCTCTTGGCAAGGCGGCGAGATCGGTCCGCGATAGCCTCAACCGTGGCGACATATCTGTGACCGGGGCGAAGGATGTGATCGCTTGGAGTGAAGCGATTATGAACGAGGTTCCTGACGGAAAGCAGGAAGTCGATAGCGTAAAGTCAGATATCCTTTCTGTAAATTCTGATATTTCAGTCGTAATAGGAGATTACTATGAGGCTTTTAATCAAGCCAATTCCGCTAATAAACTCGCAATGCGATTAGTTAATTTTTATCCACAAAGAAATGATTGGCAATTACTTTCATACAACAGCTTATTTCGATTGGCCGACGCACGACTGTCAATCAAAATTAACCCAGAGAACATTTCGCTTTCTCTGGCAGACTATCGCGCAGCACAGACGGTTGCTGAAAAGCTGGTTGCCGCAACCCCGGAGCAAGGTGATCGCCTGTTCGAGCTTGCCTTCATCCACAACAAGATCGGCGAAACGCTGCAATATCAGAAAGATATCAAAGGCGCCCTAGCTCAATTCCGCACCGCGCTCGAGATCGCAAAAAAATCAGCGGCGGTCGATACACGCAATATCACTTGGCAGGCCTATGTGCCGTCGACGGTGATCAAGATGGCGAATGCCTTAACCTATGAATCCCCACCGGACATGGACGGCGCAATTGCCACCTATTCCGAGGCGATCTCGATGCAGGAGGACTTGCTGAAGCAGGCTCCCAACAACAATGTCGTGCAGTCCAATTTGGCCAACGGTCATCGTGCCAAGGGGGATGTCCTGGTCACAAGATGGAGCCAACGACGCGACCCGCACGATCTCGATGACGCGATGAAGGAATTTTCCGCCGCGATTTCGATGCTCGAAGAGCTCTCGGAAGAGGACAGAGAAAATGCTACCTGGCTGACTAATCTCGGGCCTAGCTACTCCCATCTTGGCAGCGCCTACGAAAAAGCGAAGGATTTTCCCAGCGCCCTGGCCCAGTTTCAGAAGGAACTGACGGTTCGACAGAAGCTTGCCAAGAAGGATCCGACCAACGAGCGCTGGCAGAAGAACCTCGAAAACGCCCGGCGCAAAGTTGACCAATTGACCAAACAGGTGGCTTCGCAGCCTCAGCCGTCTCCGCAACCGTGACCAACAGACCTGACCCCACCGTCGGCGCGCTCCGGCAATTGGCCTACCCTCTGGCCGCAGGAAAGCTTCCGAAATCTTCCGTTAAACTTGCTGACCTGTTTCGTCCGCTCGGCATTCCGGCCGAACCCTTGGACGCGGACGGCGCAGTACAGGTCCGGCAAGACGCGGACGTGAAGCACCCGCAGCCATTCAACGACCAGGAACCTTTGCGGGAAAACTCCTTTGAAATGCCTGGCGGGCGCCGATTGCTGGGGCGATTGCCTTGGACGAAATCCGAAAGACCCGAGCACCCGCCCCCGCCGGGAGGCAGCGAGCCATTCTCCCACCGGGTGGAAATTTCAACCGTGCCAGGCCGGCCACGCGGGCCCTCGCAACCATCAAAGGGCCGAGCAGATCTAAGCTGCAGGTCGCTTTAAAGGCTGGACGGCACGAACCATGGACTGGAGCCATAGCCCAACTGCGGCTCCGCCATATTTTCGGAAGCGTCCGACGGTAGCGCAACTGTGCCGGTCGATTTGCAGTCCAGCTTTGGTTTCGGCTTGCTTGCCTTGAGATGGCTTGCAGAGCACGCGTCTGCAGCCTGCGCGACGGTTGCCTTCTTCTCTTTCGCAACGGCAGCGCCAGTGACGGCCAGCACGATTGCTGCACCAAAGATAACGAGTCTCATGAAAACGCCCTCACCCTGCACATCCGAAATGAACGTGCCATGCTTACGTTACGGCAACCATGATAAGCCAGCAAAGTACCCTGGACTTATGCGCGGCGCTTTGGGACGTCAGTCGGTCTTAATCCAAACAAGTGGAGGCCGCCACCTTTCAGCGGCGGGCCAATGGTCAACGTGGATTGACTGTCAGTTCATCGGCGGATGCGTTTTACCTAAGAGCCTCGGCGAGACTTCCTCGATACGGCCAACGCCCTGCACAAACGTATCGGGGAAGATGACCCGTTCGCCTATCTCGCTCAAAGCCCGCCCCACCAGCACTCCCTGCGAGGCAAGATCGTCAGGCCACATGACGTGCACTCCGGCTATGTCCGGGCACGGCTCCTCGTCGCCCCAGGCTCATCGTCGCCAGTGTCCTCAAGGTCGCAATCCACTTTCATCATGTCGCGCACGGGTGATCGTCCGGGCGCTTCTCGACCGATAGCGGCCAGGTGCGAGCGTTGATGTCCGCAGGGATGCCGTAGGGCTCCGTGATCCCAGTCGGTGGATCAATCGTTGGCGTTGGGTTGGTATGGATCGCTCATCGTTTTCTGTAAACTCGTACGTCGGATCGATCGCATCTTCTTCGATGTGATTGTCCTGAATAATAACCGGATATATCTTCTGCGCTCTGTACCTTTCGGGACCATGTCCGACGGGGAATTCACAAGAACAAAGGCCGCCACTTGCACAAATAATAACTTTAGGAGATGCTGATATAAGCGCTGGTGGGCCGGAGTTGAACAGAAGCGGACGCTTGTGCGCACAATTTCAACAAGGGGGAACAATCATGCAAAATCGAAAATCGCTGCAACTAGCGCTTTTGGCTTGTATATCGCTCTTCGTCACCGACGCCGCTTTGGCGAAAGATGCTACCAAGACACCCTGCAGGGCGGATGCGGTGCGAGTGTGCCACATGGCCAATGAAATTAAGGCGCAAGGCTGCCTTAAACAGCACCTCAGCGAAGTCACACCGGCTTGTAAGGCCTTTCTCACCAAGAAATGAAACCGCAGCCGCTGCCGGCTTTGCAGCAGCCGGAATCCCTGCGTCTCAGGCGGCGGGTGGAATGTTCGCGCGCGAGGGCTGGGACGCGGCTTTCCTGACGATCAAGAACCCACACCGGAGGAGGACAATGCGGCTGGCGTTTGGATGTACGCCAACAGTGCCGCTGTCGCTGCATGCTGTGCTGGCCGATCGATGCGGCGCCAAGAAACTGTCTCTTCCTGGCATTGGTGGACGATGTCCGACAACATTCTCCCCGAACAGAAGAGACCCAAGCTGATCGTGGTTAGCTTAACCGCGGCAGACCCAGCCTGACTATGGGTGCCTTCACTGGGATTGGCCTCGCCAGCGGGTTTGGAGATGGCGGCGAGGCGATTTCATCGGAATGATCGCCACGCTTGTGACAGCCAGCCTTGCGGCTTGGTTGCTGCTCATCTGCTCGCCGCGCGCGGATTATGCAGAATGTGGCACGGAAGCTGCGGCAGCTAGCACCAGGAACCTTTGTGGGAAGCGTCCGTTGATTTGCCTGCGGGGCAGTAAAGACTGCTGGGACGATTGCCTTGGACGCTAAATCCGACAAACCGGAACGCAAGATCGAATCCGACGAGCATGAGCGCGGGGCACCCGACCGGGCGCCCGATAGCGGTGAGCAGCCGGATCAGAGCGCTGACGCTGACGAAAAAGGTGCCGGCGAAAGCAGACTTGGTATCGTCAGGCGCCACCCCATCGCCACCGGTGCCGTCGCTGTCGTGCTTTTGGCCGCCATCGCCGGCGGCGTGGTCTGGTGGCTCGATGCGCGCCAGTATGAATGGACCGACGATGCCTTCATCGACGCGCGCACCGTAACGGTGGGCGCCGAAATTTCCGGCCGCATCACCGACGTCGCCGTCACCGATAACCAGCCTGTAGAGGCGGGCGCTGTCCTGCTTCGCATCGATGACAGCGACTACCAGGCTTCGCTGAAACAGGCAGAGGCCGGCGTGGCGGTGGCGCAGGCCGGGATCGCCAACGTCCAGGCGCAGACCGAGGCGCAGAATGCCAAGATCGATGCCGCGCAGAAGCAGGTCGCGCAGGCGCAGGCCGCGCTCGAATTCGCCAAAGCCGAGGACCAGCGCAACCGCGAGCTGCTGGCCAAGGGCACAGCGACACAGCAGCAGGCCGATCAGGCCGCATCGACCTTGCGCCAGGACCAGGCCGCCCTCGACACCGCCTCGGCCAATGTCGAGGCGGCAAAAAGCCAGCTCACCGTGTTGGCGGCGCAGACAAAAAGCGCTCGAGCGCAATTGCAACAGGCGCAGGCCACCGATGATCAGGCGAAGACAACGCTTACGCGCACCACCCTCGTGGCTCCGGTTGCAGGGCATGCGACCAGTATCAGCGCAGCCAAAGGCACCTATGCGCAGCCCGGCCAGGTCCTGATGATGTTCGTGCCCAAGGATGTCTGGGTGAGTGCGAACTTCAAGGAGACGCAGCTGGACCTGATGCGGCCTGGACAGCCGGTCGACATCACCATCGACGCCTATCCCGAAAAGACCTTCCACGGCCATATCGACAGCGTTCAGGCCGGCAGCGGCACCGCCTTCAGCCTGCTTCCGGCCGAGAACGCCACCGGCAATTTCGTCAAGGTGGTGCAGCGCGTGCCGGTGAAAATCGTGTTCGACCCGCCGCCCGATGTCTATCTCGGCCCCGGCATGTCGGTGGTGCCGTCGGTCAAGGTAAGATGAGCGATGCCGCAGCAACCCGGGGTAACGAAAGCCGGTCGGCGGCCGGCGACCGCAATCCCTGGCTCATCGCGATCGTCGTCTCCATCGCTACCTTCATGCTGGTGCTCGACACCTCGATCGCCAATGTCGCGCTGCGCAATATCGCGGGCAGCCTGGCGGCGGGGATGGACGAAAGCACCTGGGTGATAACCACCTATCTCGTCGCCAACTCCATCATCATCCCGGTCAGCGGCTGGCTGACCGGCGTCATCGGCCGCAAGCGCTACTACATGATCTGCGTGGCGACCTTCACGCTGGCGTCGTTGTTGTGCGGCCTGGCGCCCAACCTTCCGACGCTGATCGCCTTCCGCATTCTGCAAGGGCTCGGCGGTGGCGGCATGGCGCCGAGCGAGCAATCGATCCTGGCCGACACGTTTCCGCCCGAGAAGCGTTCCCAGGCCTTCGCGCTTTATGGCATCGCCGTCATCGTCGCGCCGACCGTCGGGCCTACTCTCGGCGGCTGGCTCACCGACAATTTCTCCTGGCATTGGATCTTCTTCATCAACGTGCCGTTCGGCATCCTGTCGCTGACGCTTGTGCAGTGGCTGGTGGTCGAGCCCGAGATCCTCGAACGCGAACGCCGGGAGCGGTTGCGCAGAGGCCTGAAGGTCGACTGGATCGGCTTCATCCTGGTGGCGCTGGCGCTCGGCTGTCTCGAGGTCTTTCTCGACGAAGGCCAGCGCAATGACTGGTTCTCGTCGACCTTCATCATCACCTTCGCCGTGATCTCGGCTGTATCCTTCCTCCTGCTGGTTCCCTGGGAATGGACCCGGCGCGAACCTATTGTCGACATCAGGCTGCTCTTCACGCGGCAGTTCGGCATGTCGTTCGTGGTCATGATGGCCGTCGGCGCGGTGCTGTTCAGCACCACACAGTTGCTGCCGCAGTTGCAGCAGACGACCTTCGCCTACACGGCCACGCTGTCCGGCCTGTCGATGATGCCCGGCGGCATCGCCATGTTGTTGTTGATGCCGGTCTCGGGCTTTGCCGGCAGCGTGGTTCAGCCGCGTTATCTCATCATGATGGGCATGTCGGTCGTTGCGGTGGCGCTGTGGCACATGACCTCGCTGACGCCCGACGCAAGCTTCAGCTTCTTCGCCTATGCCCGCGTCTTCCTGATGATCGGCCTGCCGCTCCTGTTCATTCCGATTTCAACCGCTGCCTATGTCGGCCTGCCGCCGCAAAAGACCGACCAGGCCTCATCGCTGATCAATGTCGCCCGCAATATCGGCGGCAGCATCGGCGTGTCGTTGTCCAACACTGTCATCGCCCAGAACGCCCAGCTCCACCAATCGGTACTGGTCGGCCACACCGCGCAATCGAGCGAAGCCTATCAACAGACGCTTCGCCAGGTGACCGACCATTTCGTCGCCGAAGGTTCGCCGCTGGTGCAAGCGCGCCAGCAGGCCGTTGGCTGGATCGGTGAAGAGATCGGCAGACAGGCTTCGTTGCTCGCCTATGTCGATGTCTTCTTTTATTGCGCAATAGCGACAGCGCTGCTTGTGCCATTGGCCCTGTTGCTGCGCTCACCAAAGCCGGGGCGCAGCCAAACGATAGGATAGACAGTCCTGCGACAAAATACGGTTTCAAGGTAACGACAAAGTGTCCGCCGCCGGCGCGGCCTGGCATGATGGAACTTCAGTCCGGTGTTAGCTTCCCTCCCGGGGGGCTCGAACAACGGAGTTCGCAATGAAAGCCGCAGCACGTCTTCTTGGCTCTTTCGCCCTCGCGGGATTTGTCATCACCGGAGCTCTCGCGGCGACGGCGACCGCAACGACAACCCCCTCCGCGACAACCACCGCGGCGCCAACCACGAAGAAGCCTAAAACCGCCATGACGCCCGAAAAGACCGCGATCTCGAAACAATGCTCGACGCTGGCGGATCAAAAAAATCTTCACGGCAAGGATCGAGAGAAGTTCCGCTCGGCTTGCAAAAAGAACGGCGGCAAGGCCCCCAGCTGATCCGCAATCGCGCTGGATCGCCTCTTGGTATGATTCCCTGATCGCCGGCGCTCGGCGATACAGCGCGTCGGCCAGCCGAGGCGACAATGCAAATGCCGAGGCCCGGGCATGTCCGGGCCCTTCTCTTCCGGGCAAGGCTTTGGCGGTAACACGAGAAAATCAGCGCGTTGCAAAAGGATGGTTGCGCATCGATTTGCGTCAGGCGATGGTTCGGCAAACTGGAGGGACCCATGCGAAACATCTCGGCATCGATGCTGCTGCTGGTAGCCACCGTTTATGCGACCGCGGCCAATGCGCTGGACACAAGCAACACACCGGTCGTCGTCACTCCACTGGCATCGAAGACGACGACCGCTTCCGGCCAGCCGATCACGCTGCCGCAGAAGAATGTCGAGGTCCAGGTCTCGTCCTACCAGATCGCGCCCGGCGCAACCTTGCCGGTGCACAAGCACCCGTTCCCGCGTTACGCCTATGTCGAGCAAGGCACGCTCAGGGTCACCAATATCGAGACCGGCGCCAGCAACATCTACAAATCAGGCGACTTCATCATCGAGATGATCGGCCAATGGCACCAGGCTACCAACATCGGCGCCGATCCGGTCAAGCTTTTGGTGATCGACCAGGTCGAACAAGGCGCCAAGAACACCATTCTGAAGCAATGATAGCCGGCAAACAATTGTCAGCAGCCTGGAGGCAGACGGCCGACAATTCGTTCAGCCCCATGCGCCCACAGGCTGGCGGGTGGTGGCGTTCAGGCGGTTGAAGGCGTTGATCAGCGCGATCTGGATCACCAGCGCGGCCAGCGCCTTGTCGTCATAGTGGCGGGCGGCCTCGTCCCAGACATCGTCCGGCACAGCATCCGAACGGTCGGCCAGGCGCGTCGCGGCTTCTGCCAGCGCGAGCGCCGCGCGCTCGGGCGCGGTGAAGTATGGCGTCTCGCGCCAGGCCGCCACCGCGAAGATCCGCTCGTCTTTCTCGCCGGCTTTCTTCAACTCCCGCGCATGCATGTCGACGCAAACACTGCAGGCGTTGATCTGGCTGGCGCGCAGATGGATGAGCTTGCGCGTGACATAGGGCACCTCGCCGGCCTCGGTCGACTTGTCCAGCGCCAGCAGCGCTTGCAGCGCGCCCGGCATCAGCATCACCGGGTTCTTCAATCTTGCTTCCATGGTCCGTCTCCTTTTGGTCCGGTGTCAGCCTTGCCCTGCGGCCACTCGCTCGAGCTGCTCGAGTATGCGCGGCCATCCATTGCCCATGCCGACATACCCAGGCTCGTCGACGGGCCGGAATCCCGACTGCTCCATCCGCACCCGGGTCGCAGCGCCTTCGGGCGTAAGTGACCATGTGACCACGGTTTTCAGCCCGCTGTCAGATTCGCTCCCATCCCCCCAGCTGTAGGCCAGCAGGCGGGGGGCCTCGACCTTCAAGACGACGCAATTTGTCACGCCGGACCAGCCAGGCACCGGAGCCGCCCGGAAGCTGAAGCGGTGCCCGACCTGCGCCGCAAAATCATTGCGCATGAGCCACTCAGCGACCAGCTCCGGCACGGTCAGCGCCCGCCATATCTTTTCCGCCGGATGCGGTATTAGCCGTTCGACGACGATTGATTTGGTTTGCGTCATGGCTTGCTCCTCTTGTCGCGACCGCGCTCTGGCGCGCCATCGATAACCCTACAGCTATGGGATAACTCATAACTATTAGGTTATGAGACTGTCAAGCGGAGAATCGCGCGGCTGGTCCAAATAGAGGTAGCGTTCGTGCTTTCGCGCCTGGCATCTCAATGCTAGGGCTGGGCGACATCGTGAACTGGATTGCCCCTTGACCAAGAAATCTCATCCGCCGCTAATCGAAATCTGCGTCGAAGGCGTTGACGGGCTGCTTGCCGCGCAGGCCGCCGGCGCCGATCGCGTCGAGCTCTGCGCCAGCCTTGTCGAAGGCGGCATCACGCCGAGCCTGGGCACGGTGCGGGCATCGCTCGAGGGCGCGACCATCCCCTTCCATGTCATCGTGCGCCCGCGCGGCGGTGATTTTCTTTACAGCGAAGCCGAATATCGCTCGATGCTTGCCGACGTCGGCGCGCTTCGCGAGCTCGGGGTAGCCGGTGTTGTCGTCGGCTGCCTGACCGCCGACGGCGCCATCGACGAGGCGCGCATGAGCGCGCTCGTCCAGGCCGCCGGCCCGCTCAACGTCACCTGCCATCGCGCCTTCGACATGACGCGCGACCCGGCCGAGGCGCTCGAGGCGCTGATCCGCTGCAAGGTCGGCCGTGTGCTGACCAGCGGCCAGCGCGACACCGCGCTGGAAGGCGCGGAACTCCTGGCTGAGCTCGTGCGCCGCGCCGGCGATCGCATCATCATCCTCGGTTGCGGCGGCCTGGCGCCCGACAACATCGGCGAGGTGCGCAGGCTGACCGGATTGAGCGAGATGCATTTCGCCGCGCTTGCCGACATGCCGAGCGCCATGCGCTACCGCAACCCGCAGGTCGGCATGGGCGGCACCGATCTCGATCGCGAATACCGCAACACCGTGACCGACAGGGCGCTGGTGGCGGCAACGATCGCGGCCGCGAGGGCCTGATGGCTGAGACGATGGCCAAAGAACGACTGCCGATCGAGCGCGTCTCGCTTGCCGACGAGGCGGTCATCCTCGTGCTCAACAACCAACACGCGGCGGAACTGTCCTGGCTAGAAGCGGATCGTCTGTCGTTCCTCCTCAAGGAAGCCTTCTACGCGCGCCGCATCGGCGCGCTCGAAGCCTTCATCCTGTGCTTCGACCAGGACGCCCGCTATGACAGCCCGAATTTCCTCTGGTTCCGCGAGCGCTATTCGCGCTTCGTCTATGTCGATCGCGTCGTCGTCGCCGCCGAGGCGCGTGGCCGCGGCCATGCCCGTCGGCTGTATGAGGACCTGTTCGAAGAGGCGCGGCGCGCTGGCCACGCGACCCTCACCTGCGAGGTCAACGCCGATCCGCCCAATCCGACGTCGGATGCCTTCCACACCGCCCTTGGCTTCGGCGAAGTTGGCGAAGCCATCATCCATGGCGGCGAGAAATCGGTGCGCTACTGGGCCAAGCCGATCGCGGACTGAGCCGTGCCCTCGCCACTGGCCACGAAAACAAGCAAAAGCTAAAGTAAGTGCTCCTCTAGCCGGGAGCGCAGCATGCCGAGCAATGTCTTTCGCTTCGACGAAAGCTGGGAGATCCCCGAGGGAACACCTCAGGAAGTCTGGGATGTATTGTCGGACGCCCGGTTGCTGCCGCTGTGGTGGGGCGATGCCTATAAGGACATCGAGCCGCTCGACGAAAAGGGCAAAGGCGTGGTCGGCGCGCGCGCCAGGGCACGCGCTCGCGGCGCCCTGCCCTACGAGCTGAACTTCATTGTCGAGGCGGCCGAGCTCGAACCGGGTCGTCTGGTGGTGGTGAAGACTTTTGGCGATTTCGACGGGCTGTGGCGGGCCGAGCTGTCGCCGTCCGGATCAGGCACGCATGTCGATCTCGTCTGGCAGGTCACGGTCGAAAGGCCGGTCCTGAAATTCTTCGCCCCGCTGCTCAGGCCCGCCTTTGCCTGGAACCATCGCTGGACGACGCCGCGTGGCGAAGCCGGGCTTCGCCGCTATCTGGCCGCGCAGAAGGCGGCAGGAGCCACTTGATCACCAGTTGCGGTTCAGCCAGGCGCGCGCGGGCTTTTCGACGATGTAGTAGCTGCAAAGCGCGCAGGCAAAGACCGCGGCCAACATCGGGATCGCCGCGCTGCCCCGCTCATCGACGAATTTGTAGAAGGGCTGCTGCCACAGATAGAGCGAATAGGACCACAAGCCGAGCATCACCATCGGTCGCGACGACAGCAAACCGGTCAAATAGCCGCCCGCGAAATCGAGCGCGTTGACGGCGAGCGCCAGCAGCGGCACGGCGAGGATGTAATGCAGCGGCGTCGGCACCGGGTTGAGGAACAGCAGAACCCCGGCCACTGCCGCTAAAAGCGCGACATGCTGGCTCCTAAGGAATGCTGGCAGGTGGCCATCGGCCTTCAGCAGGCAGATCGAAGCCGACAGCAGGATCGATGCGATATGCACGTCGGTGCGCCAGTAGCTGTGCTCGTAATCCATGCCGAGCACCCAGTAGGAAATCGCGCCGTTGGCCATCGCCAGCAACGAAAGCGCCAGGAGAAGCCGCACGACATTCGCCCGCCCGGTTACCAGCACGCTGATCAGCGCCAGGATGATGTAGGCATGTTCCTCGACGCAAAGCGACCAGATATGGTCGAGCGCGCCGGCACGATTGATCAGAATGCCGGCATAGTTATAGGTGAATGTCAGCGCCGTCAGCGCCGCCTTCCATTTGAAGGCGATGAACGTTCCCGAAAGCCCGATCATGGCGGCGATCACGAACACCAGCAGCGCCGGATAGATGCGCGAGAAGCGGCGCTTGAAGAATTTTTTCAGCGGAAAACGCTCGATGAACAGGATCTCGCCCATCAAGCGGCCGCTGAGCACGAAGAAGAACTCGACGCCGAGCACGCCGAGATTGATGCCCGGCACCGGGAAGAAGTGGCCGATCAGCACCAGGGCGATCGACAGGCCGCGCCAGCCGTCCAGATAGCCGAGCCTCGCCCTGTGCGCGCTTTCGGCGGCCGACCTGGGAAGAACCATATGGGTCGCGGAGATCTCGGACATGCCGATCCTTTCGCACTGGAGACGCGAAAAGGCGCAAGCGGCAGCGAGCTGCTCGAACCCGGATCGCATTTCCCACCCGTCACCATATTGCAGTGCAATATCAATTTGTGCAAGTGCGAGATTTTGGAACTGACAGTTTCGTGAAAGCAGTTGGCAGGGTTTGCTCGAAACAAAGAGCTGCCTCCCACCGGGCGATGCCACCGACAATTGGGCGACTAGTCTGGAACGGTTCACCGTTTCGCGGTGAGGCTCTCTAAATTAGCTAGCCATTTTTTAGCCATTACTGATGAATAGCCGCTCGCACTTTCCTGAAATTGCTCCAAAGGGGGCAAAAAACAAAAGGGGCCAAGTGGCCCCCTTTTTACCGTCTGCCAGGATGCTGTCAGGCGTTGGCGGCGGCCACCGCGCGCTTGGCCATCACCGCGATCAGATTGGCCCGATAGTCAGCCGAGGCATGGAGGTCGCTCATCAGACCTTTTGCCGGTATTTTCAGGCCGTCGAGCGCCGAAGCGTCGAAAGTCCTGGACAGCGCGGCCTCGACCTCCCTCGAGCGGAAGACGCCATCTTCACCGGCGCCGGTAACAGCGGCTCTCACCCCATCCTTGCCCTTGGCCACGAACACGCCGACGATCGCGTAGCGTGACGCGGGGTTGCGGAATTTCTGGTAGGCCGCCTTGGCCGGCGCGGTGAAGGTCACCGCGGTGATGATCTCGCCATCCTTCAGCGCCGTCTCGAACAGACCCTTGAAGAACTTGTCCGCCGCGATCTCGCGCTTGTTGGTGATAACCGTTGCTCCGAGCGCCAGCAGTGCCGCCGGATAGTCGGCTGCCGGATCGTTGTTGGCGACGGAGCCACCGATCGTGCCCTTGTGGCGCACCGCCGGATCCCCGATCAAGGAAGCCATGTGGGCAAGCGCCGGGCAGGCCTTTTTCAGTTTTTCGTCGGCGGCGACATCGTAATGCGTCGTGGCCGCACCGATGGTGACGGTCTTGCCCGACACTTTGACGCCCTGCAGATCCTTCAGCCGCGAGACGTCGACCAAATCCGAAGGCGCCGCGAGCCGCGTCCTCATGGCCGGGATCAGCGTCATGCCGCCCGAGAGCAGCTTGGCGTCGCCGGTCTTCAATTGCCTGGCGGCATCGGCGAGGGAAGTGGCGCGATGATAATTGACTGCGTACATGTCTTTCTCCCTTCGGGAAAAAGCGAATAGTGAGTAGCGAATAGTGAGTAGGGAATGTCCCTTCGCACTGCGCTTTTCCCTATTCGCTACTCCCTATTCGCTATTCGCTGATCAATGCTTCGCGGCCTGGATCGCCGCCCACACCGTCGACGGCGATGCCGGCATGGCGATGTCGACGATGCCGAGCGCATCGGTGATGGCGTTGATGACCGCCGGCGGCGAGCCGATGGCACCGGCCTCGCCGCAGCCCTTGATGCCGAGCGGATTGCCGGGGCACGGCGTGTTCGACGTCGAGATCTTGAACGATGGCAGGTCGCCGGCGCGCGGCATGGTGTAATCCATGTAGCTTGCTGTCAGCAGCTGCCCGCTCGCATCGTAATGCGTGCCTTCGAGCAATGCCTGGCCGATGCCTTGCGCGATACCGCCATGCACCTGCCCTTCGACGATCATCGGATTGATGATGTTGCCGAAATCGTCCGCCGCGACGAACTGGACGATCTCGGTTGTTCCGGTTTCCGGATCGATCTCGACCTCGCAGATGTAGCAGCCGGCCGGAAAGGTGAAGTTGGACGGATCGTAGAAGGCGGTTTCCTTCAGGCCCGGCTCCATGCCTGCAGGCAAGTTATGCGCGGTGTAGGAGGCAAGCGCCACCTGGAACCACGGCAGGCTCTTGTCGGTGCCGGCGACCTTGACCTCGCCATTCTCGATGACGATGTCGCCCTCGTCCGCCTCTAGCAGATGCGCGGCGATCTTCTTGGCCTTGGCCTCGACCTTGTCGAGCGCCTTGACGATGGCCGACATGCCGACGGCGCCCGAGCGCGAGCCGTAGGTGCCCATGCCCATCTGCACCTTGTCGGTGTCGCCATGGACGATCGAGACAGAATCGATCGGCACGCCGAAGCGCTCCGTGACCAGTTGCGCGAAGGTCGTCTCATGGCCCTGGCCGTGGCTGTGCGAACCCGTCAGCACCTCGATCGTGCCGACGGCGTTGACGCGCACCTCGGCCGATTCCCAAAGCCCGACGCCGGCGCCGAGGGAGCCTACCGCCGACGACGGCGCGAGGCCGCAGGCTTCGATATAGTTGCTCATGCCGATGCCGCGCAGCTTGCCTCTCCTGGCAGCCTCCGCCTTGCGGCTGGCGAAGCCTGCATAGTCGGAGGCCTTCATCGCCGCGTCGAGCGAGGCGGCATAGTCGCCGGCGTCGTAGGCCAGTATCACCGGTGTCTGATGCGGGAACGAGGTGATGAAGTTCTTGCGCCGAAGCTCGGCCGGCGACACGCGAAGCTCGCGCGCGGCCGTCTCCATCGTGCGCTCCAGGAGATAGGTCGCTTCCGGCCGCCCTGCCCCGCGATAGGCGTCGACGGGCGCGGTGTTGGTGTAGACGGTGCGCACATTGGCGTGGATCGCCGGGATGTCGTACTGCCCCGACAGCAGCGTGGCGTAGAGATAGGTCGGCACGCAGGACGAGAACAGCGACATGTAGGCGCCAAGATTGGCTATTGTGTCGACCTTCAAGCCCGTGATGCGGTTGTTCTTGTCGAAGGCCATCTCGACCGTCGAGACATGGTCGCGGCCATGCGCGTCGGTGAGGAAACTTTCCGTGCGGTCGGCGACCCATTTGACCGGAACGCCGGTCTTCTTCGACGCCCACAGGCAGACGATCTCTTCCGGATAGATGTAGATTTTCGAGCCGAAGCCGCCGCCGACATCGGGCGCGATCACCCTGAGCTTGTTTTCCGGCGCGACATTGTAGAAGGCGCTCATCACCAGCCGCGCGACATGCGGGTTCTGCGACGTCGTCCAGCAGGTGTAATGGTCCTCCGCCTTGTCGTAATGGCCAAGCGCGGCGCGCGGCTCCATGGCGTTCGGCACCAGCCGGTTGTTGACGATCTTCATGCGCGTGACATGCGCGGCCGCCTTGATCGCCGCATCGGTTGCCTTGGCGTCGCCGATCTCCCAGTCGAAGATGAGGTTGTTCTCGGCCTCGGCATGGACCTGAGGCGCACCGGCTTGAAGCGCCTTTGTGGCCTCGACCACGGCCTTCAGTTCCTTATAGGTGATCTCGACCGCTTCTGCCGCGTCGCGTGCCTGGCCCTTGGTGTCGGCGACCACGATGACGACGGCGTCGCCGACATAGCGCACCTTGTCGACGGCCAGCGGCGACCAGGCGCCCATCTTCATCGGCGAGCCGTCCTTGGAATGGATCATCCAGCCGCAGATCAGATTGCCGATGCCGTCGGCCTTGAGCTCCTTGCCGGTGAGCACGCCGACGACGCCGGGCATGGCTTGCGCCTTCTTCACGTCGATCTTCTTGATCTGCGCATGCGCGTGCGGGCTGCGCACGAACACGGCATGCTTCATGCCGGGAACCACCATGTCGTCGACATAACGCCCGCCGCCGGTGATGAACCGCTTGTCTTCCTTGCGCGCCACGCGAGCGCCGACGCCTTCGATACCCATGGAAATTCCTCCCGAAATAGTGAGTAGGGAAGTAGTGAGCAGGATGAGCAGCCTTTTCAGACTGACTACCCACTACTGACTACTTACTCGGCCCTCAGGCCGCCTGTTTCGCTTTGCCCTTGGCCCCTTTCGACATCGTCTGCGATGCCGCCAGGATCGCCTTGACGATGTTGTGGTAGCCGGTGCAGCGGCAGATATTGCCTTCAAGTTCGGCGCGCACGGTCGCCTCGTCGAGGCCCTCGGGGTGACGCGATATCATGTCGGTCGCCGTCATGATCATGCCCGGCGTGCAGAAGCCGCATTGCAGCCCGTGATGCTCCTTGAAAGCCGCCTGCACCGGATGCAGCTCAGTGCCGTTGGACAGGCCTTCGATGGTGACGACGGTCGACCCCGAAGCCTGCACGGCAAGCATCGAGCAGGACTTCACCGCCCTGCCATCGACATGCACGACGCAGGCGCCGCATTGCGAGGTATCGCAGCCGACATGGGTTCCGGTAAGGCCAAGATGTTCCCTGAGGAAATGCACCAGCAGCGTTCGGTCCTCGGCGTTCCCGCTGACCCGCCTTCCGTTCACAGTCAACGACACGTCCGACATGCAACCTCCCTGGGTATCAACCTTGGTCATTGCCGATGCCGTGCTTGTGCTTCGGCAGTGCGTTATTAGGGTACCGTACAACGGGCAAAACAGCGCTGCCAGCGCTCCGCCCCTTGTACTTTCGGCCATCCTGAATGCTGTGCGGCACGGCGCAGGGCCATTGCCAAATCTGGCATTGGGGACAAAGATGCCCTTGACGCAAGGCGTGCCTGACATGCCCAAGAAAAGACACGCATAATGAGCGTGGGAGGAATTGCGGAGAAGGCAACTGGCCAGTTCGAGCACACGCTACGCATCAGGCCTTTCGGCGCTCACCACCGATGAGCCCGACCCGAACGCCTTTGCCCAGGCAATCGCCGCCGAAGCTGCAACAGTCGATGCCGGCTTCGCGCTTTTGTTCTTCTCACAAAGCCTCGTCGAGGCGGACGGTCTTTCGCGCGCGCTAAAACTGCATGCGCCTTCGCTTGCCTATGCCGGCTGCTCGACCGCCGGCGAAATCACGCCGCAAGGGCTGGAGGAAGGCCATATCGTTGCCCTGCTCCTGCCCTCGGCATCGTTCTCGATCGTCAGCACCATGGTCGAAAACCTGTCCTCGTCGGGCATGGACAGGATCACCGGCGAGGTCGCGGCGCTTCGGCGCCTGCTGCGTGGCCGCGTCGGCCACGATCGATCCAAGGGCATATTCGCGCTCTGCTTCATCGACGGGCTGTCCCACGCCGAGGAAGCGGTGACCTCGGCGATCCACTGGGGGCTGGACGACATTCCGCTGATTGGCGGCTCGGCTGGCGACGACCTGAAATTCGAGACGACCAGGTTGATCGCCAACGGCAAGGTCGCTTCCGACAGCGCCATCATCGTGCTGGTCGCGACCGAGATCCCCTTCCACGTCTTCAAGACCGACAATTTCATTCCGACCGACGAGAAACTCGTGGTGACGGCGTCCGATCCGGACCGTCGCATCGTGCGCGAGTTCAACGCCACCAACGCCGCGGAGGAATATGCGGCCTCCGTCGGCATCGTGCCGCAGACGCTGACGCCGCTGAGCTTTGCTTCCCACCCCGTCGTGGTGAAGGTCGGCGGCGAATATTACTGCCGCTCGATCCAGCGCATGCATCCCGACGGCTCGCTATCGTTTTTCTGCGCGATCGACGACGGCGTGGTTCTTTCCATCGCCCAACCGAAGAACATGGTCGAGGCGACGCGCGTCGCCCTTGCCGATGTCGAACGCAAGCTCGGCGGCATCGACATGATCCTCGGCTTCGACTGCGTGCTGCGCCGGCTCGACGCGCGCAACCGCCAGGTTTTCCGCGACATCTCCGAGCTCTATCGGACCAACAATGTCATCGGCTTCGGCACCTATGGCGAGCAATACCGCTCGATGCATCTCAACCAGACTTTCACCGGCATCGCCTTCGGCGAGCGCCAGGCGGCTGAGTAATCATGCCGCTTCGCGACATAAACGACCTCGACAAGCTGAAGAAGATCAACGCCGCCCTGGTCAGCCGGGTCGAGCGCTCGATGGACCAGCAGGGCAACGCCTTCTCGCTGTTCCAGACCGCGATCTCGCTGGAGAACCGGGTGCGCAACCGCACCGAGGAACTGCACTCCACCTTACGCCGCCTCGAGCAGTCGAACATCGAACTCGTCGCCGCCAAGGAAACGGCCGAGCTTGCCAACCTGTCCAAGACCAGGTTCCTCGCCGCCGCCAGCCACGACGTATTGCAGCCGCTCAACGCCGCGCATCTGTCGGTCTCGGCGCTCGCCGAAGTGCAGACCAGCGAGGAAGGCAAGAAACTCGTGCGCCAGGTCGAGCGCTCGCTGGAGACGATGGAAGACCTGCTGCGCACACTGCTCGACATCTCCAAGCTCGACGCCGGCGTCGTGCAGCCGGAGATCGGCGACGTCAGCCTGGAGACGCTGTTTTCCTCGCTGCGCTCCGATTTCCTGCCCGAGGCGGAAAAGAAGGGGCTGTCGCTCAAATTCCGGCCGGTCAATGTCGTCGTGCGCTCGGACCGCACACTGCTCCGCCGCATCCTGCAGAACATCCTGTCCAACGCGCTGCGCTACACCCGCTCCGGCGGCGTGCTGGTCGGCACCAGGCATCGCGGCGACACCATCCGCATCGACGTCGCCGACACCGGCTGCGGCATCCCCGAGGACCAGCGCGAGGCGGTGTTCGAGGAGTTCCACCGTGGCAGTTCGGCGCTTGCCGATGCGGGGCTTGCCGGCGGCGGATTGGGGCTCGGCCTTGCCATCGTGCGCCGCATGGCGGCGGCGCTCGGCCATCCCGTGACCTTTTCCTCGAAGGTCGGGCGCGGCACGATCTTCCACATCGACGTGCCGATCGGCATGGGCGCGTCGGCCGAACAGGCGGCAAGCCTGGCCGACATGGAGCGACCGCGCGGTTACGGCCTGTTCGGCACCAAAGTGCTGCTGGTCGAAAACGACCTCGATGTGCTGGGCGCCATGACCTCGCTGCTGGAACGCTGGCAGTGCCTGGTGCGCGCCGCGACCTCGACCGACGACGCGCTCGACTTGCTTGGTGACACCGCCTGGGTGCCCGACATCATCATCGCCGACCAGCATCTCGACGGCGGCGACCTTGGCACCGCGACAATCGCCGAAGTGCGCGATTATCTCGGCAGGCCGGTGCCGGCGCTGATCGTCACCGCCGACGGCTCCGAAGCCGTCGCCAAGGCGGCGCGGGCCGCCGGCATCGAACTGATGCGCAAGCCGCTGAAACCAGCGCAACTGCGGGCGCTGCTGGCGCATCTGCTGGCTTAGGGATCCGCACAAAATAGTGCACCGTCACCGTAGTTCGGGAGCGCGTAGCTCAGCCGGTAGAGCGACTGACTTTTAATCAGTAGGTCATGGGTTCGAATCCCGTCGCACTCACCAATAAATTCAACCACTTAGCTGTGATGAACCATGACCACTAAACTTGGCGACTTTGGCCTACTCGGCTGTGATCGACCGCGATGACGCTAGGGGTGCAACTGGTCGTTCTCGCCCGTGCTGTCACAAACGTAGTAGTGTGAGTCGAATTTTTTGCCGTTTGATTCATTTTGGCCAGTTGCGTATGCGACGGTACGCAATTTCTCGAAACACGCTACGATGTATGGATACTCGTTCGCACCAGCCCCTAGCTTAAGTTTTCCGGGCGACATAGACCAGGATGTTGGGCTAAATGAATCTCCGAAGAAGGCGTAGTATCCAATATTCACTGAAACGTTGCATGTATTCTCGTAGACATCGTCTTCAAGCGTTGATCTTATACAGTCGGAAGGTCGATTGCGATCAAGGATACGTTGAGTGGCCCTGGCTTGATCGGCTTGCTTGGAGAATTGCAGCGCCACGTTTCGCAGCCGCCGAGCTTCAGCGGGATTTTTTTGTTGAGTGGAACTCGCTATAGCAAGAAGGGCTGCAGACTGGTTCATCTCTTCTTGTGTGCAGCCAGAAACAGATCCACAACCGAAAGCGGAAACGAATATTATGGGCAACAGAGCGACGTTCTTCACGTGAGCACCTTCCGGCAACTTTAGCTGGTCTGGCGCCTTGTCATCAACTGTTGCCAGCTGGGCGCGAAGCACGTCCTAATTGTCGTCCGAGTTTCCTCCACCGTCGTCACTTCCGCCGTCCGACCCGGAATCATTCGATTCGCATTGTGCGTCGGCTGAGCAGGTACACGATCCATCGCTAAAGCATTCGGGCCGTTCACCCTGACAGGAAATCGAATTGCCGCTCGAATCTTTAACTGCCCCATTGCAAGGTCCGAGATACGTTGACGTCTGGCCAAGCGTCGCGCTCGTACTGCTGGCGATCAAAATGGCTGTCCAGAGAAGCGGTCTTATCATCTCGTTTTCTCAGCTATCTTGAGCTATGCGAACCTCAGCAATCGTGCACTACCGCGGTGATGAAATTCGATTGCCGCGGAGCCGGCGGTATTCTGGTTCGCAGGAGTAGGTGTCTTGTGCCGCTGAAAGCCCATTGTGATGTCAGTCTATATCGGTGACGCAATCGAGCCTGCCATTCCCACCAGGACTGTCTGGAGTGAGCGTGCATGCGAACGAATGGAGCGGCACACGCGATCTGCAAACCCAGGTCGTCGAACCGTCATTGTGAGGTTTCGTCGTCACCGTACCATCGTCGCAACGATGATATACATACAAGAGACCTTCACCCGGGTTCATTCTGTCCTGCGCGGAAGCAGTTTCGCAACAGAGGATTGAGATTAGCCATGAAGTAAAGAGAACGACCATTTTCATAGAAAACCTGCCTTCGCACATCATGCTTAGTGTCCGAGAAACGAAGATGGGGCACCTTGACCGTCGCGGCGCAACGTCACCGGTTCTAGTTTCCGCAGTTCTGATCGCGGAAAGATTGTTTTGATTGCCTGATCCCGGCTTTTAGCGTGGCTCTGTCTGTGTCGTTCAGGCATTCGGACGGAGCGTGCAGTGCGACGTTCATTTCTTTAATAAGCAAAGCTGTCTTCTGGCAGGCGGTTGTTGCAGCCGCAATCGGGCCCGCAAACTGCCTGGTAACTTTCTGATCAAAATCCGAGCAACTATCCGCCCATGCGGCCGTGTGTGTAAGGAGTGCTATTGCCGCAGCGTATCCCAAGACCCTCATGACTACCCCCTTCGCAATGCGATTGATGCAAAGTCTGTCTGGAGACAGCCGCCATGCGATCTGATCTCACATGGGCAGTTTTATCTGGGACGTTGGACCACGCATCACCCAATTGGGTGATGTTTAGCCCTTCCTAACGCTTAACCAGTGTGTTCAAATATAAGTCGCGGCGACACCCTGCCAGATTGAAGTGATTGTCTTGCAAATAGACCCTCTCCGGCTCGATGATGCCCTTGATCAGGTGCTTGAGGCGGCGCTGGCGCCAGAGCGTTGGAGTGCAGTCCTGGAGAGAATCTGCGAGGCGACCGGATCCTTCGGCGCGCATATACTTCCCTTGCGGGGCAAATTCTCTCCCGGGGTGCCTGCGACGCCGAGTTTGCATGAAGGATTCGAGGCCTATTTTCGAGAGGGATGGTATCTTCAGGACATTCGCTTCGGGTGTGTGCCGCATGTTCTTAAGAAAGGCGTCGCGGTAGAGCACGACATTTCGTCCGAAGAGGATTTTCGCAGATCGGCCTACTACAATGATTTCCTGGGCCGTTTCGGATTCCGATATTCCGCCATGGTGGGCTTCACAACCGGTGACACTTTGCTGTCGCTTGGCCTGCAACGCACGATACGGGATGGGCCCTTCGATCGTGAAGAGGAGCGCGTTCTGGTTCGAATGCGTAGCCGGCTGTCGCTGGCGGCTGACATCATGCGAGGTGTTTCTTTGGAGCGCCTCGACGCCATGAGCAACGCCTTCGACATGGCGGATATAGCCTGCGCCTTTTACGACAGACATGGACGGGTCACACGTCTGAATAAACTGTCTGAGGGCCTGCTTGATCAAGACATCCGGCTTCTTCAGGGGGAACTGACATCGCGCTGGCCCGAAGAGAGCACCGCATTGCGTGGCCACATCAAGGCGGTCCTGCAGTCGCCTGCGATCGCCGATTCCGCGGCGTCATCCCCGGTCCGCCTGTCCCGACCGGGAAGAAGGCCGTTGATCATAAGGGCACAGCGCCTACGCGGCATGCCAGCGGAAATCTTTTCGCATTCCGTCGCCGTCGCCGTGATCACCGACCTTGAGGATCGTCCAGTTCCTACCGGCAAGGTCCTGCAACTCTTATTCGCCCTCACGGCCCAGGAAGCCATTGTCGCCACGCAACTTGCGCGCGGCCTTGGGCCAAAAGAGATCGCCGAGGCGTTGGAGTTAGGGTACGAGACCGTCCGAACCCACACGAAATCCGTCATGCAGAAGACTGACACCAAGCGTCAGTCGGAAGTCGCAGCGCTTTTGTCAGGAATTCGCCTATCCTCGGTGCGCAAAATGGATTGAAAGTGGCCTGCCCTCAAAACCCCGCCGGATCCCTGAACAGCTCCACACTGTCCAGCTTCGACACCTCGATCACGGCTTGCGTGCGGCTGTACACGTTGAGCTTGCGCAAGATCTCCGAGACATGCGCCTTGACCGTGGTCTCGCCCACCTGCAGCTCGTAGGCGATCTGCTTGTTGAGCATGCCTTGCCTCAGCATCTGCAGCACGCGCAGCTGCTGCGGCGTGAGCTTGGCCAGGCGCTGCACCATGTCGGCGCGGTCGGTGCTGTCGGGATCGGGCGGCTGGCCTTCGTAGTTTTCCGGCACATAGACGGCGCCATCCATCACCGAGCGGATGGCGGCGGCGAGATCGCTTTTCCTTGCCGATTTCGGGATGAAGCCGGCCGCACCATAGGACAGCGCCTCGGAAATGATCTTCGGCTCCTCATAGCCCGACACGATCACCACCGGCAGCCGCGGATGTCGGGTTCTGAGCTGCAGCAGGCCCTCGAAGCCATGCACGTCGGGCATGGAGAGATCGAGCAGCGCGAGGTCGAACGGTTTCCCACCCGAAAGCAACTCCAGCGCCTCGGCGATCGAGCGTGCCTCGACGGTGTCGACATCGGGATAAGCCATCTGCACGGCGCTGTGCAGCGCCTCGCGAAACAGCGGGTGATCATCGATGATCAGGAAGCGGGCGCGATCGCTGACGGCGGTCATTGCTGAGATTCGGCCCTCGGTTCGGTTTTACGCCACACAGAATAGTCTCCCGACCGTGTCCAGATTATTGCCAAATAGTACATCGCCCGAGCATACACGGCCCTCATGCCGAAAGGGCATGTTTTTGCGGGCCTTGCCCACCCATCGAAATCGGTCGAAGGTGCGGGCGCATTCCTACCCCGAACAGAGACACGAGATGACAGACTACGTCCTTCCGCCGCCGGCCGTCGCCTCGGTCGCCATCGCCGGTTCAGCGGAACGCTTTGCCGTGCGCCGCATCTTCTGCGTCGGCCGCAACTATGCGGCGCATGCGCGCGAACTCGGCAATGACGAGCGCGACCCGCCCTTCTTCTTCACCAAGCCCGCCGACGCGGTGGTCGACAGCGGCGCCGAGATCCCCTACCCGCCGCTGACTTCGAACCTGCACCACGAGATCGAGCTGGTCGTGGCGATCGGCAAGACAGGTTCTCGCATCGCGCGCGAGGATGCGTTGTCTCACATCTGGGGCTATGGCGTCGGCGTCGACCTCACCCGCCGCGACCTGCAGGACCAGGCCAAGAAAGCTGCCCGCCCCTGGGACTGGTCGAAGGCCTTCGACCAGTCCGCGCCTTGCGGCCCGCTGGTACCCGCGACCAAATCCGGCCACCCCTACAAAGGCCGCATCTGGCTCGCCATCAACGGCGCGTTGAAACAGGATGGCGACCTTGCCGAGCTGATCTGGCCGGTCGCCGATGTCGTTTCGATCTGCAGCGAGGCAGTGGAACTGCAGCCCGGTGACCTGATCTTCACCGGCACGCCGGCCGGCGTCGGCGCTGTCCACGACGGCGAGACGATCACCGGCGGCGTCGACGGGATCGGCACCATCGAAATCAAGATCGGGCAACCGCGGCGATGAGCGATCTTGTCCTTCACAACTACTATCGCTCCTCCACCTCCTACCGGGTGCGGATCGCGCTGGAGATGAAGGGGCTGAGCTATACCTACGTGCCGCATCATCTGCGCCATGGCGAGCATCTCGAGCCCGCCTATCTCGCGGTCAATCCGCAAGGATTGGTGCCGGCGCTGGTGCTCGATGACGGCCGGCTTTTGACGCAGTCGCTGGCGATCATCGAATATCTCGACGAGATCGCTCCCAAGCCGCCGCTGCTGCCGAAGGACGCGCTGGGCCGCGCCCGCGTCCGTATGCTGGCGCAGATGATCGCTTGCGACATCCATCCGGTGAACAATCTGCGCGTGCTGACCTCGCTGCGCACCTTGTTCGGCGCCGGCGACGCGGATGTCGTCAACTGGTTCCGGCATTGGGTCAACGAAGGTTTCCAGCCGCTTGAAAAGATTCTGGCCTCGTCGCCCGAGACCGGTGCGTTCTGCCATGGCGACGCGCCGGGCCTGGCCGACATCTGCCTTGCCGCGCAGGTCACCAACAATGCCCGCTTCGGCGTCGACATGGCGCCCTATCCGCTGATTGCGCGCATCAACACCGCCTGCATGGCGCTGCCGGCGTTCCAGAAGGCTGCGCCGCAGAACCAGATCGATGCCGAATAGAGAAGCCAGGGACGCGGACGAAGCAAAGACGCTCGCCGACATCGAAGAATTCGGCTGCCACGTCCTCTACGTGCTGGAGGAGGATGAGCATCCGCCTTTCGCCTACTCGGTCGGGATCGAACACAATTTTGGCGTCCCCGAATTGGTTGTCATCGGGCTCAAGCCGGAGCTTTCGCTGACCATCGTCAACGAATATTGCCGACGCGTGCGGGGCGGCGAGAGATTCAATATCGGCGAGCGGGCGTCGGGTTTCCTGGGAGGCGGCTTCGACTGTCAATTCGGCGCGGTCCATCCCGGTCACTATCCAGAACATTTCGGCTGGGACATATGGTTTTATGACGGGCCAGATTTCCGGATTATGCAGCTTATCTTTCCGTCAACGTCCGGGGTTTGGCCATGGGACGCCGAAGCCGATGAATGGTTTCGCGAACGGCAGCCACTGCTCGATACTCCGCCATAACTAGCGCCCCACCCGCAACGTCACCGCCCAGAACGCCAGCGCAACCAGACCGAGCCCGGCGCCAAGCAGGCAGACGCCGCTCCAGCCCCAGGCGCCAAAAATCATGGTTGAGGCGATCGAGCCGAGCGCGCTGCCCAGCGAATAAAAGATCATGTAGCCACCGACCAACCGGCTGCGGGCATCCGGCCGCCGGGCGAAGATCAGGCTTTGATTGGTGACATGCACGGCCTGGATGGCAAGGTCGAGCATGACGATGCCGAGCACCAGCAGCCAGAGCGTCTTGCCCATGAAGGCGATCGGCAGCCAGGCGGCGGCCATCAGCAACAGGCTGAGGCCGGTCACCAGTTGCCCCTGTCCGCGATCGACGAGAACGCCGGTCCAGCGCGCACCGAGCGCGCCGGCGACGCCGGCCATGCCGAACAGCCCGATCTCGGTATGCGACAGCGAGAACGGGGGTGCCGCCAGGGGCAGCACGAGCGGCGCCCACAGCACGTTGAAACTGGCGAAGATCAGCATGGCGAGCACGGCGCGCACGCGCAGCAGCGGCTCTTCCACGAACAGGCGCAGCACCGAGCCGAGAAGCCGTGGATAGGAGGTGCGGGCGCGCTTGGCCTCGTGGCGCGGCAGCACGCGAAACAGGATTGCCGCCATCACCAGCGTCAGCACGGCGGAGGCGAGATAGACCGAACGCCAGCCGGCGAAATCCGCCACCAGGCCGGAGAGGAAGCGGGCCAGCAGAATGCCTGTTATGACACCGCTGGTGACGGTGCCGACGGCACGCCCCCGCTCCGCAGGCACGGCCAGATCGGCGGCGTAGGCAACCAGCACCTGCACGACCACGGCAAGCAGGCCGACCACCGCCAGGCTGGCCAAAAGCACCGCGGCATTCGGCGAAAAGCCGACAAGGACGAGCGCCAGCGCCGATAGCACGGCCTGGCCGGCAATCAGTTTGCGGCGATCGAGCAGGTCGCCGAGCGGCACGATGAAGAACAGGCCGAGCGCGTAGCCGATCTGCGTCGCCGTCACCACGATGCCGACCGAAGCGGGATCGATTGCGAAGTCATGCGCGATCGCATCGAGCAGCGGATGCGCGAAATAAACATTGGCGACACTCAGGCCGCAGGCGGCGGCAAAGATCAGCACCGTCAACCGCGACAACCCCGCTTTGTCCCGCGCCGCCAACACCGTCTCGGGCGGCTGCAGGTCGGCTTTTTGCAGTTGCAGGTTCATCGTGTTCTCCGTTTCGGTTTCAACTTGAAACCATTGCCGAGTAGACAAAAAGGTTTTATCTTGCAACCACAAATCGGAAACCTGGACGAATTGCATGGTGAAACGGACGAGTCATCAGAGCGCGGATTGCCTTATCGCCAGGCCGCTCGATGCCATCGGCGACTGGTGGTCGCTGCTCATCGTGCGCGATGCCTTCGACGGCATGCGGCGCTTCGGTGAATTTCAAAAGAGCCTGGGCGTGGCCAAGAACATCCTGTCGGCGCGGCTGCGCGGCCTCATCGCACACGGCATCCTCGAAACCGTTCCCGGCCCGGATGGCAGCGCGCATCATGAATATGTGCTGACCGAAAAGGGCCGCGGCCTGTTCTATGTCCTGGTGGCGCTGCGCCAATGGGGCGAGACCTATTTCTCCAGGCCAGGCGAGCCCTACACCTTCATGGTCGACCGCGAAACCGGCAGGCCGATCCGGCGGCTGGAGGTGCATGCCGAGGATGGCCGCCTGCTCTTCCCTGGCGACACAAGGCTGGCTGACTTCCGCGGCCAGCAAGGCTAGCGTCGAACATCGGGATCCATCTGGCCAAGCTGGCAGAACGGATTTCCGGTCAACCGGCGGTGGAATCGGCTATCGTCACTGATCCAAAAGCGAAGGGTGGAGTTGCCGATGAAAGCCGTCGTCTTCGAAAAATTCGGTGGGACACCGACGATCCAGACCGTGCCCGACCCGAAACCCGCCGCCGATGGCGTCGTCATCAAGGTCGAGGCGACGGGGCTCTGTCGCAGCGATTGGCACGGCTGGATGGGCCATGACGACGGCATCACCTTGCCGCATGTGCCCGGCCATGAACTGGCCGGCGTCGTCGTCGCCGCCGGCAAGCAGGTCAGCCGCTGGAAGGCCGGCGACCGCGTCACCGTGCCGTTCGCCGTCGGCTGCGGCCGCTGCTTCGAATGCACGTCCGGCAACCACCAGGTCTGCGAACACCAGACGCAACCGGGTTTCACCGGCTGGGGCTCGTTCGCCGAATATGTCGGCATCGAGCACGCCGACACCAATCTGGTGCGGCTGCCGGACGAGATGGAATACGCCACCGCCGCCAGCCTCGGCTGCCGTTTCGTCACCTCCTTCCGCGCCATCGTCGACCAGGGCCGGGTGACGCCCGGCGAATGGGTGGCGGTGCATGGCTGCGGCGGCGTCGGCCTGTCGGCCATCATGATCGCCAGCGCCATGGGCGCCAATGTGATCGCCATCGACCTCACCGACGAGAAACTGGAGTTCGCCAAAAAGATCGGCGCGGTGGCCACCATCAACGCCTCGACAACGCAGAACGTGGTCAAGGCCGTCAAGCAGATCACCAATGGCGGCGCCCATATGTCGATGGACGCGCTCGGACACCCGACCACCTCGTTCAACTCGATCTCGAACCTACGCCGCCGCGGCCGCCACGTTCAGGTCGGCCTGATGCTGGGCGAGCACGCCCGCCCGCAGGTGCCTATGGACAAGGTGATCGCCTTCGAGCTCGAAATCCTCGGCAGCCACGGCATGCAGGCCTACCGCTATTCCGCGATGATGGAGATGATCCGCACCGGCAAGCTGAAGCCAGAGCTGCTGGTCGGCAAAAGGATCAGCCTCGATGAAGCGCCGGCAGCGCTGATGGCGATGGGCGGTTTCGAGGGGATTGGGATTGGGGTGGTGACGAAGTTCTAGCGGGCCCTACCGCGCGAACTTCTTCGCCCCGAGCACGCACGCCACCACGCCAAGCGTGACGACCACCATCATCAGGCTGATCTGCTCGTGCAGCAGTGTCGCCGCTAGCGCCAGGCCGAAGAAAGGCTGCAGCAGTTGCAACTGGCCGACCGCGGCGATGCCGCCTTGCGCGAGGCCCCGGTACCAGAAGATGAAGCCGATCAGCATGCTGAACAGCGAGACGTAAGCCAGGCCGATCCACGCGCCGGAGCCGATATTGGCGAGCGTCGGCGGCAGCGTCGCAAAACTCAGCACCAGCATGACCGGCAGCGACAGCACCAGCGCCCAGCAGATCACTTGCCAGCCGCCGAGCCTGCGCGACAGTGCCGCCCCTTCTGCATAGCCGAGACCGCACACGATGATGGCGCCGAGCATAAGGCCATCGCCGAGCGGCGACGCGGTCACGCCTTGCGACAGGGCAAAGCCCGCGACCAGGGCACTGCCGATGCAGGAGAACAGCCAGAACGCCGGACGCGGACGATCGCCGCCGCGCAACACGCCGAAGATCGCGGTCGCCAGCGGCAGCAGCCCGACGAAGATGATGGAATGAGCGGTGGTGACATGCTTCAGCGCCAGCGCCGTCAGCAGCGGAAAGCCGACGACCACGCCAAGCGCCACGACCACCAACGAGACCAGGTCACTGCGCTCCGGCCGTTTCTGGCGAAAGACCAGCAGCATGGCCAGGCCAAGCAGCCCGGCGATCGCCGCGCGGGCCGCGGTCAAAAATGTCGGATCGAAATCCGCCACCGCCACATGCGTCGCTGGCAGTGAACCGCTGAAGATCAGCACGCCAAGGAAACCGTTTAGCCAGCCGCTCGCTGTCTTGTCCATTCGAGGCTCCATCGTTTCGGCCTCTATCGGACACGGCCTGTGGCTTCGCCAGAGACAATGGGGTACAATTCTACAAAACTGTAATGATATTGCGGGCAGTACAGATGACGGAACAGGCTTATAAAAACGGCGACACAGGCACGCTTGTCGAAAGCGTGATGGCGACGATCCGCCAACGCATCGCGGCGCGCGCGCTGACGCCCGGCGCCCGTTTGCCATCGATCCGGGCTTTGGCCAAATCGCTGCAGGTTTCGAAATCCACCGTGGTCGAAGCCTATGAGCGTCTGGCCGCGGAAGGCACGATCCGCTCGCGCCCGGGCTCCGGTTTCTACGCCGCCGGCCAGCTCGCACCGCTGTCGCTAGCCGAGATCGGCCCGCGCCTCGACAGGGCGATCGATCCGCTCTGGGTGTCGCGGCAGTCGCTGGAAGCCGGCGAGGACATGCTGAAACCCGGTTGCGGCTGGCTGCCGGCCTCGTGGATGCCGCAAGTCGCCTTGCGCCGGGCGCTGCGAACCACTGCCCGCGCCGATGACACCGCGCTGGCCGACTACGGCACGCCGCTCGGTCTGCCGCCACTGCGCCAGTTGCTGGCACGGCGCATGGCCGAACATGGCATCGAGGTTTCGCCCGACCAGATCATGCTGACCGATTGCGGCACCCAGGCCATCGACCTCCTGTGCCGTTTCCTGCTCGAACCAGGCGACGCGGTGCTGGTCGACGATCCCTGCTATTTCAATTTCCATGCGCTGTTGCGCGCCCATCAGGCCAAGGTCGTCGGCGTGCCCTACACGCCTTCGGGGCCGGACATCGAACTGTTCGCGCAGGCGCTAGCCGAGCACCGGCCACGCCTCTACATCACCAATTCCGGCATCCACAACCCGACCGGCGCCATCCTGTCGCCGGTCGTCGCGCACCGGTTGCTGAAGCTTGCCGACCAGGCCGAACTCACCATCGTCGAGGACGACATTTTCGCCGATTTCGAGCACACCCATGCCCCACGGCTTGCGGCATTCGACGGGTTGCAACGCGTCGTCCATATCGGTTCCTTTTCCAAGACGCTGTCGGCCTCGGTGCGCTGCGGCTTCATCGCGGCACCCCGTGACTGGATGGAAGGGCTGACCGACCTCAAGATCGCCACCACCTTCGGCGGCGCGCGCCTGTCGGCGGAGCTTGTGCTGACGCTCCTGAAGGACGGCAGCTACCGCAAGCATGTCGAGCAGTTGCGCGCCCGGCTGTCGCGCACCATGGCCGAAACAGCCGGCAGGCTGAAGGCCATGGACATCCTGCCCTGGATCGATCAACCCAGCGGCATGTTCCTGTGGTGCCGCCTGCCCGACGGCATCGACGCGGCGGAAGTCGCTCGCCACGCGCTTTCGGACAATGTCGTGCTGGCGCCCGGCAATGCGTTCAGCCTGTCGCACAGCGCCGGCCGCTTCATGCGCTTCAACGCCGCCCAATGCGGAGACGAACGCGTCTTCCGGGCAGTCGAAAATGCGATGGCCTCATCCCGCAGAAAGGCTGCCTGAGCCTGAATATCGGCAGACCTTATGAGGTTGCCCGCTTGCGGCGCTCGTACAACATCACCAGCGTCTCGGCGGTCAGCGCGGGCTTCTGCTCGCCCTCGATCTCGACGGTGTTCTCCGCCCGCATCAAATACTGGCCGGGTCCGCGATCCTCCATGGAAAGCAGCGTCGTGCGCAGCCTAATGCGCGCGCCCGCCCTCACCGGCGCCAGGAAGCGCACCTTGTCGAAGCCGTAGTTGAAGGCGGCCTGGGTGTTTTCCGGCACGATGCCCATTTCGAGCGCCAGCGCGCCGATGATCGACAGCGTCAGATAGCCATGCGCGATCGTAGTGCGGAACGGGCTCTGCCGCCTTGCCCGCTCGGTATCGACATGGATCCACTGATGATCGCCCGTGCATTCGGCGAACTGGTCGATGCGCCGCTGGTCGACAATCGTCCAGTCGGAGACGCCGAGCTCGTGCCCGGCCATCGCCCGCAACTGTTCGAAGGTCGGCGGCGTTTTCGGCCGTTTTTCCGTCATTCCTGCTTTCCCATCACTCCTGCCTGCATCCCCGATCATGAAGCGCCGGGTTCTGTCAATTCGCGGCCGCAATTTTCGCCGGTAGAGTTGATGCTTTTAGGGCAAGCCGAGAACGCGCGGCGCTTGAGGTCGGTTGCATGTCGGCCTCGACATCGATTTGGAGCCGGGAACGCCGGGTATGCTATTTCTTCCCGTAGCCGGCGCGGACTTCCGCCATCGCGTCCCTGATCCGGTCGCGCAGGATCTCGATCGATTCGGTGCTGGATTTGCGCACCAGGTCAGCCACTTCGCTGGCATTCTTCAGGGTCGTCTCGAACGATCTGCGCGCAAATTCCGCCTGCTTGCCCATCACATCCTGTGGGTTGCCGGGCGCCTGGTAGTTCTGCGCCATCCGGGTGATCTCGTGCATGGCGTCCTGCACCATCTCATGCTGCCGCGCCAGCACCGAGGACGCGCCGGCCGCACTTGCCCTGGCCGATTTTTCGAGCGCCTCGAGGTTCTTGCGATGATGGTCGAGGATCGCCTGAACGTCGACATTCGGCAGCTTGAGGTCGCGGCCGAACCTGCTGAACATGTCCAGAAAAGAGTCGGAATCCGGTTGTTTTGCCATGCTGTGCCTCCCTTTAAGCCGCCATGCGGCGCCCTTGATGGAGAATAGTGCACGGTCGATCCACGTCAATTGACGAGAAACAGCCGCTCGGCCGTATAAAGCGCCAGGCCCGCGAGCCCACCGATGATCATGCCGTTGAAGCGGATATATTGCAGGTCCTTGCCGATGTTGATCTCGATCAGCCGCGTCAGTTGACCCAGATCCCAGCGCTTGACCTGGTCGGCGATGAATGTCGACACGCCGCTTTTCTGGCTTTCGACGAAGGAAGCCAGCGCGACGACGAAACCCTGGTTCATGTCGGCCCTGATCTGGGCGTCGTCGGCCAGATGCCGGCCGACTTCGACGAACATATTGGCGAGATGCTCGCGGATCACCGACTTGGGCGCATTGACGTCCTGTTCGATGAACAGCCGCAGGCTTGCCCACGCATCGCCGGCCAGCGCCCTCACCTCGGGTCGAGCCAGGAAATCGCGCTTCAGCTTTTCGGCGCGCCTGGCATATTGCTTGGAATTCCTGAGTTTTTCGATGAAGGAGAGCGCAAAGCGGTCGAATTCGGCGCGCATCGGATGGTCCGGATCGGCCCGCACCTCCTCCAGCAACGATCCGGCCGAGGCGACGATCTTCTTCAACAGATAGGCGTCGGCGCGAAACAGGTTGAACAGCGAGGGCAATTCCTCGCGGATCTTTTCGCGCATCGTCTCGAGCGCCTGTTCGTCGTTCAGGAAACGCCCGACGACACGGGTGAATTCATCGAACAGCTTCTGGTGGCGGCGGTCGTCGGTCAGCGCCGACAGAAGGTCGGCCGCGAGCGGCGCCAGCGGCACCTTCTCGATCTGCTCCAGCATGCGGCTGGTTACGAAATCGCGCAAGCCGGATTGCTCCACCGCCGTCAGCGTCTGCGGCACCAGCCGGGCGACGAATCGCGACAGGCCGGCGGCGCGTTCGGCGTCGCCCAGCCAGTCGGCGACGAGAGCGGCGAAGTCGACCTCGGCGAGCTTTTCGCGGACCGGCTCCGGGGCCAGGAAGTTGGCTTCGATGAAACGGCCGAGATTGTCGGCGATGCGGTGCTGGTTTTCCGGAATGATGGCGGTATGCGGTATAGGCAGACCGAGCGGCCGCCTGAACAGCGCCACCACCGCATACCAGTCGGCCAGACCGCCGATGGTTGCCGCCTCGGCAAAGGCGGCGACAAAGCCGAGCCACGGATGGGCGCCCTGGAAGGACTTTGCCGCCGCAAACACGGCAACGCAAAGAGCGAGTGCTGCGCCCGCGATGAATTTGACGCGCCGCAGCGCCGATAGCTTTGCCTGCGCATCGGTATCGAATCGCACCGGCGTCAGGGCCGTGGCGGATTGGGACATGGACAGGCCGCTCCTCTTTGTCTTGCGAGACTATCTAGGGGCTGCCTTGCCGAAATGCACATTTGCTGGCAGCGGCGCTGTTTCCGGCCTTCCCGATATCTGGGGCGAAAAAAGTTGACGCGTAAATTCAGCATTACGCGGCTGTAGTCTGGAATTATTCCAAACTATAGGCCATATTCGCCGCAAGCTAATGTTTCGCGAGGATACCATGCGGCTGACGCGCCAGACCAACTATGCGATGCGCATTCTGATGTATTGCGCCGCCAACACCGAACGGCTGAGCCGCATCCCCGAGATCGCCGCCGCCTATTCGGTGTCGGAACTGTTCCTGTTCAAGATCCTGCAGCCGCTGGTCGAGGCCCGCCTGGTCGAGACGGTGCGCGGCCGCAACGGCGGCGTGCGGCTTGGACGCCCGGCCGAACAGATCAATCTGTTCGATGTCGTGCGTGTGACCGAAGAGAGCTTCGCCATGGCCGAATGCTTCGAGAACGACGCCGCCGAATGCCCGCTGGTCGACAGCTGCGCCTTGAATTCGGCGCTGCGCGAGGCGCTCAACGCCTTCTTCGCCGTGCTGTCCCGCTACACGATCGCCGATCTCGTCGCGGCGCGCCCGAACGTGCGCCACCTGCTCGGCATCGACCTCCTGGAACAGCGCGCCCCGGCGGCTTGATCGAGCCCCGGCGCTTGATTCTCGAGAACGCCGTCGCCCATAACTTCCCGGGTTCCCAGGGTGCGTCGCCACCCTCGATTTCATCATTCTAGGGCGGAGCAAGGAGCGCAGCGACGCAGCGCAGACCCTAGAATCCATTCCGTGACGTTCGAGCGCCGCGGCGAGCCAGAACCAGCCGCGTCGGCGCCAGCGCTCGTTCTGGATCGCTGCATTCTTCGGCCGATGTCACGGCATGGATCCTCGGGTCTCCGCGTCCGCTTCGCCCGTGGATGACGAAGGCGGGAAACCGTGCTCGCCGCCAAGCCTACGCGGCCGATTGCGGCAGTACGAACGGCACATTTCCTGACGGCAGCGCGCCGACCTTAAGCCGGCAGTCGAACACCTTTTCGATCAGCTCGTCATTCAGTACGTCCGCCGGGGAGCCGTCAGCGGCAAGCTCGCCGTTACGCAGCACAAAAATCCGGTCGGCATACATGGCCGTCAGATTGAGGTCGTGCAGGATCGCCACCACGCCGCCGCCGCGCCGGGCAAAGTCGCGGGCGATGTTCATGATGATCAGCTGGTGCTTGACGTCGAGGCTGGACACCGGCTCGTCGAGGAAAAGATAGCGCGGCCTCCCCTCCAGCACCGGCGCCCACACCTGGCAAAGCACGCGGGCAAGCTGCACGCGCTGCTGCTCGCCGCCTGACAGTTCCTGGTAGAAGCGGCCGGCAAAGCCGTCGAGATCGACCCGCGCCAGCGCCCGCTCCGGCAGGCGCTGATCCTCGCCGGGCAGCACGCCGGCGCGTCCGCCGATCAGCCCGAGCCGCACGATCTCGCGCACGGTGAACGGAAAGGACAGTATCGTCGATTGCGGCAGCACCGCGCGCAGCGTCGCGGCCTCCACCGGCTTCATGGCCGACAGATCGCGGCCGTTGAGCGTCACGGTACCGGTATAGGAAAGCTCGCCGGTCAGCGCCTTGAGCAAGGTCGTCTTGCCGGAGCCGTTCGGCCCGACAATGGCCGAGACCTCACCGGGACGCGCGGCGAAATCGACATGCGACACGATCCGCTTGCCGCCGAGCGCCACCGAGATGTCGCGTGCTTCGATCATCGGCACCTCACAAATCGACGACGCCGCGCTTGCGCAGCAGGATCCACAGGAAAAACGGCGCGCCGGCGACAGCGGTGACGATGCCGATCGGCAGCTCGGCCGGCGCTACGATGGTACGGGCGACGGCGTCGGCGAGGAGCAGCATCGAGGCGCCGAGCAAGGCCGATGCCGGCAGCAAATAGCGATTGTCCGGGCCGATTGCCAGCCGCAGGACATGCGGCACGACGATGCCGATGAAGCCGATGCCGCCGCTGACGGCGACCGATGCGCCGACCGCCGCCGACACGCCGACGATGGCCGTGTATTTCAGCCGCTGCACTGGAATGCCGAGATGGGCGGCGGTCGCCTCGCCGAGCGCCAGCGCGTTGAGGCCGCGCGACAGGAACGGCATCGCCGACAATGCCAGCACGATCACCGGGCCGACGGTGGCGATCTTCGGCCATGTCGCGCCGGCCAGCGAGCCGAGCTGCCAGAACGTCAGGTCGCGCAACTGCCGGTCGTCGGCCATGAAGATGAGGACGCCGGTCAGCGCCATGGCCAAAGCGCTGATGGCGATGCCGGCAAGCAGCATGGTGGCGACCGATGTCTGGCCCTGCCGTGTCGCAATGGCATAGAGCAGGAAGGTCACCGCAAGACCACCAATGAAGGCGGCCAACGGCAGCGCAAGCGTGCCCAGCACAAGCGTGACCGGCGCAAGCCAGGTCGTGCCGAGCACGATGATCGCCACCGCGCCTAGGCTCGAGCCGGCGGAAACGCCGATCAGGCCGGGATCGGCAAGCGGATTACGGAACAGCCCCTGCATGACCGCGCCGCAAACAGCGAGCGCGGCGCCGATCAGCACGCCGAGCAGGACGCGCGGCATGCGGATGTCATAGACGATCAGCCGGTCGCGCGCTGCAAGTGCGGCATCCGCCGGCATGGCGCCGGTGAACCAGTCGCGGATGACGCGCACGGCCGAGGCATCGGAAGCGCCCGACGTCAGCGACAGCAAAACGGACAGCGCCAACGCCAGGCATAGAAGCAGGATGACAAACCTTGCTCGTGTCGAGCGGTCGCCATCGGCTGCCATCACACGGCCCGCGGCACCAACAACAGACTGTTCGGCCATCGCCGCTCAGTCCGTAACCTGGTTGCCGTACAACGAGACGGCGAGATCGTGGACCGCTTCAGCGGTACGCGGGCCGAAGCCGAGCAGATAGCCGCCGTCCATGGTGATCACCTTGCGGGCGGCGCCCGCCGCTGTCGAGGCGATCGCCGGGTTGGCGAACAGCTCGTCCTCGGAGATCGGCGGGCCGGCGTTCTTCATGGTCAGGAGGACGTCCGGTCTGGCGGTGGCGATCGCCTCGTCCGTCATCGACTTGTAGCCGGAGAAGCCCTCGACCGCGTTGACCGCGCCGGCGAGCTTGATGATGCCGTCGGCGGCGCTGTCGCTGCCGGCGGCAAGGATCTTGCCGCCCTGCGTCGACAGCACGAACAGGATGCGCTTGCGCTCCTTGATCGAGGCCGTCTGCTTTTCCACCGCGGTCAGCTTCGCATCCATCTCGGTCGCGAGCTTCTCGGCCTTGGCGGCGACGTCAAGCGCCTTGCCGACGACGCGGATCTTTTCGAGGATGCCTTCATGGCTGTAATGCTCGGGCACTTCGATGAAGGGCACGCTCGATTTCTTCAGCACATCGATCGCTTCGCGCGGGCCGCTGCCATGCAACGCGAGGATTCCAGACGGATTGACCGACAGCACGCCTTCCGGCGACAGCGCGCGCATATAGCCGACATCGGGCAGCTTCAGCGCGGCTTGCGGATAGGTGCTGGTCGAATCCCGGGCGACGAGATGGCCCTCCTGCCCCAGCGCATAGACGACCTCGGTGATCGAGCCGCCGATCGAAGCGATCCGCGAGGTGTCGGCAAAGACGGCCGTTCCTTCATTGGCGCCGGCGGGCAACGCGGTGAAAGCGAAGAGAACGCCGAACAACGGCGCAAGCGCCGGGCGAAAGTCGAATAGGACACGCATTGGGTCTTACCTTATGCAGCGGTCGGGCTTGGCAGGTTCTCGGCGAGAAAACGCCAGTCCTCGCGCTCGCTCTCGCCTTCGTGGCGCTTTCCGAAGAACTGGATGATCATGCCGCCATCGGCGTCATAGACCTCGAGCGAGGTGACATGGCCGTCCTTGGTCGGTTTGCGCACCGCCCAGACCTCGTGGATGTGATCGGTTCTGAGATGAAGGTGGAAGGTCTCGTCGAGCACGTTGATCCACGGCCCCATCGGCTTGACCGCCTTGATCGGGCCGGAATGGATCTGGATGCAGCCGCGATTTCCCACGAAGCACATGATCGGCATCTCGCCTTCGGCAGCGTGGCGGAACATGGCGCCGACGGCGTCGTTGTCGAGCGGCCAGGCGTAGTCCTGGCCGACCATGCGCACTGCTTCGCGGTGGCTGAGCTTCAGCGTCTTCAGCATGCCGAAGAACTGATGCACGTCGGTCATGCGGCTCCAGCGGTCGCGCAAATCGTCGATCGAGGCAATCGAACCCTGGCCTTCGCCCTCTCCATCGGCCGCACTTGGGAAGACCGCGACGGTCGGTTCCTGGTTCGACGATTCGAGGCTCGCGACCAGCTTCTGATAGGCATAGAGATTGGACGCCGGCCGCAGATGCACCTTGTGCACAGCCTCGCCCGCGGCATCGAAGAACTGCAGGCTGCGGCGGATCTCGCCGCCGTCGCGCTTCTCGACGGCAAAGCCATGCGCCCAGACCTTCGGGAAGATGCGCAGGTCGATGTTTTCGCCTAAAACCATGGCGTTGTGGTTGCCGGTGACGACCTTGTCGTAGACGCCGATCTTTTCATGCACGGCGCTTTCGTTGCGTGTCAGCGCCATCACCTCGCCGACTGCTTCGAGGCCGGTCAAAAGGTCGTTGACGCGCGGCTCGACGCGCACCACGCCAAAGCCGCAATGCGCCGCGACCAGCTCCGCTTCGGAAATGCCCAATTCCACCGAGAGATCGCGCTCCCGCATTTGCGGATTGTCTTCCCGCGCTCGCCGGATGTCCTCCGGCGACAGCCTCACGCGCTCATCCATATCGCTCACCTGTAATGCCTGATGTCTGCTCGTCTAGCGCCTGCTGACTCTCACTTGTTGAGGATCAGTTTGCCCTGGCGGGTGATCTTCAGGCGGTAGAGGGCGCCGTGATGCTCGATGCCGATCTCATGCTCGCCCTGGAACAGCGTGTTGCTGGAGAGCGTACGCACTGCCAGCGGCACCCGTTCGTAACGCAGTTGCGTGTCTTCCGGACGGCGAACGCGATAGCGGAAATCGTTGGGATTGTGCGTGTTCATCGGGTCGGTCCCTTTCCTATGCCGGCCATGTGGCCGGACCTCACGTAAATGCCGATTCATTTCTTGACTAGAATGATCATGTTTACTAGTCAGTGCATTACCGGACTAAATGAGTCAACATTTAAGACGCCGGACACGATCAAAAATGCGAGCGAGCCCCCGGCCAGCCAGCTGCGAGCCTGGAAATTGGAGTTGGGGCATGGGGTTGGTGACTTGGGGACGGACGGGCGACGATAGCGTAGGCCCGGGCTTCCGATCGTTGGCAAAGGCAATGGCCGTCTTGATGGCCGGTTCGGCGGCAGTCGCTCTTGGCGCGCCAGCGGCAAAAGCACAGCAGGCTGCGCAGCCGGCAAACAGCCAGCATGCTGGTCAGAAAAAGAAAACCGACGAGAAGCCTTCCGGCAACGTCACCCTGCTCGACAAGATTCTCATCATCAGCCGCACCGGCGAAAGCGCGATCCAGTCGCTGGCCTCAGCCAGCCATGTCGGGCAGGAACAGCTCGATCGGCGCATGGCGACGACGCCGAACGAGATGCTGCTGGGTGTTCCAGGTGTCACGGTGCAGGCCGACGCCCGCCGCGTCAGCTCCAGCATCAACATCCGAGGCCTGCAGGATTTCGGCCGCGTCGCCGTCATCGTCGACGGTGCCAGGCAGGACTTCCAGCGCTCGGACCACGGCACGCAGTCGACCTTCTATGTCGATCCCGAACTGATCAAGTCCGTCGACGTGATCCGCGGCCCGGTCGCCAACACCTATGGCTCCGGCGCCATTGGCGGCGTCGTCTTCTTCGACACCAAGGACGCCGAGGACTTCCTCAAGCCGGGCGAGACATGGGCCGGCTCGCTGACCGGGCGCTATGAGAGCAATGGCAAGGGCTGGACCACCAGCGCCACCGGCGCCTACAAGATCAACGACAATTGGGACGTTCTCGGCAACATCGTCTATCGCGACTACGACAACTACAAAAACGGCAATGGCGACACGGTTGCCGGCACCGGTTTCGACGTGCTGAGCGGCCTGCTCAAGACCACGATCCGCCCGAGCGAAAACAGCGACCTGAAGCTTGGCTGGGTCGGTTCGAAAGACGGCTGGACCGAAACCAGCGGCGGCGTGCCGGCGAACGACGCGGACTTGAAGTCGAACACGTTCACCGCCCGCTACAACATCGCCGACGAAGCCAAGAGCTGGCTCGACCTCCACATCAACGCCTCCTACAACAGAACCGAGCTCGGCCTGACGACGCTTGTCCCGCAGAACCGCTTCGATCCCGTGACCGGCCTGCCCGTCGCGCTTCCACCGGGTTCGACCTCCACCTTCGACGTCGGTACGACGGGCATCGACATCTGGAATACCTCGCGCTTCGAGACCGCCGGCATCGCCCATGAATTGACCTATGGCGGCGACTGGGTCGGCGACAATGTAGACACCGGCGGCACGGCCGGTGGCGACAGCTTCTATACGCCCGGCGGCAAGCGCAACGTCTCCGGCGGCTACGTCCAGGACAAGCTGACCTGGGAATGGCTCGAGCTCGTCACCGGCCTGCGCTACGACAATTACAGCCTGAAGGATGACACGCACGAAACCTCCGGCGACCGGGTGTCGCCGCGCATCACCGTCGGCGTCTCGCCCTTCGAAAGCGCCGGCCTCGCCGGCCTGCAGTTCTACGGCACCTATGCCGAGGGCTACCGGTCGCCTTCGCTGACCGAGACGCTGATCAGCGGCAACCATCCGGCAGGCGTCAGTTTCCCGTTCCTGCCCAACCCGAACCTCAAGCCCGAAACCGGCAAGACCGTCGAGTTCGGCATCAACTACAAGCAGAACGACATCGTCGAGGCCGGCGACGCACTGCGGCTCAAGGCCGCCTACTTCAACAACAATGTCGACGATTACACCGATGGCGTGACGCTATCGCCGTTCGACCCGACCAGCGGCTGCCCGTTCGGCCCGGGCATCCCGATCTGCTTCCAGTACCAGAACTTCGCCAAGGCCAAGATCAACGGCTTCGAGCTGGAAAGCGTCTACGACGCCGGCTGGGGCTATGCCGGGCTGTCGGCCTCGATCATCAATGGCCACACCATCTCCTATGAAGGCGTGCGGGCCGATCTCGCCACCGCTCCATCATCCCAAGTGACGGGACAGCTTGGCTTCCGCTTTCTCGAGGACAAGCTGACGGTTGGCGGCGAGGTTCAGTACAACGGCAAGCCGAAGGGCAATCCGGTGGCCAAGAACTACACATTGGTCAATGCCTTCGCCAGCTACCAGACTACCGACAATCTCAAGGTCGACTTCCGCGTCGATAATCTGTTCGACGTCAAATACACCAACCCGCTGAACGGAAGCACCACCGCCGTGGTTTACGAGCCTGGCGTCACGCTGAAGCTGGCGGCAACCATGCGCTTCGGAGGCTGACAAACATGAACCTGACGGCATCGCTTCGTCTCTTGACCTCGGCGCTGGCGGTGTCGCTTGGCGTGGCGCCGGCGTGGGCCCAGTCCGCGCCGGCTCCGAGCCTGGACCTGGAGCTCAACGCCGCGCAACCTTCGGACAAAGGCTGCCGGCTGACCTTTGTCGTCAACAACGGGCTCGGCACCGACCTGTCCAAGGCCGCGTTCGAGATCGCGCTGTTCAACGAGGCGGGCGTCGTCGATCGCCTCACGGTGCTCGACTTCAAGGATCTGCCGGCCGGCAGGACCAAGGTCACGCGCTTCGATCTCGCCGGCGCCGATTGCGGCAAGCTCAGTCGCGTGCTGATCAACAGCGCCACCGAATGCGCCGGCAACGGCGTCGAGCCGGCGACCTGCATGCGCGGCCTGAAGACCTCGACCAGGACCGGCATCGCTTTCGGGGTGTGAGGTGGGACTGCATCCCGCTTTCCCGGGAGTGACCGTGGCAGGGCCGCTGGTCGACTACGGTCTGTTACCGTTTGGGGCAGACGATCTTGATTTGACAATTCTGCGCGCGTCGCTGCAATTTTCCGCCCGCGACATGCAGGAAATCAGTCCCCTCCCCGACGCCGGCAGCGACCTGGCAATAGCGCCGGCCGAGCGGCTCGCGCCGGCGCGGCCATCTGCCGGAAGCGGCAAGTGGACAGCCGCTATCGCCATCTCCTGCGTGCTCCATGCCGCGGTGGCGGCGGCTTTTCTGATCTCGCATGCCGGCAAGTCCGATTCCCAGGACACCATGGAGTCGCAAGGCAGCGACCAGACCGGCGACAAGGTCGCCGGCAGCGCGCTGGATAAGAACCCGCAGGCGGTGAATGTCACCCTGGTGCCCAACCCCCAGCCTGCCAAACCAAAGCCCGCCAAAGCAGCCAGGCCGGTGCCCCCGACAAAACCTTCTCGGCCTGAGCAGGAAGCCGTGGCACCTGTTCCCGAGCCGGCCCCGGAGCAGCAAGCGCAGTCTTCGTCGGAACTGATCAAACAATCCGTGGTGACACCGGACATATTGGTGGCGGCAACCCCGCGCCCCGACCGCCAAAGCGTGGCTGCCCGGAATGCGATCACCAACACCGAAACGCCGGCACAGCCGGCGCCCAAGCACGAAGCCGTCGAAATGCCTGTCGCCGTTCCGGACCAGCCACCGATACCACAGGCAAGGCCGGCACCGGCGGCTGCTCCTGTCAGAGAAGCCGGTGGAAGGAGCGGTACGGCCGACGGCCAGGACCGTTTGGCGCAAGCGGCCAGCAAGGGCAAACAACAGAAAGAGGCAGGCACCTCCGCCGAAGACAGCTATCGCGGCGACGTCTTTGCAAAACTCGGCAGCGTCAATCGGACTCTCCCGCCTTCCTTGCAGCTGGCAGCGCGTAACAACGCGGTCGTCGCCTTCGTCGTAGGCAGGAAGGGCAACATCGATGAGCTGCGCATTCTGGAAAGCTCAGGATCGGCGGTTTTCGACAAGGCTGCGCTCGGTATCGTGCGCAAGGCTGCCCCCTTCCCTCCAATGCCGCCACAGGCTGCAAGCCCGAGTTTGGAGTTCGAGATCGGAATCGGCCCATTTTGAACAAACGCAACGAACCACGGCGCCAGCCATCAGCACCCGTATGAAAGGAACCCAATGTACATCGCCATGAACCGCTTCAAGGTCCAGAACGGCTCGGAGGAGGCCTTCGAGGATGTCTGGAAGAACCGCGATTCCAGCCTTGCCGAAATGAAAGGCTTCCGCGAATTCCACCTGCTGCGCGGCCCGGTCAACGAGACCGAGGGCTACACGCTGTTTGCCTCGCACACCGTCTGGGCAAGCCAGGATGATTTCGTCGCTTGGACGAAGTCAGAGAATTTCCGCGCCGCGCACCGCAATGCCGGCGGCTCGAAGGTGCACTATCTCGGCCACCCGCAGTTCGAAGGCTTTTCGGTTGTCGAAGGCGCCTGACGATGGAAACGTCGCGCAGGCCGCCTGAAGTCTCGTTCTGCTGCATCAAGTGAAGTGGCGCGCCGCACGCAGCCCTAGGCTTTGCCAAACAAACGCCGCAGATCCCGGACGGAACGCTTGCGCCACCGTCGCCAACGGCTTTTTAGGCTGAGAAAGCGCACGATACGTGGATCGTCAAGCAGCCTGCCAAATCGCCTTACATGATGCGTGATCACCTCCGACACGAAGCCTTTGCCGTGTATTGCGTCGAGGCGTTCGGCATTGGCCAGGACATAGTCGAGAACGTCGGCGCCCAAGTTGATGTTGTTGGCTTTATACGCCGGTGTCTGCTGGACATGTCCACCCGCGTAGGCACCGTTGGTGGAGGCGTTGGCCCCGTGCAGGCGGTAGAGGCCCAGACATTCCGACAGGAGCAAGCTGCCGGCCACCATATGCGCGCAGGTCGCCGTAAGATAATCGGTGCTCATGCGGGACTGGAACGGGAAGGCCAGAACCGGTTCCAGCGCTCCGCGTCGGAAAACCATCGAGGATGTCGGCGCCCATATCCAGCCAGAGGTTCTGGGCCCGAAGTAGGTGATCGGATATTCTGTGGAACAGGCGATGCCCGGGGCAATTTCGCCGAGCCGACTGGTGGGTGGCACGGCGACACCGTCTGGGTCCATCTGCGAACGTGGCTTGCGCATCGTTACGTAGGTACCGCCGAGGACGACCCCGTCGCGATCGACCAGAAGGACGTCGGAACTGGATAGCGAAACCGGGTGCATCGTGTTCAGATGGGCCGACAGATGCGCGACGAGAAAATTCGGCAGCCAGACATCATCGGCATCGAGGAACGCCACGAATGGCTGATCGCCAGCGGCAAAACCGTCGCGGAACGTTGCAAGCTGGCCGCCATTTTGCGGCCGCACCAGCAGACGCAGGCGCGGGTCGCCTATCGTTTCGAGAAGCTGGCGCACATGTTCGGCCGAACCATCCGTCGAGGCATCGTCGACGATGACGCAGTCCCATTTCTGATAGGTCTGCGCCAATACCGAGCGGATCGCGTTCTCGATATAGGCGCGATAGTTGTGACAGGTAATGACAACACCCACTCGAGGAAGCTCGAATGGCGCGGTCGTGCTTGGCATGCGTAGCTTGCCCCGATTGAGGCCCAAGGTTTTTCGGGCTCTTGCCCTTTGCACCGGCCCGAAGCCGGTGACAAGTGAAAAGCCTGGCCCTAGGCGGCAGCCAGCAGGCTGGCATTGCCGCCTGCGGCCGTGGTGTCGACGCAGACGGCGCGCTCATGCGCATAGGCGGCTGGGTTGAGCACCTCGCTGACCAGCGGCACGATCGGCCCGGTCCTGTCCGCGACGACCTTGCGCACGATGCGCGCCGCTTCCGGCGTGCCGGAGAAGGCCACCACATCGACGCGCAGCGAACGCGCCTCGACCGGATCGGGACGGCCGTCGATGGCCGCCAGCGGTAGGCCCTTGCCGGTCAATGCGGAAAGAGCAGCTGGCGCACCCGGCGCCACGGCCAACACCGCGTTGCCGGCGGCCAGTGCCTGGATTGTCTGCGCGAGCAAAGTCTCGGCATCCGGGCCGAGACACAACACCCGCCCACGCGGCGACAGCGACAGCGTGTTGGCCTCGCCGGTCGGTCCGGGCAGGTCGACCTGACCGAAATCGAGACTGGCGGCGGCAGCAATCGCCGCAGCGCCCTTGCCGCGCAGATGTTTTCGCAGGATCGCGACACGGTCCGGCCGCGTCGACCAGCCGCCGAGCGCGGGATCCGGCAGATTGTCGGCCAGCTCGGTCGCCGTCACCTTGTGGCCTTCGCCAACTTCAGTGCCGGCTTCCGGCCCCTTGCGGAAGCGGCGCAGATAATGCGGCCCGCCGGCCTTCGGCCCGGTGCCCGACAGGCCTTCGCCGCCGAATGGCTGCGAGCCGACGACGGCGCCGATCTGGTTGCGGTTGACGTAGATGTTGCCGGCATGGATGCCGTCGACGAAGTGCTGGACTCGGCCTTCGATGCGGGTGTGCAGGCCGAAGGTTAGGCCGTAGCCCTTGCGGTTGATGGCGGCGATCACCGCGTCGATCTCATCGGCGTCGAAGGTGGCTACATGCAGCACCGGGCCGAACACCTCGCGCTCCATCTCCTCGATGCCTTTGACGCGGAAGACATGCGGCGCGACGAAACGGCCGGTTGCCGGCGCTTCGAGCTTGGCGATAAGCCGACCCTCCAGCCCCTTCTTCTTGCAATAGTCGCTGATCGAGGTTTGCGCCTCGTCGTCGATGACCGGACCGACATCGGTCGAGATTGCCCAAGGATTGCCGATGTTGAGCGCTTCCATGGCGCCCTTCAGCATCTCCAGCATCTTCTTTTCGACGTCCTTCTGGACATAGAGCACACGCAACGCCGAACAGCGCTGGCCAGCGCTCTGGAAAGCGGAAGCCAGAACATCGCGCACCGCCTGTTCGGGCAGCGCCGTGGAATCGACGATCATGGCGTTGAGCCCGCCGGTCTCGGCGATCAGCATGGCGTCGGGCGCGGCAGTCTCGGCCAGTTGTTTTTCGATCAGCTTGGCGACCTCGGTCGAGCCGGTGAAGCAGACGCCGGCAATGCGCGGGTCGGCGGTGAGCGGTCCGCCGACCGACGGGCCGTCGCCCGGCAGCAGTTGGATGACATCTTCCGGCACGCCGGCCTCGCGCAGCATCTCGACGGCGCGGAAGGCGATCAGCGGCGTCTGCTCGGCCGGTTTGGCGATCACCGAATTGCCGGTGACGAGGGCCGCAGCGATCTGGCCGGTGAAGATCGCCAGCGGGAAATTCCACGGCGAGATACAGACGATGGCGCCGCGCGCTTCGGTGCCACCTTCGGCATTTGCGGCTTCAGTCGCGTAATAGCGCAGGAAGTCGACCGATTCGCGCACCTCGGCGACGCCGTCGGCCAGCGACTTGCCGGCCTCGCGGGTGGCCAGAGCGAAGAACTCGACCGCATTGGCCTCGTAGAGGTCGGCGGCGCGGTTGAGGATGGCGGCCCGTTCGGCGACCGGACGCCTGGCCCAGGCCGGTTGCGCCTCGACCGCGATGCGCACCGCGGTCGCCACCTGCTTGGCGGCCGCTTCATGCACCGTGCCGACGACCTCATCCGGCTTGGCCGGGTTGACGATCTGGCGCTGCTTGCCGTAGCCGGCGGCGCGCGTGATCGGCTTGGCGTGCCAAAGATCCGCCGCCGCAAACGCGGCTCTCGCTTTATCGATGGCCGCTAATGTCACCGGGTCGGTGATGTCGAACCCCTTGGAATTGCGCCTGCCGGTCCCGAAGATCGTAGCCGGGCGTGCAATCGCCGGATTGGCGGCCGGGCCCTGGTTTTCGACCGCCTCCAGCGGATCGCGCGCGATCTCCTCCGGCTCGACCTCGTCGTCGGTCAGCTGGTGGACGAAGGACGAGTTGGCGCCGTTCTCCAGCAAGCGGCGCACCAGATAGGCGAGCAGATCGGAATGCGCGCCGACCGGCGCATAGATGCGGCAGCGCGTGCCTTCGGCCTTCCGCACCGTCTCATGCAGCGCCTCGCCCATGCCGTGCAGGCGCTGGAACTCGAAGGAATCGCGATCCTTCGCCATCGACAGGATGGCGGCCACCGTATGCGCGTTGTGGGTGGCGAATTGCGGGTAGATACGGTCGGTCATCGACAGCAGTTTCTTGGCGCAAGCCACGTAGGAAACGTCGGTGTTGGCCTTACGGGTGAAAACCGGATAGCCGGTCAGCCCGAGCGTCTGCGCCCGCTTGATCTCGGTGTCCCAATAGGCGCCCTTGACCAGCCGAACCATGATCCTGCGGTCGTATTTCTTGGCCAGCGCATAGAGCCAGTCGATGGCGAAGGCCGCGCGCGGGCCATAGGCCTGGACGACGACGCCAAAACCGTCCCATCCGGCAAGTTCCGGATCGGCCAGCACGCGCTCGATGACATCCAGCGACAGGTCGAGGCGGTCGGCTTCCTCGGCATCGATGTTGAGGCCCATGCGCGAATGCCGGGCGGCAAGCGCCAGCGACAACAGCCGCTCGGCCATCACCGGCAGCATCTTTTCCTTCTGCGCCTCTTCATAGCGCGGATGCAGCGCCGACAGCTTGACCGAGATGCCGTGGTTGAAACGGATGTCAGGACCATTCGAGCCGGAATCGAGTGACGAAATAGCGTCGGCATAGGCCTTGAGATAGCGCAGCGCATCGGCTTCGGTGCGCGCCGCCTCGCCCAGCATGTCGAAGGAATAGAGATAGCCTTTCTGCGTCATCGGCCGGCCGCGCTTGACGGCTTCCGCGATGGTACGTCCAAGCACGAACTGCTCGCCCATTTCGCGCATGGCGGCGGCCACCGCCTTGCGGATGACTGGCTCGCCCAACCTGCGCACCATCGAACGCAGCGTGCCTTCGATGCCGCCCTCGCCTTCGTCCAGCACACGTCCGGTCAGCATCAAGGCCCAGGTCGAGGCGTTGACGAAGATCGAGCTCGAACCGCCCGAATGCGCTGACCAGTCATGCGGCGCGATCTTGTCGGCGATCAGATCGTCCATCGTCTCGGTGTCGGGCACGCGCAGCAGCGCCTCGGCCAGGCACATCAGCGCCACGCCTTCCTTGGTGGACAGGCCATAGGCCGAGAGAAAAACTTCCATCAACCGCGGGTCGGTCGAGCCGCGCACCGCGCGCACCAGATCGGCGGCGCGGGCCGAGATCGCCTTGCGCTCTTGTGCCGACAGTCCCGCAGCCACCGACAGGCGCTTCACCGCCTCGTCTTCGTCGGGCAAATAATTGGCGCGGATCTGCTGGCGGATGGCGTCGAGCGGCATGTCGGGTCCATGAAAGCAAGCGTTAGCGGGCGGTCTGGCGGCCACCCGACCGAATGGCGCAAGCTAGCACAGCTGCGAATTCCGCTCGGTCCAAAGAAATCGACAAGATAGTCCATTTGAACTATCATATAGGCCTTAGACTTATCATTTCGGCTGCCATATCCATGACCGAAGACCAATTGGACCGCATCGACCGTAACATCCTGTCGTCGCTGGGGCGCGACGGCCGGCTTTCCATGTCGGAACTGGCCGGCAAGGTCGGCCTGTCGAAAACGCCGGTGCAGGCGCGCGTGAAGCGGCTGGAGAAGGACGGCTACATAAGGGGCTACCGCGCCATCATCGACCGCGAGCGCATGGGCGAAGGCCATGTCGCCTTCGTCCAGGTGAAATTGTCCGACACCCGCTCGGCCGCGCTCGATGCCTTCAACCGTGCCGTCCAGACCGTTCCGGAGATCGAGCAATGCCACATGATGGCGTCGAGCTTCGACTATCTCTTGAAGGTTCGCACCACCGACATCGCTGCCTATCGCCGCGTTCTGGGCGAGCGCATCTCGGCCCTGCCCCATGTCGCCCAGACCTCGACTTTCGTGGCGATGGAGACAGTGAAGGATCGCTAGGGCCTCGAGAGATTGACCGAAGCCCTCCGCCTTCGTCATCCACGGGCGGAGCAGGAGCGAAGCTCCGTCGCGAAGACCCGAGGATCCATGCCGCGACCTTACCGTGGAGTGCGGCGGAGCAAAATTCTGCGCCGTTGCGGCGCTTCCGAATCCCGGCATGGCAACTGTGTTCATGCGAAAGCTTTTTTATCTCGGATGACGGCGTTTAGGACGACGAGAAGCTTCCTTGCGACG